>CAXXQY010000030.1:0-8938 GCA_963674515.2 bacterium
CTCCATCTTGAAGAACCTTCCGGCCCCGGTATTCGCGTTGACAGTGGGGTTGTACAGGGTGTTGATGTACCGATCCACTATGACCCGATCATGGCAAAGGTGATCGCATGGGCGCCGGATCGTACTCAATCAATCGCTCGCATGGTGGAAGCGCTGAAGCAATATGTAGCACTGGGCGTTCCGACAACTGCTTCATTCCTGAGAGATTTGCTTGATTCAGAACCCTTCCGAAAAGGCGAAACATACACGGATTTCATTCCGACACACTTTGCATCATGGACTGGTAACACCGACGAAGAACGCAAAGTCGCCCTGGCGGCTGCAACAATATTGCCTGAGAAAAAGCAGGTGGTTTTCGCAGGAACAGGTACTTCAATACAACCATCTGTGTGGGAAAGCGCCGGAGCATGGCGAATAGGGGATAATGCATGAAAACACGTGAATTCAGAGATTCCAGAACCTCAGATACAATCACAGTTAAAGCGGAATTAAGGGACAGTATCCTTAAAGCCGAAATAGATGGTGAAACCCTTGAAGGCGCACTCCTGCGCACTACCAACGGCGCAGGCTTGTGGAAAGTCGGTAACAAAACATACCGTATTGTCGCTGCAGAACAGGAACCCAAAGTATGGGCGGCCGTAGACGGACGAGTCTACGTTTTCGAACACGCATCTGAAGATGAATACGGCTCCGGTGGAGCATCAGAAAATTCGGTAGCCGCGCCTATGCCGGGGAAAGTGATCAAAGTCCTGGTCAATAATGGCGATGAAGTGGAAGAAGGCCAGGCAGTCCTGATTGTAGAAGCGATGAAAATGGAACATACGCTCCGTGCCCCCAAGGCCGGTGTTGTTCAAGAACTTCATTGTGAAGAAGGACAGCAGGTCGATGCAGGAATTCCACTTGTAAATATTGAGTAAACAGTCTATTCCTGCAGAACACAGTATATTGTTTTCGTAGAGACTGAAGTAGTTGTATCTTGCGACTTCAGTTTCTTCTTTTTATGAATTGCAGAACTCCTGTCATTCATTTGCAGATTGCATCACATCCCTGGATGACGATCTGCTATCATCTGGGCGAGACGTTCCAGCCTGTATTTGTCATCTTCAGTAAAAGCAGCGGGAGTATCGGAATCAATATCCAATTCACCGATCACAATCCCCCGCCTCATTATTGGCACCACTATTTCACTGCGTGTCTGCGGAAAACAGGCCAGGTATTCGGAACGCTGGTTCACATCGTCCACAATTACCGTCTCACCGATTCTTGCAGCAAGCCCACAGATACCCTCACCCACTGGGATCAACACATGTTCCGTAGCCTCAGGACCATCCCACGCGCCAAGCACCAACTTGTCCTTTACGACCCAGTAAAAGCCAACCCAGGAATAGTGAGGTATCTCTGCACGTAACCGTAACACGATTTCACGCTCCCACTGGTGAAATGGCATCGAATCACCATGCTCTGTCAACTCATCAACCAACCGTAATAGGGCATCCATCATACACTCCCGGTTCAAGTTTTATCATGAAACAATACTCGCCTGGATGCTATGAAATTAATAGATCACGAGATGCAATTAACAATTGTTTTTCGAAATTCCTTGAATAATCCATATATCCTACTCTACGAGCACTCGTGGACTGCAAATACATTTCATGCTACTGGATCATTTATCAATTACCGGAATGGATCTCATATTTCGGATATCACCTGTTATAAACAGATATATGTGCAGTATTCACGGCATAGTTGTTGAAAAAACTTCGTATAGAACCCTTGCGTTTGTACAGGAGATTGGCATCCTGACTACAACTGGTCTGTGAATTTGTCTATGTCTCCTGCTGACCTGCCCGTAAATTTCCTTTGAAATCAAAGGAATAACCTTTATTTTTAACGAGGTTGGGAAAAGTTTACACCGGAAGGAATCAATGATGTCGATCGTAACAAAACCATTATCTGTACGATGGAATCCCGAACAACCGATTGACGATGTCACGCAAATGGGACAACCTGTTACCCCTGAATCTGTTATAGATGAGATCCGTTCTCTCCGTAAACAACTTGGAAAATCATTAATTCTGCTGGGGCACCATTATCAGCGGGATGAAGTTGTTCGTTTTGCTGACAGGCATGGCGATTCACTCGAGCTAAGCCGTTTTGCTGCGAAAGAAAAAGACGCCGAAACGATCATCTTCCTGGGTGTTCATTTTATGGCAGAAACCGCAGATATGCTCACTGATCCCGACGTAGCCGTTGTTCTTCCCGATATGCGCGCGGGCTGCACCATGGCGGATATGGCCCAGATAGAGGATGTTGAGAGTGCCTGGGAAGAGATGTCAGCATTAATAGATGGCGATGATGTCGTACCTGTTACTTATATCAACTCCACCGCCGCTGTGAAAAATTTCGTAGGAAGGCATGGCGGTACAATCTGCACTTCATCAAATGCACGTAAAATCATCGAATGGGCACTTTCAAAAAAATCAAAAGTCTTTTTCTTCCCGGATCAGCACTTGGGACGGAACACCAGCTTTGAATTGGGAATCCCACTTGAAAAGATGATTTTATGGGATCCGGAAGAAAAAATGGGTGGTAATTCCCGCGATTCGATTAAAAATGCCCGTGTCCTTCTCTGGAAAGGGCATTGCAGTGTCCATCAGCATTTTCAACCGTCTCACGCGGATATCTGGCGTGAACGGATTCCCGGGATACAAGTGATTGTCCACCCTGAATGCAGTTATGAGGTTGTGCAAAATGCCGACTTTTCAGGTTCCACGGCAAAAATCATTGATACTGTCATGAAATCTCCATCCGGTTCCAAATGGGCTGTCGGAACCGAAAATCATCTTGTTGAACGACTGGGGAATATGGCGAAGAAGGAAGGGAAAGAGGTGTACAGCCTTGCTCCTTACGCCTGTTTATGTTCCACGATGTTCAGAATCAGCCCGGAAAGCCTTCTGGAATCAGTGCGGGCGCTTGTGAAGGGCGAGTACAGATGGCGAGTGCAGGTCGATGATGACACCAGGAAAGGAGCACTCATGGCACTCGACAAGATGTTCGAGATCACCGGCAAGTAAGAAATTCAGCAAGTCAATCGCATTCATTTTTTGGGATAAAAACCAGCTCCTGACATTCCAAGGTTATTTCGTGATTGATTGATGCAATATAGCATTGTCCTTCAAGTCGTGAACCATTTATTAACAATGATTTATGACTTTTTTTTATAGTACTGGAGGCTTGGAGACGTCCTTTCAAAAAGACTCTTTCGAGTGGATATTCGCTTGAACGAAGCGGCCTCAACTGCTACTTTTTGCACATGGCAAGACCAGTTCGCATTCATCGACCCAATCACCTCTATTTGATCCAGGTAAGGGCTCGTCCAGGTACATCCCTTTTCTTTTCTGAAAAGGATAGAGAATTATTTCTTGATTGTCTTGGTGTAGCTGCGGAACCTGATGGTGTCGTGCTATATGCATTCGCACTGATAGAGAACTCTGCACTTTTGTTTGTACGATCCGGCTCGAAAAGCCTTTCCGGTTTTGTCCACCGCACACAAGCGGGGTATTTTAACCGTCTTCGGGCACAAAACAGCAATCGCAACCTTCCCAAAATCCATGATCGTCATCGTTCCATCCTGGTGGAAGAGTCCTGTTTCATGGATGTTTTACGCAGGGTCCATATAGCACCAATCATTGGCGAACACTGGTCAAATGAAAGTGAAAGCAGGAAATGGGGCGAGGTGAGTACGACACGCTGGACATCTTTCCCCATCTTTACCGGTTCTCTTCCCGAGCCTTATCATTTCTCCAGACAAAATGTCCTGGACTACTTCAAAGACGCCAATCCCAGGAAACCGGAAGACGCTTTTTATTTGTTCATTGTCGAAGCTGTCAAAAATTTCAGCACAGATATTCTTGATGATGTCGTTGCCATGAGCCTTCTTGGAAGCGAGGAGTTTGTCCAGCACTATTATGAAGTCGCTAAAGGAAGACGTCAACTGATAAAACCGGAACGGCATCAACCGTCTGTTGCGCGAAAAAAAGCTGAGAAGAATTTCAAATCCCTGTTAAGCCTGGTCGCTGCAGAGTATTCCATTTCACCAGCCGAAGTTCTCAGGACTCGTACACGGCGCCCTGCGCGAAAAATCCTGATCGAACTGGCGATGAAGCACGCGCTTGATGAGAATGGAATCAAGGGATTGGGAGAACGTCTTGGTGTCTCCGGCAGCGCTGTTGCCCACATTCACCGCAGCTTCGCAGTGATTCTCGCCGATAACGAAGATCTTCAGCATACTTTCGATTCGATTGAAAAGAAATTCCTGGAACAGTTGGAAACAACTCCTTAGGAATACGATTCATCTGATCATTACTTCTTCCCTAACGAGACTTCACCAATCAACGCCTGCACAACAGGTGCGTTTTATTATCATGAAATTGCTGAATAAAAACCGCTACATTCCATTTTCATAAAACCAGAAAATAGAACGTAGCGGGAATAGTACACCTTATCATCGAAGAACTTATTTCAACAATATAACCTTGTGCGTAACACTGACAGTTTCTGTATTCAACCGTACAAAATACAATCCGCTTGGCAATTCGGAAGCATTAAAGGTCATTGAATGATGCCCGGCTTGCATTTGACCAGAACCCAGAACCTCGACTTCCAGGCCAAGTGCATTAAACACTCGCACATCTACCGTCGACATCAGCGGAAGATCAAAGGAGATCTCCGTAAAACCATTAAACGGATTGGGATAGTTCTGAAGGACTATGCTTTCGGGAAGCAAACCTTCCGGCCCCTCTTCTACATCGATATCCTGGAAATAGTAAAATGCTCCAATATCTGCGATTGTTTCATCCGGATCGAAAGGTGTGTTCGGATCGCCGGCATCAATGCAGGGAGAAGCTTCGGTTATGCCAAAATTACCAAGTTCCGGGCAAATAAACAGGGGATCTTCGGAAATGTTTCCATTCACTCCCAACAGATAACCAATATTTCCCATCCAATTACCGGCCTCATTTCCAAATACATTGGTATATGAGAGGCAGGTAATTTCCGGATCATAATCCTGTATGACAAGTGGGATTCCGCTACCGGCAGCAAGAATACAATTGACAACGGTCGTTGTGGGTGAATAGCTGAATATGGATGAGCCTTGAGTTGACTCGTTACCGTAGAAGGTACAATTAACTACTGAATTCAGACCTTCATAGATGTCATTAAATCCGACAGCACCGCCCATATACGATGAACCATTGTCAATAAAGGTACAATGATCGATTGTCACTGCACTGGACTGTGCATAGATGGCGCCACCGATCCCTGCAGTGTTTCCAATGAACGTACAATGGCTGATATTTGCGCCGGAAGTGTTGCAGAACACAGCAATCGCACCGCCGCCGCCAGTTGTCCAGTTGTCTTCGAAGATCATATTTTCGATTGTCGGGAAAGCATAGAGGACATAAATCGCCCCGCCCCCGGTTTCCGCCAACCCATCCGAATTTCCATTCCGGATTGTGAAGCCCCGGAATACTGTTTCCGGTCCTTCATCCGTATAACAAACAAAACCACGCGCATTCTGCCCCGGGAGGTTGGGAACATCCACAATACAGTTTGCAGGATTGATTCCCTGTGCTTCGACGGTGATCGCCTTCCCATGCATGTTCACATAATAATTGCCGGGACCGGTAAAAACACCGTCCATCAATTGTATCACATCGCCGTCCACCGCGGCATCCACCGCATCCTGGATCGTCGCATATTCTCCACTGCCATCCGGGTAAACTAGCATATCGGCAGCATATAAGCCCCCTGTGCAAACCAGCATACACAAAAGGATCAATACACAAGCAAATGATCTCATCGTAAGCCTCCTTGATCCTTATCAACCGATAGTTCACAGCACCATCGTTAACCTTTTGCAAACATAATAATTTATACGATTACTATTAGCAATCATACTCCGAAGCCATACTATTTTAAATCGACTCGTTTATTTGTCTCTCACAACAGATTAAAACACCTGTTTTCATGCACCTGATGTGGTAACATGGATGTCTCTCATTCGGTGTATTTATCAATTCAAAAACAGGATTTGTTCCGTAGAGGTTGAATCGGCAACTTGTGATTCCTACACTATTTCTTCCGTGGTACCTGAAAGCCGGAGGATATAGAATGAGCCAACCACGTGATCGTTGGGCCAGCCGTCTGAAATTTATTCTTGCCGCTGTCGGATTGGCTGTGGGACTGGGGAATGTCTGGCGTTTTCCCTATGTCGCCTATGAAAATGGCGGCGGAGCATTCATGATCCCCTACCTTGTCGCCCTGTTCACTGCCGGGATTCCGTTGCTTATGCTGGAGTTCGGGATCGGCCAACGACTGCAGAAAGCCGCTCCGCAGGCGATGGAAAAACTTCGCCCCGGAACCGGGTGGATCGGATGGTGGGCGGTCGGAATCAGCCTGGTGATTGTCGCCTATTATGCTGTGATCATGGCGTGGGCATGGAACTACCTTCACTTTTCGCTCACCCAGGCATGGGGAAATAACGCCAACTCCTTTTTCTATGATCAGTACCTCAGCGTATCCGAGTCGCCCGGCGAATTCGGTTCGATCAACCTGCCGATCCTCGGCGGACTGGCTCTCACCTGGATATCCATCTACCTGATCCTCCGTAAGGGTTTGATATCGGTCGGAAAAGTGGTGATCTGGACTGTTCCACTTCCTGTCATTCTGCTCCTGATACTGGTGATTCGAGGGGTAACACTGGACGGCGCCATGGAGGGATTGTCCTATTACCTCACTCCAGACCTCAGCCGTCTTCTCGACCCTGAAGTATGGCTCGCAGCGTATGGCCAGGTATTCTTCAGTGTGGGGATCGGATGGGGGATTATGATCGCCTATGCCAGCTATCGTCCCGGAAAAACCGATATTACCAATAACGCTTTCATCACTGCCCTGCTGGATGGCGGCATCAGCTTCCTTGCGGGTTTCGCTGTGTTTTCCACGGTTGGCTATCTTGCACACCTGAACCAGGTGCCAGTTCCCGATGCAGTACAATCCGGATTCGGCCTGGCCTTTGTCGCCTATCCGACCGCGATCAGCCAGATGCCATTCCTCCCTGCCGTGTTCGGAATCGTGTTTTTCCTGATGTTGCTGACACTGGGTATTGATTCCGCGTTCGGTATGGTGGAAGCGGTCATCGCAGCGGTTCACGATGAATGGAAGATCAGTAAAAAGACTTTTACACTCTTTGCATGTATCGGTGGATTTTTGCTCGGGTTGCCCTTTGTCTTTGATAACGGGATCTATTGGCTGGATATTGTGGACCATTGGGCGTGCGCCTACGGACTTGCTGTTGTGGGACTGCTGGAATGCATCATCGCGGGATGGATGATCCGCACGCAGGAATTCCGCATGTATCTAAATGCAGTCAGTGATTTCCGGGTAGGTAACTGGTGGACCTTCTGCATCCGTTTTCTCACACCGGTCATTCTGTTGATCATGTTCGCGAGGACACTTATCCAGGAAATCACGCCGCTGTATGGTGACTATCCATCATGGTCTTTATGGATCGGCGGATGGGGTGTGACCACGGTGGTGGTTTTGATCAGTGTAATTCTGCACTTGAAGTCAAAAATGAAGGAGTTACCTCCTCTTCCCGTTGCGGATGGTGAGGGTTTATCGGGTGAACCAGACAGAAACAAGTAACGGGATAACATGATGAATATCAGTGCTGTTGTTTTTGCGATTCTTACTTCTGTATTCCTGTATGGCGGTCTGGCAGTATGTATACGGATTGCATTGATGAAAAACCGGGACACAGTAGAAACTTCGGAGTAGTTCTTCTACAAAAAAAGTAAAAAAGAGACAACGGACACACAGGGATTTGGAAAATTGTTTCTATCTTGTAGGTGAACAGAACCGGATTCCCAACTTATGGAGACGAAGATGCGGCTTTTTACTCGTGCGGATATGGACGGTGTCCTTTGCGCGGCAATGATTGCGGACATGGAAGACATCAGGCAGATTGTGTTCGCACATCCGAACGATATAGAAAATAATCTCATCGAGATTAAACCGGGCGATGCCATCGCAAACCTTCCATTTCATGAGAATGCCGGATTGTGGTTTCACAGGAACATCAAAGAAGGAGTTGCAGAACGCGCGAAAAATGTGCGTGGAAAATTCGGGGCCGCCCACAGCACCGCGAGGCTTGTCTACCAGTTCTACAGCGCCGATGTGAACAAAGCGGACATTCTTAAGAATAAATATGAAGAACCTGTTGATGATACCGACCAACTCAACAGTGCCCTGCTAACCTACGAAGATGTGCTGAAACCGGAAGGATGGATACTCCTTGGCTTTACTCTCGATCCAAGAACCGGGCTGGGCAGCTACCAGGAATATTCTATCGAAATCATTGAAGCATTGCGCAGCGCTGTACCACTCGAGCAGATCCTTGACTTGCCGATGGTAAAAACCCGGATCAAACGGTATCTCAGGGATGAATACAATTTCAAAAAAATGTTGATGGACCATACTGTCGAATATGGCAATATCAGTGTAACAGATGTTCGCAATATGGACGAAATGCCCATCGGGAACCGTTTTGTGGTCTATGCCCTCTTCCCGCGTTGCAATGTGAACATCCGCATGTACGACCACCGTGACGCTACCAAGACCATGTTCGCACTTGGTAAAAGCCTGTTCGACCATTCCCTGCCCCATCATATCGGGAAGCTGATGGAACAGTATGGCGGCGGCGGACTGGATGGCGCTGGAACATGCCCCATCTACTCACGTGAAGCGGATGAAAAACTACAGGAAATTATCAAAAAACTGAGAGCGAGCTGATAGAAGATTTTAACAATACATCGTTGTGAATCCGCCGGTTGGCGGATGAAGCAGTTTCCTTATAAATATGCCCCTGTCAGGT
>CAXXQY010000031.1:0-63597 GCA_963674515.2 bacterium
CGATAATGGCTGGGGACCCGTCGGTTTTGCCGGTTTCGCCTTCCTGGAAAGCCCGGGTAACGCCACGGATAACATCGATAATGACGGAGATGGTGTAGTTGATGAAACCCGCGATGACGGAATCGACAATGACGGCGACTGGGATGCCTACACTGACAGGAACGAGAATGGTCAATGGGATGAAGACGAACCGTTAAATGACGACCTTGGCGCCGACGGCATAGGACCCTCCGATTTGGCGTATACTATGCCAGACGCTGGTGAAGGTGATGGAGTCCCTACGGCTGGTGAACCGGATTTTGATGCTACCGACAAAGACGAATCGGACCAGATCGGGCTCACTTCCTTTCTGATCTTCCCGCTTCACCAATATCAGCTTATAAATGAGGAGCAAAACTGGCGTGTCATGAGCCAGTTGATCCCGCCATCAGACGAACAACTCCAGGGTGTAAACCTTGGTATGATGTTCTATTCGGGCACCTTCCCGTTGGAAATCGGACGTACAGAACGATTCTCCATGGCGTTGCTGTTCGGTAACGATGAGGATGACCTGATCCGAAACAAGGAAACGGTGCAGGCGATTTACAACGCGAATTACAATTTTGCCCAACCGCCTTACAAACCAACGTTGACTGCAGTTGGTGGCGATCATAAAGTCACCTTGTACTGGGACACACGCGCAGAAGATTCCTTCGACCGTTTCCTCCAATTGTACGATTTTGAAGGATACCGGATTTACCGTTCCACCGATCCCAGTTTCATCGACACAAAACTGATCACCGACGCTTATGGCAATCCCACTTACCGTGAGCCAATGGCCCAGTTTGATCTTGATGATGGTCGAATCGGACCTCACCCGGTAAATGTCCACGGGGCAATGTTCGATATGGGTTCGGATACGGGGCTTCGGCACAGCTTTATCGATTCCACCGTTGACAACGGGGTTACATACTATTACGCGGTTGTATCCTACGATTACGGATTTATCCAGGGCGAAGAGGTTATTGACACACTCCTCGCATCCGATGGAAGCGACAGCGTGGTTGTTACATTCATTCCACAACTGGATGACACTGGAAATATCATCGGTATTGCACCAACAGAATGTACGAGTATCATCGTCGGAGATGTTGGAGGCGCAGTCTCCCTGGACATTAATACGGCAGCGGTTACTCCGAACGCTGCTGTTGCCGGATTCGTTCCGCCATCATTCTCCGAAGGAATAATCCACGAAGGCGGTTCAAGTGGACACTTGCAGGTGGATATTCTGAATCCAGACAGTCTGCGGGATGGTCACACGTACGAGGTAACGTTCGAGAATGCGGATATATATGGTGATTTCCTGAATCTACCAAGACGGATGATTGTATACAATACTACCGCCCAGGAAACGCTTTATACCAGCCCAGATGATGTGTTCGGGTATTTTGGGCCGTATGTTGAAGGTGACCCCTTGTTCTGGATCGACGATCTGATCCTCAGAAGAGAACGATATTTTGCACTTGATCCGGAAGCGGATTCATTGCTTTTCTGGCACCAGGCTGATGCTTTCTTCGAACCACCAATCCTTGACGGGTTAACATTTTTCCCCCAGAATGCATATGTGAACTGGGTGGATGAGTTAGACCTGGGCATTGATTCAGTTTACGGCTACAGTGAACACCCTGTTACGTATCAAGGTTCGATTGAAGGATATATCGACGATAATGGTCTCAGCCTGTCCATGAAGCTTCCCTACAGCTACGAGATCCGTTTCTTCGATGATATTGTGGATACATCTTCGGAAGCATTAAATCGTTTTGTCGAAATTCCGGTGAATTTCCATGTCTGGAATACAACACTCGATGAACCATCCGATTTCATCTATATCCCCGATAAACAAGTGTTCGAGGATGAAAGCGGCAATGAAGATTCCCTTCTCGTAGAATTCTGGATTATTCCGGTAATCAATTTCCATGAAACTGTCCCACGTGAACGCACGAGAACAATTTTTGGTATGGGTCTTCGTTCCCTGGTGGCAGCCCCGGCGCTTGATACGACGATCACTGGTTTTGACACAACCATTGTCCGAACGGATTACGAAGTTCAGTATCCTCGTGAAGGCACTGCTATCGGATTCACGGTTCCGGTGCCATTCAGCGTGAACGATATATATACGTTCACGGTCAACCAGGGATATCTGGATCGTGCATTGGAACGTGAGGAGATCGACGACGTTTATGTCGTTCCCAATCCCTATGTCAGCACGGCTACATGGGAACCGAGGGTAGATTTCACGACAGGACGCGGTCCAAGGAAGATTGATTTTGTCAATCTCCCGCATCAATGCACCATCCGTATTTATACCATCTCCGGCTACCTGGTGCAGACGATTGAGCATAACAGCCAGTTGGAGAACGGAGCAGAATCCTGGAACCTCGTGTCCAGGGATGGGATGGATATTGCCTATGGAATCTATCTCTATCATGTGGACGCGCCTGGAGTTGGTGAACACATCGGCAAATTTGCGGTGATTAAATAGGAGGCGGCAAAATGAAGAGCATTCGATCGTTCGCGGTCATTCTGGTGACCCTGCTCTTTGCGGTCGCCGGACAAGTAGAAGCGCAATACGTGGAAAATGTATCCAAGGTCGGCACAACAGCGGCGCCTTTCCTCGAAATCGGCGTTGGAGCACGGGCAATCGGCATGGGCGGTGCGTTTGTCGCCGTTGCCAGCGATTACAGCTCCATTTACTGGAATCCTGCCGGTATGGCTCGCATGCAATATGGTGAAGCCGGTTTTGTACATACAGAGTGGCTTGCGGATATCAGTTTCGATAATATCTCCGCGGTTAATCCAATGGGAAACGGCATGGCGCTTGGGGCATTTGTCACTACTCTCAGCATGGATGAGATGAAAGTACGGACTATCGAGCACCCCGAAGGAACAGGTGAGTTGTTCGATGCAGGCGACCTGGCCTTCGGCGTTTCCTACGCTTCCATGCTGACATCCAGCCTGAGTATAGGCGCCACGGCAAAGTACATTCACCAGAAGATCTGGCACATGAACGCCGATGCATATGCGGTGGATCTTGGACTTCTTTTTGAAACACCGTTCCATGGTCTGAAAATTGGAATGGCTGTCAGCAATTTTGGTCCCAAGATGCAAATGACAGGACGGGATACCCGGATTTTCTACGATCCCGATCCGAACAACCCTGGTAATAACGAACGAATACCGGCATACCTCGAAACCGAGGAGTGGTCGTTACCATTAACGTTCCGTGCGGGAGTATCCATAGACATTCTTCATAATCCCAATGGTTTTCTTACGCTCGCTATGGACGCTATTCACCCCAACGATAATTATGAGTACATAAACCTTGGAGCGGAATATAATTACCGCAACTGGTTTTTCCTGCGTACCGGATGGAAAACATTGTTCCTGGATGATACGGAACAGGGCTTCACTGCCGGGGCAGGTCTTAGGTATCGTTTGACTGGGAACATGGCATTTATTACAGATATTGCCTACGCAGATTTTGGTCGATTGGAACAGGTATTTCGTTATTCTTTGGGAGTGCAATTTTAGTGAACCTGGGAAAATACTGAGGTGTAACTCTAGTTGTATCGTTTTTCATTGGTAGAATGCAACATCTCTTTTTCAGAATTTTGAAGCGCCGCTTCATTTTTTAACTACGAGATGTTGCACTACTGCCAGTCATATAATTGTCACAGGTTTCGGAGACAAATCGAGAGTATCTATTTTTTCTACGATGATTTTATAGTTATAATTTAGCTGATTTTCTATGATCTCATTGAATTTCATTTTTATTTCTTTGTTTTCTGTTTTGTAACGTTGTACCCGTAACATTGTGACATCTTGACACATATTATAGAGTTTGCCTCCTTACAGGCGGAGCGTGTACCACCCCTCCTCGTGGCGAGAACCATATCATTTTGCTCCGCCTGTAAACTTTTCTTTCAACGTTTCCACCCGGGTTTTCTATTCTTTCTTGGAGCAGTTGTTCCATTTATTAAATGGTAACTCTACTTTTTCAGGAGATTTACTATATGCCATCCACCGAGTTCATGTTTGATTCCAGAAAAAAACAGTTGCTGCATGATAACTGGACAGTCACATCCGCTTCTGTTGTTCCCAGGCATATTTCTTCGGATACGGTCCATGTTCACGCTGCTGTGCCCGGTGTTGTGCATATGGATTTACTGAGGGAAGGTATTATAAAGGATCCTTTCCTGGGTTTGAATGAAAAACAGGTGGAGTGGGTCGCTGAAACTGACTGGATCTACGAAACCTCTTTTGAAGTGAGTGATGAACTTCGTACTTGTGAACATGGTCTGAAACTGGTTTGTGAAGGTCTGGACAGTTTCGGTGAAGTCTTTCTGGACAATCAACCCCTTGGACAGTTTGCGAATGGTTTTATTCCACACCGGTATGATATTTCAGGAGAACTTTCGCCTGGAAAGCACTATCTGAAAATCCATTTTTTCTCTCCCGTAGGTTACCAGGCGGACATGGTCGCCAAACATGGACGCATGCCAGACTCCCTTGGCACAGACCGTGGTTGGGTACGAAAACCGCAATACTCTTATGGATGGGACTGGGGGCCGATTCTCCCAACAACAGGAATATGGCGTCCCATTTACATCCAGCAAAAAGTAGCGGGAGAAATTGAGTGGTTTGTTCCTCACTACAAGAATCTTGATAAAAACGGCATATTGGATGTTGATGTCGGTTTTAATACGAATGGCGAAAGTGATCATACAATCCAGGCAAAGCTGAGTCTTCACGATACTGTTGTTGTTGAAAAGACCCTGAAAATCGATTCGGACCAGAAACGGATCAACTTCTGTTGTCCCATCGACTCTCCTGAACTATGGTGGCCTCGTGGGTATGGCAAGCAACCATTGTATGAGCTGGAGATTATTCTTCTTCAGAATGATATAATTGTACACAGGATTAAGGATATTATTGGACTGCGAACCGTTGAATGGAAACAGGATAAGGATCAATGGGGCGAAAGTTTTACTGTTTGTATCAATGGTCGCGATGTTTTCTGCAAAGGCGCCAACTGGATCCCCTCGGATTCATTTTTGCCGCGAGTTACATCCGAGAAACTCAACCACCTCCTGCAAATGGCAGTTGATGCGAACATGAACATGCTCCGCGTATGGGGTGGCGGCATTTACGAAGACAGTGAATTCTATCGTGCTGCGGATCGGCTTGGTCTCCTGATCTGGCAGGATTTTCCCTATGCCTGCGCTTTGTACCCGGAAACCCCCGAGTTTCTCGATAATGCACGAAAAGAAGCGGAGTATATCGTACCTCAATTGGCACATCATCCCAGCGTGGTTCTCTGGTGCGGAAACAATGAAATCGCACGAGATACGGAAGAATTCATGCGCGAGTTCGGTGTGGATTCCGTCGGCGATACAATCTGGGATGAAGTTTTGCCTGCCGTAATGAGAGAGTTCAATCGGCTTGCGTTTTATATCCGTTCCAGTCCCACCGGCGGTGAGCATGCCAATGATCCGAGTTACGGGGATCGTCATGTCTGGGAATCATGGAGCTTCTGGCAGGACATTTCCGATTACCTCGATATTGAATCACGGTTTGTCAGTGAATTCGGTTTCCAGGCGATCCCGCATCGCGCCACCATGAAATCTGTCATTTCGGACAACCAATGGTGGTCGCAAAGTGAAGAAGTGGAGTGGCATAACAAGCAGATCTATGGTTCCGAACGCCTCCATCGTTTCGCTGCCGCCCATCATCGTGTCACGACCGATATGGATGAATTCATCCGTCAATCCCAGGAAGTTCAGGGTCGAGCGTTGCGAACAGCTTTGGAACATTGGCGCAGATTGCGACCCCGTACAATGGGCTCCCTGATCTGGCAACTCAATGATTGCTGGCCGGTAGAATCATGGAGCCTGGTGGATTATTACCTGAGGCCCAAGTACAGTTATTACCAGGTTCGGCGAGCTTTTGCACCGCAGACTCTCGCGTTGGCTGGAAAAGAGGATGGTCCTATCCTCTATTTGTTCAACGATTCAAAAAAGACATGGACATCAACAGTCCAGCTCCGTTCTGTCACCCTGAATGGACATGTAAAAATGAATAGAACATGGGATGTTGTTGTTGCACCCGATTCTGTACAGATTGTTTTTCAACCGGAATTGGATGAATGGTTGACTGATCCTGCAGGTGATTTCCTGGTGGCAGATTTACTTGACACCAAAGGGAACATACAGGATCTCCAGGTAAATAGTGAAAAAATATCCGGGCTCACATTCCGTAGATCCGTCTGGTTCGCCAAACGATTCAAACACATCAATTTCCCAGAACCTCATATCACAGTAACACAATCATCAGAATCGGACAACACTATCCAATTACATACTGAAGAACCGGCTTATGGTATCTGGATCGAAGATGACATCAATCCGGACCAACGTTTTTCGGATAATGCTTTCGATCTCCTGTTGCCCGGTGAGACTATTAAGGTTCAATCTTCCAGTCTTGTGGATACAAAGTCGATCCGTATCTGGAGCATAGGACAACTGTAAGACATAAATGATTACCCATGAGCATAGTAACAACCCCTCCATCCAAAATACCAGCCCTGCAGTTTTTCGGGTTGGTATTTTTCTTTTCTCCTGATGAAGAGAAAAGTGTTGCGAAATCAATTCTATTTGTTTTACAATATAAAAGATATTATGGATACTGAAGATGAAACTTCTTTCCCGTAGTGAAGAGATGTTGTTGCTCGCTGTCTGGCGTCTGCAGGATAACGCGTATGGAGTAACGATCCGGCAGACAGTGAAAAAGATGACTGGGCAGGAATGGTCCTTCGGTGCGCTGCATATCACCCTTGACCGACTCGTCCAGAAACGTCTCCTGGACACCCATCTTTCCAGGCCGACACAAAAACGTGGCGGCAGAAGCAAGAGGATGTACCGCCTGAAACCGGAAGCATTTGAAGCGCTCAAACAGGTACATGAAGTCCAGAAAGCCATGTGGTCGGGAATTGGTGATCTTCAGTTAAATAATGTCAAGTGACATGAGCCGGAAACATGAATCATCCACCCAGGTTGGCGGAATGGTGTTTTTCGAAATTGTTTACCGAGTACCCGGACTATTCCGTATTAGGCGATCTTACTGAAGAGTTTGAACACCATGCTGAAACTCGAGGTTTAACCTTCGCCCATATTTGGTACTGGTTTCAGCTATTTCGTTGCCTGCCATCCTGGACGGACAATTCAGTTTATTGGGGAAGTAAAATGTTCGTGGAGAACACCCGGCTTGCTATTCGAAATCTTGTCCGGCACAAATGGTTTTCATTGATCAACATCCTCGGGATTTCCGTTGGTCTTTCCTGCAGCATGATCATCATCCTGTACGTGGTAAATGAATTATCGTATGATACGTATCATCCAGGGTATGAGCGAATTTATCGGATCGGGCAACATCGTAGTATTCCTCTTGGTGATTTCTGGTGGGCGGAAACAAATGGTCCCGTTGCAGGTGCGATCCGTGAGAACTATCCGCAGGTAGAATCTGTCGCTCATGCGTTCCCATATTTTCAAACGTGGGTCAGGCGCGAAAACACATGCGCGTATGAAAACCATCTCTGGTTTACCGACTCTTACCTGTTCGATGTCTTCCATATTCCATTCCTGTCCGGCGATCCGGATCGTGCGCTTGTTTCCGATCATTCAATGGTTTTGGCAGAATCGATTGCAAAGAAGTATTTCGGGGATGAAAACCCCATCGGCCAGACATTGGAAGTTCACATCTCATGGAATCGTAATGAAGACCGTGATGAAGTATATACGGTGACAGGTGTTGTGGAAGATTCCCCGGAAAACACTCATTTCAAATATGACATCTTTTTATCTTCCGATGCGTTAAATCCCTGGTTGTTGGATGAATGGCATGCCGGGAATTTTTACACCTATGTCAAACTTGCCGAGGGAGTTGATCCTGTCGCTTTTGAAGAGCAGATCAGCCATATCGCCTATGAATATGTAGGTGAAGAACTGACTCGCTGGGGACAGAATCGTACCCTGTTCCTCCAACCATTAACAGATATTCATTTAAAAAGCGACCTGCAAAAAGACTTCCAGGAAGGCGGAAGCATTGTATACCTGTATGTTTATTCAATCATCGCTTTGTTGATACTGCTTATTGGATGCCTGAACTTTGTCAACCTTACGATTGTACGATCCACAACACGAACACGTGAAGTCGGGTTACGGAAGGTGATTGGCGCACAACGGATACAGATTTGTCTTCAGTTTACCGGGGAAACAATCCTGGTACTATTCCTTGCGCTCGCAGTCGCTGGCATTTTGATTGTGTTCCTGCTGCCATTGTTTAACGAAATGGCTGGCACATCACTTACCGTGTCACAATTGAATAATCCTGTGATACTCTATTCACTGGGTGCTTTAATTGTACTGATTACCATTCTCACATCGTTATATCCTGTTTTTATTCTATCCAGCAGTAAAGCGGTCACAGCATTAAAAGGGTATATACGGCAGGATTTTCGTGGTTCATTTCTTTTACGACTGCTTGTTCTCGGGCAATTTACAGCTTCACTACTTCTTATTCTGTGCGCTGTTGTCGTTTTTCAACAGCTTCATTTTATGCAGGAAAGCAACCTTGGGTTTGATAGCAGCCGAAAACTGGTCATCACCTTCCGCGGTCAGAACAATTATCTGCGTGACAACTATGAAATGATCAAGAGTGAATTCGCAGCAATCCCCGGAGTTGAGTCGGCATCATGGTCCTCGACTGTGCCAGGTGTTCGTCCAATGTCCTTCGGGATATCGGTCCCTGGAGAAGGGCATCCTTTCCCTGAACCGGGATGGTCCAATCCTGTGTTGTATGATTTCCTGTCAATTGACTATAACTACCTTGAAACTTATGGAATCCCTGTTATCGCTGGACGTAGTTTCGAAATGGAAGCAGAAAATGACGAACAGAATTCTTTCCTGATCAACCTGTCCGCCATGCATCGTCTGGGTTTCGAAACACCAAGCGACGCCATCGGCCAGGTAATGCGAGAATCCTACTATGGTCGCACCAAGTGTATCATTGGCGTGGTTGATGATTTCCATTACCGGGGAATGCAGCATTCTATCGAACCGATGTACCTGGAGTATTCCAGATCACGGTTTCGGGTACTCACCTTGACGATTCCGTCACATGATGTGAACCGTATTCTTGACGATGTAGAATCCACCTGGAATGCACTTTTTCCAGGAAGTCCGCATCATCACATCTTTGTGGATGAACTCCTGGGCCGGGAGTATTCTTATGAAGCTCGAGCGGGTCGAATGCTTGGGATATTGGCCAGCGCTGCATTGGTGATTTCCTGCCTCGGTCTGTTCGGGCTGGCGTCCTTCTTCGCTGAACGAAAACATCATGAGATCGGGGTACGGAAAGTTCTAGGTGCGAACCTCTTTTCAATCATTTCCCTGTTATCACGTCAATTTGCAGTTCTTGTATTGATCTCTGGGATTACCGCTTCGCCGATCGCATGGTATACCATGCGACTCTGGCTGGAGAATTTTGCGTACCGAATTGAGTTAAACCCTGTTGTTTTTGTCACGGGATCATTGGTTGTATTTGTCATTGCCTTGTTTACGGTTGTCGTACGCAGTCTTCGTGCTGCTGCGACCAACCCAGTTGAGATACTCAGGAACGAATAGATGATCGTACTATTGTTTCAATACATCGTAACTAAATAGGTGTTGTGCAGGGTCCTGACGAATACTCAATCATATAGTAAGGATTCGAAAAGTAGTAAGCGAGGACCTTCACATAAGGGTAAAATTTGGTACTGCAAGATCTCGCGCCTGGCATATTTGATATGTAAAAAATGGATATTGGCGATAGGATCTTGCAGAACACCACACTTCTATTTTTGTAAAGGTCTCACCGGATGGGGTCCCGGTGGTATGCTTTATTGCTTTATCCGCTGCCGCAAACCAGACAGGAGAACAATCGTTGTTTGGGAACCGAAAAAAAAATTCTGACAAGTCACCTGTTCCGCCAAAACTTGGTGAATGGCTGGTAAAATCCATGTTCCCCGAGGATGGGAGCTACCCAATCCTTGGTGACCTGGAGGAAATGTACCAGTACCAGGTGGAGGACAAGAGAATAGTGTATGCCAGGATATGGTACTGGTTCCAGGTGGTAACAGCGATTACTCCAAGTATCGGAAACCTTTTTTACTGGGGGTGGTGGATGTTCCTCGAGAATATGAAAATAGCCCTGAGAACCATGTACAAACATCTGGGTTATTCCCTGTTGAATATAGCAGGTATGGCCATCGGCCTGGCGTGCTGCATTGTCATTGTTTTATATATCACGAATGAAGTTACTTACGACCGTCATCATCCTGATTCAGAACGTACCTACAGGATCAACAGTCATGTTCATAACGTCATAGGAGAATCGGTCCGCGCAACCTCCGGTGCATGGTTATTTCCTGAATTACTGGCGGATCATGCCGACAAGATCGAATCAGCATCGCGTGTGATCCCGCCTTTTGAGGGTACGAACCATGTTCTTGTCCAACGGGATGACATCCGGCATTTCGAAGGGAGGATATTCTTCGTTGATTCCGATATCTTTACTATTTTCGACATACCATTTGTGTATGGTTCATGTCATCAAGCGTTGGAACGGCCTTTTACCATCCTCCTGACCCAATCCATGGCACAGAAGTATTTCGGAGATGAAAATCCCATCGGTCAGACCCTTGCCATCGAATTCAATTACGATTACTGGTGCCCGGTAGAGATCCGGGAATTTGAGGTTACCGGTATTATTGAAGAGACACCATCCAATACGCATTTCAAGTATGACATGCTGGTGTCCATGGCGACTGTGTACAGTCATTTACCGAATTTTGATCAATTGTACAGGGATTTTCACACCAAGTATAACTATATAAAACTTGCTGAAGGTGTCGATCCGGAAGAATTTGAAGAACTGTTGCAGGTGTACGCTGATGAAGATGCTGAACGGTATGCACAATTGACCGGGAGAAGACTTGTACTCAACGAGTTTCTCCTGCAACCGATTGAATCCATCCATACCACCCACGGCATCTACCGTGAACTTGAACCGCCAGTGAACTGGTATTATTTGTACATATATGCGATCATTGCCGGATTGATCCTGTTGATCGGGTGCCTGAATTTCATGAACCTGTCCGCAGCCCTTTCCACCACACGCACGCGTGAAGTGGGACTTCGCAAGGTAGTTGGCGCTTTCAAGAAACAGATTATGAAACAATTCCTCACAGAATCGTTCCTGGTCAGTGGTATCGCTTTCCTGTTGGCATTTTTACTCGCGGCAGTTTTCCTGACACCGTTTAACTCACTTGCCGGTACGGAGCTCACACTCGCGGACATAGCGAATCCGTGGATCCTTACTGTATTAGTGGGACTCCTTTTTATCGTTTCTCTTGGTTCAGGGGCATATCCGTCTTTTATTCTCACTCGAGTACGACCTGCATCTATCCTGAAAGGAAGCCGTTTTTTCTCCTCAAAAGGCGCAGGTGTTCAACGTATTCTGGTCCTGGGACAGTTTGTCATTTCCATCCTGCTTGTGGTGAGTACACTGACTGTGTTTCGTCAGCTCCAATTCATGAAAAGCGGCGCCCTTGGGTTCGACAGGGAGCAGAAACTCGTTTTGCAGGTTAACAGCAATGTCAATTTTTTCCGGCGGGAATACGATGCCATTCGTGACGCTTTCACGCAGCATCCCGGTATCCTTGGCGCGACCGTATCTTCAGCGGTACCTGGTGAGCAGGAAGGCGGATATTACATGCATATCCGGGGAACCAATCCGGAGCCCCCTCCTCGCCTGAAAGTGTTTACCGTCGATTATCATTTTCTTGAAGAATATGGCATTTCCATGGTTGCGGGGCGTCCCTTTGAAGAAACTTCCGGGAATGACGAACGAGATGCTTTTATTGTCAATGAATCCGGAGCACGCGAGCTTGGATTCCAGACACCGGAAGAGGCCCTCGGGAATGTGATATGGGCGCATTATCACGGGATGGAGAAAACCATTGTTGGTGTGTGCGAGGATTTCCATTTCCTGGGCATGCAGCAGCAGATCGATCCATTGGTTTTGGACATTGAGAATTCCCTGATGTCATTCATTACCCTGAATGTGTCCACGGAGAATCTGCCGGAAACCATCACATTTCTTGAATCCACATGGCAACATTATTTTCCGGAAGCGCCGTTCGAATACCGTTTCCTGGACGAGATCTTCGACCGTCAATACCGTTACGAGGAACAGGCCAGCCGTCTGCTGATGACAATTACTTTCTTAGGGTTGTCCATCGCCTGCCTGGGTCTTCTCGGCATGGCTTCCTTCATGGCGCACCGGCGTCAGAAAGAAATCGGGATCCGTAAAGTTCTGGGCGCAAGCGACCTGGATATTGTATCCCTGTTGTCCCGGCAATACCTGTTGATTATCGGGATTGCGGGAATGATCGCTTCGCCCTTGGCGTGGCTGATCATGCAACGTTGGCTGCAGGATTTCGCCTACCGGATCTCATTGGGATGGCAGGTGTTCGCCATCGCCTTCGGAGTGTCGGTTCTGATCGCTTTTATGACGGTCCTGTTCCAGGGCTTAAAAGCAGCGTCCAGTAATCCGGCGGAGGTGTTGAGAGCGGAATAGATGTTGTCTGTACAGGATGAGTGTTTTTAGTGGATAGCCCTGTACCTTTCCAAGTGTCGTGAAGAATATCAACCACTGAATACACTGAACACTCGGAAGGGTGGCTGGACCTGTTTCTCAAGGTCAGGTGTCAAAAAAGAGGTGGGTGTGGCCCGAACTGCAGTCTGTCCACCTTAGATGTAGCCCGGACCGCCCCCGGTCCGGGAAGGATTCTGTGATTCGATACCTTATAGTACTGTCAATGTGAGAGTAAAGATATTCCCGGACCGGGGGCGGTCCGGGATACATACTATGCGTCATTCGCGGGCCGGGACGCCCGCCTTACCTTGGATTGGATGTGAAATATTCTACCTCAAAAACTCAATAATACTACTACGGAATTCCTCGTTCATATGAACAAACGGCGCATGGGTCGCTTCTTTGACCAGTTTGTATTCTGCATGCAACGTTTCGGCCAAATCAAGGGAATATTGTTCTTCCACATTCCTGTCATATTCGCCGTGCAGGACCAACGTCGGCATGGAGAGCCCTTCTGACGGCGCTCGCAGGATAATGGGATCATGCCATACCTGGCGGAGATGAGCTTCGGCGCTTAACGGATCGGTGATACGCAGTTCACGGACAAATTGAGGATCGACATACATTTCCCGTTTCAGGATTGCCTGGCCGTACCAGTGGATAAACCCCCTGGTATACGATTCTGGGATGGTGCGGCAGATACGAAGCAGGTAGCGGATCATTCCCGGTTGCTGGATCGGTTGCAGGTTCGGTGCGAATTCTTTGCCGGGCACTCCAACCACGACCAGTTTTTCCGGACTAACCCATCCCTTGAACACCGCGTAGAGCATCACCCATGATCCCATGGAATGAGCAATGATCCCATACGGTCTGCTTCTGCCGTTGACAGTACGAATCCAGTGCGCAAGTATGAATGAAAGCGCGGGAAGGGATCGTAATTCGGGTGATAGAGGTTTTGATTCTCCATATCCCGGGAGATCGGGAACATAGATGTCATAGCCCTGCGGAAGACTTTTTACAAATTCACGCCACCGTTCGCAGGTATGCAACCATCCATGAACACAGAACAGTTTCATTTTACTTGTTCCCGGTCGATGGAGCATGGCGATCCGGGTACGACCATTTATCGGGACATCAAAAGTTATCGATTCTTCGTACACTTCGCCCGAATTTCTCATACGTGATCGCGTCCTATCCAGGGCGTTTCCTCCTGCCCCGTACGAAAATTCGCCCAGCGCGCCAGGGTAAAGAGATGATCCGACAGACGGTTCACAAAACGGATCGCTTCCGGGTTAACATCTTCCTTGTCTACTTGAAGCGACACCAGGATCCGTTCCCCACGACGGCAGATGGTCCTCGCATAATGCAACGCCGCTCCGGATGGGCAACCGCCGGGAAGAATAAAATTCTGCAACGGCTGAAGATCATTGTCCATCTTGTCGATTTCATTCTCGAGTTCTTCGATCCATTCCGTCCGTACACGGGGAATCACTGCACCTTCTTCGGTGTGTTCCATCGGCGCGGCGACATCGGAGCAAAGCACATGCAACCGTTCCTGCAAACGTCCCAACACAGCCTCAACACTTGCATCTTCATTGATCGACCGGACATACCCGATCCAACTGTTCAACTCGTCCATGGTGCCGTAGGCATCCACACGCGGGTGGTATTTCGGCACCCGTCCACCGCGTAACAAGCTGGTCTGCCCTTTGTCACCGGTTTTTGTATAGATTTTCATTGTAATCTCCTTCAATCAACGGATATAGACGTATTGTAGTTCATTGGATGCAGGATTTGAAGGGAAATTTGATGTAAGCGTGATTTTAGGGAGACGTTTGGTCTATAAAATGCCCTCGTTAGGTTCATCACGTCGAAATGTAGTGTATGAAGACGGGATGGACTAACGAGGTATTACTTCTATGTAAGATATGCCCTCGTTAGGTTCCTGTGTTGAAGCGTAGTGTGCGAAACATAGGGACTAACGAGGATCTACTTTCTATTCGAGATAATTTCAATATCCTTGACGTTCTCCTCGTTAGTACGTCAACGGTACTACATGTTGACGAACCTAACGAGGGCATATCACGTTGGTCCTAATTCATATTTGTTATTCAAATGGTGACGTAATCTCAACAATTCCTCTCACATTCTGTAACCAATATTTGGTGCTTGACCATTGCCAATCTTCAGGATTTTCAACAAGCCCCTTGCGTACGGGATTACCGTGGATATACTCACAGATAGTTCGGATCGAATCCGGATTCCCTTCCACGTGACGATCATACCCGCATCCTCTTTGCCAGAATTGCTTCCGGATGTGTTTCCCATCCTTATAGTGAAGTGAATATAATACTGATGGATTATAATCCTCATACCAACGCAGGAGACGATAGCTTGTAGTGCGTTTAAAAACTCGCAAGAATTCCGATGGTGCCAAATTCTCTGGAAACTGCATCAGTAAATGGAGGTGGTTTGGCATGATCACGTAAGCGAAGATTTTGACTTCTTTTGATAGACGATATTTTTCCAATGCTTCCAGGATTATTATGAAATGATCCTCGGTATTGATAAGAGCACGACGTTCTTTACATGAAAAGGTTATATAATGTGCAACATGATGATCTGGATATTGGATCGGTTTCATTGCTTACCTACTAAAACAACAGTTAATGCAAAGTATGCCCTCGTTTGGTTCCTATGTTGAAGTGCAGTTTATGAAACATAGGGACTAACGAGGATATACCTTCTATTCGAGATAATTTCAATATCCTTGACGTTCTCCTCGTTAGTACGTCAACGGTACTACATGTTGACGAACCTAACGAGGGCATGGCTGCATTTGAATAAAAACCATTACTACCCTATTCCATTGGTGTCTTCGTGCTCAACAACGCCAGTAACCGTTGCATATCCGCCGCGACCACCGGATCGCTTTCGAGGGTTTCCGCCAGGCGCACCAGGTATTCCCGGTGCGGGGTGGATTGCTCCGCATACACACGGTACATGGCGAAACCCTGCCAACGGCGTTCTTTCACCCATCCACTCAAACGCAACCGCGCCAGGTGACGGGATACTTTCGGTTGAGCGATGTCCAGGATCTCGCTCATATCCGCCACAGACAACTCCCCCGCCTGTTCCAGCAGGATGAGGATACGCAGACGGTTTTCTTCGCCCATCGCCTTCAGGAACTCAATGGTACTGTCCATATGAGACCTCCATCTCCTACTTGCTCGCATATACGCACAGGTGAATATACAAATACTCAGCTCTCCGCACAAATGCTAACTCGAGAAATATTTTTGGATGGGCCTGTTTGTGTAGCAACGACTTTAGCCCCGTTGGCTTGAACCGGGCGGAAGTGCAGTTTGCGAAGCACGGTGTCCAACGGGGTTTTATTGTGTTTTACGTATCTCCGGGATGGAGGTATGTGCGGAATGATCCATCATCTAAGAATGCTTCAATTATGCCCTCGTTAGGTTCTGCCGTCGAAATGTCGTTTATGAAGACGGTTGGACTAACGAGGAATTGGAAAACTTTTTACGAGTCTTTGATGATGAGTATCCTCGTTAGATCGTCAACGGAACAACATGTTGACGAACCTAACGAGGGCATATTTGCTCATCCCGATGGAGAAAACCATGAAACCCTACTGCACGCAGTAGGGCCAAACTGCACCAAGCAAAAGGGCCACCCGTCCTTATCCGCGTTTGCAAGCAAACACGGCCACCCGGCAGACTACATGTATAATAAACGATCCACTAATGTAAAATCGTCACCGGCAGGACCGTCTGTTCCCCGGAATGCAGCACGTTCAGATAATAGATGCCACTGGGAAGGTGAAGCACATCAAAGGGGATGCGGGGATTTGTAGAACTACCTGTCAGGATTTGCCTTCCAAGAACATCAAACAACGAATAACGGACGGGAAATGAACAAAGGTCGAAATCAGTAACCAGGTTGAAACGGCTGTTCACCGGGTTAGGATACACAAAAAACTGCGGTGAAAACTGATTGATAGTGTGCGAATCGCCTGCGACAGCATTGTTGTAGTCGAAGTAGTAGAAACCGATATCGGCGATGGTACTATCGGGATCGTGGGGAAGTTCTGGATCGCCGGCATCAATACAGGGTGAGTTGATGGTCAGGGTATAGTCGCCATCTGGATCGGCGAACTGGGGATCGAGAAAGATGTTGTATCGAAAATCGCAGGAATCACCATTTGCATTTACGGTACTGAGTATCCCAAGCTGCATATCAGGATCGTATTCTCCGATTGGAAGCGAATCGTTTTCAAAAAAACAACAATATTCAACTTCAGATCCATCATATAGATTACTTGTATATAAGCCCCCGACACCTCGATTAAAGGCATAGATGCAGCTATTGATATTCATTTGTTCTGACTCGTGATAGGCTCCGCCACCATATCCCCCCGCTTCATTATTTACAAATGTAAAATTACTGTAGCCATAATTGTAATCTGCATATACTCCTCCACCATTACCGGAAGCATAATTGTTCACAATCAAACAACGATTCAATGGATGAAATATTGAACTAATATATATTCCACCGCCATCGCCATCGACCGAGTTATTTGCAATGATACAATCGGAAATTAGAGCATACGCATCATAACAATAAATACCACCTTCATTATTGATTATCTGGCAGTTCCGCACGACCAGATCCTGCATCGGTTCGTTCAAATACATACCATAGTTCTCATTATGGGAAATAACGCAGTCTTCAATACACCCACCGTACACTACACCATGGTAATAAATACCACCTCCGAATCCGGATGCCATATTGCAGTGGACCCCATTGTTTAGACAGCCATTATCGAACTGTAGGTGATGGATTCATTTCTTTTCATGCAGCTTTTACGTTCTTTTCAGCAAAATATTCAGCATCAGGAGTTTTTCCGTCCAGCGCCTGATGCGGTCGACGTTCGTTGTAAAAGGTAATGTATTTTCCGATTCCTTTCTCAGCTTCCTGCATCGTTTCGTAACAATTCAGGTAAACATCTTCGTATTTGAGAGACCGCCACAATCGTTCGATGAAACGGTTATCGATCCAACGACCTTTGCCATCCATACTGATTTTGACACCTTGCTGTTTCAGGATTCCGGTAAAAGCTTCACTGGTAAATTGCGCTCCCTGGTCCGTGTTGAAAATGTCCGGTTTGCCATACTTGCAGAAAGCTTCTTCCAACACCTCCACACAGAACAGGTAATCCATGGTGTTCGAAAAACGCCATGACAACACCTTACGGCTATGCCAATCCATGATCGCCACCAGGTATCCGAATCCTTTCGCTAACGGAATATAGGTGATGTCTGCACACCATATCTGGTTTGGATGGTCAATCGTCAAGTCCTTCAACAAGTATGGGTATATCTTATGATCCTTTCCGGGCAGGGATGTCTTCCGTGCCTTCGGATACAAAGCCGAAAGACCCATCACACGCATCAATCGTTGTACCTTCTTACGGTTGATACGCATTCCTTCCAGACGAAGCGTATCGCGCAACATCCGTGTTCCTGCGAAAGGATGTTCCAGGTGCAGTTCATCCAGACGACGCATGATCTTCAAATCCTTCGCCGATAGCGGTCTGGGTTTGTAGTAGAATGAAGAACGGCTGATCTGCACCAGTTGACATTGACGGGTAATGTCAAGTTCCGACTGGGAATGTATCATCGCTTTCCGCTCGGACCGCTGAAGGGACCGAGCGCCTGTGATAAAAAATCACGTTCCATGGTCAATTGACCAATCTTCGCATGAAGATCCTTCACTTCCGCTTCATGACGGTTGGAATCAACCTGATTCTCGCCACGGAACACACCGGAAGCGTTCTCAACAAGCTTCTTTTTCCACAGGGTGATCTGGTTCGGATGGACATCAAAATGACTGGCGAGTTCAGCGACTGTACGGTCACCTTTCAATGCAGCCATTGCAACTTTCGCCTTGAACTCAGGGGATAACTTGCGACGGGATCGAGACATGATCTGCTCCTTTCCGTTACCTGCAAGATAAGAGCTGATCCATCAACTAAGCCACTGTCCTAATTTTGGGGTCCGTTTCTATCTTCTGGAAATCTAATGCCGGTTTAAATATATACTACAGGACTAAGAGATACAGCAACCTTCCAATTCCAATGAATTCAATCAATGAGCAAGATGTAGTTGATTATATTCAACGAAAAATGTATTGGCTTTTCTCCTCCGAATGCCCAGCAAAATACTCTGTTGCTGGAGGAGTTTTTAAGGAATTGATCAATGGGAACACAACTTCGGACATTGATCTATGGTGTCCAAATGAAGAAGAGTTGAAAAAACTTAGACGGTTTCTTACCGACATAGGAGCCACTGAACTTCCATTGCGAGAATACACATTTGCCTATTCAATAAATGGAACTGTATTAGAAATAAAAAACAAAACAATTTATCCAACTCTTGAATCCGTTATATCACAATTTGATTTAGGTTTGTCAGCAATTGGTGCGGAGTACGATGGGAATGGTAACTGGAGAGCGTTTATCCACCCGATACACAACAAGTCTATGCAAGAGAAGAAGGTGCTGTTACTGAAACCATTAGCCAATTGGAAATACGCTTTGACTACGCTTGAAAGAATGAGACGGTATGCTGCTGAACTGAACTATGAATCCACTGCTGTCGAGGAACAAGAAATTTGGCGTGTGTTTCTTGAGCAAGACCAGGAAATGCAACATGGAATGATTGATAGATTTCGAAGAACCAGTCGCGGCGACGATTCAGTACTTACGAAAGCTTTGAAGAGGATGAACACTCTAAGATAATCATCACTGATTTCCCGTTATATTTCTGTTTCCACCAAACGTGAAGTGTATTCTCAAAATTTCGCATTTATAGATGTAACATGTATGGTCAATCTCTCTTGCGCAGTTGATCAGATTGGAACAATTTACACTGATTTTGCGTATATTCAGTTGTTATGCTGATGATAATTAACTGTTTATGTATTAGACTGTTTAATTATTGGAAAATAAGTTATTTCTAAAACGTTATTTTATATTGGGAGATGCTAAAGAGAAACTTATATAATCTGAACGAAGCAAGAAGATGTTGGGGCATTGAAGCTGACTGCAGAATTGTTTTATGTCTAACGTAATGCAGTTCCGCACATTTACACAGGTTATTTCATGGCGAATGTTGATTTGCATGTTCACTCCCGGTACTCCGACCGTCCGAGTGAATGGTTCCTCCAGCGGCTCGGGGCATCCCTTTCCTATACAGAACCGGAATTTGTGTATGATACCGCTAAAGAACGAGGAATGTCGTTTGTTACACTTACAGATCACAATACCATTGATGGATCACTCGAACTTGCATCCAAATACAAGGACGCTTTCACCGGGGCGGAGATTACCACGTATTTCCCGGAAGACCGTTGCAAAATCCATCTTGCGATCTGGGGAATGACCGCCGACCAGTTTGATGAAATACAGGACATCAGGCAGGATATCTACGAGTTACGGGACTATTTGCGGGAACATCAGATTACGTATTCTGTTGCCCATGCATTATACTCGATCAATAACAAACTCAGCAGGGAACATATTGAAAAATTGATCCTGTTGTTTGATATCTTCGAGATCATTAATGGTGGAATGAATGAATATGTAAACAATACATGGTATGCGACCCTGAAATCGCTCACACCTGAGCGTATGGATGAATTAGCGCAGAAATATTCGATCCAGCCCTGGGGCGAAAAATCCTGGATAAAAGGATTTACGGGGGCATCGGATGACCATGCCGGTATTTTCATCGGGAAAACGTACACTATGGCCAGTGCGACGACCATGGATGGATTCCTTGAGCAGGTCCGGCGGAAAAAAGGGATCGCAAAAGGCAGGTCTAACGACTACCAGTCACTGGCATTTACCCTGTACAAGATTGCTCATGATTTTTCAAAACATCAACGCAGCACCATCAATCGTACTCCCACAGGTGCCCTGTTGAACCATTTCACAGGTGTGATTTTTGATAACCAGAAATCATCCATGATGGACAACCTTGTTGTTATGGGCCTGAAAGCGGATAATAACAACAAGTACAGAATTCTTCTCGCCGAACTCATCGCTGAAATAAAGAAGCAGAAACACTTTGATATTGAAAAAAATCTTGACATTCTATATGATAAAATCGCTTCCATTGCCGATGAATACATCCGTTCGCTGATCACGACAATCGCCGATGAAATGAAGAAGATGGATGTGTTTGCGATGACAAAGTCTGTGGCTTCGTCCCTGCCCGGAATGTTTCTTGCCGTTCCATTTTTTACAAGTGCGAAACATCTTTCCAATAGTCGAGCGCTTGTCAATGAATTGAACGCTGAGCTTCCACAGCAAAGAAACCCGCGAATTCTGTGGTTTACCGACACATTAAATGACCTGAATGGACCGTCTGTAACCCTCAAAAACCTGGGGTGGCAATTCTATTCGCACGGAATCGACATGCAGATTGTGTGCTGCTTGAAAGAGGAGGAGTTAAGCGAGGATCTGCCGCCGAACATAGTGAATCTGCCTCATCTTTATGAATTTGCATTACCCTATTATGAACAGTACCTGATGAAGATCCCCAGCCTGTTGAAGGCGATGAAGATGCTGAACTCATTCCATCCGGATGAGATCCTGATTTCCACTCCCGGCCCGGTTGGACTTGTCGGACTGGCGATTGCACGCCTGTTCTCGGTACCGGCAGTTGGGATTTATCATACCGATTTCTCCATGGAATCCCTGGAAATCACCAACGACGAATCTGTTTACGACATGCTCGAATTCGCACTGAAATGGTTCTATACGAATATGGATCATGTAAAAGTTCCCACACAGGAATACATCGATATCCTGAGCAAACGTGGACTGGACCCGCAGAAAATGTCCGTATTCCCACGTCAGATTGATCACGGAGAATTCAAACGGCTTCCGGAAGGTGAGATCACGAATTACAGGATTGATGGCGAGGACGGAGTTAACCTTCTGTTTGTCGGTCGTGTGTCCAAGGACAAAAACTTACCCTTCTTGAACCAGGTGTTCAAGCGGATCAGTGAGACTCTGCCCGACCTGAACCTTTACGTTGTTGGCTCGGGGCCATATCTCGAGGAGATGAAGGAAGAATTGAAAGAATATGACAGGGCGAAATTCCTCGGGCGTGTACCGCATGAAAAACTTCCTGAGATCCTTTCCCAGGGACACATTTTTGTTTTTCCAAGCACAACGGACACATTTGGTATGGCGGTCCTCGAAGCACAGTCCAGTGAATTACCCGCAATTGTCTCGGATGTGGGCGGTCCGAAAGAAATCATTGAGGATGGTGTGACGGGTTTTGTGGCGAAAGCATTGGATGAAGAGGACTGGATTGAGAAAATCACCCGGATGCATGCTATCATTCATAACGATCCCGCAGCATTTGAACAAATGCGTAAAACAGCGCGAGCACGTACACTGCAGTATTACGGATGGGAAGCTGTATTGCGTGGGCTGGCAAGTGAGGAACTGATCCCGGCCGCCCTGCCGGATTTGAAATAAGGATCGGAAAAGGAGACCGATTTTGTCTGAAGAGCATGATGCGATTGTCATTGGCAGTGGAATGGGCGGTGGAACGATTGCTCATGCTCTCGCCAGATCCGGTCTGAAAACCTTCCTGTTGGAACGTGGTCCACGCTACGAAGACAGGGAAGCCTTCCAGGATGAATGGCGGATGCTGATTCGGATGGAACCGTATGAAAACCGATCTATTCATGTGAATGGAACACCCAAAAAGCTATATATCGGCGGTGTTCTCGGTGGCGGCACATCGCTGTATGGCGCAGCATTACTCCGTCCAAGCAGGGATGATTTCACCCCCGGTAAGTTTTATGGCGACAAAATCCCTAAAGCGACTTGGGAATGGCCGGTTCTCTATGATGAACTTGCACCATATTATGATCAAGCCGAAGAGCTATATCATGTTGCCGGGGATGATCCCGAAAAAATGCTGTTTGTCCAAACCCCTGAAAATGGGTACAAATATTCTACGCCGTTCTTTGAACCAATCAACCGTGGAATTGCGAAGGCTATCCGCGACTCGGGGTATTCGTCTTTCCATTTGCCGTTGGGAATTGATTTTTCCAGATGCCTGCGTTGTCCGACATGTCCGGGATACATATGCCCGAATGCTTCACGTGCTTCCAGTGTCAACCGGGCGATCGATCCGGCTGTAAAGGAATTTGGACTACAGGTTCAATGTGGAAGGGAAGTAGTGCGGCTGGATCATTCCAATGGACATGTGAAAAGCATACAGGTACTGAACAATGAGACCGGGAAAATAGAAGAGCATGTGGCGAAACGGTATATCGTATCGGCTGGTGCTATCGGGTCCACAGTCATCCTGAAAAAATCTGCAATACCCGATAAAAGTGGTCAATTAGGCCGCAATTACATGTATCATGCCGGTGCCATAGCAGTGGGGCTGTTCCGGAAACCGGTTGGTACGGCGGACACATTTATCAAGCAGGTAGGATTTACCGATCTCTATTTCGGTACAATGGATTTTTCTCACAAGTTGGGTTATGTGCAGGAACTTCCCGTTCCGGGGCCATTGGCGCTTGCCGATAACGCTCCCATGCCGGTCCCCGGATCCTTCGCACAATACCTGTATGAACGGGCTGTTCCGTTAACCGGGACAGTGGAAGACCTTCCGCATCCATCCAACAGGATCGAGGTTGGGACTGGTGGGGTCATTTCACTACATCACAAGTTTTTACCATACGATACGTTCCGTTCAAAGTTTTTCGTCGGGAAGCTGAAAAAAATCTTGTACCGTGCCGGAGCTGTTTTTGTCATTGGTGCCACCGGCGATCAGGATGATACCCATACCGCTCACCAGGTAGGTACTGCGCGGTTTGGTGATGATCCGAACACATCTGTACTCGATCCCGAGTGCCGAGTCCACGGTTCGGACAACTTGTTTGTTGTTGACGGTAGTTTTATGCCCACATCATTGGGTGTTGGACCTGCCTTGACCATTGCCGCGAATGCACTGCGCGTCGCGGATGTGATAATAGGGGAGTTGGGATGAAAACGGTAGTGATTACGGGAATTACCGGGGCGTTAGGGCGTGCACTGGGAAAAATATATGTACGCCGTGGATGGAAAGTGGTCGGTGTTACACGCAAGGATGGTGTTGAGGGTGAGTTCTTCACCGATCTGCTGGTCAGTCCTCAACAATCCATTGAGGATGCAAAGAAAATCTTCGACTATGAACCTGATGTTGTTATTCTGAATGCCGGTCAGATCGAAACGGAAATCGGTGAAGGTGGTGTTCCGCTTGTGCAGATGGCAGAGTCGATGAATCGCGTGAATTATACCTGGCCCGCCATTGTCGCATTGGAAGCCTCCCAGTTAAAACGAAACCGTCCGTTGGATATTATCGCTATCGGTTCCATCGCCGATGGCAGCCCATCCTGTTTTGGTCCGGTCTATCATGCTGGCAAAATCGCGATCCATTATTTCTGGTCAGGTGTCGGACCGATTGTCGCTCATGCGAACCGGAACATCCGCATGCGTTTGTATCGTCCGGGGGCGATTTACAGCCCGCTTGCCTGGGCGCCCGTGAACCGTCTCAATGAAAAAGGATACAAGATCCGCGAAAAACGTGTGGAATCGGCTCCATCCGCCGATACTGTCGCACGAAAAATAATCAAGTGGATTGATGACGGGAAACAATGGGTGGGCACCTACGAAGAACCGTTCAGCTTCAAGATATTCAAATATCTGTTTGCATTAGCGCCGAATTTCTTTTACCGCTTGCAGATGCTTGGATGGCAGAAGGGCAGCAAATTCGTATAGTCATGTCGGGGAGAGAATCAAAGAATCTGGGGTAGAACTGCTGAATTCCCTGGGGCGGGGAAAACAGCCATATTATCCGGTACATCGGCATGATTGCTCGGCATTTGGAGCTGTCTTACACCTACCAGCAGCTTGACAGCTCTCTGGGAAACGCACTTCGTCTTCCATTTAGGCCGAACGTGGACAAGTTTATTATTTTCAGCGATCTACACATGGCTGACCGGGTGCGTTGGGTAGATGATTTCGAACGTAATGAGATTATTTATTGTCATGCATTGCAGCATTATTATGACCAGGGATACCGCCTGATCCTGAATGGCGATATCGAAGAATGCTGGGAAGCCAAACCACGACAGATCATCAATGCATACAGGGATACAACCTACGCGGCAGAACGTCTCTTCGCTGAAAAAGGTCATGATTGGCATGTACGCATCTATGGAAATCATGACGATCTCTGGTCAAAACCTGAAAAAGTGAAAAAACATCTCTGGCCGGTATTGGGACCGGTGACAGTCCATCCCGCGGTTCATATTGGCGAGGATATCTTTATTACGCATGGTCACCAGGGTGATATTGCTGCGGACAGTTATTCCTGGCTTAGCCGCTATTTTGTACGTCATCCCTGGCGATGGCTCCAGAAACTCATGCGCCTGAGTACTTCCCGTGCTGCGGTCAACCAGTTCATTCGTAAACGCCGCGATGAGTTACTCTATTCCTGGGCGAAAGACAACCGTAAACTGCTAATAGCCGGGCACACTCACCGGAATATGTTCCGTTCCTACTCCACTGCGGATAAACTGCAATTCCTTCTGCAGAAGCTGGAAACAAACGCCCAACAAAGTCACAATCCACATGTAGCGAAAGCAACCGCGAACTATCTGAAACGTCATATCGGATCGAATGGTTTCCATCGAAAACCGGTCGAACAGAATCCTGTTCCATGTTACTTTAATGCCGGAACCTGCGTGTATACGGACGGTATTACCGGAATGGAACTGGTGAATGGCGAAATCCGTTTGATCAAATGGGAAATCGCAGAAGCTCATCTCCCCATGACCGAAGCTGCCTATGATGAAGCCGATTTCGAATTAAAAATTGATAAGAAAATCCTGCAACGGGCAAAACTGGAAACAGTATTGAATCGAGTTAAAAGCGGAACACAAATCTCTATTCTCACCGGACAGGAACAGATCAAGGTACAACCTGTATACGAAGGCGCTCCAGTAGAAAGGGTTGCATAGCAGATTTGAGTGACCAAAAATGATTCTGTAAGAACATTGAAGTACCAATAGACGCAAGATTAGATTATACATCTGATCTTTTTGTTTTTTATAGGATTATTGATATATTGTGTCATGCAAATAACCAGTCCTTGAAAAATAGAGGTTAGAAAATGGGATTATCAGATCATTTCCGACCAAAATGGAAACACAGTGATTATACCATCCGAATTAAAGCAATTCGTGAAATAGATGATCCTGAGATCATTGAAGAAATTGTCAAGAACGATGATCACTGGCGAGTAAGACTCTTCGCTGTTGAGAAGATTGCGGATGAAGATCAGTTATTGCTTGCAGCTATCAGGGATCAGGTTAAAAAAGTGCGCCTGGCGGCGATGAGAAAGATTACCAGTGAACAACTACTCTACGAATTTGTGAGACGATCTGAAAACACTGATGAATGTATTGAGGCGTTGAAGCGATTATCAAATGAGCACATGATAATTCAAATTGCGGATGAACATTATAACATTGATGTTAATGTTGCAGCTCTTAAAATGATCCGAAACCAGAAAAAATTAGTAGAATTTGTGCTTGAAAATGAAGGAATGGAAATCAGTAAAATCGCCCTGGGAATTATCAAGGATATGGAAAGCCTCAATGCGATTGCCTATAGAGCGACAGATATTACACTAAGGCAAATGGCAATTTCCAAACTGGTTGACCAGGAAGTGCTTGCAGATATTATTGAAAATGATTCCAACCTGTTTCTGAGAACAACTGCGGCGAATGCAGTAGAAAGTCAGGTAGTACTTGGCAAATGTCTTGGTCATTCAGAACATTCTATTCGAATGATAGCAGTGAAAAAATTGAGTGATCAGGAGATTCTTAAAACCGCAGCTTTTGAGAATTGGGATATCGATGTCAGGAAAATCGCGATCCAGAAACTGGAAGATCAGGATTCACTGAAAATGTTGCTGAATGATCCTGAAACTGAAATTCGGTTTGAAGCAATTTCCATGTTACAGAATCATGACCATTTACTTGAAGCGGCAACTTCTAATTGGGATTGGCAAGTCCGTTGGATTGCACATGAAAAATTAGGGAACAATGAAGAAGCGGCGCGTGAAATAACTCAAAATAATCCAGGTTGGGACTACAGGGAAAAAGTCTATGAACATATTGGAAAATCCGGATCCGCAAGGATTGAAAGGTACAAGGCAATGTTGTGCAAATACCGATGGGATAGTCGAAAAACTGCCGCGAACCACCTGATACAACTTGCAAAAGAAAAAAACTACCAGGTTGTCATTGACTGGCAGAGGATTCATGACTTGATTACCGAACCTCATGTAGATCGTCACCGGGATCATAATGATGTAAGCTGGATACAAGGCCGTATGTTCAGGAGTTCATCTGATTGTTCTAATCATTCCGATCATACAGATACAGGGATTGGATTATCATTTCCGCCCTATCCAAGTGATTAAATGTTGAAGATTAAAAAACAAATATCTCCATCCTTCATGATCATACCCAGCATGGCGTGCCAGGCAGAATGCAAGTACTGTTTCGGACCGCACCAAGGGCCAATTATGTTGCAGGAAGTGGCGGAACATGCCGTCATTTATATCGCAAAAATCTCCCGCAACCTGGACAAAAAACATGTGTCCATCACTTTCCATGGCGGCGAACCACTCCTGGCGCCGTTCGGCATCTGGGAATATCTGCTGAAAGAACTCTCAAATGCCCTTTACAAGTACAAACTCCACTTCAGTGTTCAATCCAATCTGTGGGCTTTTGATGATAACTTCGCCAGACTCTTCAAAAAATACAAGGTTTCGATTGGCACCAGTATTGACGGCCCCAAGGAGCTTTGCGACCTATCCCGTGGAGAAGGTTACTGGGATCAGACGATGGCTGGAATTAAAAAAGCACGTGAATACGGTATTGATGTTGGCGGTATAGCAACTCTTACAAATGATACTCACACAAAATGGAAAGAATTTGTTGAATTTTATATTCAGAACAATATGAATATGAACCTTCATCCCGCGGTCTCGAGCCTGAATGGAAACAATTGTAATGATTTTAGACTGGATTCAGAACACTATGGCAATATGCTGCTGGACATGTTCCCCGACTACATCATCAACCGAAAACGCATTTCCATCTCGACTCTCGATAATTTCTGTAAGGGGTGCGCTACTGGCGACCCGGAGGTTTGCACCTACCGGGATTGTTTCGGTATGTTCCTTGCGATTGGACCGGACGGTTCCATCTATCCATGCCAACGTTTTTGCGGGAATTCGGAATATATGCTGGGGAATGTCTTTTCGATGCCGACGCTGCAAGACATTTACAATCACCCGAATGCTCAAAAGATGCTGGCGCGTGAAAAACTTGTATCAGAGCGTTGTTCCGAATGCGAAGTATATAACATCTGCAAAGGGGGGTGTTATTACAATGCCCTCGCGGGTGGAGATGGAATTATCGATCCCCTTTGTGATGCTTACAAACGAGTTTTTGGATTTGTCCGGGAGAAGTTGACTGAAGAAATGGCGAGCGAAGAGAACATCAATGCCATTGCAGAGAATCCCCCGAAGGCTGATGAACACCCGCTATTACGTTCGGGAAAATACATATCGCTTTCAAAAAAACATCATCCACGTCAAATTGCCGATAATGCCAGGACCATTCTCGGTCTGAATTATCTGGCAAAGACAGACGATCCTGGAAAAGCTGCAGAACTAATGAATGCAAACAAGGTTAGTGGTGATATAGTTCAAACAGAATTCCTGTTGAAAAAGTATCATGAAAACTTGCAGAAACCTACCCAGGGATTATTTAAGCTTTTTGCACATATCACATTTCGTTGCAACCTCGCTTGTAAACACTGTTATGCAGTCGATGGCGACAATTCTGCTGTGATGGATACGCATTTATATGAACGATTGCTGAACGAAGGACTGGAGGCGGGATTTCCAAAGTTTATTGTTACTGGCGGAGAACCTCTCCAGCACCCTGAATTATCGAAAATTGCTGAAATCACCGCAAAATATCGAATGAGAGGTATGAAACTCACCTTACGTACAAACTTTTTCGGCGATTTTGCAGCAGAATTCTTCGAGATGATTGGAGCTGCGTTTGACAAGATTGTTGTCAGCATTGATGGTACGGAAGACATGCACGATGATCGAAGGGGGAAGGGAACATACAGAAAATCCGTTGCGAATATCCGGCAGTACCTGGAGTTGAGATCCGCCAATTCTTCAATGAGTGTTTTGGGGTTAGCCAGTATTTTACGAAGTGATGATATTAATGGGGAGGCTGGGTGGAGTGTACGGGATCTTGCTTCGAAGTTGGGGATTACCAGGGTAAAGTTCAGGCCAATTCTACCATTGGGGCGCGCCGCGAATTGGGATGAACCCCTGATGGCGGAAGGGCTCCAGCAGCATGTGTCAAGTAAGGAGATGCTGGAATCTGATTTCCATCCCCTTACTTCTTGTGGAATCGGACAGAATTTGTATATCGAACCGGATGGGAAAACATATCCCTGTTATGCCTACCATCGTCCGCATACCTTGTTAGGAAATGCATCAGAGATTCACCTGAGTACAATCCTTTCCTCGGACAAGTTTCGCCTGCTTCAAAATTGTACAGTAAATACAATGGATAAATGCCGCGATTGTGAATACAGGTACCTTTGCGGCGGAGCTTGTCGTGCATGGGGAGATGAAACTAACCAGGATGACCTGTTTGCGGCCCCACCCAATTGTGATCATCTCAAAAAACGAGCTGAGAAACTGGTTGAAGCATCATTTGAATACCTCGAGATTAAATAGTTTTTGCCCACTCGTCCCATTCCTTCACCTCCTCGATTTTATTTGATCCTCTACGTTGTCCATCTGTATACTCTATGAATCTTTGAATCATTCATGGAGTCTACAATGGCTTTTCCCATAGACCGTCCGAGAAGATTACGTGTCAGTACCGGGATCAGGAACCTGGTGCGTGAGAATACACTGCAACCGTCCGACCTTGTACAACCGCTTTTTGTCGTGCCGGGTACTGGCATAAAAAACGAAATCCCCAGTATGACAGGACAGTTCCATTGGTCTGTTGACATGGTTGTCAATGAAGCCAGGGAAATCTTTGAATCCGGAGTACCTGCGGTGATCCTGTTTGGAATTCCGGATTCCAAGGATGAAAGCGGGAGCCAGGCATGGTCAATGGATGCCCCGGTCCAGCGGGCTGTAGCTGCGATCAAGAAGGCAGTACCGGACTTGCTGGTCATGACGGATGTCTGCATGTGCGAATACACCAGCCATGGTCATTGTGGAGTCCTTGTCGGCGAACATGTCGAAAATGATCCCACACTTGCCCTGCTTGCGAAAACCGCAGTCAGCCATGCCAAAGCAGGTGCGGATATCGTAGCGCCATCCGATATGATGGACGGCAGAGTAGGCGCTATCCGTAAGGGGTTGGATGAAGCAGGTTTTACGGATGTGGTGATTCTGTCCTACGCGGTCAAGTATGCGTCCGGTTTTTATGGACCCTTCCGTGATGCTGCCGGTTCGGCGCCATCCTTTGGTGACCGTAAAGCTTACCAGATGGACCCCGCCAATGGTCGTGAAGCGTTCCGAGAGGTCGAACTCGACCTGCAGGAAGGTGCGGACATGATCATGGTCAAACCGGGAATGCCCTGCCTGGATGTGCTGGCGCGGGTGAAGGACAGGTATAAACGTGTGACAGCCGCCTACCAGGTGTCCGGGGAATACGCCATGATCGAAGCGGCTGCGGAAAAAGGGTGGATAGACCGGGATACAGTAGTACGTGAATCGTTGGTTGCATTCAAACGTGCGGGTGCGGATTTTATCCTGACCTATTTCGCGAAAGAAGCGGCGGAAAGATTTTGTGGATAAAAATGTAACCCGGGCTTTCCAATGTCCGGGATTGAAAAAGTTGACAGGACCAGACCATGACCATATCCAATGAGTTGTTCAACCGTGCGAAAAAAGTGTTGCCGGGTGGAGTGAATTCTCCGGTACGGGCATTCGGTGCAGTGGGGGGGACACCACCGTTCATCCTTTCCGCGAAGGGATGTTACCTGATGGATGCGGATGGCAACCAATACGTGGATTATATTGGTTCCTGGGGACCAATGATCCTGGGGCATGCCCACGAAGATGTTGTGGATGCGTTGGAAGAAACCATTGGAAACGGAACCAGTTTCGGCGCACCCAGTCCGCTGGAAGTAGAATTGGCGGAAGAAATTACCAATCGTGTGCCGTCTGTTGAAATGATACGTTTTGTCAATTCCGGCACAGAGGCGACCATGAGCGCCATCCGTCTCGCTCGCGCAGCGACCGGAAGGGATACAATTATCAAGTTTTCCGGTTGTTATCATGGTCATGCGGACAGTTTCCTGATTCAGGCAGGATCAGGAGTGGCTACATTCGGTTTGCCAAACAGCCCTGGAGTTACGGAAGGAGCCGCAAAAGATACACGAGTCGCCGAATTCAACAACATCGATAGTGTTCGACAGCATTTTGAAGCGGAACCGGAATCGATCGCTGCAGTTATCATTGAACCGGTGGCAGGGAATATGGGGGTTGTTCCACCGCAGGACGGTTTCCTCCGGGATGTAAAAACGATATGTGAAGAAAATGGCGCCTTGCTGATCTTTGATGAAGTCATGACCGGATTTCGTGTCCATCCGGGAGGCGCTCAGGAACTGTATGGAGTCACACCCGACCTGACAACCTTCGGAAAAATTATCGGAGGAGGTCTTCCTGTCGGCGCCTACGGAGGTAAACGTGTGCTGATGGAAATGATTGCACCCGTTGGAGCAGTATACCAGGCGGGTACACTTTCCGGGAATCCATTGGCTATGGCGGCAGGATTGGCTACGATCCGTGAATTGGATGAAAAGCTGTACGATCACCTTGAAACTGTATCGGCAACCCTTGAAACCGGACTTCGTGATTTGGCTTCTCGAATCGGTATTGATGTAATTCTCAATCGTGTCGGTTCCATGCTCACACTCTTCTTCACAGATAAACCCGTTACCTGTTTTGCTGATGCCCAAAAGGCGAACCATAAAAAATTTGCCAGGTTCTTCCAGGAAATGCTGTCGGGAGGAATTCATCTGCCGCCAAGTGGATATGAAGCATGGTTCCTTTCCGCTGCACATGGTGAAGATGAGATTGCACGCACTCTGGAGGTGGCTGAAAAGGTGTTTGATCGTCTGGGGTAAATGGAGAAATCAACAAGTAATTGCCAGCAGAAACTTTTTCAAAGGATTCATTGGCTATTCGAAAAAACTACTGGATGCTGCATTTCAGGAGATACACCGCTTCTCCATCATAGGCAAAATCCAGTTCCAAAGGTGTATTGATGACATCTTTAAGCCGCATATAGCTCTCTTTAATCGTATTCAGTGGAAGCAGGTCCTGTGTTATTTCAATTGATTCGTTTTGCAGCGCCTGAGTGAATGAAACAAGGTTTTGGATTAACGTTGTATCTTTGATTTCATTTTCTTCAGCCAGTTTATTGATTTGGAGTGTTTCCAATTTATTGCTGTTAATATTTAAAGCGACAATTTCATTAATAATCCGGGTATCAGATTTCCCCATGTTTTTACCGTCTGAGTTAATGACAAAGCGGAAAGGTCCGCGTTTTACGCGAGAACTGAATGAACGCAGACCAAAAAAAGAGTCACAATAACATGGATTCTGATTAGAATCTGTTTTCCTCCTGGACTCGCAGAACTGTGAAACAGTACCCGTTAAAAGCGGGAAAAAGTAATCTCCAACCTGACTGCCAACCAATTCCTGGATAATCACTCCCATTTGCTCATCAAAATCGACCAGGCCATGTTCGAAGCGGTAGGTAAGCGGTGCTGACCGGAAAGTTGACGCATATACTTCAATAATTGCCTTTTTCAGAGCATCCCTGCGCTCTTCCAGGGTGCCCTTGTTCGTGAGTATACAGGATGCATATCGACCGGCGAATTCAGGATCTGTATTAGTGCCGAGCAGGCTTGAACCACGGACAATCAGCGGACGATCCTGGATATCACCCAGGATAAGCAGTATTTGCGACTCCAGCCAGACCGGAGATACAGAGTTCTCAAACAACTTGTTGACATATTCCTCTTCTAACTGTATTTGCTTGATATCCTTGTATTTATGGTCTGATAGTTCACACATAAGGTCATTATGTCGTAGAAAATCGTAAAGGCCGTCAGACGTAATATGCCATGTCCTGGGCAGTTGAATTTTTTCGATCTGCAGTTGATCATCAACCTTTTTCGAAAGAATGCTTGAGGCGAGGAAAAGTGCGGATGATTTATATCCCAACTTACCTCGACTGTTAGACGGAGAAATAATTTTTGCGACCAATCTGTTCAAGTCATGAATATCAAGGTAGTCTTTGGCTAACCTGATAAAACTCAATTGCTCGGATAACAGGAAGCGAATAATTTTGACAATGGTTCCTTTGATTAACAGATCGGAAAGATAGATGCCCTGATGTGTAAGTATATGGAAATAATGTATAACAATGGCAACATCAGTAATGGAACAATCCGGCTTCATCAGGTTGCAGATAAAATGTCCATGTTCGGAATCACGCATGCATTGATGAATGCACTCGACAATTTCCGGAATTGTCAAATAGCGATCCACGATATCATAGACTCGATCATGCAGTTTAGTGCTGCTGTCCTGTAGAAAATAGATGAGTTGTTTTCCGCTCTGGTTTTGCACATCATTAGACAACTCATCGAGGATTTCCTGGAAATCACGGAATAAAGCGGCATCATCCACCTGTTTTTTCAGGTAGATGTATATAATAAGTTTTCTTGCGGTTGCACGATAAAGATCAAGGCTGTAATCCTTGATTATTTTTACATACACTCTCCATTCATTAAAGATCAATTTGTCTTCTTTATGGATTGTCTTCGAAAGTAATTGTGATAGAAAACTGTTGCGAACATGTGACGCCAACAGGGAGGTCAACATTTCAAGAAGTTTAATCTCATCTGCTGTAAACAGGGAATCGGAATCAACCGGATTCAATGATTTCGGGTAGGAAACCCTGATCTGGCATTCAATGTTATCGACGGCTCGTTTGATACATGAAATCTCAACCGGATTTTTAAGAGGTGAAGACGAACTGTACGTTTTACTTCCAACGACAATATCAATTCGACATTTTTCCGGATGGCTGAAGCCTGAAGGGATGATGGTGAGCAGTTGTTTGACGAATTGATCAACACTTTGACCTTCATCATGGAAAAGTTCCTGGACGAGATAATAACAACAAAGCTCCTTGGCGCGACCCTGAGGCGCGCCAAGGAACTTGTCTTTTATCGATCTGTCGGGTGTTTTTCCCATAATCAGATTGAAGTCATGGATTAGATATTCAGGATGTTTTCCACTTCTTCCTTGTCAGCGTCCATAACATACTGAATACCGCTGATACGACTTGCTTCCGGGGTAAGCGAAGCAATATCGTCACGAGTAATGTGTTTCACAGCAAACTTCCTGCTTCCGCACATCAGTTGGCGCAGTCCCTGAGCCAGACGTTCATAATATGTATACAAACCAATGGCACCGGTCGGGAGTTTTTCGAACGCATCGTTGCCCAATTCATTCCGCAAGTCAGCCGCTGTAACGAAGATTTCATCTACAGTGGAGCCAAAGCGTTCAACATACACCGGAACTTCATTGTTCTTGATCGTCTTGCCAATCGTCTTGCCGACCATAACAGCAGCGATTGCGCTACGCGCCATACCAACCAATTTAACATATGGAGCGCCCAATGCAAGGCCTTTGAAGATTTGATCTTCAAAGGTGAATCCGCCAGCGACTGCCAGCGCCGGGATCTTCTTGCCTTTTGCTTCGAGTTTGACAGCGTAGTCATGCAGCAGGGAGTGCAGCTCAACAACAGGAACACCCCATTCGTTCATCATGCGCCAGGGGCTCATTCCTGTACCACCACCTGCACCGTCCACGGTCAGCAGGTCAATGTCGTACTTACTTGCATATGCAATCGCTCTTGCCAGGTCTGCAGGCCTGTACGCACCCGTCTTTAAGAATACATATTTTGCACCGGCATTACGAAGTTCTTCTACACGACTGGCAAAAGCCTCTTCGCTGACCATACCGACACGAGAATGGCGTTCAAATTCCTTAAAGCTTCCGTTCTTGAACGCTTCGATGACCTTGGGATCGGTAGGATTGGGGAGAACCACATAGCCGCGTTCATAGAGCAACTGGGCTTTTTTCAGATCTTTGATCTTTACTTCACCGCCGATATCTTTGGCGCCCTGGCCCCATTTCAGCTCGACAATCTCAACACCCAATTCCTGGATTGCATATTCCTGGACTCCCAGGCGTGTATCTTCCACATTCGCCTGGACGATGGTTGCGCCATATCCATCAATTTGATGGTCCTGGAACAGTTTTACACGACGTTTCAAGTCGACAGTGTCAACAACACGACCGTTTTTGATCACTGACTCAGGATCCATACCGGCTACGTTTTCACCAATAGTCAGACCTGTACCTGCAAGGGCCGAACCAATGGCGAGACCATCCCAGTTATTTTTTGCAACGTCAGTTGAACCGATACCGGGAATAATCCATGGGAGGCGGAATTTAATCCCACCATCTCCACCAAAACGGACTTCGAGGTCGACGTTGGGGAAGATGGCCTTGTCACTATCTGCTTCGATTCCGACAGCACCAACTGCAGTTCCCATAATGTTGAAATGGGAATAGTCAACCGGGTAATCTTTTTCGCTCGCGGTTGTGATCACACCAAATGGTTGCGGATAAATTACTTCGTGGCCTCTGTACGCGGATTTTCCAATCTCGCACATCCCGATACAACCATCAACACACGTTACACACATCCCAGAAATGGGCGAAATAGAGCCTTCAGTTCTGTTTTTTGTCAATGTGGCCGCTGAGCGGTTTACTTTGGTTAAACTCTCGGACATCGTTCACCTCTCCTTATATCTCTGAAGTTTTCTTTTCTTTTTCCAAATTGGCGATTTCACAAGCAACACACGGACGCATATAACACATCATATCGTCAAACCGTTCTTCCTCAACACAGGGTACAGCTACATTCGCACATCCACCACAGATCGCTTTCTCAGGTTCTGTGTATGTGCATCGTAACTGACAGGCAGGACATACATACATACATCCACCGCATAACCTGCATTGTTCAGATTTGACATCGAATGGCGTACCAATCGATCTGTTCTGGCCACGACCGCGGAATCCGATTGCTGACGCCACCATCTGCTCCTTGCACATCCTGACGCATAAGCCACAAAGAATACAGTCTTCATATTCTTGGCGAAACCTTTGCTTCATGATATGATGTTCAGCAGCCAAATCCTGGATTACTTTGGATTGTGGTGAAGATGCCAGCAGCAGTTCCAGGATCATCCGTCGGGCACGCAATACTCGATCGGACGCTGTGCGGACAACCAGACCTTCTTCAGCTTTGTAGGTACAGGAAGATACAAGTCGCGATCTGGGAGGCTCTCCAATTTCCACGACACACAACCTACACGCGCCCATGGGAGTTAATCCCTCCATGTGGCAAAGCGTAGGAATCGGGAAATTCAAGAACTGTGCCGCTTCAAGCACTGTCGTCCCTTCCTCGACTTGTAAATCCAGACCGTTAATCGTAAGGTTTACCATTCTATTGCTCCACTATTTCATGAATCTTATCATCTTGGGCAATTGGCTTGTTTTCTTTTGGTTTGGTGAATTCCAGGTCACAACGGAGGCATCGTTTTGCTTCGCACCGTGCCTCTCTGTCAGAGATAGTCTTTTCTACTTCCTCAAAGCTGCCCGCTCTCTTATCTACTGCTGCAAGCAATGGTTTCGCTCTTTCAGCAATACCTTCTTCATCCTCAACGTCAACAGGCGGTACATAGACTGTCGGGATTCTCGGCTCTGCAGGCTGCCAAAGCTCTTCACCCTTCACGTAGCGGTCAATGACAATTGCCGCTTTTTTTCCAGCAGCAATGGCGTCTACTACCGTGTTTGGACCGGTTACGACATCACCGCCAGCAAATACACCCGGCCTGCTGCAACGGAGTGTGTTATTCTCTACTTCGAGTGTTCCCCAATCAGTGAGTTTCAGTTCAGGTTCACCTTCCGGAGAAATGGAGTCAACATCGGGTTGCTCGCTGATGGCGACAATCAATGTATCAACAGGAAGAATGAATTCCGTATGAGGAATTGGCCTCGGGCTGCGTCTGCCGCTGGAGTCGATTTCACCCAGTGTATTACGGATACATTCCACACCTACTACATGATCGTCACTGGTCAAGATGCGTACAGGTGTAACGAGGGGTTCAATACGGATCTTTTCTTCGTAGGCGGCTTCGATCTCTTCACCAAATGCCGGCATCTCTTCACGCGTCCGACGATACAGAAGCGTAACACTTTCAACACCCTTCTGGCGTAATGCTGTACGGGCAGCGTCAAATGCCGAGTTACCACCACCGATAACACCCACTTTCCCTGAAGCCATCTCAACATTTTCAACGTTATTCGCTCTCAGGAATTCGATGGAAGGAATCACACCTTTGCTGTCTTCACCCTCGAGTCTCAGACGACGGTCTTTCTGAGCGCCTATCGCGACAAACACACTCTTGAAACCATCTTTGAACAGCGAGTCAATGGTCATATCCTTCCCGAGTACCTTGTTGCACTCAAGAGTGATGTTTTCATTGAGTATGCTGTCAATCTCTTTCTCAAGGATTTCCTTTGGAAGACGATAGGATGGGATGCAACTGAACATCATACCGCCAGGCTTGGGATAGGCTTCAAACACAGTAACCGGGTATCCCTGCAATGACAGGTAATGGGCTGCCGTAAGTCCCGCAGGTCCTGAACCGATAATGGCAATTTTGTCTTCTTTTTTGTCTGGAGAAATATCCGATTTGTAAACGGAAGGATCTATTGTATCTGTTACAAATCTCTTCAGTGAGCGAATTGCGACAGGATCAGTTCCGGTTGTTCCAAGTTTACATTTCGATTCGCACTTGTGATCACAAACCCTTGCGCAGATCGACGGGAAGGGATTGGTTTCCCGGATTGCGAGGTAGGCTTGCTCATATTCGCCGTGTGCGATATGAGCCACATACCGCCAGGCTTCAGTACCGATTGGGCACGCTGCCTGACAAGGTGCTCCGACGAGTTTGTCACAAACGCCGGCGCGGCAATGGTTGTCAACAATGTGTTCAATGTACTCATCACGGAAGTACTTGAGTGTAGACAAGACCGGGTTCGCAGCGGTTTGTCCCAAACCGCACATAGTCGTATCTGCCACAACACGGGCCAACTCTTCCAACAACTCGAGTTTTTCCATGGTGCCTCTACCCTCGGTAATGTCTTCAAGAATTTCGTACATCCGCTGAGTTCCCTTGCGGCAGGTGTAGCACTTTCCACAAGACTCATCCTTCAGGAAATTCATATAGTACTTTGCGATATCGACCATACATGAATTCTCATCCATGACGATCATACCGCCGGATCCCATGATTGAGCCGACCTTCGCGAGAGAATCATAATCAATAGGAAGATCGAACATGGATGCCGGAATACATCCACCGGATGGGCCACCGGTCTGTACGGCTTTGATTTTGGAATTCCCAATGGGACCGCCGCCGATATCATAGATGATCTCTTTGATGGTTGTTCCCATGGGTACTTCAACCAGACCTGTATTTTTAATCTTGCCTACAAGGCTGAATATCTTGGTGCCGCTGTTGCCGGGAACGCCAACTTTTGCGAATTCATCGGCGCCCTTACTGATGATAACGGGGATGTTTGAAAGAGTTTCCACGTTATTAATAACAGTGGGTTTACCCAATAATCCTCGCTGTACGGGATAAGGCGGACGTTGTTTCGGCTCGCCGATCTTTCCTTCAATTGAGGCGATCAGCGCTGTTTCCTCACCACATACGAAGGCGCCAGCACCACGGACGATTTCGATCTCGAAATCGATTCCGGTATTCAGGATGTTTTTACCCAGTAATCCACGGTCACATGCTTGACGAATCGCGATGGTGGCATGTTTCACTGCAAGAGGATACTCACTTCTGACGTAGATGATACCTTTGGTCGCCCCAATGGCTATTCCGCCGATGGTCATACCTTCAAGAACAGCATGGGGGTTTCCTTCGAGAAGGCTTCGATCCATATAGGCACCGGGATCGCCTTCGTCCGCATTACAGATCAGGTACTTCTGAATGCCATCACGACCTGACTTTGATGCAAGTTCCCATTTCTTGCCGGTTGGGAACCCACCGCCCCCACGTCCACGCAGCCCGGAACGGGTAACTTCAGAAATAATCCATTCCGGGGATTTTTTCATGAGGACTTTTGCTAAAGCCTGGTACCCACCAAGTTCGATATAATCATAAATCCTGATCGGATCGATTTTCTCGTTTTTCCCAAGAATCGTACGTTTCTGCTTCTTGAAGAATGGTATATCATCCTGATTCTTGTGACATTCATGATACTCTGACTCTTTGTAGAGCAGTTCTTCAATAATCTTTCCTTGCAGGGTAGCCTCGATAACCCTATGAATATCTTTATTCTTCAGTCTTGGATATAGATGTTTTCCCGGTTCCACAAGAATGAAGGGATCCATCTCGCAGAATCCCTGGCAACCAGTGATCCTGAGCGAGATCTTCTCTTGAACGTTATTTTCTACTATGTATCTTTTTATGATTCGAATTGTATCTCCCGCGCCGCTGGCCTTTCCACCAGTCCCGGCGCAAACAACCAAAACAGGATGAGTTCTGCTTGGTTTGTCCATGAATTTTCTTGAAAAACTCAAGAATTCTTCTACTGACGATAGCCTCTGCATACCGTTACTCCACACAGGTTTACGTGTATAAAAAGGGTTATGATCTACAAATCAAGGACGTGTCCCTTGCAGCCTTTCCTGGGGCAGACTTGAATAATTCCGCCTCCTCTTACATTCATCAGGACCATGGATGTGCCGCATTCCGGGCATTCTACAGACCCTAATAATTCGGAATGACAATGGGGACAGTAGAAGTTTGTCACTTGGTTCTCGCCGATCTCATTTTCCTGTTCCGTATGATAGCTGCCATAAACACTGGAAAGCCGCAGCCATCCATGCTTATTGGCGAACGAAACCGTGACCCAAATGGAGGGATATCCATCAAGAAGATGTTCGGGCGCCATAAGGCTGTGATTACAACGCGAACAGCTAACATCAATGGCAAAAGATTTCTCGTCAAGATCAACTTTTGATGTCTCAAAGCCTTTTCTTGCTGTTTCGATGATCTCTTTCACCTTTTTCACGTTAACTTGGGAGAAATAGTGGCCATCGACCACAACAACAGGTCCCAAAGCACAAGCACCAAGGCAATTCACCGTTTCCAATGTAAATTCATTGTCTTCAGTTGTTTCGCCGGGCTTGATATTGAGTTGTTTGGAAAATTCTTCGGCAATGGCAGGGCCGCCCCGGACATGGCAGGCTGTTCCGAGACATACTGAACAAAGGTGTTTTCCACGAGGAGTTAAACTGAAAGACTTATAGAAGGTAGCCACACCATAGATATCTACCAGAGAATCTCCGGTTTCTTCCGAAATCTTCTCCAGTACACTCTGGGGTAAATATCCATAACGTGCTTGTACTTCCTCCAAAATGCCAATCAGTCCACCGAGCTTTCCTTTGTGCTTTTCAGTTAGTTCCTTCACATCGTCCAACTGGATAGTCGAAGTCTCCATCAGCATCCTCTGTATAGTCATGAGTTTGGATCATAATTAGGTTTATGAAAAATCCTAATTATATCGTTCACAATATCGTTTTAAGCTGAATCTTGTGTACGGACATAACCACGACTATGTTTACCAACTGGTAAACAAACACAAAGCTAACGGTTTGATTAACTTTCTTCTGTGAAAATAACTTTCCTGAAAATAGCTTCCCTATAGTTATCAGTTTTTACTGCTGTACTGTTTGATCATTGTAACAAGTGTACCAGTTTTATAGTCCATTATATCTACTTCATCCATGAGATGACGAATAATCAAGAGACCTCTTCCCGACTCGCTCAACAGATTATCTGCATCCGTGGGGTCGGGAACACTATCAGGATCAAAACCAATCCCCTGGTCATACACTTCAATCTTCAATGCGTTTTCCAGGGGAGTGAACAGGATTGTCACTTTTTTTGATGGGTCACCGCCGTTACCGTGTACTATTGCATTATTCACGGCTTCAGATACCGAGATAGCGATGTTGTCTTTATCATCCTGCGTAAAGGCAAGGGAATCAGTTATCTCAGCCGCTACGGCGTCTACTTCCTCCAGGATTTTTGGATCTTCGGGGTCCGAGGAGACCTCAAGCCGTCTCACACTCGATTCATTCATAAGCGTTTCACCACGATAACGGTTCTGTCATCGATTTCACCATCTTTTCCGCTGAACCGTGCTGCTTCCCGTTCCAACTCATGTGCAAGTACATTCGCAGGTTCATCAGCAAACTCACGCAGCAGTTTTTCGACCCGTATATCTCCGAATTCTTCACCAGCTTCTGCTCCGGCCTCCACGATGCCATCAGTGAACATCAACAGAACGGCTCCCGGTTCCAGGGACGCAGTAGCATTTTGATAATTCGGATTTGGTAGTACGCCTAACAATGGTCCACCTGCTTGCAAGCGTACAAGACGCCCATCAGCATGTAACAACATGGGAGGATTATGTCCCGCATTGACATACGTAAACTGATGGTTTCGTCCGTTCAAGACCCCGTAAAATGCTGTAACAAACGATTCCGGTCCAGTGGATTCATATAGGAAACGATTAACTCCTGTCAGAATGCTTCGAATTGAGTACGTCGTTTCCACTCGCGTTCGAATCGCACCACGTAGACCGGACATGATCAACCCTGCGGGAACTCCCTTGCCTGCGACATCCGCAATGACAAGACCAAGATCCCACTGGGTAATAGGAATATAGTCAAAATAATCGCCTCCCACATCACGGGAGGGGATATTAATTCCAGCAATATCGTAGCCCTCCAGTTCAGGAGGACGTCTTGGTAAAAGAGCAACTTGTATCCCTCTTGCGATCTGAAGCTCTCGCTCAAGCTGACGAGCAATCATCAGTTGAGTCTGATTTTTTGTACGCTCGAGAGTTACCGCAGCATAACTCGCCAGAGTTTCAACATGCTGCACCATATCGTCCGTATAAGCATTTTCCTTATTGGATTCAAGATTAATACATCCAAGAATATTCTGACCGCTGACAATCGGAACAGCCAGTTCACATTTGATAGAATCAATGGTTTTTACATATCGCGGGTCTGATGCAACATCGTTCACTACCACTGCTTTCCCGTGCCGGATTACCCATCCGACAATTCCTTCATCGACATTCTGCCGAACGTTGATCAGGCTTTCTCTTGGATACCCGCGTACAACCTGGGCTCTGATCTCGCCCTCTGTATTTCCAAGAAGAAAAATCCCAGCGGCATCATAGTCTACGAGCTCCTGCAAACCGTCAAGAATCGATTCAAGAACTTCCGGCGTATTCACTGCCTTGGCAAGCATTAACGCAATCTGGGAAAGAACCTGTACCTCATGACTCGCAGTGCTGATTTTCGTTGTCGATTTCAATAGTATGTTCACGGATAAGTATTTGAATACTGGCAACCTGGCATATATTATACCAGTTGCCTGTCCTATCCTTCAAAGAACAGAATTAGTCGCTAAAGGCTGCAATAGCGGTCTCTACACTATCGTGCGCATCGAAAACCTGCACGAGTTTTGTGATCATCAGGAGCGATTTGATCTTTTCGGTGACACGGGCCAGCTTCATTTCACCGTTAGCATTTTTCACAGTCGTCAATCCTCCGATGAGGATTCCCAGACCCGATGAATTCATCCAATCTACCTTGCCAAGATCTACGACGACTTTTTTGATGCCACTATCAAGGTGATTTTTAAGCTCTTCCCGGAACAAATTGGCATCGGGACCGCCCATGATCTTCCCTTTTAATTCAATAACGACAACGCTTCCGTGCGTTTCTGCCTTGAGCTTCATGGCGGACATCCTCCGTGTATGCGATTTATATAATATGCAGTATCGTACAATTCAAAGCATCAAAAGTAAAACAGAAATAACAGAACAACAAGATGCAAAAAGCGATTTTTGTAACGAAACTATCAAAAAAGTGTACAAAAAGCCGAATTTGGCATCAGCATCCTGCTTATCGTGTTTTAAGTTATTAAAAAATATACTGACAGATTCCATTTATATTAGCAGAATCCTTATAAAACAATTTTTTAACAATATAAAAATATTGTGCTTACGTCGATGCTATTTCCCCTTCTCTTCGCAATGAACTCCAGGAGAGCTTTTAGCGTAATAAAATCACTTTGTTCAATGCCGATCCTGTAATCGTTCGGGTTTTCAGAAAATACACTCCGCTGGCCATTCCAGAACCATCCCAGGAGAAAGTATAAGACCCCGCCTGTAAACGTCCGGGATTCCACTGTTCGACTTCTCTGCCAAGAACATCATACAATGTGACAGAAAGTTCCGAAGCGTCCGGCAATGAGACAACGAAGTTCATGCTGGGATTAAACGGATTCGGCCAGGTTGATACACTGAATTCATCCGGTAGCGTAGGGTTGAAGTCATCACTAATGCCTGTGCTGTCATCAAGAACATCGAACCAGACCAGCACTCTGCGCAAAAACTCAGAGCGTCGCAGAAATGCAGGTTCCTGTTCCGAATTGATCCCTTCCACACCAAAACCGCAAAAAACAGTTTTACACATTTCATCCGTATTTTCACACATGACTGCTGCCACAGCACCTGTAGAGTTGTAATTCAGGATAGGGACACCATCCTCAAATGGAATAATTTCATCAATATCATTCTGGTTCCCGGCGCCACCGGAACCAAGGAGCAGGAGACTGTCATTACTGAAGAGAGGACTCTCAAAATCTCCTCGTACATGTGTAGCATAAATATCAAGTTCACCGTGGGTTACCCCAAACCGTGTCCTCAATAAACTGATATCTCCCAATCGATCAAAAATATTTTGACCTGTAAGCAGAATTCTTCCCTGGTGGGAAAGGTAAATGTTAAAAAAATTCCAGTTTCTTGGATTTAATATTGCCCCGTCATGATCCCCGGTTACCCAGATGACAGCCTCTGCTTCGTAAAGAATAGTATCTGGGAAGCCCATTTCTGCTGTTCGCCAGAGGTATGTATCAACGCCCAACAATTCCAGGGAATTCATGTAGTATGGATCATACGTTTCGTGAGGTACTTCAGAAACGACAAGCACTTGTGCAGGATGTAACGCAAGATCCAGATCGTAGTTCTCATCCGCAACGATTTCCAGGCTATCATAGATGTGAGACGTGAAGGGCGGACGTTCCGGATGAACTTCGAGTCTGTACAATCCTTCGGCAGCAAAAACGTCAAAATCTCCGATTACGCCTGTTGTCATCTCATACAGGATGGGTTCGTCTTCATGGTCAAGGTAATAAAGTTGCAATAATGCCTGGATTGGGGAATCGTCACGCTCATCATATACTATCCCGCTGATATGCCCGGAGGGAGCAATATCAAACGTAACCGAAAGCGTATCATTGGTAGGATCGTTGTCGCCAGGATGGCTGGCGACTATGGTCGCTATTGTTTCACCGGCTGTTTCAGGTATCCAGGCTGGTGCCAGAAGCACTGTATCTGTTTGAGCCGTCCCGAGGGTTATGGTGGCATTGCTGCTGAATTCACCGATAATCGCTTCCACCAAAACATCATCAAGAGGGAACATACCACCATTAGAAACGCATACCTGTATATTATACGGATGATCCCGTGCGACAGGATACTGATTTGTCGGGTAAATAACATCTTCCACGATTACATCCAGGGAGTCCTGATCCAGCAGGTACTCCAGGTTGTACCAGATAATATATGCACTTGTCCAGGATTGATCGTTGTAGTACTGGTTTTCCGTCGCAGGAATTCCGCCGTCATTATCCACTTCATCCTGTTCGAGCAGAAAATCAGCGACACTCATCAGGTTTTCATAGCTTTCATCATCTCCGAGAATCTCATTAATGACGCGCCATGCATGCCCATACCACACTGTCCAGGAGTTATTCCATGTTCCCGGACCGGAATAGGTATCCATTTGTGCGGAAAAGGGAGGTATCCATTCCGCTCCTGCTTCCGGATCATCAAGATAAAGGGCAGTGACCACACCCCACATGGCGGTTCCACCGCTCATCGCCCACGTTTCAAAGCTGTGAACGCGGTTTATATCGGCTTCAAGCCATGTTCTCACATCAATGGCGATTTCCTGGGCGGCATTCATCCATTGCTGGTTATCCCGCCAGCGACCATACAGATAAAGTGTTCCGGCGCCATATCCGGCAGAAAGCGAATTTACATCACCCGGTCCACCTGACATCGGGAGACGGTAGGTATCAAGGTACGTAGCGCAGGAGTCGCCATACCAGAGGTAAGTACTGTCACCATAGGTGCGTGTATACTCCATGGTCGCCACCAATCCCCAGCCGCAGTTGTGAACACGGTAATAATTGGGGTTGCCGCCACCCTCTTCATCGTATGCCGGGTGGTTCATGATATACTGCCATGCCGCATCAATATTATCATGATATACTTCAATATCACCTGTGATGAGACCGTACCGTGCCCAATCACGCAAAGCTTCCTGGGTGTTATCTGTCTGAATGATCTCGAGATCTTGCTCACCTTCACGCATTCCACCGTAATTAATACCTGGATCAGTGACCTGCAATTGAGGTAACCAGCTTATAATCTGATTATATTCGAAATCATAATCGAATTCATCCAGTTCGAACGCAGGAAACCTGTTCGGGCCCTCTTGTTGTTCCTGGCCCTGGTATGTATTCAGAAGGGTTTCATACGGAATGTAAGGCGTGGAAAATGAGACAGAGGAAACCATCAGCATGCACAGGATGATGAGTGCTGATACGACTGGTTTTGAATGGATCATCACATACTCCCTGTAAAGCATAACGGTACGGGGTTTTAAATGTAGAGAATCGCTTCGGTGGCTGCAACGGAAAACGACATTATCTATATCATTTCCGCACATGATTCGTGAAGCACAAAAAGAAGAATTGGTTTTAGCAAAATGGTTCGATTCATTCGCTGAATTTCCGAATCAGGAACTATTGCTCTCTCGTTTTCACAGGGTCTATAAATCATCACCAAGAGTGGCGTATCTGCTGGATGCTAATCATGACGCAGAACGTAACACTCTGATATCATTGCTGTTGTCGGGTGATGCGCCAGTGGATGAAGTTGTCAGGCGTCCGCATTTATTGTCTCATCTACTCGATAAAAACTACCTTAATCGACCATTTCATGAGAATCCATCTGCTCTGCGAGACCTTGAGGCTTTTAAACGATTCGTCTGGTTGAAAATTGTGCTTCGAGATCAACTGGATCTGTGTGACCTTCAAGAGACAATGCATGACCTGTCGGTCCTCGCAGACCGTGTGACAATTTCGGCATTTGAACAGCAAAATGATTTTCCTGAAGGTTTATCCATGTGGGCGTTGGGGAAATGGGGCGCAAATGAACTGAATGCCTCCAGCGATATTGATCCTGTCTTTTTTCGCTCAGATACGCTTTCACCGGAAATCGGGGACCGTGCTGTACGATCATGGTTGCACAAGTTGATGCCCGACGATGGGATGGAAATCTATCGTGTGGATTTGAGGTTACGGCCTGAAGGGGAGGCTGGTCCGCTGGTCTGCAGTTATTCGGCTGCAGAAAAGTATTTTTATCATCGCGCGGCGCCATGGGAAAGAATCGCTTACTTGCGTGCAAGACCGGTATATGGAGATGTTCCTGAATGGTTCCGCAAGATGCTGGATTCCTTTTTATTTCCCGCTTCAACTGTACCGCCGGAACGGCTAAGCGATGTTGCTGTTAGTCTGCAGAACATTCGTTTGTCTGCAGGGAAAAGGGATATCAAACGTTGCCCTGGCGGTATCAGGGATATAGAGTTCCTTGTTGCCGGATTCCAGTTGGCGCTTGGACATTATGAACCTGTGCTGAAAAGCGGGACTGTTCTCGAATTGTTACCCGTGTTGGAAAATCTTGATGAGCTGATGGAAGATGAAGTCAGCATTCTAATAGAAGCCTATACATTTTTCAGGCGGGTGGAAAACCTGCTCCAGGTGCAGGAAGATCGTGCTTCGTTTACGGTTCCTGCCTCAGGTAATCCTGTTCACTCTTTTCTTGCTTATTCGATGAAGACGGATGAAACGGACTTCGAATCAAAGCTTCAGGAGTATATGCGACAGGTAAAAGAGCTGACAGACAAACACTTGATCTATTACACAACCGCTGATACCATCTATGGAAAGGGCTGGGATCCGCAATCGGAAGAGGAAACACCATCCAATAATGAGTCTGGTGAAAAATACCGGTTTCTTGACTCCACTCAGGGACGAATGATTCAAAGACGGTTGGCCGGCAAATGGGGGGACGCTTTCCAACTGATGGATATGGAGATCATTTCATCAGCTTATGATCCGGTACAATCATTTAAACGAATGGAAGCGGTAATCGATTCATATGGCGGTCCGAAGGTATGGTTTGCAAGTTTTGGAAAACGCAAAAGGATGTTGAGTGATATTTCATTGCTTGTCACAAAAGGTGACCGTGTCCTGTCGGAAGCAGTCCAACGACCTTATCTTTTTGATAAAATCGGCTACCGGGATCTGCCGTCATTCTCGAGTCAGTATACCAGACACCAGTATGAAAAAATGAGTAAACACCTTGGTGACACTCTTTTCAGCCTGGGCAGTGCTTTTATAACAGGTGACTTTACTATACGGGAAGTCACTGGACATTGGACGAAGACGATTGACGGCTGCATTTCACTGAAATTCCATGAAATCATCCAGGCTACCAATAATTCAGTAAGTATTCTTGCGTTAGGGAAATGGGGGGGGGGTGAACTGGCGCCCGAGGCGGATCTCGACCTGATGTTTATCACCTCTGAAACGGACCCGCAACATCTCGCTTCCTGGCAATCACTGTGCTCAAAGTGGATGCAGGAAATTGAGCTGCAATTTCATCTGTCGCTTGATGCACGCTTGCGTCCAGAGGGGAGCGGTTCTCCTCTCGTAATTACTCTGGGACGGTTGCAGGAGTACCTTGAAACAAGAGCGGAAGCATGGGAAAAACTCGGATTGGCGCGAGTAAGATTCATTTGTGGGAATAGTGAAACAGGTGAGAAGGCGGTAACTCATATTCGTACTTTTGTGAAAGAGCTTCCCGATGTAAATGGCTGGACAAGTATCAAACGTGCTCGAACCCGCGCAGCGGGGGGGAAAACACGTACGGGTGTGGTCAACATTAAGAAATCTGTCGGCGGGATGATGGACTATGAGTTCGCTACTGCATTTGCTGGATGGAAAATAAACAACCTGCACGAATCATGGTGGAGTATGCCGCTCTGGGAACGAATGAACACACTTGCTGATAGTACAGGTGACGACAAATGGCAGGTTGCTGTCGAGAATTACACTACTTTGCGCCGATGGGAACTGGCATTATTGTTTCATGGAAAGAAGGGAGCGTCACTATCCCGAAAAACGGGTATATATGATATCCTGGCCAAACTTGAAGATTGTACTTCTGAGGATCTGCAGAAAAAATGGGATGAAATACGTAACCTGGGAAGACGGTTGTTCCGACGAAGAAATTGGCTTGATGTGAGATTGTGGGGAATACATTACAGCGGATACTTGTCAGATGATTGACACGACACAATTTAAAAACGGGATTCTGTCAAAGCTCGATGAAATTTTTCCGGTAGTATCACCTGATCAAACCAAAGAATCTGCTACTGAGACCTCTTCCATGGATATGCAGGAATGTGATCTCCCGTTGTATCCGGATTTGGGGACGCTCAATCCTGATGAAAACGGTGAATTTCAGTGTCCTGAATCATTTGCGTGAAAATGGCGGATTTATTTCAGCACAATGGCATGGCAGTTTATTACTCCCGATGTACCATTACCGGGATCAGAAATTAGTGAGTTTTTCGAGTCCGGCATGGGATGGGATGGCATTCGCTGAGGTACTGCTTGGCCTGGGATATGAGTTGATCTACGCTTCCGATTCCTACAATACCATGGAGGGATTCCGGAAAAGTCTCAGGGCGCTTCGTGATGGAAAATCCATTTCGATGATCATTGACGGTCCCGAAGGGCCGAGGCATGAAGTAAAACCGGGAATCATTCTCATGGCCGCAAAATCCGGAAAGCCGATCCTTCCCGTATATGCAACCGTTCAGAAAAAACTGATTGTACCCTCCTGGGATAAATTCGAAATTCCAATCCCTTTTACTCGTGGTGAACTGCGAGTTGGCAAACCCCTGTACATTCCCCGAAAGGTAAATGCAGATGAACTGGAAGTCTGGCAGACAAGACTACGCGATGAGATGAAACGGATCGAGAAAAAAACATGCAGGGATCTGCAGATACCATTTCACGGATAGGCAATCCAGTGTATGCCTCCTCAACCGGAGTCCGAACTGGAATCAAACAGGAGAGTGGGTCGTCTAAATAATGAAACAAAGCAACAGGAGTTGACGATGAATCAGCAAATTACCAAAGATATGGACCTCGAGGATGTCGCCCGTGAAGCGCCAAAGGCAATTGGAGCGATGACACGTCGCGGGATCATTTGTATTCAGTGTGGAACACCGTTATGGAAAACGGTCGAAGAAGCCATGCGCGATGCGGGTATTGAAGATGTAGATGCCCTTGTGAAAGAGGTAAACATCGAAGTCGCCGATGCTTTATAACAATGAGTCACACGTTTATTCGAGTGGGTTGACGAAATTTCGTTCACCCATTTTTTATGCGCTTTATTGTAACGTTGTTTTGTATCCGGGTGATTCTGTAATCGTACATTTCTGTTCGCTGACGGACACCGTCACCTTCTGCTCAAACCTGATTTTATGAGATATACGTTTTTTCGATGAACTATTTCGACTTTTCTCTCCAGAAGTACCATCAAAAATACCATCCAAGATAAATTATTATTGCAATAATATTAATAAGATAGCTCTTTGCCTGTTTTGAATCAGGAATCCGGGGAAGATATCTTGTGAATAAATGGTACTGATGTTGCTTTTTACACCGGGAGTTGATCAAGGAGAATTCAATGCTGGATCAAATAAAATTTCTGGGACGCAGAATAGAGAAGGAACGGACACATTTTTTATTGAACCTGTTTGGCCTGTCCATTGCTGTAACATGTTGTATTCCCATAATGCTATTCATTCACAATGAGTTTTCCTATAATCGAAATCACCGGAACCATGATCATATTTATCGTGTGCTGGATTGTTATGAAAGCGCTTCTGGTACCAGCGAATACAGTCTGAGTACTCCACCGGCGTTGTCGATGCAGGCGATTGAAGAGATCCCGGGAGTTCTGGCATCTGTACGGACTGCCACCAATACGCGGGTTATACGTTTCAACCGGGAATTTGTCAATACAACAGCTTTGTTTGCCGATCCCTCATTTTTTGATGTTTTTTCATTTCCATTAGCGAATGGTTCTGCTGAATCGGCGCTTTCTGATCCGAATTCCATTGTGATTGGTAATGAACTTGCCAATCGTTTATTTCCCGGGCAGAATCCCATCGGACAATCTCTTGAAATCCAGGATGGTGGAGAATTCCGTTCTTTCACTATCACAGGAGTTCTCGAACCTGTTCCAGAAAACTCTACATTCAATCCGGAAATTATTCATCCCATGGATGTACTCCAGGCGCATCTACCTGCACAATTCCGTGACAGTTGGTACATCGATTTCTGTATAACCTACTTCCTGATCAATGACCAAGCCCTTCCTGAAGTTGTGGAAGAAGGATTGCAAACACTTCGGACAACAGCCTACGGCCCCGATTTTGGCGGTATGTATGCCCTTCAATCTCTTAACGATGAATACATCAGTCTTTCTAACCCAAGAGGATTTCCAACAGTTGCTTCGGCTAATGGCCCTTTCGTTCTGCTTGGGATTGCCGTTGCAATCCTGCTCCTTGCCTGTATCAACTACACACTTCTTACGCTGGGACGATCTGCCATACGATCCAAAGAAGTAGGTATTCGTAAAATCCTGGGCGCGAGACGTACGCATTTGCTGAAAATGATATGGTTTGAGACAGCGATAATTACACTGGTGGCGCTGCTGCTTGGAATTATGGGTAGTGAGATGACACTTCCGTTATTCAATCTTTTGGCTGAACGGAACCTGTCGTTACATTTCGAAATCCATTTTATGCTGTTGCTTTTTGCCATGTGGGTTGTACTTAGCATACTTGCTGGGCTGTATCCATCTTTGGTGATCTCGGGATTCTCACCCTCGCATATCCTGAAGAATACACTGAAAATACAATCTTCCAAATCTTTCAGAAGGTATATGATACTCGTGCAGTTCAGCGTTACAGTTTGCCTGCTGATCGTAACAATAGTAATGAGCCGCCAGTTCGCATATGTTCTGCAAAGAGACTTGGGATATAGCGTCGATCAGGTTGTTGAATTACCATCTTTGAGGCATAATGAGGATGGAGAGCGGATACGGTCGCAACTGGTCAATTTTTTCTCATCATGTCCGGGAATCGAAGGATTTGCTGAATACAGCGATTCCTTTTCTGAAACCTGGACCGAAGCGGATTGGCAGGATGGAGAAACGGAATACAAGGGTTATCGTTACAATGTTGTGACAGGTGATTTTATTGATTTGTTGGGAATTGAGATTACGGAGGGACGGAACTTTTCCAGCGAACTTCAGACGGATTCACTTGGCGGGATCATCGTCAACGAAGCATTTGTCCGGAAAATGGGATGGACGAATGCCGTTGGGCGCTCACTTCCAGGAAATTTTGCCGAGAACAGGATCATTGGTGTAGTGGAGGATTTTCATTACCATAGCTTGTACAACGAGATTGAGCCCCTGTTGCTTATAATGAATCCATGGTTGCTTGTTTCCGATGTGCAGGATTTTGATCCGAGCCAATGGAGCTATTCCAGCCATTTTCTACTGAAGGTGCATCCGGGGGCAACTTCGATTACAATACACCAGATTGAGGATGAATGGCACCGATCCACCAATACATTCCAGTTTAATTCAACCTTCCTGGATGAGGTAATTGCCGATCAATATGAGCATGCCCGGAGATGGCGTTCTATTATTCTTATCTCATCTTTGCTCGCGCTGATAATAAGTCTGTCAGGTGTGATCGGGCTGGTAACGATGGATACGGGGAAGCGTACCCGTGAAATCGGAATCCGAAAAGTACTGGGAGCATCATCACAGGGGCTGGTTTATCTATTCAGCAAAGAATATGTGATCCTCATTCTGATTGCGAATGTTATTTCATGGCCGATAGCCTGGTACATCTCGCAAAAATGGTTGGAACAATTCGCTTTCAAAGTACAGGTTTCGCCATTTCTTGCTGTTGCTGCAACGATACTGATTTTTTCGATTGCCTGGGTTACTATTGTTGTAAGTACTTGGAAAGCTGCTAATGCGAATCCGGTCAAATCACTACGGTATGAATAGGTCAATGAAGATTTTTATGTATCGTTAAATATCCCCCTTGTCCCTAGAGGAATACCATTTTCGAGATTTACTCTTGATATGAGAATGCTGAAGAATGATTGGACTGAATCTGTAATACATGAATAACCAATTTCAAGTCATGAAATAAAAACAGCATCCTTGTACTCGCGTTTTCTCGCAAATTCTTTTATTTCCCGGTTTTGGCTTTTACACAGCTTTACGCCGCTTTGTGAATCATGAATATAAGAATTTCCTTGTTCTTTTCAGGAATCCGCGTGGGTGCTTGCATTCGGGAAAAATGGCTTGCCTCCATAATTCAGTACGCAATGCTGCCAATGTATCTGAGAAACTGGGTTGGGGAACGGTACCGGCCATACGTTTGACCGGCATCTTTGTTGTTGCTGATTGATCCTGTTTTTGATCGAATGCTTTCTTCGCCTTGGATAACGCCTTGTTTCCTGTTCAATTATCTTCCTGGGAATTTCAAGGAAGACGAAGACGGGTAACGCCAGAGATGCGAACGTCTGGGGGTGGCAAAGCCGATGGAGATCACCAGCCATTGATGGCCACGGGCGTAAACGGTTTTGGCGCCGGAACCGGAACGTACCGGGTCACGGTGAACGGAAATCCGGTAGACCATTTTGCCCCAGCGACGGGTCAGGGTATCATCGACGATCAGTAAAACAGGTCACTCCTTCGGGATGGAGTCGAGTGTCAAAGAGCACAGGATTTTCGACAGTGCCAACGGCGACCATCGGGCGGAAGGAAAGAAGTGATGAAAACATGACCAGCTCTTATCCACAGGCCAGGGAAAGATGCGTAATACCTGGCGGACAGTTTGCCGTCCATGATTCAGAACAGCACCGAGGGCAAGAACGATAAAATTGTGATACACCGGTCCGCGAAATGCAGGGCGAAAACTTGATAACAGCTCTGAAAATGACGACTTTAGGGTAGGCATGGTATTTCCCTTTCATGAATAATGAAGAAGTAAGGCGCTTCTTATTCATTAGAAAACCATGCCTGTTTTATTTATGCAAGGCTTGAGTAAAAAAACAAAACCGAGTTCATATGCTTTTGTGGTATTTTAATTGAAATGTGCAATTATCTCGCATATTCAATACCATCTGATAAACAACATCAAACGCAATCGCCGTTGGCATGCACGTTATATTCTGGTGACTGTTCATTACGAAGGTGCTGGAGAGGTTCAGTTGACCTTCTGCCGTTTTACAAACAACAGCAAATGGACACTGATCATCGGAACAGATTTACGGTTGAGTTTTCAACGTACCCTTGAACTCTATACCATTCGCTGGAACATTAAAGTCATGTTCAAGGAATGCAAACAACACCTGAACATGGGAAAATGTCAGTCAACGACATTTGACGCACAGATCGCATCAACCACATTGAGCTTTGCCATGTACACTATGCTTACGAAATACAAAGAACAAAATGAGTATACCACAATTGGTGTTCTGTTTGATTGCCTGAAGGATCAACTGATCCAGGCTGTTCTGGCGGAACGCCTGTGGGCGTTGTTCTTGAAGCTACAGCAAAAAATCGGAAAGATCTTCAATCTTGACCTTTTTGATGATTATGCCCGATTGATCAAAGAAAACGCCCTCGAAGAATCATGGATATTGGTTACGGGACCAACACCTGATATCCAAAATCTGTAACGGTGCGAAACTTGAATTAGGATTCATAGAAAGAGCAAGCGAGCACCTGCATAATAGGAAGAAAATTTTATATAACAGAAATCGTTATTCTCTTAAAAAGTTTGATCCCAAGAATCGTAAAAACGGTAATTTTTAATATCATACAACTTTCAAGGTTGCTGACGGATTTGGATGGCAGCCCTGATTGCCTTGACTCTTTTCAAACTCAAAGGTATTATAAACAATTAACATTGATAGCCCACGCAGATCCGGTTTCGCACAAAACTGGGTGACCCACATGAAAATTACGTTTTATGGTACCCGCGGTTCCACGCCTGTCTGTGAACATGCCTGCTGTGATTTCGGTGGAAATACATCCTGTCTGTTAGTGGAATTCGATAACGGCAAGATTGCAATTATCGATGCCGGAACCGGGATACGACGCCTGGGCAAGGACATGATCGAAAACAAGGTGGAGCAGTACGACAACATCTTCATCGGTCTGTCCCATACCCATTGGGACCATATCCAGGGATTCCCCTTCTTCGAACCGGCGTATGATCCCAAACGGCATTTCACCATAGCCATCGGCGGAAAAGAGACGATCATTAAGGATTTGCAGCAGGTCTTCGAAGTGCAGATGCAGCAGGAATTTTTCCCCGTGCCTTTGGAAATGATGGGCGCTTCATTTACCTTCTATCAACCGGATAACCCAACCAACCGTACTGAAAGCGGTATCGAGATCACTGCCACCCGAATTCAACACCCCGGCTACTCCTATGCCTATCGTATCACCGAGGGAAAGAAGTCATTTGTGTATTGTACAGATGTGGAACACATGGATGGAATCGCGGACAATGTTGTTAAATTGGCGCAGGATACAAACCTCCTGATTCATGACGCTCAGTACACCGCAGAGGAACTGGAAAAACGAAAGGGCTGGGGCCACAGTTCCTGGAACCAGGCGGTGGAGGTTGCAAAACGGTCCGGCGCAAAAAACCTCGTCTGCTTCCATCATGATCCCGACCATACCGACCTGTTCCTGGTGCAGGAAGAAGTGAAATGCCAGAAGTTATTCCCCTATAGTGTGTTTGCTCGGGAAAGGATGGTGCTGGAAGTTTAGTTCTAAAAAATGATAATCAATTATTCGAAATATGAGAAAATAAAAAAGTATATATTGTGTGGTGAGCTGAAATGAATATTTAAGAAACACAAAAGCGGTAGATGACCCGTACTACATTCTTTCTTCCAAAGTCATGGGAAAATGCATATATTATAACGACGTAAATCTCAAGAAGTGATTTTTAAGGAAAAAATATGAAGAGAAGAACTAGCAATAATAAAAAACGTCGTATAACCAAAGAGAAACTTGATAAAGATGTTTTATATCAGCTATCAAAACAAATCAAATATGGAGGTAACCCTGAACACAAACGATCACCTGGAGATTTTGGGCTAAAACCACCTTCTTTACCTCAAGCAGATAAAAGTAAATGTGAGACTGCAAATGTTAGTGAAATAAAGGTAGCGTGCAGGTTATTGAAAAATGGTGTTAATAAAGGACTTATTAGTGAACAGAAAAGGGGAAAGTTTCCTCAGAATATATGGGCTGTTAATGAAGAGGACTTTGTCTTCGAAGCGCAGTTGGAAAACCGTGAAAAGGGAAGCTATCATGGTTATCCATTACTTGAGAATGATCCCTTTCGAGAAGAAGTATTAAAGCATTGGAACAAGGAATGACAAGATTCTCGATTACACCGGAATGGATAGGGCGTGAATTCGGAACCAAATTTGAACGGTATACTCTTGCCGAGATAACGATTACAGTTAATGGATCAATCGTTACCGAGGTGGAAGATATGTATGCCCGATCCATCAGAAGGAGCGTTCGTGTTTCGGCATATTCACTGGCTTACTGGCTCTTGTATAATCTATGGAGAATTGAATGGGAACCATATAGAGGTGATTTTTCGTGGCAAATGAGTCATAGAATGAGCGCGATTGGTGAAGGTTATATATGGCCCAACTTGGTAATGATAGGCGATGGGGACAGAATACTTTTTCGTGCGGAGCCAATATATTCGCATTCTGATCAGCCTATTCGATATATAAATCGCATTGATACATCAATTTCTATCACTGATTTTAAAGTCGGAATAAAACGATTTGTTGAGACAGTAATAGCTAGAATGGAAAGCATAGGAGTTGATAATTATCAACTACGAACTCTCTGGCATGAAATAAATGAAGAACAGATTAATCCAGAAATTGCTTCGTGGCGCAAATTAGAAGCAATTATGGGATTTGATCCTGATGAAGTTCCAGATGATATAATTAATGAGTTGCAGCAGAATGGTCAAATTTATGGTGATGGTTTTGTTGAAGAAATGGCTGCTGAATTTCGAGAGGATGCAGTCGATTTGATTAATCGTCATCTGGAAATTGATCAGTATGAAAAATCAGTAGTCCATATTCCTAAGTACGCCGCATTAAAATTATATTTTATGAGTAAATTGAATAAAAATGAGCTTTCTCTCCCATGGCAGTACGCTTCAGATTTAGCAAAGTTGGCGAGAAATTATTGGGGATTAGAGAACAAACCTGTATCAAACCAAATGATAGAGGAGCTATTTGGGATATCGAAATCGGTCATAGAAAAAGGGAAATCATATAATCTTAAATATCTGAATACGGGTTTTCGAAATGGGATTGTCGATCAATTCGAGGTATTTTTAAAGAGTCCTTATGAAGAAAACAGACGCTTTGCATTATTGAGGCTTGTTGGTGATCATTTATTTGCTCCTTCATCAGATAAAATACTGCCAGTTGGAAATTCACGTACAAAACGTCAACAATTCCAACGAGCTTTTTCTCAGGAAGTTCTGTGCCCATATAAATTGTTGAAAGATTTCCTTGGGCTTGATGATACAAAAGATGTTTTACCTGAAGATGAGGCTATTGAAGAGGCTGCCTATTATTTCAATGTATCAGCACGTCTAGTTGACACGGTGTTGGCGAATAAGGATCCTATCGTGGGGAATTATTTCTATGAGAAACTCAGGTATGAAACAATAAGATATTATTGATGGAAAATACTAACTGAGTGTTCTTGAAAAGAAAAGGGTTGCCTTCATGATGAAGACAACCTTTTAAAGTATGTCGAAATAGCATATCTTACGGGTGCCCCGATCTGCTGTTCAAGGTCGGGTGTCAAAAATAACCGGGATATGGTACAACTACTAAATACACCTTTTTATCATATTTTCTTTTGAAACCCTGCCTTGTACTACAGGCAGGGCCACCCATCTGAAATCCTACCCTGAAAAGCGGGTAGGGCCACCCATCCTAAGACCCGGTGTCTCAGATTAAAACTTTTCCGTAACCGATTTGCCCTGCATAAACAGCATCAGGTAATCCTGTCCGCCTGCCTTGGAGTCGGTGCCACTCATGTTGAATCCACCGAACGGCTGCACACCGACGAGGGCGCCGGTGATCTTGCGGTTCAGGTACAGGTTGCCGACATGGAACTCTGCACGGGCACGTTCGAGGTGCTCACGGCTGTTGGAAATCAATCCACCGGTAAGGCCGAATTCGGTACCGTTGAAGATTTCGACGGCATGCTCGAAGTTGCGAGCCTTGATAATCGCCAAAACCGGTCCGAAGATCTCCTGCTGGGCGATGCGGTCATTTTCTTTTACGTTGGAAATGACAGTCGGCGTAATGAAATAACCGCCTTCGGGGAATTCGCCGCCGCATTCCAGCTTGCCGCCATCGTCCTGGCCAAACTGGATGTATTCCTTGATTTTTTCGTACGCTGCTGCATCAATCACAGCGCCTAAGTTCGGGTTTTCGGAAGGATGACCGACAGTCAGTTTTCTGGTCAGTGCGGTTACCTTTTCGACTACGGCGTCATAGATCGGTTCTTCCACAACCAGGCGGCTGCAGGCGGAGCATTTCTGCCCCTGGAAACCGAATGCTGCGATCACCGCCATTTGTGCGACATAATCGGGATCAGCGGTTTTGTCGGCAACCTGGCAGTCCTTGCCACCCATCTCGAGGATGGTACGTTTGATCCAGATCTGGCCCGGCTGAGTCTGGGCTGCGAGTTCATGGATATGCAGGCCGACTTCCTTGGAACCGGTGAAGGCGATCAGGCGGGTTTTCGGATGCGCGACCAGTGTGTCGCCTACTTCACCACCGCTGCCGGGGCAGAAAGTGATCGCTTTTTCCGGCATACCGGCTTCTAACAGGAGGTCGATGAACTTTGCGGCAATGATCGGTGCGGTGGACGCAGGCTTCAACACAGCGCAGTTACCGGTCACCAACGACGCGACCGTCATACCGGCCATAATCGCCAATGGGAAGTTCCACGGCGGAATCACAACACAAACGCCCAGCGGCGTGTAATAAAGGTTGTTCTCTTCACCGGGATAGGGTACGACCGGCTGGCCGCCACCGAGGCGCATCATTTCACGGGCATAAAACTCGAGGAAGTCGATCGCTTCCGCTGTGTCAGCATCCGCTTCCAGCCAGTTCTTGGATTCTTCCATGATCATGGTTGCGCTGAACTCATGCTTGCGTGCGCGGAGCATGTGGGCGGCGCGGAGCAGGATGCGTGCGCGGAATTCTGCGGAGGTCCAACGCCAGTATTCGTTCCAGTAGTTATAGGCTTCGTCGATGGCTTTGATTGCCAGGTCTTTGGTGGCTTTGCCAACAGAACCGACAGCCTGCTCCGGGTTGGCCGGATCATACGATGTAATTTTCTTCTCAGTAGCGACACGTTCACCTGCGATCAGCAGGTTCCAGTGTTTGCCAAAATCGCCACGTACTTTCGCAAGGGCAGCTTCCATGGCCGCCTTGTTCTCAGGAACGCTGAAATCGGTCAAGGGTTCATTCTTGAACGGAATTAAAGACATTGTACACCTCCCGGAAAAAAAGATGAATGCAGCGGGATTTTTAATAATCCGGCTGTTTCGTTATGTTTTGAAGTAACTTGAAGAACATCTGCAATGTGGCTCGCAATATACTCAGGAGGGCGTAAGGGGTCAATATCACCTCGGAAGCGAGGCTCACTTGATTTTTAACGGAATACTGTTGAAATAATTGAATTTTCAATAATAGTGAACATATATTCACTATAGCCTGTAAAGTAAGGAACTGATGAATGGGAAATGATACCAGAATAGAGTGGACCAATTCCACATGGAATCCAGTAACTGGGTGTACGAAAGTCAGTGAGGGTTGCAGGAACTGCTATGCAGAACGGCTTGCATTCCGTTTGCGTGAGATGGGTGTGAAGAATTATCAGAATGGATTCAAAGTAACATTACATCCGGATGCACTTGAAAAACCGCTCCATTGGAAGAAAAGCCAGATGGTTTTTGTGAACTCAATGAGCGACCTGTTCCATGAACAGGTTCCTTCCGATTACATCCAGAAAGTCTTCGATATCATGCGGCGAGCGCCCCAGCACATCTTTCAGATCCTGACCAAACGATCCGAACGGTTGCTGCGTATGGATTCTGAAATCGATTGGCCGGAAAATGTGTGGATGGGTGTTACCGTAGAAAATGAAAAAGTATTGTCACGGATTGATGATCTTCGAAAAATCCATTCCTCTGTTCGTTTTCTTAGCATGGAACCATTAATCGGTCCTGTCCATGAACCAGACCTAACAAATATCGACTGGATTATTGTTGGTGGAGAATCCGGTCCACATGCACGCGTGATGCGCCGGGAATGGGTGATTGATATTCGTGATCATTGCCTGGAAAACAACGTTCCGTTTTTCTTCAAGCAGTGGGGAGGAACAAATAAAAAGAAAACCGGACGACTTCTGGAGGAAAAAACTTGGGATCAGATGCCAAGAACCGCATAGTACATCAACTTGGATGAATTTACGTATGGTGTTCTGAAGGATCCTGGCGCAAAGAACCTTTTAATATGTATCAAGTTTACTTGGCGCGAGATCCTGCAGAATCAGAGGGAGATTGTGTGCAGGTTCTCGCTTTCTTTTTTACGGACATTTACCCAAGTACAAAATATCCGATAGGAACCTGCACAACGCCTGTAGCCACTCACGAAAGGCTACTGATCCAATCTTCCTTCAACGACGATTTCCGTATATCATTCCCGCAAGGTTTCCACCGGATTTGCAGTGGCAGCTTTGTAAATCAAGGATGACAACGGCAACACTGTGCCGATCAACAGTGTTAACAGTGACAACATCAGGACAGGAATCGCAGGCACAGAGTAAACCTGGAATAGCTCCCCGATAAATGTTTCCGCGAGGAACAGGCTGGGGAATGCCGCCAGTGCCGAGCCGATGATAACCACCAGGATCAATTGTTTCCCCAATACTCGAACTATCGCAACAATGGATGCCTCCCAGAACCTTTCGGATGCTGATCTCCCGTTTACGGTTGGCGATGTTGGAGGAAACCAGTCCGAAGATCCCCATTGCCGACAGCAGAAGCGCCATTACAACGGGGAAGGAAAGAAAACGTATCCCCATGTAATAATTGTCGAAGTAGTCGGTGACGGTCTGTTCCTGCAGGTATCCGGGATACGGAATATCGGGATACAATTGTACCCATCGATCCTCAATCTGGTCCGCGACCTCATCCAACGCCTCAGCATTTGTACGGACAATCATCCACCGGTAGTTCGAGGATTCTGTGTCAAGGTGAAAAATCCTGGGCCATAACTCCGTATCAAACCCATGGTCATAAATATCCTCCACAACTCCTATGATAGAATACATGGAGTTATTGATCATGACTGGCTGATTAAGTGGGTCTTCGAATCCGGTTGTTCGCAGGAAAGCTTGATTAACAACAACTGTCTGATCGACATCTGAAAAGACGGATGCATCGAATGTCTTCCCCAAGACTGTTCGGATACCTACCGCATCAAAATACTCCGGACCAACATCCAAAGCACTTAGCTGATAATCCTCGCCATCAAGATGTATAAAATTGTTATACAGACGGTTGCCGATATGGTGCGTGGAACCGGCGATTGTTTCAATTCCGGGGATGGTTTCTACTGTATTGTGGAACACATCGTAATCCACCGTATCATCCAGGGGAATGGTGATGCTGTTTCGGTAGTCATATCCCCAGTCTGCCTGTTCCTGGTAATGCCCGTTGTAGAACAAGGAAACGGCGAAAATAACCATGATAAATGTGAAAAAGAACTGGGTGGTCATCAATATCTGGATTAATACTCCCTGGCCACCGACACGAGTGCGTTGCCGAAAGATCTCTACCGGATTGTAACGGCTGACATACAAGGCTGGATATGCGCCGGTACCAAAACCAGTCAACACTAATAAAACGGCCAGGTAGATCCAGAGATTTGTATTTCCCAGGAAATCGAATTCAAGATTCATGGATAACGTATGCTCCCAGGCCGGAACAAGCAGAGTGGATGAGAGGAGTATTCCCAGCACAAGCGCCAGCAGACAGGTAATGATATTTTCCCCGAGAAATTGAACAATGATCAATTTCCGGTTTCCGCCGATGACCTTGCGTATGCCAATCTCACGGAACCGTTTGGACATCAGGACAATTGTATTGTTTGTGTAATTGGTGCAGGCGAGGAGAAGCAGGAGAATGCCAATGGCGCCAAAGGTGGCTATTTCAATTGTCCCTGTATCCTCAAGAATACTGGAGTTAAGTTTACGATCGACAGATGTTACATTTCTCAATGGATCAAATACGAAACTCTGGATTGGCCAGTTTTCATTACTTTCATTCTGAACTTCAAGGTAACTGTCCATCTCTGCTGTAAAAATATTTATATCATCGCCTTCATGAAGAAGCAGGAATGTGGCAGATGTCCATTGCCCCCAGCTTTCAGGACTCTTTATCCCAAGATTTTCAAGTGAAGCATAGGGAAGAATGATATCACTTCCAAAGCTGGCATTACTGGGAATGTTTTCAGTGATTCCACGGATGATATACGATTGAGATATGGTATCCTGAAGGGTGACAGTGACTATTCTGCCAAGCGCACTTTCCTCGCCGAAGTATTTCTCCTGATAGCTGCTGCTGATTACAGCGGTGGAAGCATCGTTTAGAATATCGTTGTCACCGGAGATCAGGGGAAATGTAAACACAGAGAAATATCCCGCATCCACGAAAAATACATGTTCGGTAAAATGGTTTCCTTCCACCTGAACCGGTAAATAGTCTCTTTCTACTCGAACTGTTTGTTCAATACAAGCAAAGTCGCGTTCAATTGACGGTCCCAAGGGGGCAGGGGACAGACCGTAAAGAAGATTCTCACCGTTTCGTTCGATCCAGCTTTCGATCAGGAAGATCCGGTCACGGTTCTCATGGAAGACATCGTAATTCAGAACCATGTTGATGTAAAGGAAAACGACAGAAGCACAACCGATGGAAATGGATAATCCCAGAAGATTCAAAATGGTAAGGCCGACATTACGTTTCATGTTCCGAAAGGTGACGAGCAGGAAATTTCTGAGCATACGATTCCTCTACAATTTCCCGGCTCCAGGAAAAACGTTTTGTGTTACTGCTAAAGGTTACTATCGGGAAGAAGGTTCAGCAGTTTGTGCTCAAATCCGTACACTGATCCCTCATCATGCATGGGACGTGTACAGTGATCGAAAGGTTACATGATGCTCTTTTGGTTTGCTGAGGGAAGTTGAATGGATTTACTTCAATTGAGGCGGATCATTTATATGTGGCTTTATTCCCATTCTCCCGATTCCACATAGGGTAAAAGCTGTTCCACAAGAAAATGATACCATACACCCTGCACTGCAGCAGCCCACTCATCATCGATTTGTCCGGATATATTGCACGTACAGGATACTCGGGTGCCTGACTCAATAACAGCAAATTCCCAGGTGGTAACCATGGTAATCGCCCGACCGGAAAGTCCCAGCGGTCCCTCGAATCGTAACAGTTTCCCACGATCTGCATACGTAACAACAGCGTGACGGACTCCATTGCCATTATCGTCAAAGATCTCCATGAACGATCCGCCCGGAGACGGTTCGATATACATCGCTTGAGGATTTTCCGACATGGAATGATCCCACCACGGTGTGATGTCGCCGGTCATGATATCGAATGCGGTTCCGGGTGAAACAGGCAGAAGAACTTCCTGCTCGATTGTGTATCCGGCTGGAGTAAAAGCGGTTGGTTGGGCGGATGATGGTTGAGGCAATATTGCCAGACAGAGAACAATTCCAAAAATAGTACAGTAACAATATTTTTGTACAATCATTCCGGATTCCTGCTGTAGAATTACAGGTGAGACTTTGAACGATTCCTCTTGAACATTGTTTCCTTTTCCTGGATCCGTTGCTCGAGGTCTTTCGGGATTTTCAGGGTGAAGGTGGTGCCTTTTCCCAGTTCACTTTCCACCAGGAT
>CAXXQY010000032.1:0-152577 GCA_963674515.2 bacterium
ATGTCCGGTTCCAGTACCCTGGGAAAACCGGTCAGGCCAGGCTTTTTGAGTCCCTTAAGGTTCCCCGTCCCCGCACATGGGTTTTCAGCGATTCTGGACATTTCCAGCGTTGTGGTGCCTCGATTGCCCATGCCGGCTTTCCTCTCGTCTTCAAGCTGGATTGGGGGGGGGAGGGCGACACGGTTGTTTTGCTGCAGTCCGAATCCGATCTGGCGCAAGCCCTTTCAACGGCTGCCGCATACGAAGATTCCGGCCAGCGAGGATTTGTCCTTCAGGACTATGTTCCCGGCTCAAACCGAACCCTGCGGGTCGCCGTGGTCGGCCAGACGTATCGGGCTTACTGGAGAGTCCAGGACAACCCGTTCTCGTTTGGAACCAGTGTGGCCAAAGGGGCGCGGGTGGACACCGAATCCGATCTGGACCTTCGCCGGAAAGGGGTTGCCCTGGCCCGAGATTTTTGCCGGCAAACCCAAATCAATCTGGCCGGGTTTGATTTTATTTTTGATGCGTCCGGAGGAAGAAAGAATGATCCGCTGCCGCTTTTTTTGGAGATCAACCATTTTTTCGGCAGGACCGGTCTGGGGGGATCAGCGGGTTTTTATGTAATACTCCAGGCTGAAATCGACAACTGGCTGGCTGGCCTGGGGCTTAAGACCTCCCTCCCACCTGCCGGAGCCGCCGAGATGGAGGCACCATGAAGCCCTACGCGTATGATCTGGATGAGCGGGACCTTAAGCGGGAGCGTCAGAAAGCCCGGGAACTGAGGCAGTCCCAGTGGTGGAAACGGCGCTGCGCCAAAGGGCTCTGCCATTATTGCGGCCGCCAGACACCGGCTGGCGAATTGACCATGGATCATATCGTTCCTGTGGCCAGGGGGGGGAAAAGCTCCAAGGGGAATGTGGTTCCAGCCTGCAAGTCATGCAACACCAAGAAAAAACAACTGCTTCCCATGGAATGGGAAGACTATCTCCAATCGTTTCGACTCAGGACAAGATCGTCAACCATCGCCGCCGGATCCGATTCGGATTGTGATTCTGCTTGAGAGGCGCCCGTTCAGGGATCCAAGCCCCTTTCCCTACCATAGCTGTTGACAACGTCACGAAACTGTCTTTTAATTCCCCGACCACGAGTGTTTCCGCAACCCCCCGGAGGTCTGATGCGCACGGAAAAAGAGCAGAAGCTGCTGCTTAGGGCGCTGGATGCGTTTCAGCGAAAAATAGTTGTCATTTCAGGGGATTTTTGCATTCTGGCTTCCGCCGGCGTTGATTCCCTCATCAGCGGGGAATCGCCATCGGGAAAATTTTGCCACGAGGTGTTTTATAATCGTCCCGAACCTTGCGACAACTGCCCGGCCAGGAAGGTCCTGGAGACAGGAAAACCATCCCTGCGGGACCTTTCGTCAAGTAAGTTGAGCAAACAGAGAAGATCATGTCTGTATGCCTATCCCATCTCCGACGATGACGGGCGAGAGGTGTTCACTATTTTCAACTTAACACCGTACGTGCCGTGTTTATCGTAGATCCAAATGGTATACTTCGTCTGATGTTGTACTATCCGCAGGAAATTGGACGCAATATGAGCGAAATCTTGCGTGCCCTCGAAGCATTACAGGTTTCCGATGCCAACAAGGTCGCCATGCCCGCCAACTGGCCGAATAACGAACTGATCGGCGACAAGGTGATTATTCCACCAGCCGGTGATGAAGCCACTGCAGCAAAACGTCTGAGTGAATATGAAGGGTATGACTGGTGGTTCGTTTATAAGGACCGTCCGTAGAAACTTTATCAATTACAATCAATACAGCTATTTCGTTAAAAGGACCCGGTGCAGTGTACCGGGTCCATCTTATTTCATTGATCTAAAATGGATTGCCCTTCATGATAATAAGATCCACTGCATTGTTGTTTAAGCCCGTGGACATGCTATAATGATACTTTATCACTGAAAAAAGTTTTTCTGAAGATTGTCTGCGAATTCCGGATAATGTTCCTTGATACAATCAGGGCAAATACCATGGCTGAATTTTGAAGTAGTCCGCTCAGTGATGTACTGCTCTACGCTTTCCCAATACCCCTTGTCATCCCGTATTTTTCTGCAGAAACGGCAGATAGGGAGAAAACCTTCCAGACGGCTGATTTCTTCCCTGGACCATTTTAATTCAAGGTGAAGTCTCATTCTGGCGAGGAGTTCACTTGTGCTATATGGTTTCCTGATATTGTTTACAGCGCCACTGTCAAAATCTGCCAACACACCCTCTATCTCTTTACGGGCTGTGAGAAAGATAATTGGAATATCGTTTCCTTTTTTGTGCTCTCTATCCAGGAGATTTCACGAGTGTTTGTCGTTTGCTGAATCTCGTTTTTGAGTGTCTGATATTCCCCATTTTCTTGTCCTGTCATTTTGTCAGGATGTTTTTGTTGTCTGAAAACCAGAATTTGTTCGTAAAATGTTCACTGTTTTCATCGTTTCGAGTAGAATCATTGCTTTGAAGATATATGTATTCGTTGTCCTCGGCGGGATGTGATGTGAGCAGGTTAATGATGGTGACGAAGCGGGTGCATTTCTATTCGAACTGTAACTGTTGCCATACCTTCCGAAACAGTGTTTGGTAAGGATAGGAGCTGGACATCAGGAACCGGACCTGTCGTGTGTTACGCAGGATAACCGCACCGATCTTCAGTAATTTCAATTGAATCGTATGGCAGCACGCTCGGGCCAGTTCCGTGCCGCACCAGGTGTGACAGCGGATAGATTCCATCAATACATACCCCAGGCTGGACAGCAGCAGACGGAACTGGTTCGGCCACCAGTTGTGGCAGGAAGTCCTGTCCGCAAAGAGGTAAAGTTGTTGTTCCTTGTTCCGGTTCTCCATTTCGCCACGCTGGTAGTACAGATGATCATAGAGCTCCTGCGGATCGCCCTGAATGTTGGTCACCACATAACGCGGATTGGCGCCCTTGGATGAATGTTCTGCCTTTACGATCACACGTTGCTGCTGCTTCCAGGTATCCGCCCCGTATTCGATTTCGCCGAAAAGACGTTGTTTGATGCGACACGTCTGATAGTTTGCTTCCGCTAGTTCGATGAACGGTTCCGCCAATGCATTCACCCGTTTGTTTTTCGCCAGTCCGATGATGTAATCCACATTTTTTCGACGCTTGCAGCTTGGAAAAATGAGAGAGGTATGGTTACAATCTGTCATGGCGAATCTCCTCTTTTTTATGGTCTAAGCATTAACAATATAAGGATTTAAAGAGATTCGCCATACTCTCTCATGAAATATGCGGGATAGTTTTGTATAGATTTTAACGAATATACCAGCATTTCATATTGGAACCAGATTATGAAACCAGAAAGCTGTTTCGTTCCCATGTTTCATATGTTTCTATATAGGACAGTACCTTGGGCACATAAAAACAGACTTGGAACATGGGAACGGATTTGCCAACAACAACTGCATGCAAATCCGGTTCTCATGCCACCCACAGCCCATCAGTCCTTTACCAACATTCATGCGATTATCATATAGAAAAACAACCCCTGCTGGACAAGCCAGCAGGGGCATATCTTTCTTCCCGGATCGATTTTTTGCGTCCGGGCAACATTTTTCTATTCAATAAACAACCCTTGCTGGGTAAACCAGCAGGAGCATTTATTGTGGAATTTTTTTGTTGTAAATCTTACGGATTCAGACGGTACATCATCCGCGGGAAGGGTATCGCTTCACGCAAGTGCTTGCGTCCCGCGATCCAGGTAACCGTCCGTTCGAATCCTAAACCGAAGCCGCCATGCGGAACCGAACCGTATTTTCTCAGATCGAGATACCACTGGAACATCTCTTCCGGAAGATCATGTTCACGGACCCGTTTCAGGATCGTCTCGTAATCATCTTCACGGATCGAACCGCCGATGATTTCACCATATCCTTCCGGTGCGATCATGTCCATCCCGAGAACAAGATCATTGTCTTCCGGGTCGCGTTTCATGTAGAACGCTTTGAAGGAAGCCGGGAAACGTGTGATAATCACCGGGCTGTCATATGGCTCCGCGACAATGGTCTCATGTTTGGCGCCAAAGTCATCTCCACGAACGAAATCCGAACCCTCTTCGCCCGGATGATCCTTCGCGTACTGCTCCAGGATATCAGCGCATTTATGATAATCGATCCTCGGGAACGGCTTTTTCACCGCTTCCAGTTTCGAAATATCACGTTCGAGGGTTTCCAGTTCCGGACGGCGTCGTTCCAGCACACGTTCGATGCCGTACATGATCATGTCTTCCGACAATTCCTGGAGCTCTTCGAAGTTGATAAATGCGACCTCCGGTTCGAGCATCCAGAACTCGGTCAGGTGACGGCGGGTTTTGGATTTCTCTGCACGGAAGGTCGGTCCGAAAGTGTAAATTTTTCCGTGCGCCATCGCTCCCGCTTCACCGTAAAGTTGCCCGGATTGTGCGAGATAGGCGGTTGTATCAAAATATTCCGTGGAAAAGAGTGTTGTGGTTCCTTCCACTGCGTTGGGTGTAAAGATCGGGCTGTCGAAGTTGATAAACCCACGGTTGTTATAAAAGTCACGGAACGCACTGATCAACTCGTGGCGTATCCGCAACAGGGCATGCTGCTTCGCCGACCGTAACCAGAGATGACGATGGTCGAGCAGGAAAGCATCCCCATGCTCCTTCTTTGTAATCGGGTAATCTATCGAATCGCCGATCTTTTCCAGTTCGGTAACATTGATCTCGTACCCGCCCGGGGCGCGTTTATCAGCACGCAGTTTTCCGCGAATGATCAGTGAAGTCTCCTGGGTGAGAGCTTTTGCCTGTTCGAATGCTTCTTCATCCAGGTCATATTTCGAAACGACGCACTGCACATATCCGCTGCCATCCCGTACCTGCAGGAACAGGATCTTTCCGCTGCTGCGCATGTTGTACAGCCATCCTCGCACTTCTACTTCTTCGCCCGCATGTTTTTCAAAATCTTCTACGTATACTCGTTTCATCCGTGTTCCACCTTCAATGAGCGCATCATCAATTTCATTACTGCTTCCCGGGGAGGAACTCCCTCGAACAATACACTGTACACCTGCTGGGTAATCGGCATGTCAACATCCAGTTTCCTGGACAGGTTATACGCCGATTTTGTCGTCACCACACCTTCGGCAACCATGTGCATTGAATCGAGAATTTCATCCAGGGAACGTCCCTTTCCGATTTCCTCGCCCACATACCGATTCCGGCTGTGTTTACTCACACAAGTCGTAATCAAATCGCCAATCCCTGAAAGGCCTGAGAATGTCTCAAACTGGCCTCCCATGGAAGTCCCCAACCGTGCCATTTCCGCGATTCCACGCGTGAGCAGGGCGCCCCGGGTATTATCTCCAAAACCAAGTCCATCGCAGATGCCTGACGCGATCGCGATCACGTTTTTAATCGCCCCGCCAAGTTCCACCCCTACAACATCCTGGGAAGCATATACCCGGAAGGTCGGACCGCTGAACCACTGCTGCACCTGCTGTGACAGATTGATGTCGCGGGCTGCGGCCACAACCGTGGTTGGCAGTCCGCGAATCACTTCCTCCGCATGGCTGGGTCCGGACAGAACAACGTACCGGTCAAGCATCTCGGGGCCCATGACCTCTTCCACGACCTCCGACATGCGTTTTAATGAATCCAGTTCGATTCCCTTGGCAGCATTTAACCAGATCTTGTCGCTGTGATCCCCTTCGATCTGCACAAGCACAGATCGTACAAACTGGGATGGGACTACGACCAGCACCGCCTCTGCCCCTTCGAGTGCGGCATTCAGGTCATTCGTTACTTCAAGACTGTACGGGAATGGTGTCCCCGGCAGGAATTCCTTGTTCTCACGGTCCTCTGCCAACCGTTTCGCAGCATCCGGCCTGAATTCCCAGAGACGCACCTGGTGAGCGGATTTATCAGCCAGCAAAATAGCAAGGGCTGTTCCCCAACTTCCAGCTCCAAGTACTGTAATGAGTGCCATAAGATTATCCGGATATGTATGGTAAGCAGTTGTCTTTACAGATTTATGTAATCATCAATATCTGCATTTCCAATACCGACAAACGACTGTATTTCTTGTTTTTCGCAATCCCCGAAAATAATTACGGTAATATAAGTGGAAAATTCAATGGGATAACGAGAATTTCACAGGAGCGTTGGACAAAAAGAGGATTAATTCGGACCGTTCTCTTCATTCTCGTTCATGGGAAATTCTTCACCCTGCCATAGCCGTTTTAAATTTGAACGGTGAGTGGCGAACAACATGACCGGGACAATAAGACTCCACATGAATACTGATTTCTGCTGTTCTCCCTCAAAACAATACAGCGACAGGGGAAATACACAGGCCGCCACAAGAGATGCCACGGAAAACGTACGTTTCCAGTACAACACAACCGCCCAGACCATCAGGACGACAGAGGAGGCCATCGGCGCCAGGGCCAGCATGACACCGCCGGAAGTCGCCACCCCTTTTCCACCGCGGAACTTTGTGTACAACGGCAACAGGTGCCCGACAACTGCACCAGCCCCAGCCCAAAGCATTACCCAAATGTAATTCCGTGCGAAAATCGGATGAAGGAAATACTCATGAAACTGCCCGACAAGATAGACGGGAATGAATCCCTTGAAAATGTCAATGGTCATGACTACAACTGCCCATTTGAACCCCATCAGACGGAACACATTGGAAGCGCCTGGATTTCCACTGCCTTCGGAGAAAACATCTATCCCACCAAACCGCTTTGCGATGATAACAGCGGTCGGAATCGATCCTGCCAGATACCCGAACAGGATCACTAATGGTAGATAGATTCCCGATGCTTCCACACAAGTCTCACTTGTTTACCAGTACAGAAATGAAAGCCTGCGACAAACCAGCGATAACCTCACCATGATAAAATGCTGCTCACATCTCTTGTTTACACAGTAACAATATAAGAATTTTGGGATTGAAGGACAATATTACATTTTTCACACAAGTACAGAAGGCTGGTTCATTTCACAATTCTTCCAGAAATCATTCGCGATAAAGATCTTTCCACGATTGGTGTCTCAACAACTATGATGTTCCCTGCCATAAAAAAGGACAACATGGTCATCATGGTGTCCTCGTTGTATCTGATATTTCTGTAATTTAGACCTTTTCCACCTGCCCGATACGTATTACATCAAGTCCGACCGACATGCCGTGCATGATGATATCCTTAGATTTTGTCGCAGGCAGGGCGAACACCCATCCGATCCCCAGATTGAAGGTCCGTCTCATATCCTCGTCCGGCACATCTCCCATTTCCTGGATATGTCGGAACAGGGGCGGAATCTCCCATGATCCCCAGTCGATTACCGCTTTGAGGCCATCCGGGATAATCCGTGACGTGTTCCCTTCGATCCCGCCACCGGTAATGTGCGCCATACCATGCACCCGCAGTTCACGATCCAGCCATTCCTGAACCGGTTTGTAATAACAGAAATGAGGCTTCAGAAGCGCTTCGGCAATGGATACATCCATTCCCTTGAGCACAGTATCGGGCTTCAGCTTTCCGTCATCGATCAAAACTTTGCGCGCCAACGTGTAGCCATTGGTATGGAGACCATTGGAGGACAGCCCGACAAGGATATCTCCTTCCCGGATATTTTCACCGTTGATCAGTTTTATTTTGTCGACTACCCCGACGATTGTACCAGCGAGGTCATAAACATCGTCATGATAGACCGAGGGCATTTCGGCAGTTTCCCCACCTAATAGCGCAACTCCGAGATCCCTGCAACCGTCCGCCAATCCTCCGATTACCTGCTCGGCAACATCCACATCGAGATGTGCAGTAGCATAATAATCAAGGAAAAACAGGGGACGTGCGCCGCAGGTAAAGATGTCATTCACACAATGGTTGACCAGGTCGCGTCCGATACCATTATGGATGTTCGCCCATTCCGCGACCTTGGTTTTGGTACCGACACCATCCGTGCTGGCAATCAGGAGCGGTTCCTCCATGCCAGCCGTATCCAGCTTGAATGCACCACCGAACAATCCAAGGTCCGTCTGCACTTCCGGTCCGAAGGTTTTACGCACTTTCCCCTTGATCCTGTGGACCAGTTCTTCCCCGGCATCAATATCGACACCGGCGTCTTTATAGGTTACTGGCATGTTCGCTCCAGAAAAACATTTTCAAGTATTGGTACAAAGATACATGTTATGAAAGAAGAGTGAAACAAGCGGTTTGTGAATCCCGTTTTTGTATACACATGAACATTTGTATATCCGCTTGATTTCTGTATATTACCTGGTGTCTGTCTCGGCTCACACATGTATCTTGTGCTGAGATAATACAAGTATGAACCATTAATTTCGACAACTTTCTTGTAAGTACGGAGCCTTAACAAGTGTCCCTACAGGTATTCTTAGACCTGCTCAATGAAGAAGATCGTTACGGCGCAGATATCAGCTATAAAAAATCGATCAAACGCCAGCGTTCGCAATATGCAACCCCCAATCCACCCTTACCTGAAAACCTGCAGGGCGCTCTCAAGAATGAATCTATCAAGCAGTTGTATTCTCACCAGGTGGATGGTCTGAACCTTGTGCGTGACGGCAAAAATGTTGTAGTGGTCACTCCCACCGCCAGCGGAAAGACCTATGTGTACCTGCTCCCGATCCTGGAACGGATAATCAGGGAGCCGGAAACACGGGTGCTGCTTCTATTCCCGTTAAAGGCTCTCGCGCAGGATCAGTTGAAACGCATCCGTTCGATGATAGCTGCAATGCAAGCGGAACACATTTCTGCAGCGATTTATGACGGCGATACTCCCCGAAAGGAACGTCAGACTCTGCGTGAAAATCCACCCAATCTCCTATTGACAAATCCGGATATGCTTCACCAGGGATTTTTACCGTTTCACTCCAGTTGGGAGCCGTTTTTCCGTGACCTGAAATTTGTCGTGCTTGATGAACTGCATACATACAAAGGCATTTTCGGGAGTCATGTTCTCCAGATCATGCACCGTCTCAGGCGTATCACCTTATTCTACCATTCTAATTTGCAATTCATTGCAACGTCGGCGACTATAAAAAATCCCGCCGAGCTTGCAGAAAACCTGACCGGTGTTCCTTTTGAAGCGGTTGAGAAAAGCGGTGCACCCTCCGCCGGGCGGAAATGGATTTTTGTGAATCCCCACCTGAGTCTATATACAACTGCATGCAAAATGCTTGGCGACGCTATTGATTCCGGACTGAAAACCATTGTCTTCACCAAGGCACGAAAAGTAACGGAACTGATCCATCAATGGACAGTCGCCGCTAATCCTGACCTGGCGGGACGGATCAGCGCCTACCGTTCCGGGTATCTCCCCAGCGAACGTCGTGAGATCGAACGTCAACTCCGGGACGGTGAAGTGGATGCAGTGGTGTCCACCAGCGCACTCGAGATGGGGATCGACATCGGCGGGTTGGATGTCTGCATCCTGGTCGGATACCCGGGAACAATCGCCACAACATGGCAACGAGCGGGCCGGGTCGGGAGAAAAGAACGAGATTCCGCAGCGGTCATGATAGCCATGCCCGATGCGCTGGACCAGTACTACATGCGTCACCCGGAAGATTTTTTTCGACGTGACGCGGAAGCGGCAGTTGTGGATGGCGCTAACAGATACCTCCTGAAAAATCATCTGCTTTGCGCTGCCCAGGAACTCCCCCTGCGACGAAATGATTCGGTGTATGACATAGATTCCGCAAGACCAGCTATCGAAGAGTTGGTAGAGGAAGACGAATTGTCCGAAGCGGCGGGTGGATTTTTATGGTTTTCCAACCGTAAACAACCTCAGCGGAACATTAACATCCGAGGATCGGGACAAACAGTTTCCATCCTGGAAAAGAACTCGCGACGTTTGATTGGAAGTGTGAGCGGATGGCAGGCGCTTTCGGAATGCCATCCGGGAGCTGTCTACCTGCATCGTGGAAAAACCTATGTGATCCAGTCGCTTGACCTCGCAAAGCAGGAAGCATGGGCCAGCCAGCAGACCGTCCCCTATTACACGGTGATTCGGTCCGATAAGGAGACGGAAATCCTTGAAACACTGAATAGCCGCCAGAATGATCGCTTCAAGGTATCTCTGGGAAAGTTAAAGGTGACAGAATGGGTGACCGGGTATGAACGCCGAGCCACACGTGGACGCGATAAAATCAGCGAACATACTCTCGATTTACCGCCTATGATTTATGAGACGGTTGGTCTTTGGATTGAGCCGGTAGAAACAGCCATTGCAGGACTGATCGAGGAAAAATACCATCCCATGGGCTCACTGCACGCCCTGGAACATGCGAGCCTCGCATTAATGCCCCTGTTTGCCCTGTGCGACAGGAACGATATGGGTGGGATCAGTTTTACACGTCACCAGCAGACAAAAGGCGCTACGGTATTCTTTTATGATGGCTACCCGGGCGGTGTGGGACTTGCGAACCGCGCTTATGAAGTATTTGATGAATTGCTGAACAAGGTCTATGCTCTTGTCAACGAATGCCCATGCGATGACGGTTGTCCATCCTGCATTCACTCCCCGAAATGCGGGCATGGAAACATCCCCCTGGATAAAGCCGGAACAATCCGACTATTGGAACATTTATCGGGTGGCAAAGAATTGCGTGGGAATGTGCTACCTGAAGAACCGGGTCAACCGGAAATGATAATCACAGAAAACACCGGACAGGAGAAAGGACTACAAGATCAGCACACAAAAACATCAACTCAAGAGACTGCTATCAAGAAGTACACCAACCGCCTTCCGCTAGCCGAAAACAGGGATATTGTGGTGTTTGATGTTGAAACCCAGAAATCCGCACAGGAGGTAGGAGGATGGCATAATGCACACATGATGCGTGTTTCTCTCGCTGTCTTGTATGAACGTAAAACCGGTAGTTATCATACCTACCTGGAAGACCGTATTCCTGAGTTGATCGGACGTCTCAAAAAAGCGGACCTTGTTGTCGGATTTAATAACATCAGGTTTGACAATGCTGTTCTCAGCATTTATACAGAAGAGGATCTGCGCAGTTTTCCCACCCTGGACCTTTTGGCTGAAATCACTCGTCAACATGGTTTCCGTGTTTCCCTCAGCAACCTGGCTACCGCTACCTTTAATGTTGGAAAACTTGGTGATGGACTGGACGCGTTACAGTGGTGGAAAGAAGGAAAAATCGATTTGATCGAGAAATATTGCAAAATGGACGTGGAGTTGACCGCAAAATTACTCAATTATGCATTGGAGCATGGGTATGTGCTTCGTAATAAACAGAATGCCGGGAATGTAAAATTACCTCTTATCCTGGATATGTGATAGATAGCAATACAAGGTTTCCGATTGAAGTAGTGTAGTGAAAAGTTTTTTCGATTGAAAACATATCCTCGAATACTATTCCTCAAGTATTTGTTCGATCAGCCCGGCAATCTGTCCCAGGCAGAGTTGTATATCATCCGTTGATTTATCTTCGACTGATTCTTCCAATTCTCTTCCAAGTTTTGTTAATTCCTGCAGACCAAAAGAACCACCACTCCCACTGAGTTTGTGTCCCCATGACTTCATCTCTTCTTTTGGTGGAAACTCCTGGAAAAATTGGTTGATCTCATCGAGCAGTGTCTGGAGGTATTCAATTCTCAGATCCCTCAGCTCTGGATCATTAACAAACATGTCCTTTTGAGGAAGCGCTCGTTCACGATAAGTCATCTGATCGATGATTTCGACGAGATGGTTTGGGTCAAACGGTTTGGAGAGATATTGATCCGCTCCGGCGAGCAGGCTTTTTTCCTTGTCTCCTTTCATGGCAAATGCTGTCAGGCATAAAATGGGAACTCTTTTCCCTTTTTCCGTCCTCCGAATCTTTTGAATGGCTTCATATCCGTCCATCCTGGGCATTTGAACATCCATAATGACCAAATCAAATTTCTGAGGTTGATAAAAAGCATCAACCGCTTCCACACCATCATTTGCCATTATTACTATATATCCTGCTCGTTCCAGGGAATGCTGGATCAACCTCTGATTGGCTATGTTATCATCTGCGACAAGAATTGTGACATTTTCCGATGTTACATTTTTTACCGTTTGTTTGAAATCCTGGGAAAGTGCACCGGATCGGACGATACCCTTATCCATCAATTGACATGGGAAAGTAACGGTAAATTTGCTTCCTTCACCTACTCTGCTCTCCAGGCGGATATCGCCACCCATCGCTTTCACCAGGCGGTTTGTGATGGATAATCCCAGCCCTGCACCGGGTTGTTTTTCATCTCGAACAGATGTAATTACCTGGTAAAAAGGATCGAATACCTCGGTTTGCCGGTCATGTGGTATGCCCACACCTGAATCGGCAATAACAATTTCAATACCGGAAGAGTTCTTCAATTTTCTGAGAAATATCTCGATAGCGCCCTTTTCGGTAAACTTGATCGCATTGTTGACAAGGTTTGCGACCACCTGGTGGACACGCACCCTGTCCAGGGTCACAAGTTCATCGAATACTTCATAATAGTGTTTTAACTTCAGGCCTTTTTCATTGATTCTCGCCCTGTAAATATTTTCCACTTCTTTTAGCAGTGTTGTTATATCAAACGCCTGGTAAGAAATTTCCAGCTTACCCGCTTCGATACGGCTAAGGTCGAGAATATCATTAATCAGCTTGAGCAAATGTTTTCCTGAATCAAGAACCTGTTGCAGGAACTCAGCGTTCTCGTCATTGTTCAGGCGATCCTTGACAAGCTGAGTAAAACCGATAATCGCAGTCAGTGGTGTACGGATTTCATGACTCATATTTGCAAGAAACTGGCTTTTCGCCTCATTCGCCCGTTCCGCCAATAATCGGGCTTCGGCAGCATCTTCATACGCTTTTCTCAGCTCTTCCGCCGCTTTTTCTACGGCCGCTCTGGACTCATCCGCCTCCCGTTTGGAAATATCAAGTTCACGATTTCTGTCGGCGAGATCTTCTGCTGCTTTTCGTAATTGAATTTCAATTTGTTTACTCTCGGTGACATCCAGAATGGTACCAACGATTGCAGTTATTTCACCTTTATCATTTGGTAAAGGTTTTCCAATGGTGTGAACATAGAAGATGAAACCATCAGGCAGAAGTATTCGGTGATCAAATTCAAAAGGTAATCCCAGCCGTTGAGCATCTTCCATTGATGCATACAGGATCGGTCTGTCCTCCGGATGGATAAATTGTATGTATTCCTCCAGTGATTGCGGCATTGTATCATCATCCTGCTTCACGATTTCCGCAAAACCTTTTGATAAATGCAGACTGTTGTTTTCCAGATTAATGGTAAAACTTCCAACCCCCGCGATCCGCTGGGCTTCTTCCAGGCTCGATTCACTTTCACGCAATTTGTCTTCCGCTTCCATCCTGGATGTAACATCACGGGTATTCACAACAATTCCCTGAATATCCGGATCATTCAATAAATTCATTGACATTGTTTCGAGATATTTATACTGACCATTACGATCGGAAACCCTGTACAATGATGACTGCAGATTTCCCTCTTTGCCTTCGATCACACGCGTAAAATTCTTTACCGCAGTCGCGTGATCATCCGGATGCAGGAACTCCCATATATTCCCTCCGGCCACATCTGCCGGATTATATCCCAGAATAGTACTTGCAGAATCGCTGACGTACTTGATTGTCCCTTCATTATCAAGAATAAGCGTGATATCGGATGAGTTACGAACGAGTGACCGGAACCTTTTCTCACTACGAATGACGCTCTCAATAGCGTGCTTATGTTCCGTTACATCCGAAATTGAAACCAACACCGAGGTTATTTCTTCCATTTCATTTACAATCGGGATATACAAAGCATCGAAATAGTGACCATTTCCCTGATTATCCTTTATAATATGAGTTATCTCCGAGTGTATTCCATCAATGGCCATTGCCATCATTCTTAATACATCTTCATTGATCGCTTCCGGAATGTATTTACTTATCGAACCACCAATCTCCATTGTAACACCAAACAACTTCCTGCAGTAGTCATTCGTCACTCTGTTACATGCTACAATCTTTTCTTCTTTATCGATCAGCAGGTACGCCTGCCGGGTATTATCCAGGATTGCCTGCAATCTCATCTCTGATCGATGCAGTTCAATCTCGAATCTTTTCCGTTCAATAAATCCGGAAATGTTTTCGGCGATAGCTGTTAACAGGTCAAGATCATTGTGATTGTAAGCCTTGCTGTTGGTATAATCCTGCAAGGCGATAACACCAATAGGACCATTCACACCGATTAATGGTGCCCCAATCCAAATCTTGGCAGGAGCTCCGAAATTATCGACCTTTCCTGCTTTCTGCAGCTTTCGGTGCATTTTTTCATCACAAACAAGAGGTTCACCGGAAGCAAATACAATTCCCGTTAAGCTGCAATTGCGATCGTATTTTTTTGTTGAATCCATTTGCTGGTGAGTATCAACCATGTATGGAAAACTGAAAGCATCTTCATCCGGATGATACAGCGCGATGTAAAAATCATCGGCCTTAAAGAGGTTGTAGAGCTGTGAATGAACCACTTTTAACAATTCTTCCAGGGAAACACTTGAACTGGCAGCTCCCGCAATATGCAGAAGGATATCCTTCATCCTGGTGGCAACAACCCTGTCTGTAATATCCCATCCAACGGACTGAATTTCCTTCAGGTTCCCCTGTTTGTCAAAGATGGCATGATCAACCCACCGGTGCCAAAGGATTTCACCGGAGGCTACCTGTGCACGATGTTCTGTTACGGATACCGGATTTAAAACGCTGAATCTTTCAACTGTCTGTTCCATGATCTTACGATCTTCAATTGGAATCTCTGTGAATAGATTGCTGCCTATGATTTCATCACGTTCATATCCAAAAGCATTGCAGAATTTATCATTGACATACGTTAAAACACCGTCTGGAAGCCACCTGCAGATCATCTCTGTCTGATCTTCCACAATTGCCCTGTATTTCAGTTCCTCAGCACGTAAGCGTCGCTCTGTTTGTTTCCAATCCGTGATATCATGCAGGATACAAATATAGTTTTCTTCATTATGTTGCCCAATGTCAACCGGAACAATCACTACTTTCGAAACAATTTCGTTACCCGACTTATCCGTAAACTCTGTTTCACTTGTCCAGTAATGGTGTTTTTTTAATTGTTTAATTATCTCTTCCGATTTTCCCTGCTCGCCGAAATAACGACAGAAATCCGTGAGTTTCTTCGAGTCAGATCTGCTGGATTTTACACCGAATAGTTCTTTTGCGGCATCATTCATTTCAAGAACAGAAAAATCGTGGGAAAGCAATACTGCTACATCTTTCAATTTATCAAAAATCAACATTGTGTTATGTATATGGGAACCGGGAAGTGTTCTGCCATGTTGTTTCGTGCGTGAGGTTAGCCGCAATAACGTAAGATCAAGATTATCCGTGAATTCGACATCATTGGTGTTCGTTGCTATCGTCACAGAATAACCAAGTTCTAAAGCTTTTTTCTCCTCATCAAAGGTTTTCGTTTCCTTGCTTACTCCAATTTGTATACTCCCTGATCCTGATAATAGTGGAGGTTGTTCGCCGGTTTCCGATTGATCCCCGCAGTAATCGTAGAAACAAACAGCGGATTCGTTACCCTGCGCCAGGTCCGGGATTGTGTTCAACAAATCACCACCAGAGAAGTTGGAATTCCTGGCTGCGTATTCGAGTTTCGCCTTGTATTCTGAAGTATTACCCAGGTAAATGAATTGGAGTTTATCCAAATGCATAGTACAAGTCGCCTTTGATGCTGATTTCAGCTCCGTTTTACAACTACTCGTTATCCGATTGATGCCATAATAATTCTGAAATATTCATAACCAAACATCCCGGTTTCCCGGGATGCATAGAAACATCTATCAACTATTTTTTATCCCTTCTAAGCAAATATACAATTATGACAAATAATCTCAAATAATTGATCTGAAAACAAAACGTTATTTCACAAGGGTAACTGACTCCACATTTGTATAATTCCCTGCTGTCATCTGGATGAAATAGGTTCCGCTGGAAAGTACATCAGCATTCCATGACAGGGTGTGATGCCCCGCCGGACGGTTCCCGTCAGTCAAAACAGCCACTTCACGACCCAATGCATCGTAAACCTGGATATGAACATTCCCCATTTCCGGAAGAGAATACTGCACGGTAACCGTGGAGTTGAATGGATTCGGGTAGGGGGCATGCAACTGATATGTATCGGGTATCGTTCCACCAACCGAAACCTGTTCTTCCACACCGGTTGTATCCCAATCCACGACTGTCACCCAATCCGGGCCTGGCATTGTTGCGACTGCCTTTTCCACTGCCGGACAATAATCGAAGAAAGATGCGGTTGCCGGCAGCAGTGCCGGTTCTTCATCGCCACGGACCAACCTGCTGGCCGGTTCCTGTCCGCCGATGAACAAACAGATGGGAGTGCCTTCGCCATCATATTCCACCTGGATCGGATTGCCGTAGTTGTTCGGGTATGTTGTTTCCACGGTCTGTTGACCGGATTGAATGTCATAGGTCCTGAGTGTCCGGTCATAGTAACATGCCGTCGCGAAACGGTTTTGAGTTTCGTCATATGCAACGCGGAATGGGCCGTCACCGGAAGTGAATGTCCCCATCAATGAGCTATTGGCTCCATCAACGTAGACAATACTTACCTGGTCACTGAAGAAGTTCGATACAAACGCATATTCCTGCCCGAAAAACTCAGCGGTTTCGATCTGCAAGGGGAAATCACCCACACCAATACTTGCAACAACCTGGTTGGTGGATGTGTCGATAACCTTCAACTGGTCGTCAAAAGAAGCCGCAACGCAGACATAATTCCCGGAAGGCGTCACCTCCACATCACTCTGCACACCAAACGCCGCCATACTTACGCCGATCACTCCACAGGGCACTTCGGCAACTTCCATGCTCGCTGCCCCCAACAGCGCCACTACGGATACGGTATTCGACTGGATATTCCCCACATACGCATACCCGCCATCGGGAGAAATTGAGATCACACCGGGGCGTTGTCCACACGCCACCTCCGCAATCACCATGTTCAGTTCCAGATCGATGATCGCGACAATCCCGTTTTCGTAGCCGCATGCGACTGCGTAGGAGCCATCCGGGGTGATCGCCACATTCTGGGCACGTTCGCCAACATACAGAATAGCCTCGATTTCGTAGGTTTCCAGGTTCAGGATGGTGACATTTTCGGACACGATGTTGACAATTAATGCCTTGCTGCCATCCGGGGTAATCGCCACTCTACGCGGGGCATCGCCTTCGGGTGTTTCTCCAGCGTCTGTTATCCCCAGGTAATCCGGGCTGTTCGGGGTAGTATAATCAAAAAACATTACACCTTCCCGGCCGAAGGGATTTAAAGAGGCAGCATAATTACTGACAGGGGAAACCGTTCCATAATACTGCGCACGTCCTATGAACTGCCCCAATACCGATTCCGTGTCAAAATCGATAACTGAAAACCTGTATTGTCCACTGATCCCCAGGCTGTGGTCATAGTTGACACCTGTCCAGAACGCGGAATAGGTTTCCGAGAACATGGTATAATTATCATCGGCAAAATCAACAATCGTCGTGGTGTTCGATGAAGTTCCAAACATCGCCTTGCTGCCATCCTGGTTCACCGCCAGGCCGAGGAATGACTGTGAGTAGCCTTCGACAACAACACTGTCCGTAATCACCCAGTTCACCGGGTCCAACTGGTAAGCGATTACTGGAGTTGACGACGAGACAGTAACCGCCACTTCTCCATCACCGGAGAGCGCCACATTACGGACAAACTGGCTGAAATGCACTGCCGCAGCAAACTCACCCGTTTCTACAGTAAACACGGACACGCTGTCACGTCCTGCGCCGGCGAATACAAAACCGTCATCCGCAGTCACTTCGAAATCACTGAAGTTGAAGAATAGCCGTCCATGTTCGGAACTCATCGAATAAGACAGGAGGGCGATGGGAAAGCTCTGAATGGTCCGTTCGTGAGTGAGGGTTTCGAGGTTGATCACTTCGCAGACATCATCAATATCACAAGCGACAAATGCTCTTGCGCCGTCATTGCTGATCCGCACCACCCACGGCTGTTCACCGGAATCGAAAATCCCCGCGATGGAATAATCGCTCAGGTCAATCACATAGATTTCATCGCTGAATGCACATGCGACTACAGCATACTCATCCGAACAGGCGATTTCCCCCGGGTAGGTTCCCACTTCGATATTGGTAATCATGTCGCCGGTTTCATTGTCATAAACAGTCACATTGTCTGTAGCACGGTTTGGGAACAGGATACGGCCGCCATCGGGCGTAAAACATCCTTTTCCAATATAATCGCCCTCAAGCGGTATTCCCGGATCAAGATCCGATTGTTCAAAATCCAGTTCATTATGATCGACAATATCTTCAAGAGTTGTTCCCGGCTCAACGGGTGTTGTGATAATCGATTGAGTTCCATCTGAATCAATCATATCCTCAAATGTCACTTGAGCAAATGCACTACTGCAAATCACCAGAATGGACAATACTAAACAGAGAATACGTTGCATCTTCTTTTCTCCCGAACAAGTACCTTTTGAACCAATTCGCATGTAGTGGATGAACAACTTGGTTGACATCTTATAATAGGAAATATCGAAGGAGCTTTTCAATGAAATAGATGGTTTCCATGAACCAATAATGAATGCTACCAGGAAATTTTTATTCACAAGGGAACAGGGAGACATTTACTGAAAGCGTCCAACAGAAGCTTTATACATCAATATATTGTAGGTTCTTCTAACAATTTGACTGAACAACTTTCTTCGGAGAGGACGATGCTCACTTGTACTATTCGAAAACATGATCCATATACGACTTCTAAAGCATTGTCATTAAGTGTTTTATTGGGAATTCTTCTTGCAAGTTTATCACCGGTATTTGCACAAGCGCCGGACCGTCCCACCGGTTTTATGCCGTCCCTGCGTCCTCAAGAGGAAGCGCCCGGATATGACTGGGGGCTCGATTGGGACCAGGAAGCGCGTTTGCTGATGCACATCGCATGGCTCGCCAATGACGCACGTGAAGGCCGCGGGATCGGGACGATGGGTCTGGATTCCAGTGCGGCATACATTGCCCGGAACTTCGAGCAGCTTGGGTTGCTGCCGTTATTCGAAGATTCCTGGTACCAGCCATTTGACATGAGCTGGGGAATCCAGATCAATGATAATACCCGCCTGATCACCGGTGATGACACCCTGACTGTTGATGTAGATATCCTGCCTGCCGGTTTTACCGGGAATGGCAATATTACCGCTCCGGTCGTATTCGCAGGATATGGCATCTCCGCTCCCGAATATGACTATGACGATTACGCTGAAATCGACGTCCAGGATAAAATCGTGGTTATCCTCGAAGGGGAACCTGCCGGGGATCAGCCGGGCAGCCGTATGGAAGGAACCAACAGCACTCCACACTCCACCTTGCGTGCGAAAACAACCAACGCCAAGATGAAAGGCGCTGCCGGTGTGCTGATTGTCGCCGGGCCGAACCGTGAAAACGCCGAAGTGAATGAATTGCCCATCCTGCGTACCAATGAGCCGTACATGGATGCCGGATTGCCGGTGCTGCACATCACCGGGCGTGGGCTGGAGACCATCTCCGGCGGCAGGTTCAACCTGGAAAACGCCCAACGTTCGATTGACTTGAACCAGACACCACGGAGCATGGACGTTACCACTGATGAGATAACCGTCTCGGTCGAAGTTCAACGGGACCGTGTGCCTGTAAAAAATGTCGGGGCGATCCTGCCGGGCGCTTCGAACCGTCTGCTGATTGTCGGCGCGCATTATGATCACTTGGGCTATGGTCAAATGGGAAGCACTGAACCGGGAGTACATGCGGTTCATAACGGCGCGGATGACAACGCTTCCGGTGTTGCTGTCATTCTCGAACTGGCCCGTTATTTCCGCCGTAATCCCGCCGGACCGACCATCTGGTTCGTAGCGTTCACCGCGGAAGAGACCGGGCTTGTCGGTTCATCGTATTTCGTTGACAATCCTCCCCCGCGTTTCGAGGAAGCCTTTTTCATGTTGAACATCGACATGGTCGGACGTGTGGAGAACAACACCCTGGCAGTCCTCGGAATTCACAGCGCAGAAGAGCTGACCGAACTCGCGGAACGGGCGACGGCTGGCTCGGGGCTGGCGATTGCGGGTAGTGGTGGCGGGTATGGCCCCTCGGACCATTCATCGTTTTACCGGAAAGGCATTCCGGTGGTACAGTACATGGGTTCGGCCCATCCCGACTATCACAGTTCCCGTGACGATACCGACATGATCCACAGCCGTGCCCTTGTTCGCGTTCTTGCTTATGGACGCAATTTCATCCAGGAGCTTTCCGATCCGGAGTTGACCCTGACCTATGTGGAGGAAACACCACCGGAACAGGGACGTGGGCGTCATGGTATCCCCGTTTCTCTCGGAACCGTTCCCGACTTCGCTCAACCGGACAGCTTGCGAGGATTCCGCATCCAGGCGGTCCGTCCCGGCACACCTGCCGCCGAGGCAGGGCTCCAGGGAGGTGACATACTGATCCGGATGGATGAAGTAATCATGGATAATATCTATGATTTCACCTATGCCCTGCGTCAACATCAACCGGGTGATGAGGTGGTGATTGTGTTTGTCCGTAATGGTGAAGAGCATGAAACGACTGCGGTTCTCGGTGAGCCATCACGGCGCGGGCATGGTGGCGGTGGTCATCCGGGCGGACAATAAGTGTTCATGGATGATTGCAGGATGGTGAAACCCGACCTTGAACTGCAGGTCGGGCCACCCGTCAAGGTTGGTAATAATAAGTTTACAGTAACAGGAATGCATTACAGGAAATAAATAGATGAAACGAATCAAGTCCATCCTATTGTGGGTAGTCGCTTTTGTGTTGATGTTTGCAATTGCCACGTATCAACGACAGACCGGGCCGACATATCCTATCCAGGGAACAGCGACAATTGGCGCACACACATTTGAGTACAGCCTGACTCGAAGTCATGGAGGCGAAACCGACCATCCGGTGATCATCGAACTGGATGATCCCGAAATCACCGGCACAGTTATCTGGAAACGGTATCGACTGGAAGAATCCTGGTACCGTATCCCGATGCAACGCATGCAGGTGGAAGCCATTGAACAGGGGCATGACGGCTCGTACCATATCACACCTTCCACGAACAGTGAAGGGCAGTGGATTCTGGTCGCCTATCTCCCGAACCAACCCCCTGCCGGAAAACTGGAATACGAAGTTTTGCTGACCTATGGCGCTGAAGAACTCCAGCTTCCCGAATCGGGTGAATCCTGTGTTATCCGATACAAGGGTGAGGTTCCTTTTGGTGTGCTTGTTCCCCACATTTTTATCATGTTTTTCGCGATGATGTTTTCCTTGCGGGCATCGTTCAGCGCTTTGTTCGGGGAAAAACTGCAAACCATTTCATGGCTTACGATCATCTTCCTGTTTGTCGGAGGACTGATCCTCGGGCCGATTGTTCAGAAATATGCGTTCGGAGCATACTGGACCGGATGGCCATTCGGTGAAGACCTGACCGATAACAAAACCCTGGTGGCGTTTGTTTTCTGGGCAGCCGCGTTATGGATACTGCGTAGCAGGTTCGCGGAAAAATGGGGACGGTGGAGTGTGCTGGGCGCTTCGGTGATCCTTCTCGTGGTGTACCTGATCCCGCACAGCATGCGTGGCAGCGAAATCGACTGGAGCCAAGTTCCGCAGGACAGTCTTGTGGTTCCCGGACAAGGAGACAATCAGCAGGAATCATCACTGCCTGAGATAGAATAAAAGTAGCCCGGACCGCCCCCGGTCCGGGGACTAAGTATATAAGAAGAGTTGAAATCAGAAAATCTTCCCGGACCGGGGGCGGTCCGGGCTACTTTTATTTACGTCCGTGCTACATTCTTATAACCTCTATCCGAGAGACCCCAGCCAAAGAAATCATTCTTTTTCTTTGTTTTCGTTGCTTTTACACGATGCAATTCCCACCTTTCACGTGAGTCGGAAAACTGTTGTGTGATTTCCTAATCCATTCAAAGTCACTCAACCGACATTCACTGGTGGATTGATCCATGAATCGGTCCACAAGGAAGAGAGGGAGATATGAATGTTCGTATTCCGTACTTGCTGGTGCTGTTGACAGCAGTATTGCTCCTTGTGATTACCTCCTGTACCAAGCAAGCTGAAGAACCGGCCTATACTTTTACTGCATACGATGATCATTTGACGCGTATTACTTTCCAACAACCATTCAACTTCAATATTGTTGCCTCTGTCGGCGAGGACGGTATTCTCCTTGTAGATACCGGTCCCGGATTTCCTGTGGGCGCAGTACATGATGCCGTCCGTCAACTCAGCGACCTGCCGATCCGCAAGATCCTGATCACACACACTCATACAGATCACATCGGGGGATTACCGGAGCTTCAGGAAGAAGCTACGATCTACGCATCAGACCAGGCGATAGAACAGACATATCTCAATCTGGCTCCACGGCAGTTGTTTACAAGGGAAACCGTTGCCATCGAGGACACAGTAGAAATTCAGTTTAACGGTGACACAATCCGCATGTGGAAGCTTCCCCCCGGGCATGATGGTGATGACATCATCATTTATTTCGTCGAATCCAACCTGATGTGCATTGGTGGACGTGCCATTACTACTGGATGGCCTTTTGTCGACTTTGCTGCAGGTGGCACTCTGGATGAAGTTGTTGGACGGATGCAGCAGCTCGCGGAGACATATCCGGATGTTCTCTTCAACTCATCTCATGGCCCTGACCTCACTGCTGATGAGTTGATTGCATACCATGACACGCTTTCCATGAGTATCGCACTTGTAAATGAACAACTGGATGCGGGCAGAACTGTTGAACAGATCATTGCGGACGGTGTGCTGGCGCCATGGGACACACTGGGTACTGGATTCCTCAGACACGAGAACTGGATAAACCAGATCCGGCGGGAACGTGGCGATGATCTTGGACCGCAGTTGACTTCGATTTGTGAACCGTTGACCACTGTCCTGGAAGCGGATGGAATTGAAGCCATGATCGAACGGTATCATCAATTGCGTGAAACCCATCCCGATGACTATGACTTCGGCGAAGCACACCTGAACCTGTTGGGGTATGAACTGACTTACCGTCAACGGTATGAAGAAGCACGAGAAGTACTGCGTTTGAATATGGAACAATTCCCTGCGTCGGCGAATGTGTATGACAGCTTTGGGGAAGTCCATCTCCTGTTAGGCGACACTACGACAGCCGTGCAGTACTACCGCCAGGCGGCTGCTACAGATTCCACCTTCCAGAATGCGAGGACAGTGCTGGCACGACTTGGGTATGAGGTGGAAGGATAATTTCTTATATAGGCCCCGTCCTGACTATGGCCCGGGTGCTTGCCACCCGGGTTTCTCTTTCTCTATGACCGTTTGGCCCGACTGCGTGCAGTCGGGTTTCTCTTTTTCGATGAGTATTGATGAGCATTTCGAAAGAGATACCCTATCCGCCAGCAACCAGGCCAGATTGTTCCCAGTATTAAATCGGCGTTTGACAAACAAACGTTACCACACATCCGCTAACATGGACACCATAAAAGTAGTCGATGTCTTGTTTTTCGGTTTGATTCGATTACGTGCAACCGTGATTTTCTCTTCCGTGAGATCACTCCTTCGAGTAAGGAGCCAGCCCATACAAAATGCGTAAACTTTGAAACCATTCATGTGTCTAATCTGTAATACATTTTTGGACAATAGCTTTGAAGGCACTTGGGGTCTGTATAAAAGAGCTTTCAACTATCCATCTCTTGATTTCCGTATACTACGGGATTGTTACACGTAAAAGTACGTTGAAAAGGACGATAGATGACTAAGTTTACTGGCTTTTTTGCCATAATCAGTATCATTATTATTGCTGGTTTATTACATCCGGTCTATGCTAATGCTGCCATGATCCGCGGGCGTGTAGTGGATGCCGAAAGCGGAATGGGGATTCCTTCAGCAAATATCATCGTATTCGAAGCCGGTAGCGAAGAGCAGGTGTCGGGCGGTTCTTCAAACGACAGTGGCGGGTTCCGTCTCCCAATCCCTTTCGCCGGAACATATGACATCCAGTTCCGTGTGATCGGCTATGAAGTTTTCCGTATGGAAGCAGTGGAAGTCGCCGGAGGTTCCGAGCCCACTCGTCTGGGTGAAATCGAAATGATACCGTCCACCATGGACCTTCCCGACGTCTCCTACACCACAGAACGCGAAGAAGTACAACTCGAAGCGGACCGCAGAATCTATCGTGTCAGCCAGGATCTGGCTGGAGCGGGCAGTACAGCATCGGAAGTGCTCGAAAATGTCCCTTCCGTAACAGTAGACATTGACGGCAATGTCAGCCTGCGTGGTAATACCAATGTGCGCATCCTCGTGGACGGGAAACCGTCCAGCCGTATGGGTATCGACCCGGCGGACGCCCTTCAGCAGATCCCCGCCGAACAGATCGACCGCATCGAAGTCATCACAAATCCATCTGCACGGTATGACGCGGATGGTTCCGCGGGAATCATCAATATCGTCATGAAAGAAGACCGTGATGACGGCATGAATGGTTCCGTGGCGGTGTTCGGCGGTTATCCAGGACGCTATGGAATCTCCGCACACTTGAATTACCGTGTCGGAAAATTCAACATGTTCGCCAATGAAAGCATCCGGTATCGTTCCAATTTCGGAGAAGGTTTCTCCGAACAGGACTATTACAACAACCCATATTACTCTGCGCTTGATACCGACCGTGAAAATGATCGATCGGGGATTGGCAACAATTTCCGTGGCGGATTCGAGTTTTTCCCCAACCGTCAAACGACATTCACACTTACCGGATTTCACTATTACGGAGAAGATGAAACCGATTCGGATGTTACCTACAATTATTACGATCTTAATGGCGATCCGATGGATATTATCCTGCGAAATGATCCTGAAGATGCCCTCGAACGGTGGTATGGAGGCACCCTGGACTTCCGTCGAACCTTCGGCGAACAGGATCATGAGTGGACCGCGCAGATCCAGGTGGAAACCGGGGATGAAACGGAAGAATCGAGTATCCGGGAATATGAGTATTCAGCCGGGGAAAATCGTGGAGATCCGACCCTTTATGAAGATGTGCTGAATTCAACCGATGAAATTTCCTATGTGTTCCAGACGGATTATATCCATCCGTTTAATGAAGACAGCCGTTTTGAAATCGGATGGAAAAGCCATATCCGTGACTTTAACAACGATTTCACCGTCGAACAGCTCGATGATGAGGGTAATCCTGTCATCATTGATGAACGCAGTAACGATGTGAATTATACGGAAAATATTCACGCCGGGTATGCCACCTATTCAAACCGGTTCCACGACCTTCATTACCAGTTGGGCCTTCGCGGGGAATATTCGGATATCGGCACTAAGTTGAAAGGAACCGGGATCACTAATAACCGTGACTACATGGACTGGTTCCCCAGCGCACACTTGTCCTACGAACTCAATCCGGTCAACTCGATCCTGACCAGCTACAGCCGCAGATTGAACCGTCCACGTTACTGGTTCCTGCTGCCGTACTGGAATTATTCCGATTCTCGAAATGTTATGCGTGGCAATCCCAATCTCGATCCTGAGTACACGGATTCGTATGAATTGGGATACCTGCGTCACTGGGACACCGGTTCCCTGACCACCAGCGCGTACTACCGCCATACAACCGGTGTGATCGAGATGTTCCAGTCCGCCACCGACACGAGTACCCTGACCAGTTTTTACAACCTGTCCACTCGAGATGCGGTAGGGCTTGAGTTTATCGGGAATTACAATCCTGCCCGGTGGTTACGTCTGCAAGGCAACGTGAACATTTACCAGGCCCATACCGAGGGCGAAAAGGACGGCCAGACCCTCGACAGCGAATCGAATAGCTGGTTTGCACGGACCTCCGCTGTCATTTCCCTGTCACGTGAGGCGCGGTTCCAGCTTCGTTTCTTCTATCGCGGACCGCAGGAAACTGTCCAGGGTGAACGGAAAGCGATGTCCATGACGGATGTCGGCTTCACCCGCACTTTCCAGAACAACACATGGGATCTCACTCTCAGTGTACGCGACCTGTTCAACACCCGGAAACGGGAAATGGAAATCTTTACCGATGATTTCTACACCTATTCCGAATTCCGGAGACGGTCACGTTCTGTCACCCTGCGCCTGACCTACCGCTTCAACCAGGACCGTCAGCAGCGACAGCAGGATCGTCAAACGAACGGCACTGAATATGATGACGGGTATCATGAGGAAATGGACTAGTCTGTTATTGCGACGGATATGAACGTCATTGCGAGGATGTTTGCCGGAGTTTTTTTGTCGTTCCCGGCAAACGACGCGGCAATCTCCTTCCGGGTGTAGGTAGGGTGGTTCGACCTGTAGTCCAAAGTCGGGTGTCAGATTGGAAAGATTCTGCAACCACGGAAGTCACTGAATACACGGAATACAGAAGACGCAAGTATATAGTATAACTTGTAGTACGTAGCGAGTAGCCCGGACCCAGAATACCGGTCCGGGCTACACAATGCCCTTTTTTATAGCACCCGTTTAACAAAACAATAAAAACCACACTCCATCGTGCATTCTTCCTCTCATCTTCCTATTTTTACTGTACCTACAGAACTTCAAGATTTTCAGAGGGAACAATGAGAAGATTGTGGTTTTGTGTAATCGCTGGATTTGCCATTATTTTCACTACCTCCGCTCAGGACAACGCTTCAACTGCCCGCCAAGGTCCCTTGGAAGGCATGGTATTTGTCCACATCCCGGCGGGATCGTTTGTAATGGGTTCACCTGAAGACGAAATAGACAGGAGTAGCGAAGAAGGACCTCAACACCGTGTTACACTGGATGCGTTTGAAATGATGACAGTGGAGGTGACCCAGGCGATGTGGCAGGAAGTGATGGGAACGAATCCATCACAGTTTACCAGTACTACGGATCTCCCCGTTGAGAACGTTTCCTGGGATGACATCCAGGAATTTCTTGCATCCATGAATCAACGATATCCAGGGTGTGGGTATCGTCTTCCGACAGAAGCGGAGTGGGAATATGCATGTCGTGCGGGTACGACCACTCGTTTTTACAGTGGGAATGATGATTCTGATTTATCTGACGCCGGGTGGTACAGTGGGAATAGCGATGAAACGACTCACCCGGTCGGCCTGAAAGAGCCAAGTGCGTGGGATTTGTACGATATGCACGGGAATGTGTGGGAATGTTGCAACGATTTGTATGATCCCGGCTATTATTTAAACAGTCCCGACCATAATCCGCAGGGACCGGCTTCCGGGCGCTCTCGAGTGTTGCGGGGTGGCTCCTGTGGCGATTCTTCAGGACACTGCCGTGCCGCCATCCGCCGTGGAAGTAGACCATCTTACCGATGTAACAGTTTCGGATTTCGTATTGTTCGTTCGGTTCAGTAGTTTTTCTGGTCCTATTTTCGGGGGCGTGGAATGGCTCGACTTTCCCGTCAGCCGACGGATCGGGTACTAAGAAAGCAAGAAGTACTACGTGGGAATTCACGCAATTCGTGTCTTAAACCTTTAGCTTTGGACCATGCTATCAGCTACAGGAAGTATTAACCGTCATCTTATTCCTTAAAGAGACCCATACCTCAGCATTTACATCACTTAATTAAAATGCGTATTCAGTCTTAATATGGCAAAATTATGCAACACTGAGAAAGGGAACCTTGAACTCCTTAAACACCTTGCCTACCTTCATTTCGACAACTCATGGTTCTCACAGAAGAATTCTTTCTAAACAGAAACAATGAAAGGAATGTAGCATGAACCAACCGTCGCATATCAGCAGAATTCGACAAAGAGGTATTACAATTTACACTTCATTGGAATCCACAGTTCCTGATGTAATTCCCAACGATGAACTGGAAAATATTCTGCGAAACACACTTGTTGGCTTTCACTGCGATTGGCCGCAGAAAACAAGGGCGAAAATCATTAGGCAACGGATTTGTGAAACATTAGGTTATCCAGTTCCACGCAGCTTTGCACGTACTCGTCCGAAGTTTCCAAGTCAAAATTTTGATGTTTATATACAAGTTGCCACAAATCTGCAAATTTGGAACGCTGAAATCGTGCCCGATCGACGATATGTGCTTGTACTTGTGGATAGTGTAAGTAAAAAAGTATGTAATGTTAAAGTCTTGATGGGAGAACACATTGCCAAGTATGACAGGACCGGCACATTAACAACAAAATTTCAAGCATCATACATTGAACCTCAAGAAGGGAAAAATTCAATACTTGTTTCACGATTAGATACTAAACGGATCCGAGATATCTTACCCGATCATAAACTAAAAGTTGATCTAAGTCATGTTTCACCCACATCCTATCCAACACCTGAACAATTGATACCAATTGAGAACCTTTATAATTCCCTTAAAACATTGGTTGGCTCAACATTTAGTGATCCAGGTCCTAGTCAAGAACGAAGACGCGGAGATGAACTGCATAGACTTATTGAACGGACTCTTGGATATGGTCATCATGCTGATCCAGGTTCATTCCCTGATATACCAAATCAATTGCTCGAAATCAAACTGCAGTTAGAACCTACCATTGATCTTGGCTTCGTACTACCAAGTGGCAAAGACATCTTGGCTAACATTCCTGCTATTGGTGATACTGCTATCGCTCGCCATTGTGATGTCAGATATGCTGTATTTCGCGCAACGACAGATAATAATACTGTGAACCTTGTACAATTGGTTCTTGTAAAAGGAGAACAGTTCTTTGAACATTTCCGCCAATTTGGAGGTAGGATATCAAACAGAAAAATACAAATGCATCTGCCAAAATCATTCTGGAATCCGGACGCTGACGCCGAAGACCTTTCCAACTAAATGGTTTAATTTGTTCTCAACTTCTAATGAAGATCCATGATAGAGTTCTTTTGCTGCCGAAATGATTTCAGTACACAGTGGTAGTGTTGGATCGGGTAGTGGAAATTCCTCAACATACTGAGTCATGAATCGACGACGACCCGAATACAATTTGTTGTGAAATCGTATGTCATAAAACTGCTCAATAAACCAACTATTACCAACTGCAAGTGCCAGCCATAAAAGTTCAGGATATTCTGTTTGATACCAGTAACAATCGCCATTGACAACGGATCCGGGCTCTTCCATCCAAAATAAAGGTTTTTCACTTATATCTCTGAAGACAAGTTTTTCCTTATCCCAAGCATCTGGATCCTGAGGCACCCAGATCTCAAACCACTGCCTTCCTGCTTTAATAACATAACTGCGATTTTCTAACTGGGCACGATACTTTTCAAGGTATTTAGCAGTCTGTGGGTATTTTAGTAGGTCAACGGCTTTGCGTTTCCCTTCTGTTTTCTCATGTGTGTATATAACCTCATATATGAACTCTTGCATAGCGGGGTGAAACCTTGAAGCACGCTCAGATGTTACAAGTGGTTTTAGTAACTCGGGTCGTTCATCAACATCAACATCACGCCAATCCCCAATAAATACATTATCGCCACAAGTTTTTATTCCAACTCGAACTTTGCCTATTTCTCCAAATGTTTTCCAAGTATTTGCACGTACTGTCTTCAACCATTCTGTTGATTCTTCTGTTTCCAAAGTCCAAACCTCATCACCAGCACCGGCGTTAAGGTATCCTTTTCGCACATTGTAATTCCCAATCGGTGTTGATACAAGCCCTTCATGTTTCAATGCATCCACTGCATTTAATGCTGATATTTCTGTTTTATCACCATTTTTAGCTTTATATACGCTACTAAATCCTGTTTTTAGGATTGAAGGTTCTCGTTGTAAAATTACTACTGCCGGTAGAACTGCTGCATTGAACAAATTACTATCTCCGAGGTCTAATACCTGCCTAACTCCATACTTTAGCCTTAATACTTTACGTACTGAACTGCCAGCTTTTACTGTCATGAAACGATTGGAGGTTATAACCCCTGCAACACCATCACGACGAAGCATCATTGGCATTGTAACCAAAAAAGCATAGGCTAAATCCACACGTCCTGTAAGTTCAAACTTCTTAGCTAAAAACCTGGAACGTTGTGCACCTAACACTTGTGTCCTAACATATGGTGGATTTGCAATTAAAAGGTCATACTCGACAAACTGCATACCTTCAAACAATGTTCCATCGACTTGATATTGTTCTGCGATATACTCCAAGAAATCGTCTACGAGCAAATTGCACTTCGATATTCCAGTTTGGTTAATCCTTTTCTTTGCAATACGTATACTATTTTCATTTGTATCCAATCCATATACTTCAATTGAGGATGATGTAACTTGTTTAACCCTATTAATCAAACTCAATAGCAGTTCACCTTCTCCTACTGCCGGATCAAATATTCGGATTGGACGTGGTTCCTTAGGTGGAATCCAAAATTCAAGCATTTGTTCGGCAATGAAATCTGCAAGAATTGGAGGCGTAAAGGTCGCACCATGTTTTTTTTGCGTACTGACTGGTTTCGTAAAACCGTTTAGCAAAACACTATTATCTGTGTTATTCTTTCGCATGAGGATGAAACTCCAAACTTTCACATTATATTAGCCAATAGACTGACTTCAGGGATGAATATAGTGGAATCTTGCATTGTACTTACAATTAATCTAATCCACACCACGTTCTCTAAAGTTATCATGAATTAATATGCGTATTTGAAATCTATATTTATAATAGTGAATATATGTTCAGTTGTCAATAGGCTTAACCAAATTACTGCACTATCGTTCAGTAAGAAAAGGAATATCTTTTATCCAAAGATATCTTCGATTACTGTGGTTTAAAAATAATGTCTTAATGGATTTCTCCCCCCATTATTCCATTGAATCTTTAATGAGAGCAAAAACCCTATTGCCTGTTCCTTCGTCACTAAGTAATAGGGCCACCCGTCTACACATTTGGAAGTGGATTGCTTCGTCCGGCAGTTGCTGGACTCGCAACGACGCATAATATCCTATATCATTGTATTTCATCTATATAGCTATTCACTTTTGTTCATGTGAATATTCGCACAATATTCTATTGCATCTTTACCCCTTGATCTTCTTTCAGTTACGTACTCCAGCATAATGTTAGGCGCTACAAACCTTTACACATCTTCATTTCAAGACTTTTCAAGTACTTACGTATTTCTTGTCTAAAGTATGCAACTCGATCTCAATTATAGGAGTATACTGCATGATAAAATATTCCCGAATATGGAAAGATTAATGGAGCCAAACATTTATTAATGCTTGGATTTCAGGGCTCTTGTCTCTTTGACTTTTACTCTTGTGCTTGTTACTTTATTCTCAATAATTGGGCGCGATACGGGCAACACTTACCCCGCTCCACCCATCAGAAAACCTCAGTTCAGAATTCACGAGGGATGCCATGGCGTTACAGTTAAATGGCAGAACCGTGGACATGGATTTCATTGAAAAGGTTGCCACCATATCCGGTGAGCCATTCAAAACCTGCATGCAATGCGGTACATGCTCCACAGTCTGTCCCATGCAAGAAAGCACCGATTTAACCCCGCGACGTATTATGCACATGCTGCAGTTCGGGCAAAAACAAGTCCTCCTTCACACCAACACCCCCTGGATCTGCGCTTCCTGCCATACATGCGAAGTTCACTGCCCCCGTGGGATTGATGTCCCCAAGGTCATGGAAGCGTTACGTGTACTGGCGTTGCGTGAGAACAAGAACTACGTGGAACCGTTCGAAGTGGGCGACCAACGCTTGAAAGAAGCGCCGCAGGTTGCTATGGTGAGCAGTTTCCGCAAGCATACGGCATGATGAAGGAGCAGGCATGAAAATCGGCTATTACCCGGGATGCACGCTGAAGACCAAGGCGAAGAATCTGGAAGATTCCGCGCTGGCCGCCCTGCGTGCGCTCGATGTTGAAGTTACCGAACTGGAACGATGGAACTGCTGCGGAGCGGTCTATTCCCTCGCAGATGACGACCTGGTCCATCTGCTCGCTCCTGTACGTGACCTGATCCGTGCGAAGGACGGCGGGTATGACAAGGTGGTCACCCTCTGTTCCATGTGTTACAACACCCTGGCGCGTGCGAACAAGCTCATGCGTGAGGATGAGGTCAAACGGGATGCGTTGAACAACTACCTCGAAGAAGAAACCGACTATAACGGTGAAGTGGAAGTTATCCATTACCTTCAGCTCCTCCGCGATGAAATCGGATGGAATAAGGTAAAAGAGGCGGTGAAGGTTCCGTTAACCGACTGGAACATTGGCGCCTATTACGGCTGCACGTTAACCAAACCGGGCGACATCAAGATTGACGAAGCGCTGGTTCCGACTATCTTCGAAGACATGATCGCGGCCATCGGCGCAAACCCGGTCCAGTTCCATGATTCCCAGACCTGTTGCGGATCATACCAGATCATCGCCAGCCCGGAAGCATCGGCGAAGACCACCGCGACAATCATCAATTCTGCCGGACGCGAAGGCGCGGAAGCACTCTTGACCTCCTGCCCGTTGTGCGAATACAATGTCGGACGGCGCCAGGCAGATGCGTTAGCCACACGGGAAGGTTTGAACACAATCCCGGTGTTCTATTTCACCCAGCTCCTGGCGGTTGCGCTTGGCGTGGGCGTGGAAGAATTGGGATTGCAGTTGAACATGCCGGAAGCGGCAAAATTGCTGGAAGACAAGGGAATCCTTGCCACGGCATAAGGTTGAAAAACAAACTCAAAACTATAGATATGAGGAAAGCATGTGTGAGAATGCTGTGATGGAGGAAAAAGCTCTGGATGTGAAAGCTGAGCTGATTCCCGTGTACATCATGGGTAAAAAATACATGGTGCCGGACTCACTGACCATCATGAAAGCGCTCGAGTATGCCGGGTATCAGTATGTGCGTGGCGCCGGGTGTCGTGGCGGTGTGTGCGGTGCATGTGCAACAGTCTATCGGAAGCCGGGTGACTACCATATCCGTGTCGGCCTCGCCTGTCAGACCGTCGTAGAACCGGATATGTACCTGACCCAGATCCCGTTCTACCCCGCCAACCGTGCCATTTATGACATCGAGCAGATGAAGGGTGAAGCGGAAGAAGTGTACGCTGCCTACCCGGAAATTTTCCGTTGTCTGGCCTGCAATGCCTGCACCAAGGTCTGCCCGATGGATGTGCCGGTCATGGATTACATCTCCGCGATCAAGCAGGGCAACCTGGAGAAAGCAAACGAACTGTCCTTCGACTGCATCCAGTGCGGCCTCTGCGCAACACGTTGCATGGCGGAAATGGCACAGTATCATATCGCCCAGATGGTCCGCCGCTTGAATGGAAAATTCCTCGCGCCACACAGCGACCATTGTGATGAGCAGGTTGCAGCGATCAAGGACGGCTACTACGAAAATGACATGAAAGAGGTCATGGCGTTGGGCGCTGTCGATCCGTTCGATCCTTCCACGAAGGAAACGCCGGGTATTCAAAAGCTGATCGAACTGTACAAGGCACGGGAAGGCGAACCGCATACCGCCGAAGAACAGTGGAAACCGCAGGATTTGAAAGCAACCTTGAAGTAGCTTTCATCTTGTTGATTCAATACGATACCAAAGAGTTTGGAGATACAAGTGGGCTATCCCGATAGTTTAAAAGCACTGATCAAGACAGTCGAAGCGACTCGCGCCGATCGTGTGAAGAAAAAGCTGGCCGGTGAAGAATTCCCGGCACTCAGTCTTGAAGACCGCGAAAAAGTCCTGCACAAGTTCCACCCGGATGTGAATGAAGAAGGACGTCGCGAAATCCAGGTAGGACCGTCCAAGGGTTACAGGATCTGCCATGAGATGGTTGACCTGTTGGAAGCAAAAAGCCGTGTCGATGCGGACAAAATCAACCTGAACGCTGTCGAATATGAGACCGACGTACTGGTCATCGGCGGCGGTGGCGCAGGAACCGCTGCAGCACTGCTCGCCCAGGAACAGGGCGCGAAGGTAATCATCGCCACCAAGCTGCGTCACGGCGATGCGAACACAATGATGGCGGAAGGCGGTATCCAGGCCTCGACCAAGGGTTGGAAAGACTCGCCCTATTATCATTACCTCGACATCATTGGCGGCGGGCACTTCACTAACAAGCCGGAACTCGTGGCGACACTGGCCAATGAAGCCCCGGATGTGATCAAGTGGCTGCTCGAACTGGGCTGCAACTTCTCGAAATACCCGGATGGCACCCTGAAGTCCATGCATGGCGGCGGCACCTGCCGGCGTCGTATGCACTTCGCAGCGGACATCACCGGCGCCGAGATGATGCGCACCGTCCGTGATGAAGCACGGAACCGTGCCAAGGACATCCAGGTCGTCGAGTTCTCCCCGGCGGTCGAACTGATCCTGAACGACAAGGGTCAAATCGGCGGCGCGGTCCTGTACAACATGGAAACCGAAGAATACATCGTCGTGAAAGCCAAGTCGGTTGTCATGGCGACCGGCGGCAGCGGACGTTTGCATGTACAGGGTTTCATGACCACCAACCATTACGGCGCCACAGCCGACGGCATCGTGATGGCGTACCGTGCCGGTGTACCGGTCTGTTTCCTGCACACGATCCAGTACCACCCGACCGGCGTGATCTTCCCGGAACAGGCGGAAGGTATCCTGATTACGGAAAAATTCCGTGGCGCCGGTTCCAACCTGGTGAACGTGGAAGGCAACCAGTTTGTCTTCGAACGTGAACCGCGCGACATCGAAGCGGCCTGCATCATCCGTGAATGTGTCGAAACGGGCAAAGGCGTTCCGACGCCAACCGGAAAATTCGGTGTGTGGCTCGACAGCCCGATGCTCGACGTGATGTACGGCGAAGGCTACGTGGAAAAAGAATTCCCCGGCAAACACATCCTGTACAAACGCTTCGGTATCGACATCGGCAAAGAACCGATGCTGATCTACCCGACCCTGCACTACCAGAATGGCGGACTCGAGTTCAACGCGGACGGCACCACCTGCATTCCGGGCCTGTTTGTCGCGGGCGAAGTCGGCGGCGGGATCCATGGCCAGAACCGTCTGATGGGCAATTCCCTGTTAGACATCATGGTCTTCGGCCGTATCAGCGGGCGTAGCGCCGGACAGTACGCCCTGAACAACGCCGAAGAAGGCGCATTGACCCTCGAACATGTCAACAAGTACAACGCGGAAGTGGAAGCGGCGGGCGTCGCGAATGACCGTATCGCCCCAATGCTGCTGCCCGATTATACGCTGGAACATGTGAAACAGCGTCAGCTCACCGCGCAGTACGAAGGTACGATTCGGTAAAACGGATCAGATATCGCAGTGATGATGATGTCATTCCCGGCTTGATCGGGAATCCAGAAATTTTAGATTGGCGGGCTTTCCAAAATGGGAAGCCCGTTTTTTACTATACCAAATTCTTCCATTCGGCTGGCCCGGATAGCTTCGCTTTTCGGTTTTATCGCCATATCAACTCTTATCTCTCTATTACCTCACGCCATTCATTGTCTTCACCTCGTTCCGTTCTCGCTAACCGGAAACCGAGGCAAAGGATACCTTCTTCGGCGGGGTTGGCATAACGGTTCGCAGAGGTAGCGCAACGGGAGCCATAACAGAACGCACCACCGCGGGTGACACGGTATTCCATGTACTCGCCCGGATCCATCCACGCGCTGCCGTCGGTGGGTGCGCCTTCATAGTTGGTATGGTAAATATCCTGCACCCATTCATCGGCGTTGCCCGCCATGTCATAGAGTCCCCAGGCGTTGGGTTGCAGTTGTTTAACCGGGTACAAGGTACCATGCGAGTTCTCTTCCCACCAGGCAATTTCATTCAAATGGAAAAGCGAATCGCCATTGTAAAAACGGGTGGTCGTTCCGGCGCGCATGGCATATTCATACTCGGCTTCGGTGGGGAGACGGTAGAGGTAGGTACGGTCGCGGTCATTCAGTTCGTCAATGAACTCCTGCACCTCGATCCAGGAAACGTAGACCATGGGAACATCATCTCCAATGGTGATCGTATCGTTTTCCGCATCATACTTGTCGCGTTGATCAAAGAGGATGTTATTGGTGATGTCGTACCACATCCCCTGGGTAACTTCGGTGGTCATAATCTCGAAAGCGGGAACATGGACTTCATGCAATGGCCCCTCATCGCGTCCACGATCGACAGCATCCTCTGGGGAGCCCATGATAAAACTCCCTGCGGGGATACGAACAAACTCCATTCCGGGAAGCGGTCCTTGCAGACTGGTAGTGACTTTGTTGCAAGAAACAATCAGAATCAGGGAGAAAAGTGATAGAATCAAGAGGAAATGAAACGGTTTACGCATGAGGCCCCTCATCGCAGTCGTACCACCGGCTCATGTTGTGATTGTGTAAAATAAGCATCAATCGAGATGTCATGCCAGCGAACGAGGCTGTCTGAGAATACAAGTAGTAGGAGAAGTGTCATTCCCGGTTCTGATTGGGAACCGGAACGCAGTGCAGCTCAACGTTGTAGTTTACGCCAATCCAGTTTGTTGTTGTTTATTTTCACCATAATCAAAGTAATAACTGCCCACTAAGCGCGACTTCGTCCCGCTATTTCTGGACTCCAGCTTCCGCTGGAGTGACACCTTTTTATCCACCCGTATTTTTACCTCACAAGCACACTTCTCCCTGTAAATGTCGGCTGGCCCGGATAGCTTAGTGACAAAGGAACGGGCTATTCGGGTTTCACATATAGGAGGTAACTACCTCACAAGCACGCTCCTCCGTGTCAAAGAATATTCCGGCGCTCTTAGGCGTATGAAGTACGTCCCCGACGCCACATCGATTCCCCTCGTATCTTGTCCATCCCATACGAAGCAATGCTGCCCGGTGGAAACAACTCCATCTACCAGCACTCGCACCCGCCGTCCGAGAATGTCGAACACTTCCAGCCTGACCGTGCCGGGTGACGGTGCGACGAAAGACACGGTAATAGAAGGATTGAAAGGATTGGGGTAGGCGGTGAGTTGCAGGTCGAAGGTTTCCGGTACTGTAATCAGTTCCTCCGCATCGCTATTGACATTCGATTCCCATTTCCCCATGTCGGGTGCGAGACCCCAATAGTCTTCGAGTGGGATATTTACAAGGGTATCGCCGTCATGGACATACAGGGCGATTCCTGTGTCAATGCAGGGCGATTCATCCGACAACTCCCAGTCCTGTTCTTCCGGATCAACGAAAAGGGGATCCTCGTCAATGACGGTTTCATCCCAGGTGATATTCACATCGCCCTGCACATAGACCGAATCCAAACCGCCTTCGAGGTCAGAAAAAGCGATCACCGCATCGGTACCGTGACGAAAATAGCAGGGTAGTGCTCCATTGTCCCACAGGATGGAATTGAGAATCACCACCTCCCCGCCCCAGCTATGGATGGCGCTGCCACGTTGCGCATGGTTCCGGATGAAGGTCGAATTTGTAATCACCACCGATGCACTCCCGCCAACATCGATTGCGCCGCCCACATCCTCCATACTGCCGGGGAATTCGGTATGGTTGCCGTCAAAGAAACAACGGTCTATCGTAACGTCGGAATTGCCACCTGCATACACAGCGCCACCATAGATTCCACGACAAAGAGTAAAATTCATATTTTCCATATGGACTACTGAACTGATGATCCCAATCGCACCGCCAAGTCCCTGGTTCAGGTTGGGAAATATCCCCATTCCTTCCGCACTTAAAATTGTGATATTGCGTAACGAAGCGCTGGAATTCAGAAACAGGAAGGCGCCGCTTTTATCACTTGTTCCCCCCATCATGACCAGATCTGACACCGAAACATCATGAACGCTTTCATAAACAAACAGCGAAGATTCCCAGGATTCCAGGACTGTGCCACCACTTTCGGATGTACCCTGGATCGATACATGATCTTTCACAAATACAGGAAAGGGGTTGTGATCTTCAGATGGTTGATATCGCCCTGGTGAGAGATAAATAGTCCGTGGATTCGTACTGTCCGCGGTTATCATGTGCATGGCAACATCAATGGTTTCCAACGCATGATCGGGATCGAGACCGCTGTAGCTGTTGTCGCCATCATTGGTATTCACATACAGGTCTGCATTTACTGTTTCGAAATATCCGGTGTTGACATTTACGGTGAAATTTTCGACGGGATACAGGTAATAGCCATCCGGTTCGGGAACAGTCGCTGTATCGAGATACACCTCTATTGCTGTTGTGGAGTAAATGTCCATACCCGGCTGGTTATTGTTCAGGTAGACGCTGCAACGGTTGTCCGGATCAAATACCGGTTCTCCACCCAACAGTGCGATCCCAACCCCGGTATTCCCGGTCACAGTTACACCAGACAGGAACGGGCTGGAGTTGTAGAAATACATCCCCCCGCCCATACCACCTGCCACATTGTTCGAGATCTCACAGTTGTGAAAGGTTGGCGATCCTCCCACACAATATACACCTCCTCCATACCCACCCGATTCTCCGCCATTGGCGCTATTTCCCGTAATAGTCACATGATCGAAGATGACACCGGCATCATAGCAGTAAATCCCGCCACCGTCACGGATTCCCGTATGTTCATGGATATAGGCGTGCCCTGCTCCACCCGTAATGGTAATTCCACTGATCGTCAATGTGGAATCGGCAAATCCCGAAAGTTCGAGGACACTGCTACGACTGGTGAGGATGGTTTCCTCAATATGCGTGGGATCATTATCCAGTAAAAATTCCGATCCGATCCAGACATGGTTGAAACCATACCACTCCAGCGCGTTAAAATCATAGGAGTAAGTACCCGGATGAACGAGGATGGTATCCTCCTCTTCTGTATCAAGCCAGGCATCGTAAATCGTGTCATAATTGTCAGGAATGTGCAGAATATTCGCAGTACAGGGAACAGCAACAAGTAGCAGCAGAATGGCGAAAAACGGTCCCAAGCGTGTCATATCCCCCCCGATCATGGATTGAACAACTTATAAGATGCGATTGAGAGTTGAACCATGCAAATCACGGACCGAAGAAAGTTTGATTTGTGTTTTGTTGTTGCTTTGGCCTGAGTGCTTGTCACTCAGGTGTCTCTCTTATCAGGCAGGATTTACATCATTGGTGCACATATCATTATGAATTATTCACTTCGTTGTGAAGAGATACCTGAGTGACAAGCACTCAGGCCAAAGTTTAGGGTGGCCCGGTGAATACATATGCGCAGTTGTTGTATGCATATGTATTTCCGGGTATCAAATCTGGACGATTAACTGAGTTGAACTTATGAACTGCAACACACCTTCGGCGAAGCTGTGCTACTTTTGAAACTCACTTTCGAGTAGCAACATGCCCTCGTTAGGTTCGTCAACATGCAGTTCGTTGACGATCTAACGAGGTGAGCGGTCGCTGAATGAAAATCCGCAACAAGGGAATAATCCTCGTTAGTACATCACACCTTCGTAAACAGCACTTCGGTATGATGAACCTAACGAGGGCATGGTCGATAGAGTATCTGACGAGATTACCGCGTCGTCCAACGGGAACAGAAAAAATTCCGGCCTACATTCTCGCAACGACGTTGGTACAAATACTCACCGCAAAAGCAAACACTTCTGCGTTCGGGAAAAGGCAACATGCCCTCGTTAGGTTCGTCAACATGCAGTTCGTTGACGATCTAACGAGGTGAGCGGTCGCTGAATGAAAATCCGCAACAAGGGAATAATCCTCGTTAGTACATCACACCTTCGTAAACAGCACTTCGGTATAATGAACCTAACGAGGGCATGGTCGATAGAGTATCTGACGAGATTACCGCGTCGTCCACCGGGAACAGAAAAAATTCCGGCATAAATCCTCGCAACGACGTTGGTGCAGATACTCAACGAAGCAGCAAACACTTCTGCGTTCGGGTAAAGGCAGGTGCATACAACCTGATGAAGTACATGCCGGAAGACACAGGAATTCCGCCATTATCGGCGCCATCCCAGGAAAGCACATGATGCCCCGGCAGGGCGCGTTCGAGGAAGAGCTGACGTACCTCCCGGCCCAACAGGTTGTAGACGGTCACCGTCACATCCGACGCAACGGGAGTGCTGAAGGCAATCCGGCAGGATGGATTCGCGGGATTGGGGTACGGCGCCGAAAAATCCCAGCTCAACGGCAGATCGGTGTCACGTTCCCCAGCGGCGTCCGTGCTGAACAAATACCACATGGCATCCGCGCGACTGTTACCGTCGGTTACACACCCCCACAACGTATCGCCGGTAACAAAATCGACTTCCGGACGAAGCCGAAGTTCCTGTATATCATGATACCATGTATCGCGGAGACGGAACGCATAAAACAACTCATCGCCGTTGGGATCATTCGCTTCGAGGAAAAACAACTCGCCGCTGTTCTGCATATCGACGATCCCGGTATCCGGAAACACACTGGTGATCTCCGGCATGGGGTTGTCCTGATCATGCCACCATGCTCCCGCATCCGCACGGGTGCCATCAGGATCGGACGGCAGATCCGGCGATCCAATGTCTATCGCCGCCGATCCACGGTTCGGACGGTACGGATACGGCCCGAATCCGATCAGGTCGGCAGACGCGAAAAGATTTGTCGAATCGGGATCGGGAATATTCGTACTCCACGAAAAGACAGCCCTGTTAATCAGGTGAAACAGGTTGTTTTGCATTTCCATTTCCAGGTCGTCCGTACCGCCGACCATTACCGCACGCAGCACATTCGTACAAACATTATTGTTGAACTTCACATTCATATCGAATAGACCGTCAACATACATAACAATACGCATGTGATGAAATGTATTACGTTCCACAACCAGTTCGCTTGATCCCCAGTATTCAATCGCATAATCGGAATCGTAAAAAGTACATCCTGTTATGGAGGCAGGAACGGTACACTCGTTAAACATGATCAGGGGAACACCCGTACGGTGCAACGGATCACTGTGTGGTCGAAAGGAACCGAATTCGCAATTTTCTATTATGAGAGTATCGGCGGCGCTATGATCAATAAAAAGGTCGTTAATTCGTGATCTATAAATCTTGTAATCTTCCGGATTATCTGTTTGATGACCTTGAATAAAGAGTTTTTCCATCCGGCAATGATCAATTGTGATCGAACGGACTTTTTGTGGAACCAGCCATGTAAAAGTGCAATTGGACGCAGTTAGGCTTTCAATAAAGGATGATCCCGGTTCAATTGCGGCGGTGATTAACTCGCCGAAATTGCAGCCATCGAGCTCAATATCCTGCTCGAGATTTTCGAATCGAAGTGTAACCAAAGGATTTGCGTTAACATTTGAAAACCGGGCGTTTCCGTAGATTTGAATGTTTGGCGAGATATTCCAGTCGCCGCCCGTATACCATGGCTCAACTATAATTCTTACAGAGTCTTCCCGTGTACCGTTCATGACAAGGTCGCCGTGAACACTTAACCATGCTTCCGAATTGTACGGTCCACTCACGGGAAATGTATTGACAAGGTGCAGTTGAGTTCCAGGTTCGAACACAAGAGAATCCCCTTCCGGAACCGTCACATCATTGAGGATCGAGATATGCCCGCTATAGGTTCCGCCCGGCATCTCTTCATTTTGAAACGGATTGGGCACAAATCGCAGGCGTATTGGGTAACTGGCGGTACGTCCAGCGCCGTCATGCATGACAACATTTAACATTTGGCTGGTAAATTCACGGGGGGAGCGCCCTACCAGAACTCCGCCATCCAGGTTCAACCATTCCGGAAGGTTGGTCACTTCCACCGTTAACGGTTCCTGTCCCATGATGTCAATCGGAAAGGACACATTTTCATGAGAATCCACATCGAGGCAACGTGGTCCGATGTAAACAGGATCGGTCAGCCGGTGATCGAATGCGACCGGTCCGACATCGGTACGGCTACCGTCCGCATCCAGGGGATAGTCCGGATTGCCACGGTCAATGGTGTCCGAATTTGGTAAAGGACGTAAATCTTTCCGGTGAGTCCAGTGGTACTGTGGAACACCGTTAAAGTTACCATCCACCAGGTTCTCATCAGGGACAGGATGCATCCCATCAACACAGTGAAATAAGGTATTCCGAAATTGAGAAGGAACGTCCACACTGGAAGAAAAAAATGGATACTGACTGTATTCAAACACACAATTATGCACTAGCACACCGGGTGTCAGCTTGATTCCAGCCCCAAAGAACCAGCAATGATCGAATCGAATAAACGGTGGATCGATCGCTCCACCTCCAAACAGCATAATACCACCGTTACAGATACAATCAGTAAAAACTAATCGTGGTAAACTCCATGATCCAGATTCTAACCAAATGGAGTCATCAATAAAACACCGCTCAACATATAATGTATCATCTCCCGAATTATTCGATTCCAGGTCCAATCCGCCGTAAACAAACTCGCTATCCCGCACATATCCAGAAAAATCGCATCCACGAAGGCCTACAATGGATGAATCAATCTCTATATATGGTCCATTATCTCTGCGAGGATTATAAATTCTGAATGCACAATCATGTAAATAAACTTCATTCAACCATGCATGAACAGATCCATATTGCCATTCATTGGCCGATTCCCTGATGATGTACTCTGTCCGGATAAAATGGTTTTCGGTTCCAGGCCACAAACCAAAAGCGTAGATATCATAAACACTACAATCTTCAAACCATAAATAGCCATAATTATTAAAACGGCAAGTAACCTGGCCAAATCGATTTATATCAAGGAGAGTGTGAAATAGTTCGATGCTGCCGGTTGTGTCAACCGTAATACTCGACACATCAGTAACAGCACCATTTAATAAACACTGTGCATCCGCAGTTCCCACCATACGGAACAGACCGTAAATATTTGCATCTCCATCCAAGGTCACTTCGGTCCCCGCTTCAATAATCAGTGAGTCTCCTTCCGGTACAACAAGCTCATACAAGATGTACGGCCCACCACGGCGTGATAAGGTTCCTGTCACCTCGCCATTCAATACAGTCCAGTCGCCCAAATCAGCATAAACCATACTATTGCACAACAACAGTATGAATACTGCATGGAATTTAGGGAGTGTGATAAACCGTCTCATCGTTACCTCGTATCAACTGCAACACTATAACATACATCATGGCGATGGGGAATTCAGTCGAATGGATCACCTTCTTTGTTTATTTAAAAACTTCAATCTCGTAAATCACCATTGTTAGTGTATCCATAAAATAAGGCTTGATCTATAACAGACCAACCCTTGACCAGAAAGTAGCAGAGATTGTTGCGATACTGCCACATGCTTCTGTAGGTCTTCTGAAATGTGAAAAGGAGGTCCCTGTTAGTACATCAACGGTACTGCACAGTGATGACCTGACAGGGGCATATAACTTTGGCCTGACTTTGGCCTGAGTGCTTGTCACTCAGGTGTCTCTCTTATCAGGCAGGGTTTACATTATTGGCGCATATATCATAATGCATTACGCACTTCGTTATGAAGAGATACGTGAGTGACAAGCACTCAGGCCAAAGTCGAGGGTGACCCGGTGAATACATTTGCGCAGTTGTTGTATGCATATGTATTTCCGGGTATCAAATCTGGACGATTAACTGAGTTGAACTTATAAACTGCAACACACCTTCGGCGATAGGGATTTCCTGAAAAGGAGTACAGGAAAGGAGCACATTTTCACCGAAAGTGTGTCGCAGTGCGTATAAAACACGAAAAAGGGTTGACTATAATTGGCCAACCCCTGGAATACAGAAAGGAAAACGTCTATAGTTTAAGCTTGGGCACTATTCCCGTTGGATGTCAATGACTTGCCGCGTGTTTTGAAATAATAGAACAGCATCAGCAGGGTGGACAACGATCCTACAGCCGTCAGGATCACCCACACCGTCCAAGGATTGTTCAGGTCCCACAGAATTCGGGTAATGTGCTCGAGTTGAGCGACTTCCTGCGTCGTGTACCTGGCGGTCGCTTCAAGAACATCCATGACCTGCGGGGTCAGGCTGAACTGGATCTGATCGCCGACCATCTGGAAAGAATCCAGACGTACTGCCGCCGCATCCGTAATCCCATTGGAAATGGTATGAAGTACATCAAGGATACGGTCATGCGGGATGGTGTCGAATACCTGCTGGCTCATGCCAAGATCGCCAACGAGGTAATCCTGCGAGATATGATCCAGGACGGATACACCGGAGGTGTCTGTCATCGCATACTGCATGGCATCCATCACCTTATCGGCAGGGATCGCTTCGAACACCTGTTGTTCAAGACCGGAAGTACCCACGAGGAAGTGTTGAGCTGCATATTCCTGCAAAGCAACTCCCGAAACATCATTCGTGGTATACTGCGCGATAATGTTCGTAATCGACTCCATCGGCAGGTGATCGACAACTGTCTGCGGGAAATCCTGGAAGCGGATGAGGAAATCACGGTCCAGGTATTCCATTAACGGCATACCCGTGTCGTTGTTCATCAGGTAGTTGATCGCATCCATCACCTGTTCCTGCCGTATGGAAGCTACAGTATCCTGGGCTACTCCAAGATGATCGACAAGGTATTCGCGGGCAAAGTGTTCCTTGCTCCCGAAGCTGTCATACAACGGGCCGGAAACAGCATTCCCCACTCCCCAGCCCACTGCGAAGGGGATGTTCGAATACCCCATATACAGCGCTTTTTTGTCCGGCGGCGCTGTAAGACCGATGTATTCTGAGAATTTTGGACTGCACCACATTTCCCCGATGGAGAAGATGAAGATTGCCATGGCGACCACCCATCCAATATTCGATCCACCGCTCATCATGAAACCGACCAGGGAGATGATCATTCCGCCGATCAGGGCGATCATGGGGTGGAATTTCCCGGTGAGCCATGCGATGGGCAGCATGAACAGGATGATTGAGAAGCTGTCGATGTTGATCATCATTTCCGGTTTTACATTGCCGTCCGGCAGAACTACATCGCCCAGCCATCCAAACATGAAGGTGAAGACAGGGGCGACATCCCGGGAGAACACCCATTCGTCGATGAAGTTCGGAAGCAGGTCCCAGAGCTGCATGAACATGAACCAGAATCCACTGAAGATGCCGAGGAAGATCAGGAAGTTCCAGTCTTTCAGGGTGGTGATGGTTTCCAGGAAGGTTTCGCCTACGCTCTTGATCTTGTGGCTCGGATCAACCGGCGGTTCCTTGTAGAAGAAGATTGCCGGGATAAAGTTGAAGGCAGTAACACCCGCGGCGCAGAAGAATACGAGCTGCCAGTTGGTTTCACCACGAAGGATAGCTGCCAGGATCGGTGCGAGGAATCCGCCAACATTCACAATCCAGTAGAAAAGCCCCCAGGCAATCGAGCTGTTTTCATCCGTGGATGCTTTTGCGATGGTGCCCTGGACCGGCGGTTTGAAGATCGCAGTCCCCAGGCCGATCAGGCAGGCGGCTGCGAGACTGCTCCAGAATCCTGTGGCGAATGCAAAGGTGAGATACCCTGCGATGTTGATCGTAAACGCGACAAACAGACTCTTCCGGTAACCATACTGGTCGGTAAATCCACCGGATACCATGGGAACCAGGCACTGGATCAACGCCCAGATGGAATAGATCAATCCCTTCTGGGTAAAAGACAACCCGAGGCCATTTTCCGCAACTGAGGCTACCATGTACAATGGCAGGATCGCACGTGCTCCGAAAAAGGCTAGCCGTTCAAACGCTTCCATGACATTGGCAATCCAGAAATTCGATTGCAACCCCATGATTTGTCTGGCAACTGAAACTTTCTGTGCCAAGGTGCTTCCTCCAAAGGTTTTGTTATCTGAAAATTTTGTACTTTGCCGGTTTTACACACCTGTTATTCTTTGTATCTTGATTCGAGCAAAATGTTAAATAGTATGAGACAGTGTCGGTATTATCCTGATTTGGTGTTGTTGTGATTTTTCTATCAAAAGCGTCATTTTATAGTGTATGGCAAGTTCATTCGAGTTGAATACATATGGCTCCATTGGAAGGCATAAAGTACGATTTTTCTCGACGAATCGCAATTGTGACATCAATCACATATTGAGCAAATCCAATGAGTTTACTATTGGATATTCTGTTCGGGACAATTTTTATTTTTCGCTTGTCATAGTTTGAAGAGTTTCTCCAGGGTGATTTATACAGGGTGATGGAGGGATGCAGTGAAACAACTTTCCTGGCTCATTCTCATAATGAGCACAGCATCGCTTGCCATATCCGGATGTAACCAGGGCGTCAACGACCGTGTCGGATACTGGCGAAAAGTGGGCGCAGATTACAATTTTGACATCAGCGGTATTGTTTTCCTGGAACGCAAGAATGACATCAATACCTATCTTGTCTGTCATGACAACAAATACCCGGATGAAGACCGTATAGGGATTATTACTCTCGCCCTTGGTGCGCCTCCACAGTATCGTCCGCTTCGCTGGCCGGAAGATATCGAAAAACCCATCGATTTTGAATCTCTCGCACATATTAACTGGAATGGCGACGACACCGTATATGTCGCCATGACCAGCCGTGGATGGATCACCAGCTTCGTGCTTGATTCCTCGAGAACCGCGGTGGAAGTTGTCTACGAAACTCAATTACCCATGTCGCGCATGCCCGGCAACCTCGAAGGATTCGCCGCCCTGCGTCACGAGGATCGTATCCTTACCGTCTGGGGCGATCGTGGCCAGGATGAGATTCCCGGAATGATCTACTGGGCTTGGTTCGATACAGAGACCTTCGAGTTCGATTTCCTTGATTCTCTCGAATACAGTGTGCCATGGCCGCAACGCTCCGAGGTTCGTCATATTTCCGAGCTGAAAATGGACGAAGCGGGTGTCCTGTATATCACTGCCGCATCCGAAGTATCCAATGACGGTCCCTTCCAGGGTGCCTGTTACATTGCCGGCGCTTTCCATTTTGATGATGACGAGGTGCATTTCTCCAAGAATTCCAAGCCGGTACGAATTTTTGCATTCGAAGGATATAAAGTGGAAGCCTTCGACTTTGTACCCGGTCCGCACGGTGGTGTGATCTTCGGGACGGACAACGAGAATGAGGGAGCATACCTCTACTATTACGACTGATCAAAAGTTCAATCTACAAGTAACACCTGCCTCACCTTGTCGTGAGGTTTTTTTATCGTCACAATAACCGTTTGAGAAATATCCATTGAAAAAACAGGTGTTCCGTCAGAACACGGTTTGTATATTGTGATCGTCATTCAAGCTGCGACGGATCCGTGATGATACGAAGATTTTCGATACTATTTTGCCTGATGTTTCTTCTGTCGGGAATTCCTGTTCCGTTTATTCTTCTTGCTCAAACAGGAAACTGGTTGCCCATTCCTGTTGAAATGTCTGCAGGTTTGAAAGGATTTGTCCCGGTTCGCACCTACTCAGACACATTAACGCTTATAACCTTACATGAAGTATCCTCCACGGGTGAATGCCAGGTAGGAATCGCATCGATTCTTCCAGAACTAATCGTCACCTATGCACCGATCCCCTGGCCGGAGAATGCCGAAAATCCACGCCTGCCTGTATCACTTTGCAGTTTCCCGGAAACATACCGTCCCACATACATGCTCATGACCGAATCCGGCGCCGGGATTCATTTTGACGTTTCCCTGAATGACACCACCATGGAAATCCTTGAAGGTCTGCACCTTTCCCCAACCCGTACACCGCTCCATGTACAGAGCTTCGCCATCCAACGGAATGGCGGCGATATTCTTGGAGTGTGGGCGCAGTCCGGGACTGTTGATTCCATGATCACCATACGATGGGGATTGTTCAATCCAACAACCTACCAGGTAAGCCGTCTCGGTTTTGCACCGGTCCAGATTCCGGCTGATTCAGACACGCGAGGTTTCAGGATCAGTGAGTTGCGGGTGGATGACACCGGACTACTGTTTGCGCTGGTGCATGATCCCACCCGTGCTCCGGTCGGTGGGAATCTGTGTTTGTTCGGGCTTTTCCAGTATGAAAATTCCCGGTCAATCTATGTGGGGAAACGGCATTTTCTCCGTCTGCATGATCTCCAGGGTCCGGCGATTGAAGCGTTCGATTTCACAACAGGTGCAACATCAACTGTTATTTATGGTGCAGAAGCCCCTGAGTTCGGTGGATTGTTGTTTGTTGAGTAAAAAATGCAGCCTGGACTGCCCCGATCCGGGAACAAGAATGCAGATGTCAGCCCGAAGGTTCCACCCTTCATGAAGAAGGTCTTCCATCCAACGATTTTCCCGGAGGGTGGAACCTCCGGGCTACACTCCTTCACAGAAAACCCGATCCAAAGGAAAACCGGACCGGGTTTATATTACAAAAACTGAAACAATTTACTTACGACTCTTTCTCCGTCACTGGCGCCACAGGTATACTGTCTTTGCCTGTAAAGAACGACAGGAACTCACCAATCCGGTCTTTCAACTCAAGACGTGGAACGACCTGGTCGAGAAAACCATGCTCGAGCAGGAACTCACTGCGCTGGAATCCTTCCGGGAGATCCTGGCCGATGGTCTGCTTAATCACGCGCGGCCCGGCAAAGCCAATTAATGCTTCCGGTTCTGCAATATTCACATCACCGAGCATGCAATAACTGGCGGTTGTTCCACCTGTTGTCGGATCGGTCAACACAGAAATGTAGGGAAGTTTCAACGCGGCCAACCGTGTCAGCCTCGCTGAGGTTTTCGCCATTTGCATCAGGCTGATGGCGCCTTCCTGCATACGCATGCCACCGCTGCAACTTACCAGTACCAGGCTGCGCTTTTCCTCTACAGCACGATCAATCGCCCGTGCGATCCGTTCCCCCACCACGCTTCCAACCGATCCGCCAAGGAACCGGAAGTTCATCACCCCAAGCACGATGGGATGACCGTGCAGCAGCGCAGTCCCTGTTTCCACCGCCTCGGTACGTCCCGTTTTTTTGACAGATGCTGCAATCCGGTCCACATACTTTTTCGAGTCACGGAATCCTAATGGATCCTGGGATCGTAATTCATCGCCAAATCCTTTATAGGTGCCCTGATCGGCAAGCAAACGAATATAATCCGCTTCACTCATCCGTTCATGGAAACCACATTCCGGACAGACCCAGAAATTGCGTTCTATTTTCTTGGCATATAGTACAGTACCGCATTTTTTGCACTTGGACCAAAGACCTTCAGGCATTTCACGTCTAGTGGACTTGTCCAGTCCTTCCTGCGAACGTTTAAACCAGTTTGTCATGAATCTTCCCCGCGAATTGCCGATTTCGTTTGAAACTGTTTTACCATTACCAGGGCATCTTCACCATCGGCATAGTACTTCTTTCGAAGTCCCATTTCAGTAAATCCACATGATCTATACAACTCAATAGCAGGAATGTTTCCCGCTCGTACTTCAAGATACGCAACAACCCATTTTTCCCTGATTCCGATCTGTAGCCAGTACTCGAGCAAATGTCTGCCCAATCCCTGCCCGCGAAAATCGGGCCGGATGGCTATATTGAGTAAATGTCCTTCATCTACGATATGATATGCAAGTAAATAGCCAATTATTTCATTATTTATAGTGAGGGCAAAACCTGTACCCGCAGGTGTGACAATTGATTCCTTTAATGCGGTTTCACTCCAGGGATCATCGAAGCATGATTTTTCAAGAATTGCGAGATGCGGGATATCAGCCGGAGTAAGAATCCTGATACAAGCTTTATCGTGAACGTACTCTGCTCGATCCATAAAGTCCTGCATTGTTTGATTTTCTGTTACTTATCGCTGATTTCCGCACAATATACCCTCTTGAACCTGCGAGATAAACCCGAAATTCTCACATTTGCTCCAAATGATTATTTTGAATAATCTTCCAGAGACTATCAATGATTCATATTCCACAAAATCCAGAATTTCCTTAATACTAAGCATGAATGATCCCGAGAGCTTCACAATCTTTTATCACCAGAAACCAGTTATAAATTGCATTGGTCTGGATGATAGTTTATCATATTTGAGGTAACCAAATTAAACAAGGAATTAGATATGGCGTTAATTACATGGACCGAGAGTCTTAGCGTTGGTGTTGAGGTTTTCGATCAACATCATCAGAAACTGGTAGGACTTATTAATGGTTTACATGCTGCTATGCTGGAAAGGAAAGGCAAGGATGTGATGGATGATTTACTGAACAGCCTTGTTCTGTATACAAAAAAACATTTTGATGCAGAGGAAACCCTCCTGAAACGTCATAATTATCCCGGCTACCTGTCACATATCAAGGAACATAAAGACCTCACGAACCGTGTCGTGTCATTGCAGAACAGACACAAGGAAGGAAGTGTCTCCATTTCCATGGAAGTAATGGAGTTCCTTCGTGACTGGTTGACCAAACACATTCTTGGGACTGACAAACAATACGGCCCATTTCTAAACGAAAGAGGTATAAAATAAAAGGGGAATCCATGGTACAGAAATTCCGTTCCTACCTTATCTTTTGCCTTCTGATTGGAATGGTTACTGCTGTGTATTCGCTGGGTACACATTCCTACGATGATTTTGAATCCCCTGCACGTTGCGGAACAGCATGCCATCTCGATATTTATCGTCAATGGGAACAGGCGATGATGTCCCAGGCCTATACTCATCACTGGGATGAAATCGAATACTTTGAACTGGCCGTTCCCCATGCGCGTTTGGATGAAGCAGTCGCAGAAGTGGAAGCCGGATGCAATATCTGCCATACTCCAATCGCCTATCTTGCCGGTGATGTCCCACCACCGCGCCCGGAAGAGGGGAGCCGCGCTAATGAGTCTGTTTCCTGTGATGTTTGCCATACTATCACCGGATTCCAGGGCGATACTCCTTATAACGGTAATTGGATCACTAATCCCGGCCGTGTTAAATACGGTCCGCGTGATAATGTGAATTCACCACATCATGATTCCGAGTACAGCGACTTTTTGGGTGAGGCAGAATTTTGCGGCACCTGCCATAATGAAATGAGTCCCTTTGGTGTCTGGGTCAAATCCACGCATCTGGAATGGCGTGACGGCCCCTATGCCGAAGAGGGAGTCAGGTGCCATAACTGCCATATGACCTATGCTCCCATGCGAACAGCGGCAATGGGCGAATTCCGGGAAGATGCACGCCAGCATCTTTTCCATGGAGCACATGATCCCGGGAAAGTCCGTGGTACAATCGAATTAAGGATTCATCCGGATATGCGGGAGGCGGAACCGGGAGATCCGGTCACGTTCACTGTTGCACTTTTCAACCAGAAAACAGGTCACAAATTCCCGACGGGTTCTGTGGAAGACCGGATTGTCTGGTTGCATGTGGAAGCGGTGGACAGCGATGGAAACCGTTACCATCTGCCGGTCAATCCCAAGGGATTTGAAGGGGAAGAATATACGATTGCCGCGGATGTGCTGGCGTACCAGGATATGGGGATACCTCTTGGTGATCCGAATTTCGAGGGAGTTCAACGTGATGGCATACCGATTGGTGACAGAATATTCCGGATGCCATACTTTGACCGTCAGGGACGTATGACCATCCAGCAGTGGAACACGGAATCATTAGGCGTCGACTACCGAATCGGTCCACGCGAAACAAAACTGGAAACTTTCACTTTCGAAATACCGTATGAAATTGCTCCCGGGGAAGTGACAGTAACTGCAACTCTCAACTACCAGCGACTTGTTTCTCCGGTTGCCCGGCTTCTGAATGTTCCGGAAGAGGAAGATGAACCGATTGTTGTGAATACACACAGTACGACTGTAGAGATTTTTGATTAGCGGTATCGCCCACAAACTATTCCACTTGGGGAGAAAACGGAAACTCAAAGAAATTTTAACACATTTTCAGGGGGCAGTATGAAACGAACAGTCGGATTGATCCTTGCTATTTTTGCTTTTGTATTGATCACGTCAGAGGTGTCACAAGCGGTTCCAGCCTTTGCGCGGCAGTACCGTTTAAGCTGCAGCACATGCCATGCGCCTTTTCCAAGGCTGAAAGAATACGGCGATGAGTTCGCCGGAAATGGATTTGTGCTGGACGACCTTGACGCTAACCGGTACTACGTGGATACTGGAGATGAAGATCTTTCATTGCTTCGTGATTTTCCTATCGGTGTCCGCATGGAAGCACACCTGCGGTATGATGATGACCGTGACAACGCGAACGATTTTGATCTGAGAACTCCCTACATGGTAAAGTTCCTTTCCGGGGGTGCATTGTCAGATAACATCTCCTATTACTTTTACATGTATTTTGATGAACGTGGAGAAGTGGCAGGTGTTGAAGATGCCTACATCATGTTCAACAACCTGTTCGACCTCGATTTTGATATTTACGCAGGTCAATTCCAGGTGTCCGATCCACTTTTCAAGCGTGAACTGAGGTTGACATTCGAAGACTACTATGCCTACAAGTTTTCCTATCCCTATTCACGTATCAACCTTGCGTATGACCGTGGGTTGATGTTTACGCTTGGACTTCCGACGGGAACGGATATCATCGCGGAAGTAGTCAATGGAAATGGTCTTGAAGATGCGGAAGGTGGCGTATTCGATGATGATGAATACAAGTGTTATGCCGGACGGATCTCCCAGGGAATAGGTGATTTCCTGCGTATTGGTGGCTTCTACTATTACGGCATGGAAAGAATTGATTACATGGATCCCAGTCAGGCTGTGCATTCATTCGAAAATGAGGTCATTTACTGGGGACCGGATGTCACTCTGAGTTACCAGGACATGGTAGAACTGAATGTCCAATATCTCAAACGAACTGACTCTGAACTTCCATTGGTTGGATCAGGTCTTTCAGAAGAGGCTGAAGCTGATGCCTACATGGCAGAACTAATCATCATGCCTGATGGTGAGTTGAGCAAACACTATGGTGTTCTGGTATATAATAACGTCGAGATGGAAGTAGGAGTACCTGGGGCGGTACCAAGTACGACTACTTACGAGACGATCACCGCACACTTGGGGCACTTGATCCGCCGAAACATACGGTTTGGTGTGGAATATACACGCGACCTGGAAAATGACATCAACTATGGTGGGATTGGAGTGGTGTTCGGTTTCTAAGGTAGTAGTAAATACGAGTACATACAATGGCCTTTCCTGAACCAGGAAAGGCCATTATCAGTTACTAAACACTGATTATCGTTACGATTCTTCTGTCAATCCGTATTTCTCAAGCGAACGATATAATGTTGCCCGTCCGATATCGAGACGTTTTGCTGTAAGCGATACATTCCCGTTGCATGCCCGAAATGCCTCTTTGATCGCCACTGCCTTGATCTCTTCGAGGGTCAGTACATCATCAGGCGATCTGAATTTCAGGGATGACGGTTTGGGATCCACACTATCTTTATCCTGAGATACAGTATCATCCCTTGTTTCGACGATTTCTTCTTCTATTTCTTCCTCTGGTATCATGTCATAGCCTTCTTCCAATGGCATTCCTCCACGGATATCTTCCGGCATATCTCGAAGGCTGATTTTCTCACGATCGGCAAGGACCATCGCGCGATTGATAATATTTTCCAGTTGACGGACATTCCCCGGCCAACTGTAGGCTTGCATCGCTTTCAGAACTTCCGGCGTAAAATCGGTAATGTCCTCCCGCCCTAAATGATGAGCATGTTTATCAAGGAAATGACGGGCAAGTAGCGGGATATCTATGGAACGTTCCTGGAGAGGCGGTAACGGGATCGGGAAGGTATTCACACGGTAATACAGGTCTTCACGGAACCGTCCGGCTTCCACCTCTTCCGACAGGTTCCGTTTGGTAGCCGCCACCAGGCGTACATCCACCGGGATTGGTTTAGTGCCGCCGACACGCTCGATTTCACGTTCCTGCAAAGCACGCAGAAGCTTCCCCTGTACACCCGCTTCCAGCTCTCCGATTTCATCCAGGAATAGCGTGCCCTGGTCGGCCAGTTCAAATTTGCCCAGTTTTCGTTGATGAGCCCCGGTAAACGATCCCTTCTCATGACCGAACAACTCGGACTCAACCAGTTCACGTGGGATAGCGGCACAATTGACAACAACAAACGGTTTTCCCGCACGACTTCCGTTGTAATGGATGGCCCGTGCAACCAGTTCTTTTCCGGTTCCGGATTCGCCTTCTATCAAGACGGTAATATCATTAAAAAGTGTCCGTTCTAAAAGTCGAAAAATTTGCTTCATTGGCTTGGAACGCCCGACAAGTCGGTCAAAACTGTAACTTCTGCGGACTTCCTCGCGGAGCTGCATCACCTGCGACGCCAACTGGTATTTTTCAACGGCATGCTGAAGGACGCGGCTCAAGTGATCATCATCGACCGGTTTCACAAGATAATCATACGCTCCCTGGTGAAAAGCCTCCAGGGCGACTTCCACTTTTTCCTGGCCACTGAGGATAATTACGGGAATATCCGGCCGTAGTTGTTTTACGCGACGTAGTGTTTCCAGCCCACCCATCCCAGGCATGATCAAATCAAGGAGAATAGTAAAAGGTTTTTGATCCTGTTCCAAAGATTCAAGGCATTCTTCGCCCGTTGTGCAAATCTTCGTTTCATATCCCCAGCGTCCAAGGAGTAGTCGTTGCCGTTCCGCGAGAAACGGCTCGTCTTCTACAACAAAGATCAGTTTCGCCGCTTTACCTGTTTGCATTTGATCGTTATTCATCAGCCCACCATATCAATATTTTAACCTGAAATCAGAGAACAAAACACTTTTAACTTTATCCGGAAAGATTATATCGAAATACTATTTTTGTGACATTCAGAATGCATTGGATTTTTTAATCGATTGCATGCACTTGACGATCCAGCATAAACCTGCGATATTCTTGCTACTCAACTATTACATGATCCTTAGTGATTATCCTTGTACTCATTCATCATTACGAGTTTATTAATCTGGAGTTTCTGTACTGACTGTGATGAGGATACATAAGTCACAGATTCGTAGACCTTGTACTAAAACTACTTCAATGTAGCAAGAAAGTGTTCAAATATGGAACACTTTTTGGAAGAAAATGACGATTTCGTCACGCACGTTCAGTTAAGAGAGCAGTTTCAGATTCTACCATTTCCAGAAAGAGTGATCGGAGAATTCCAGTAATGCCGACTCTGCGTTCCCCTTTGTTCACTATTGTTCTCACTGTTTTTATTGCCCTGGTAGGGTTTGGTATTGTCATTCCACTTCTGCCCATCTATGCCTCCCGGTATGGAGCATCGGGATTTGAGATTGGTCTGTTATTAATGAGCTATTCGCTCATGCAATTTCTTCTCGCTCCAGTTCTTGGAAAGTTATCCGACCGGATCGGAAGACGTCCTGTAATCCTTGTCGCACTATTTATCACTACAGTTTCCTATGTGATGCTGGCATATGCGGATTCTTTATGGTTGTTGTTCCTGAGCCGTATCCTGGCGGGAATGGGGGGCGGGGATATTACCGTTGCCCAGGCATACATCGCGGATGTCACTCCACCGGAAAAACGCGCCAGGGGCATGGGATATTTCGGCGCTGCCTTTGGCTTCGGTTTTATGGTAGGTCCTATGATGGGCGGATTGTTGTCCGTTCACAGCACAGCATTACCGCCACTTGTCGCAGCCGGTTTTACGTTTACTACACTCCTGTACGCCACCATAAATCTACCGGAACCGGAAAAACACAAAGCGAGGGAGAAAAAAAGCGGAGGAAGGTTTTCCAACCTGGATCGAACAGCAGCCATCGTCATTAACTTCCATTTTTTCATAGTCTTTGTACAGGGATGCATGAACACAATGGCAGTGTTATTTACCCATTACTGTTTCGGTTGGACCGAACTGGAAAACGGGTACTTTATGGGCATGATTGGCTTTTTCTCCGTGACGATCCAGGGAGTGCTGGTTGGTTCGCTGGTTAAACGTTTCGGGCAACGGAATCTCTTGCGGTTCGGTTTTCTGTTCGCCGGTATTGGTATAGCAATGATAGGGCTTTCCGGAATGGCTGTCCTGCATTTCGGGACCAGTATTGATATGATTCAACAATTGTATTTTCATAATAACATCCTGATCTCAGGAGCTGGTTTTACTATCTCACGCAACCTTCTCCATGCATCTGCTCCACTCCTTGCGCTGCTCTGCGCCGGTGCAATAATCAATGTATGCGGGTTCGCCTCTTCCATGCCGTCCATATCCAGCCTGGCAAGTATCAACGCTCCACCGGATGCACAAGGTCAGGTGCTGGGCATATTTCAATCCGCAGGGAGCCTTGCACGTATTCTGGCGCCTACCATCGCAGGTTTTTTGTTCGACCACTATATGCCGTACACACCTTTTTTCACAGCGTTTGTCATCTCCATTCTCGCGGGGATTGCCGCCTGGCCAATGCTTCGGAGTGTTAAACAGTCATAGTTCACTCGGTTCTTTTGGAGCACCGAACTCCTACCGACACATTTCTCCCTGAACCCGATTCTATTGTACATTAGCCCTCAGAAACAAATTGTCGTGGAGAAATTCAATGGTTTTTACTAAAAACGAACTACAGGGTAGAATCAATAAACTGCAACACAATTTGCAGGAATCGGGTTTTGACGGTGTTGTTATTCTGCAACGTGCTGACCTGATCTACTACATTGGCGCAGCATTCCAGGGTGCACTTGCTGTTCCCGCCAAAGGCGATGCTATCCTTTATGTGTGGCGTGGCCAGGGACGTCTGGATGATTCCTGCCCGGTGGAAATCCAGTCCATACGCGGTTTTGGAAAACTGAATCTTGAATTGAAGAACTCGCCCTTTATCGAATGGAAGACCATTGGCTTTGAAGAGGATGTTCTTCCCATATCCATGTGGAAACGACTCGGCCCGGGAGTATGGTCCAACGGCGATTTTAAAGATATCTCCCCGTCCATTCGTACCCAACGCATGGTAAAATCAACTGCAGAACTGGAGTTGGTACGCCAGAGCGGTAAGATCCTGTCCGGTGGGTTTGAAGCATTGCGCGGTATCATCCGTAAAGGTGTTTTTGAGTACGAAGTACAGGCACAAATGGAAGTGCATATGCGTCGTCACGGCGACCAGGCCGCAGGGCGTACCCGTGGCTTCAACGCCGAAGCTCGCGGTGTGGTCGCTAGCGGTCCGTCCGCAGGGGAGCCGACTGCTTTTGACGGTCCCATCGGGCAACCGGGACGTAATCCGCTCGCACCCATGGGCGCCGGTAATGCCATAATCAAGGCCAATCAGCCCGTGATCTGTGATGTTGCCATCGGATACAATGGTTACATGACCGACATGACACGTACCTATGCCATTGGCAAACTCGATTCAAAATTCTATGATGCACACAATTTCTGCGTTGAAATCCTTGAAGAAATCCGCAAACGGATGGTTCCCGGCGCCAATCCGGAAGAGCTTTATATCTGGGCACTGAACGAGGCGGAAAAACACGGGTATAGTGAAAATTACATGAACCGCGGATTGAACAAGGTCCGCTTCCTCGGGCATGGGATCGGAATCGAGATGGATGAATGGCCGGTCCTGGCGAATCGTTTTACGACTCCTCTTGAAGAAGGTATGGTGATCGCCGTCGAACCGAAAGTGATTTACGATGATGGCGGTGTTGGCCTCGAAGAAACAGTAGTCGTACAACCGGGCGGCGCCGAAGTGGTCACTCCCATGGAACGTGGAATTGTTCAAATCGAAGAATAGTGGTCCGGTTATTCAGAGTTCATGATTGAGCGAATTCTTTTAGTGTTCCTCTGGCTTTAATGGGTAGGGCGGGCGTCTCTGCCCGCCAATAAAGCATGCGATATTCGAATAGAATATTATCATTACAATCTATCTCATTATGAAACCCGACCTTGGACAGCAGGTCGGGCCACCCAAAGACGGGCAGGGACGCTCACACCCTATTAAATAGTTTTTGTGTTAAAACAATAAGACCCCGTTAAACAAGCCAACGGGGGCATTTATGTATTTTTATTCTTGAGAATTCTTAGCGGAACTTGGCTACAAGTTCTTCCATCCTTCCGTACCAATGAGGGGTACAAAAACACATCCGCCTTCGCTGTAGATTTTTTGGCGACCATTGATCTTCATGACGAGTTTCAGATCCTGGATACGACGAGGACCGATGGGAATTACAAGTTTTCCGCCTTCGGCAAGTTGATCAAACAGGCGTGAAGGAACATTCGGCGCACCTGCAGTAACCATGATCACATCAAAAGGAGCAAACTCTTTCCATCCAAGGGTGCCATCTCCAACCCGTTGAATAATATTGGAATACCCGAGTTTCGTAAATTTTTTCTTGGCCTCTTCCGCCAGGGCAGTAATCCGTTCTACGGTAAACACTTTTTGAGCCAATTGGGCAAGAATAGCCGCCTGGTAACCGCTTCCGGTTCCGATTTCCAGCACACGTTCGTGGCCTTCCAATTTCAGGATTTCCGTCATCCGTGCAACCATGAACGGTTGTGAGATCGTCTGCTCCTCACCAATCGACAGCGGCACGTCTTCATATGCACGGGAGCGCAGGTTGGGCGGGACAAATTCATGCCGACGAACATTGCGCATCGCATCGAGAACTCGTTTGTCGAGAACTCCCTTGTCAGCCATTAACTCAACGAGACTTTCACGTTCCAAACGGTAATTAATCATGTTCCGCCAAGGTTCTTCGTACCATACAGATAAACTTTATCGTATCGGTCAAACGGTTCATTGAGCTGGGCTCGCCGTCATAGATGGCATTCACCGGCACAAACTGTATCGACCGTTTCTTTTTGGCAAACCGCAGTATCATTTCACTTTCGAACGCAAACCCGCGTTCATGAAACTTTATTCCCTGCATCGCACTCAGCCGTACCCTGCGGTACCCGCACTGGCTGTCTTCAATATCCTGCCCTGTTACTTTCGATAGAAGCCACGAGGTGGTGAGATTGCTGAACCTGCGATCCCACGGGATGCATTCAAACTGCCTTCGCCGTGATCCGATCAACAGGTCTACTTCCGGATGCTGGAAAAAGGATGGAATCTCAGCCGGATCATGCTGTCCGTCGCCATCCAGGCTGATCACGTAACTTATTCCCTGCTTAGCCCAATATCTGTATCCGGCTTGCAGAGCAGCACCCTTTCCACGATTGGTCTTGCTTCGTATCCAGTGGACACCCGTTGCTTTTGCGATCCCCCGGGCATTTTCCGGGCTTGCATCGTCAACGACGAGAATTCGATCACGAGGAATGTTTTCGAGCACTCCCCGTACTACCTTCTCCAACCTTCCGCCATGCTTATGCACGGGAATGAGTATTCCAATCTTTTCAATCACATCAAAATGTACACTTTTCTCTGTCTCTACGCAAAAAGCAGGGCTCGTTCTTTCCGGTTTTCCAATGAAAATGCATTCTCCACAAGGGACAGTATCACATGCTGGGAATGGAACCTCAATTTTCAGATATGCGTATTATTGTCGAGAAGCAAAGACTAACACAACGGTTTCGCATTGATTTTGGAATTTCCTGACGAAACTGTTACCTTTTGCATCACTGGATGTGAGAAATCATCCAATACATAGACAGTGACAGTTGCTTGTTGGCAACTTCATGATAAAGGAGTTGAAAATGCCTTTTTTCTTTGATTCGACAATCATCCTGATTTTGCCCGCCTTTATCTTTGCGCTTTGGGCGCAGAGCAAAGTACAGGGAACCTATAAAAAATACAGTAGAGTCTACAGTTCATCGGGGTTAACGGGCGCCAAGGTAGCGCGACGCATCCTGGACCGTTTTGGTCTGAACGATGTTCCGGTGGAAGCGACCAGTGGTGTACTCAGCGACCATTATGATCCCACGAAACGTAAAGTGCGTCTGTCCGAAGGTAATTACGGAAGCACTTCCCTCGCTGCGATTGCCGTCGCTGCGCACGAGGTTGGTCATGCCATCCAGCACAAGGAAGGGTATGCTGCGTTGAAGTTCCGTCATGCGATGGTCGCACCACTGCAGATCGGCAGTTTTATGGCATGGCCGCTGTTGATCGCCGGTTTCATTTTCGCGTCTCCCAGCCTGATCGACATCGGAATTGTGCTGTTTTCATTGACCGTCGTATTTCACTTGGTTACCCTGCCGGTGGAATTGGACGCCAGCCGTCGGGCGATCCAGATCCTGAACACGGATGGCTACGTCATGCCGCAGGAAGCATCACACGCAAAGAAGGTGCTGTCCGCCGCTGCCTGGACCTATGTCGCCGCGGCAGCTATGGCGATCCTGCAACTGCTGAGGTTGTTTGTCCTGCGCGGGATGATGGATGACTAAACAGGAAACTTTGTCACAGTCACTATTGGAAACCACTGTTCTCATACCCCAGGGTAAGTCGGGCGTCCCTACCCGACAGTAGGGTGGCCCGATCTGCAGTCCAAGATCGGGTTTCACAAAGAGATAGAGTATGGTAATCATATTCCATTCGAATATTTCTTACGCGCCATTGGCGGGCAGGGACGCCCGACCTGCCCTGGGGGATAGGATTTTCACACCCTTTTCTTCATAAAAAACACAATCCCCATCACCACTATCAACATCACGCTTACAACCGTTCTGAACAGAATCTGGTTGCGAAACGTTTGTGAATAAGATTGCGGGTAGCAGGCGACAATCTGCATATCCGGAATAACATGGAAAGAAACCGGGATCTGGCAGATATTTTCATCGGACGGTGTATATACAGGTTCATTTCCATCGGGACCGTACAGATAAATGGTAGTATCGGCAGCAACATCTACAAGAAAAAAGTTCACATTTCCCTGCCGCATACTCCGTAACTCATGTCTCATGGAACCTTCCGCCTCAAGGCCAAACCAATCGGCTGCCTGTTCCATGAAGTAACTTCGTTTGGTTAAGTGCCCTGAAAAATTGAGGCTGCCACCTGTTCCCAGGACGCGACCTGCAAGGATACAGGGCTGTCCCTCAATGCTGAAATGCCGGTAAATAATTCCCGGTGACTGATGATGCAATTCCGCCATCTCGTTAAAAACCTGCACTATTTCTTCCGTGGGAAGATCGACATTACTCTTCCGGAAGGTCAGTTCTCCGCTGGTGTAATCCACTCCCACTCTTGCGTCTGTGCAATCGCCCGTGAGGATAGACTGGTCCGCATCCGCCAGGAAATGTTCGAAGTAGGCCACTATTTCCTGGGCCACCCATCGGATGTTGTTATCAAAAGGAAACTGCTGCAGTTCGGGCTTCATAACCGCCGAGGCGAAGTAGAAGTTTATGGCGAGAAAGAAGAGCAGGAATATTGTACTCGCAAGATAAATACCGGATTTCAGTTTCATAGCTCCTCCGTTGAAGTAGTTAGCGTTTTATCCGGGTCATTTTCGGAGTTATGTAAATAGTAAAAACAAAACTTTATCTATCCAAACAACCCATTCGGTACCGGAGTATTGTTCATCACCGTCAGGTCGAGCACTAATTGAAGATCACCCTTGTTACGACGGATCTCCTCGGCGAGGGCGATCAGACGCCGAAAGGCACCATCCGAGATCCTGTGTATCGGGTGCGTGGATGATTGTAATCCTGTCGCTTCACGGACCGCATCGACGGGGAGATCGAGCTCGTAGCGTTGCCAGTTCGCCTGCCGTATCAGTCCGCATCCATTGTCACCTTCGTGCTGCTCCGGGTTGTCCAGCACACGGGTCCATCCATGGAAGCGTACCAGGGTCCGTTGCTGGTAGGACCATCCTTCGATTGCTGCGACACGATCATTGATATTCATGTCCACCTGGAAATGCCGCAGGGTGGCAAAAGCACGGTTGAAGTTTGTTACGTCCGGGTACGCATTCCGTATCTGTCGTGCAAAACTGTCTTTTTTCGGCAGGTTTCCAGGGGAAACAGTCCGAGTATAATTGGGCCATCCCATGCAGATGATATCATGTTTGACACATTCCCGCCAGTGATGAATGCCCGGAGGTTCGGGAACACCAAAGGCGCTGTCACGTGGTTTGAGAAGCCAGCAATTCCGTTTGGGAAGTTTTTTCAGGGCTTTGGGTACTATATATTTCAGACGTTTTTGTGCTTTTTCCACCTGACGGATCGAGGACTTGGTCGGCTTTCGCAGGGAAGCGTGATGAAGCCATTCCTTCCATGCTTCCGGGTCGATTCCCCAGATGCCGTCGGCGATCCGGCGGTCGAAGGCCTTGCGCAGTTCGCTTACCCGTTCTCCGGTATCAATATATTCTGAGAAACAGAGATCTACTCCTTCCGACAGGTTCCCGGCCACTACAATGGCATTGGCTTCATCAATGATCATGAGAAAATAGCCAAGATCCGCAGCGGCGGCCCAACTGACTTCATGGCCCAATGCTTCCAGTTCCGGCAAAGCTCTGAGAACATGGAACAGGTCATCGGGAGTTGTGGGATCAGGATCGACAAGAACAGTGATCGCCAATCCACGTTTTTTGTACATGGCGATTTCAAGAAAACGGTTCCAGAAGGATTCGCCCATCCCTCTCGGAACCGAAAGCCTGACAGAACGAGCAGCGCTTTGCAGACGTTCGAAAGCCCACGAAAGCCAGTCATTCTTCGACTTGATCTCGAGCTGATTTGCCATAGTCATTCACCGGTTCTCAAACACTTGAAAAGGTACAGAGTATAAAAATATACAGTATTTTATCCTTTTACGCACGTACAATGAGAACTCGATGAATTTCTTTTTGTATCAGCGTCATCACTACATATTCTATCAACGACTATTCGTGCAGGTTGTTCTACCATTCCCTTTCATCTATATTATACACAGGAGCCATTCTCGAATACAGGTGCCCGCAATCCATGAGAACCTCAACTTCACTTTCCCGTAAAAGATATCAATGTTGTGTATATCTTTTCTTTCTGTTGGTCCTGTTCACAGGGTGTGTGTTATTTGAGAAAAATCCTGTCGATTCCTCCATTCGCGATAGTGATTCCCTTATTTACAGCAAACAAAGCGGAATGCTTCACGAAAACACATTTACCTCCAGCCAACCGATTACAATCACTCGATCAGGCAGATTGTTCGTCTTCTTCCGTATTCGAAGCTGGCCGGAAGACTATGGCGTCGAGTTGTTTGTTATCCCTTCGGAATACCTGGAATCGTTTGAAATGGGGTATTTCAATGAATCGCTCTGGGTGAAAATTTTTAAAGAGATGGGACTGCATACCGTCGAAACGGATACCGTGGAAGCGGGTGATGAAATCCGTATCATCGTCGACAATTCGGACCGTGGATGGGAATCCACCGATTATGACGGACTCAATGATAAAATCGTATTTGACCTGGAAGTGTATCTACGACCATTTGACTGATGGACCTATCTATGTGAATCGATCCACTAAAGGTACTATATGAACCAATCCACACCGAAGCGCAAGTTTGCCATTATAGGCGCAGGACTTCTCGTGGCGGCTACCGGTGTGGGAGCAGGTGACCTGGCCACTGCGACCTTTTCCGGAAGTCAGCTTGGTGTTGCGGTGCTATGGGCGGTTGTATTCGGTGCATTTATGAAATTTGTATTGAATGAAGGGCTTGCCCGATGGCAGGTGGCGACAAACAGCACACTTCTTCATGGCTGCAGTACCCACCTTGGAACTCCATTCCGAATTGTTTTCCTCGTTTACCTCCTGGCGTGGTCATTTTTTGTCGGGTCCGCACTGATCAGCGCATGTGGTGTTGCGGCGCATGCGTTACTTCCTGTCTTCGATTCACCTGTTCATGGAAAAATAGTCTTCGGGATACTGCATAGCGGCCTGGGAATACTTTTGCTGCACATCGGCGGATTCAAATGGTTTGAACGGATTATGCAGGTCTGTATTGGTCTGATGTTTGTCACCGTCCTGTTTACCGCGTTACGGATCCATCCACCTGTCGGTGAGATTGTGCGGGGGATTGCCATCCCACGAATTCCACGACTTGAGGATGGCGGTCTGGAATGGACACTCGCGCTGATGGGCGGTGTTGGCGGGACATTAACCGTGCTCTCGTACAGTTACTGGCTGCAGGAAAAACGTTCTCAGGTAACCGTAAAAGAGATTCGTATCGACCTCATGGTCGCCTACATCGTGACTGCCCTGTTCGGGCTGGCAATGGTAATCATCGGCAGCCAGGTTGAGATTGAGGGCAGGGGCGCCGGATTGATTGTCACTCTTGCTGATATGCTGGAAGCTGAGTCCGGAATCTACCTCAGATGGATGTTCCTCATCGGCGCCTGGGGAGCGATATTCAGCAGTTTGTTGGGTGTATGGGAAAGTGTACCGTTTATTTTCGCAGATTTTGTTCACTATTCCCAATCTTCGCAATCCGGACAATCTCCGGATGAACTGAAACGAACCCGGAGTTATCGGTTGTACCAGGTGGCGCTTTCCGTGATACCGTTGGCCGCACTCTTTGTCAGCTTTCGTGAAATCCAGAAACTGTATTCGATTATCGGCGCTTTTTTTATGCCTTTCCTTGCATTTGTTCTTCTTTACCTGAACAACCGGGGATCGCTAGTAGGAAACACCTTCAAGAACCATCCCATGACAAATGTCGCCTTGGTTGGAGTTCTGCTGTTTTTCCTGTGGACCGCCGGGAGGACCATTTTCAGTGTGTTCCAATAAAAACTCCTGCCGGATATGGAAACCAACAGGAGTAACAAATTTTTTTATGTACTTTGCACTACTCAATTGTAGCGAATTTTTAATTCAGTACGGTGGGATCGGAGGCCAGCCCTACCCTAATTCATCCTTTCAATAACATGCTATTCTTTCCAGTTGATCCGTTCTTCCGGGGCAATAATGGTCCACCCTCGGTTGATTACACCGACTGGTTTGGCGTTCAGGGTCCATCCATTAAAGGGTGTGTTCCGTCCTTTGCTGAAGAACTTCTCCGCATCCACCCGCCAGGATGCTTCCGGATCAATGATCGTAAGATCGGCAACAGCACCAATCTTTATTGAAGCTTCCGGTAAACGAAGGATCCTTCGAGGATGATTGGACATCTTCTTTACCAGGTCCGGCCAATCCAGTTTTTTCTTCTCGACAAGCTCTTTTGCCACAACACCAAGCGCTGTTTCCAGACCGATCACACCATTGGGCGCTATGCTGAATTCAACCATTTTTTCTTCGATGGTGTGAGGCGCATGGTCCGTGGCAATAGCGTCAATGGTGCCGTCCATCAATCCATGAATTACTGCATCCCGATCCTCTTCGGTTCCCAATGGAGGATTCATCTTGGTTGCAGAAGCATCGAAAGATGTACAAGCTTCATCGGTTAGCGCGATATGATGTGGAGTTGCTTCACAAGTAACGTTTACGCCATGACTTTTCGCCCAGCGTACAGCTTCCACCGATTCTTTGCTGGAAATATGCCCGATATGCAGTCGTCCGCCGGTAAACCATGCCAGCATAATGTCACGCACCACCATGGTCGATTCCGCGATAGACGGCCATGGACTCATGCCCAACCGTGTTGACACCAGTCCTTCACGCATGACACCATCCTGTGCCAGCGACATTTCTTCGGAATGGGTGCTGATCACCATATCATGCATTTTCGTGTATTCGAGCGCTCGACGCATGATCTCTGCGGATGCCACCGGGTTGCCGTCATCGGAAAGCACTCGAACTCCGGCATGATAAAGATCGCTGATCTCAGTCAGCATACTCCCGGACCGTCCCTGGGTAACTGCCCCGACGGGATGCACATCCACCGGACCACCCGCCGCCATGTCGTACACCCAGCGGATCACGCCGACGTTCTCCAATGCAGGAGTTGTATTCGGCATACAGGCGACACCGGTAAATCCTCCTGCCGCAGCCGCTGTAGCGCCGGTGAGAATTGTTTCCTTGTTTTCCTGCCCCGGTTCGCGCAGGTGGACATGCATGTCGAACAAACCGGGCACAACCATCTTACCACGAAGATTTAAAACTTTACAACTTTCAAGATCTTCTTCATCCGGTTTACCAATGGAAATAATTTTCCCTCGATCAATCAGCAGGTCGGTTTTTTCATCAAGATCCATTTCCGGATCGAGCAGACGTGCACCTTTCAACAACACCTTGCCGGATTTAACAACCAGCCAGCCATGCTGACTCATCAACTCGGGACCATGATCAGATGTCCAGCTCATTCTCGCCTCCAGCTATCAGGAACAACACCGCCATACGTACTGCTACGCCATTGGTTACCTGCTGCAGAATCACGCTATGGGGACCATCTGCAACTTCGGAATCGATTTCCACTCCCCTGTTCATCGGACCCGGATGCATAATCACCAGGTCGCGTGATGCCTTATTCAGCCGTTCCGGGGTAATACCGAAATTCATACGGTATTCACGGAATCCGGGGAACAATCCCGCAGCCTGGCGTTCTAACTGAATTCGCAGAACATTCAGGACATCCGAGTTGGAAATCGCCTCATCCAGGTCGTGATACACCTTGACACCCAACTGCTCCAGGTGACGTGGGATCAGGGTCGGTGGTCCGCAAACGGCGACTTTAGCGCCCATGGTCGTCAAACCATGGATGTTGGACATCGCGACACGGCTATGGGCAATATCTCCGACCAGGGTAACCCGCAGTCCTTCGAACGATCCAAAGTTTTCACGCAAGGTCATCATATCCAGCAACGCCTGGGTAGGGTGTTCATGGCGACCGTCGCCGACATTCAACACCTTGGAGCTGCAATAGCGCGTAAGCATGTATGGTGCACCCGGCAATGGATGGCGAATGACCACCACATCGATTTTCATCGCTTCAATATTCCGTACGGTGTCAATCAGGGTTTCCCCTTTGTTCACCGACGACGAAGAAGCGGAAAAATTCAGCACATCCGCACTCAACCTTTTCTCCGCCAACTCGAAACTGATGCGTGTACGAGTCGAGTTTTCGAAAAAGAGATTGGCAACCGTAACATGCCGCAGGGTTGGTACTTTCGGGATCGGCCGTTCGAGAATTTCTTTGAACGAAACGGCCGCGTCCAGTATGGCTTTGATATCCTCCCGGCTCACGTTTTCCAAGCCAAGCAAATGTCGAGACTGCAACGCCATCTTCTATTCCTCTGAGGTTTCTTCTATCAGTACTACTTCGTCGATATCATCGTGTTCTTTCAGCCTCACCTGGATATTCTCTTCGCCGGATGTCGGAATGTTTTTCCCGACAAAATCCGCCTTGATAGGAAGCTCACGATGGCCACGATCCACTAAAACCGCCAGTTGAACACGTCCCGGACGGCCGTAATCCATAAGGGCATCCAATGCCGCCCGTGAAGTACGTCCCGTATACAAAACATCATCAATCAACACAACTGTAATCCCGTCGAGATCAAAGGGGATATCGGTCACCTGTACTCCCGGTCCGATTTTCTTCTGACGGAAATCATCCCTGTACAGGGTAATGTCCAGCACACCTACCGGAACCTTTTTTCCTTCGATCTGGCTGATCACTTCTGCTATTCGACGTGCGACATACACACCTCGCGTACGTATTCCGCAGATCCCTACATTATCGATCCCATGGTTGCGTTCAACAATCTCATGAGCCAGCCTTGTAATCGAACGCTTGATATCGGAAGCGTCCATAATGCGAGCTTTTACCTCTTCCATCAGCTCCCCCAGTCTATTGTACCTTCATTGTGTTTCAATCCGGTTTGAGGCCCGTAATTTCCCTGCTTTCTGCCTCGATCGTTCCTGTGTCACAGACCCGTGCCCCGTACTGCATAAATCGAAAATACTGGAAAACAAAAACGCGTGACAACAATAGCCACGCGGGAAAGGTCGGGAAATCAGATATACGGGCAACTATGGAACAGGCCCTGTTTCCGTTATACCTGATTTTTCTATGTGAAGTCATTTTGCCCAACCCTTTCCCGCCTCACTGGACGGATTTAAAGTGGTTGCATGAATGTACAATACATGAATAATCTCTGCAATATCTGTACTGAATTTACGAGCATCATGGCGAGTCATGGAGAGATCATTATTCCCGGATTCCATCTCTATTTTCCATTAAAAATAGACAGTTCCCCGTGCAAAGAGGGACCGTTGTCCATTCAGGTATTGACCGTCTTCCTCACCGAAGGAATACCCTCCATACAGCACCAGGTCGGCATTGTTCGCAATGCTTATATCAATTCGCGGATTCAGCACATAACTCTCGTCATTTCCTCCAAATGCATACATTCCAAAAGTCACCAAATCGGTTATATCATGCTGCACACCTGCCAATGCAGTCCATTGCCCCACAGGTTCTCCCAGGCGGATGTTCGCCATCCATTTGTCCACCGGGTAAGGCGGCTCTTTCTCCGCACGGCCGTTGTACATCACCTCACACATCATGTACAATCCCGACTCCAGCGTGTAATCCACACCCGCGATGACACGGTAGAAATCATCCTCCACTTCCATAATGTTGTAATTCCCTTCCAGCCAGACACCAAGCCCCAACAGGGCGCCACTGGCTTCGAAACCGATCGCTTCACGGTCCTGGATCCTGGTCGTCAGGGGTAATCGGCTCAGATCGGGAATGGTTCCCGGTTCCGGCATCGGGTATAAAGATGTGGAATCTTTAACATTGTGGTAGGTCACCGCCATATCATACCCGATTGAGGAAACAAAATATTCAAATCTTGCTGCATAACCAGTCGATTCGAAATCATCGCCCGGGGCGGCAATGGCTGTCAAACGTCCCCCTATCCCCCAATGATAGTCGATACGAATTGCATTCACACCTTCTTTTTCATACGTGGGATCGAGAGGATTTTTCTTGTGAAAGAGGTCCGTGGGATTGTAAAAATATCCCGGCCCCCAGCTCAACTGCTGACGTCCCGCTCGCACCCGGAACGATCCAGATCGCCAGGTCAGGAATGCATTGTCCAGAAATATCCGTTCGCGTTCAAACTCCATTTCCAGGCTGGTCAGGTACTGGGTGAGTTCATCCACCACATGCTGCGGCAGATATGGCGCCAGATCAAATTTTGTCGCACCGTGATACACAACAGCGTTTACATTTCCCCGAAATTCAAGCTCCTGCTCTCCACCTCCGCTGTGAAAGTCTACTCGGAATTTGGAGGTGTTAAACATTGTGTAATCGCTATCATCCGAGTCGATCACCTGGAACATATTCTCATAATACCCGGACAACTCTACTTGAGCATGAACCGGATACGGAAACAGGATCACTGCAAATAGAATACTTAGCGTCACTATTACTGTTCGCTGGATATGACCTGGTAAACCAATCCTCTCATAATGAATGGTCATCAATTGCTTCCCCCACATCCGTATCTCCTCCCTTCTTGCACTGATGAAAAACGATACTGCTTCATGTACATCAGGATTGAATTTCATATTGGATAAACACTATTAAGTACTAAATTGTCCCCGGTTTACCTAAAAACCTTCGTAACATCCCGATTTGCCCGGAATGATACGCATCATGGCAGGCATAATACGAGATACGATTGCCCCACGTTTCTTCAGTTCCAATTAGAACGTCACCTGACGCTTGTCTCGAAAGAATCTTTTCGCGCCTCTTCAACACAGCTTCTATTTCAACCTGGGATATTGCCAGCATTTCGACAAGTTTTTCCAACTGGACCGCAGAATCAGCGGTCAATTTACCACTACCCCGTTTGTAAGGTGTCGCGTCTATATTCTCCCAGGATGAATCCCTGCCGAGCATGGTAATCATGTTATCACGCGTATAGATGATATGGCCCAATATCCAGTTAATCGAATTTCCTCCGGCTGGTGGAGTGACAAGGCTTTCCTCGTGGGTAATACCTTCAAGATTCTTATGAAGTACGTAAATGTTGAATTGAAATAGACGAGTCAGGTCACCTGCTGTCATCACCGTTTCCTCTCCAATTGGCCGCCACTACCTGACGATGCCTGTAATCTGAAGTATATTATCCTGCAGATTTTTCAAGCACACAGGATCTTTTTTTGTCCACCACCAATGTACATAGTAAGCCTGACGGGAACCAATCTATTTCCCGCTATGAAGTGAATTCACTGCAGGAAACATTTGATCTTGCGGAGAAGCTGAGTCTGGTGTTCCATCCCGGTCACGCTATCGCCCTGATCGGAGACATGGGCGCAGGAAAAACAGCATTTGTCCGTGGTTTCCTGCTTGCTCTTGGGTTTGAGGGAGTGGTACGCAGTCCATCCTTCACTATCGTCAATGTCTATACTTCCATTCCGAAAGTGGTGCATGTGGACTTGTACCGCCTGAACGCACCGGAAGAGATGGTCGCACTGGCCCTCGATGAACTTCGCGAGAATGCCATTCTGTTTGTCGAATGGGGGGACCGTTTCCAGGAAGAATGGGGACCGGTGACACATTCGATGACATTTGAAACACCCGATGGGGATCCAGACCAGCGGGTGATTACGGTGGAACAGATAGCCTGAAACGTCGTTGCGAGCGCAGTACACACGGTTGTTGCTGTTGTGCGTACAAGCGAAGCAATCCTCTTCCTGATGTACCCACGTAGTATGCCCTCGTTAGGTTCGGCAACACGCTGTACCGTTGACGAACTAACGAGGTAAAAGGTCATTGAAGAGAATATCCATCATAGTCAAGGTGTTCCTCGTTAGTACATCACACCTTCGTACACTACACTTCGGTATGATGAACCTAACGAGGGCATGGCTTCTGGTAAACCTTTCAATGGCATATAACAGGTTGCTTTGGATTCTGTTGACACCACGACTGCACACTACGCAGTCGGGCCAAACAGAATCTTCGCAATGACGTGTTTTTTTACTTCCCCCGCGCGAAAAATCCGAGGATCACACCAAGCGCAATCGCCCATACAGCGGCGAGCCCCACCTGCAAATGGTCCGGCAGGCTGAAGGTGATGGTGTGCGCCGGGATCCAGAACCACAATAGCGTCCACCATGCTTTCTGCAGACTCGGCCAGTGCATCTCTTTCTGTTCGATGGCGTTGTCGGTCCAACGGTGGAAGAGCATCATGCACGGCCCAAACAGGATGTTGGTGAAAAACGATTTCGAGAACGCCTGCAGCAGTGGAATGCCATTTTCCGCATCATGATGCGCGGCGGCGAACCAGAACCCGCGTTCGGTGAGAACATCCACAAACCCGACAAACCCGGCAAAGGCATACTTGAAAGTGATCCCTAAAAACGCCCAGACCACGAATTTCAGCAGCAGGCGCCATGGACCCGGCCCAAAGAAGTACCATTTCCCGCCACGGATTTTCACGGCCAGCAGTTCCCCGAACATGCCGAGAATTCCGACTTGGACAGCACTGGACAACAAGGGATGGGTATGCAAAAACGTCAAATATGCCTGGATCACGGTTTTCTCGCTTTTTCTGTGAGAATGGTTGGTTTGAGGGGGAAACTTACACTAGAAGGATAGAATTGGCAAGAGTGGAGAGAGCAGCTATTCCCTGTTACAACCTTGAATTGGAGTTGGTACAAGTAGCTCCGTGCTTTAGTGCGGTGAAAGGAGATTAGTAAAGGTCGTGAAAGCGAAGATTGTTTGTAGCAACCTTGCGATAGAGTGGGACTACGTAGCACCGTGCTTTAGCGCGGTGGGGGGAGATTGGCAATGGTTTGGAGCGCGCTTCAGCGTGCTTTTGGACACCAATCAGTGTAAACCTTTTCCAAGCACGCTGAAGCGCGCTCACGAGAGTATTACGGAATTAATGTCACCGCGCTGAAGCACGGTGCTACAAAAATACCCACATTTTATATGGGGGAACATATATCAATATTCCAGGACGGCGTGGCGTCCGGGCAGTGCTCTAATAAAAATCCCCATGATAATACGTGGTGAGCATCTATTACTTTCCCTGATCGATTTTTTCATCCGGGCTACGCTTTTTAAAACATATCATATTCAGTCAAATGGCCCATTTGCCCCGATCTAATTCCTCGCAAGACGGAAACCAATATCATTTTGACGGGTGGACGGATTGTAACCACTTCGTTGCGCTGCCCGGCACCGGGTTGAAAACCAGTTCCAGCTACCGCCTCGAACCACACGGTTGGTACCCGATTCAGGTCCTTGCGGATTCTGCCTGGAGCTGATCGAATAATAGCTACCGTCATAGATGTCGCTGCACCATTCCCACACATTCCCATGCATGTCATAGACTCCCCAGGCGTTTGCCTCTTTTTGCGCCACGGGATGGACTGTTCCATTGCTGTTGTCCGAATACCAGGCTACACGACTAAGATCATTATCTGTAGCACCCGACGAGTACATGGACCGTGTTCCAGCCCTGCAAGCATATTCCCATTCCGCTTCCGTGGGAAGATGATACCCTTTTCCCGGATCAATACGGTTCAATTCTACCAGAAATTCCCGGATATCATTCCAGGACACATTATCTACCGGATAATTCGGATTACCAGTAAAATTCGAAGGATTTGAGCCCATAACAGCAACCCACAAGGCTTGAGTCACTTCTGTTGTCATCAGGTAGAATGGATCAAGCATAACTTCATGGCGAGGTTCTTCATCATCAAAACGATCCGGTTCCGAGGATGGTGATCCCATCATGAACGTTCCACCCGGAATCAGCACAAAGGTCATTCCCGGGAGCGAACCCTCTACGGTATCATGTTCTCCTCTTGCCGCTAAAGAGACGGTCCGGTTCTCTTCCACAAGCACAGATTCTTCCCATGAAACTCCACTTCCGGTCGGATCAATTCGTACTGCATGACGACCGATGGGCACACCGCCAATCGTAATCCGTTGCCCCTGCGCGACTGTCTGCTGGAAACGGTCATCCAGGTATAATCCACCGCTTATTTCTGTAGTAATTTCAATGGTTCCATGCACATTGGTTACACTAATTCTCTGTAATTGCTCTTCCATCTGAATGCGATCTGCTGTGATCCGTGCTCGAAGTGTCACAGTGCCATGATTCGACCAGTATGTCTCACCTGGATTATTGAGAAGTTCAATCCGGGCATGTCCGCGCATCCAGGTAAGAATTTCATCTTCGATGAGTTGGTAGTTTTCCATTTCGGAAAAGGATTCAATGTACACACCGATGATCTGCTCCATCGCCTGACGTAATGCAAGAACTTTTGCCGCATCAACGGCATCTTGTTCCGATTCGGTAGGATTCGCCTGGTAGGTGATTTCCACAATCACTGTATCACCAAAAACACTGAATGGGACCAGTGCAATCAACAGAAGGACAAGAACACGGTTCATAGCTCTACTTTCCTTTATCGTACATGACTGTAAATTAGAGAAAAGAAAGTAGAAATAGATAAAAAAGGTGATACCAGTGGAGCTGCAGATGTCCACCATGACATTTGATGATCTGAAAGTTGAGTCGAAATAGCGCTCTGTTTTCAGGGCGTGTATAGCGATGAAAAAATTTGAGAATGATGTCAGTCCAGCAAGTATTCTGCTGCGATAGTTATGCTAAAATCCGGGACAATAAAAATCCCCACGAAAACCATGTGGGGTAACAAATCTACTTCCCGGACCGATTTTTTGCATCCGGGCTACATCACTACATCACTAAGCAATAAGGCCATACTGACAAGTCGCTTTCGGCGAAAGCGACCTACTTGTCTTCCATCTCTACGGTTTTGCCATTCAGGACATACGCATAATGGATTTTCATCGGGTTTTTCAAGCTGAGGGATACGGTGCAATAGCGAGTACGGGACAGGTCAATCGCCTTTTCGAGTTTGGCAGGTTCCACATCGCCATCCACATGGAACACTACCTTGATCTCCCGCCATACCTTCGGATGTTCTTCAGCCTTGTCCAGTCCTTCTACCGATACTTCGAATCTGGTCGGGTTCTGACGCATTTTCCGCAGGATACTGATAGTGTCCATTCCGGTGCATCCGCTGAGCCCGACAAATGGCAGTTCCGCCGGACGTGGTCCTTCATTTTTTCCACCTACAGCAGGCATTGCATCCATGTCCACGCTGAATCCGCTGGCGGTTTCACCGGTGAATTTCATTCCGTCAAGGTCAGTCAGTCTTGTATGTACGATCGTCGGCATTCGTTTCTCCAATAATGATCTTTTTTGATGTTGTTTTCCGTTTGATGCTCAAAAGGTCGAACCGTTACAGCTCTCTATCCCTCTGTTCGCTGCCCCTGCAGACGTTCGTAAAACAAAACCGCCAACAGCATATGCCCCGCAGTGAAAAAACTCGCTTCGAAGGGTACCGGGCCAATGGTGACACCAAACGCGAACGTTTCATGAAAGACCATTGTTCCAATCAGCGATGGGTACAGGTTCAAAAGATACCCAACGATCAGAGCTGCAGGAATGGCAGCATAGGATTTCGCTCTCAGAAATACATGGGTACGCAAGGCAGCATCCAGGAATCCGCAGGCGCCAATGAGGACTATAGATAATCCAAAGTATTCCTTGCCGAACGAATGGGTAAAGGCACCCGGTGCAATGAGTAACGCCAACAATGTTCTCGCAAGTTTGAACGATGTGTTCCCCTGTGGAAGTTCACCCATGAACACTTGCCAGAGAATGATACCTGTCAATGATACGGCAAACAGGAAAACCATATGGTCAAACGGTTGATCCAGGAAATACAAAGATGAAACAGCATCTGGTGTAAAATCCCATACTCTTCCGACAAACACCTTTGTAAGAAGAATGATAAGAATAGCTGAGAGAATGGATGCAGTGAATACAGGCGACCATGGAAAAGATGCTCTTCTGTGGGAAATCATCCCTGCAGCGACAACAAGTACAATCAGAAGTATGCCATAGATGAAATAGCCGGTGATCATCTGAGTTCCATCTCCGTAGTAATTCCAGAATAACAAGGTACAGCTTACAATTGTTTTTGGATCTCTTTCAATCTTCGTGGGTAGGTAGTTAAAGAAGAGGGACATATTATCTTCTTCGTGTATTCTTTGCCGAGAAATCACCAAGGAGAGTAACGATGTCCCTCAGTGAAAACTTACTATCGGTTTTATTCTCAATTCAAGGGTATTCGATCAAATCTATTTCCGAATGTGAGACCCGTGTAGTTTTGCATTTAACCCGTGAAGAGGGAAGCATTTGCCCGCATTGTGGCAGCATTTGTTCACGGTATGATTCCCGTATCCGTGAGTTGTTTATTGGCAGCGTCAATGGAATAGCCGTGTATTGTGCGGTTCGCATTTACCGTGTTGCTTGCTCTGTTCATGGCGTAGTAACTGAAGATCACGGGATTAGTGACGGTCAGAAGCGTTATTCGAAAGCAGCGGGCGCCAGTGTAGTTCAGTATACCCGTTACCTTGATAATGTTTCCACGGGGAAACTACTTGGCTTGTCTTCCAGCACCGTTTACCGGATAGATCGGGAGGCATTAGGCGATCTGGTTGACGCTTACCGTACAGGGTTTGCTTTCGGTTCCGTGTTGAGTGTGGATGAAGTCGCCTACAAACGGCATCATCATTACGCGACAGTTCTTTCAGACTTCGACCAGGGCAAGGTTTTGTGGCTGGAAAAGGACCGAACCTGTGACAGCTTGAAACGCGCCTATAGTCATCTTTCGAATGCGTCAGAAACGGTTCAGACCGTCACCATGGACTTCTGGCGTCCTTTTGAGAAAGCGACACGGGAAACCCTGCCTGATGCCAGTATTGTGTATGACAAGTTCCACCTTGCACGATTGCTGAACAGGGCTGTAGAAAACCAGCGACGGGCGTATCAACGTGATCTGCCGGAGGAAGAGCGAAAGATCATGAAAAAGCAAAGCCGATGGATCTTGCTCAAACGGGAAAAGAACCTGTCGGAACAAAACCGTTCACACCTCGAAGAGCTGAAGCGAAAGAATGAGCCATTGTTCATTGTCTACATGCTGAAAGAAAGCTTCCTTTCCATTTTTGAAGAAGATCGACTGGTAGATCAAGCGAAAGTCATGATCGATCAATGGATCGAACAGGTAATGAACAGCAGCTTTCAACAGCTTAAAACGTTTGCCAGGTCACTGATGAAACGGTTCAGGCAAGTCCTGGAATGGTTCGAAAAACCTGTTTCTAATGGAAAAGCTGAGGGAATCAATAACGTCATCAAAACCCTGCTGAAAAGAGCATACGGCTACAAGGACTTCGACTATTTCAGAATGAAAGTTCTGCAAAGATGCGGAAACATCATGGAAATGGCTACCCACGAAGGTTGAAAATGATCCTTGTTTTTTATGTAATGCAAGCGGGTATACTGACAAAACGGCGCTACCTGAATCAGGCAGCGCCGTTGAACTCTATCGAAAACCTGTCATTCACAGAAGCAACAGGAATTCAGACAAGCAAGTTATTTCACGAGAACCATCTTCTTCATGGATGTGAAGGCTTCTGTCTCAATGCGATAGAAGTACACACCACTGGACATCATGGACGCATCGAAGTGGACTTCATGGAAGCCGGCTTCCATACGGCCATCAACCAGGCGAGCAACTTCCTGACCCAGGATGTTGTAGACCATCAGACGGACATTCTGTGCTTCGACAAGGTCAAAGCGCAGGTTCGTCGTCGGGTTGAACGGGTTCGGGAAGTTCTGGTGCAACGCATAGGCAGTCGGGAGCGTGTTTTCGTGTTCAGCCGCATCGTTCACAAAGTTGACAGCCAGTGTGACCACTGTGCCATCCCAGTACGGGCCGCCGAATTCGATTTCCGCTTCCACTGTCATCTGGTCTTGGATAACACCAGGATCTGCCGGGCAGAGTTCGCCACGGATATCCGCAGTGACTACGATGTTGGAAGATTCATTCGGTTCAAGTTCACCTTCCATGGGATCCATGGTCAACCAGTCCGGAGCAGCCGGATAACCTTCGTAGATTTCCACATAGTCCGGGGTGCCCTGGAATACACACTGGACAGACCAATTGGAACCATCATACTGATCGTTAATGGTCAATCCGCCAGCCATAATCGCTGCCTGGAGGGTAATTGCAGCACTCGCTTCACCAGTTTCCGGATTGGTACGATACATGATTGCACCACTATTCTGCTGTGTGAAGCACCAGAGTGTGTAGCCATCAGGATCTGCAGGACAGTATTCCATACTCATAATGTCTGTCACACCGGCAGGCAATGGTACATTTTCAGAAACATTGGTGTTTTCGTTCCAGCGTGCTATGGTCTGCCATTCAGAGAAGTAGAACCATCCACTATCCCAGTCATACGCCAAGCCAATACCCAGGTTGGATGGGGTAGTATAAATGCTTTCCGCCGAGGCAAGATCATTATGCTGCCAACGATAGATATTATGATCGCCGAAATATGCGTTTGCATAAATGTATTCGCCGTCATAGCTAAGATCTGCCAAGTTGGTCATGTTACCTGGAACCGTAACAGTTTCAAGCAGATTACCCTCAAGATCCAAGGTGTAGAACTGACCGCTGTTGTACGATGAAACATACATATACTCATCGGTTACAACTGTACCAATCAACCAGTTTTCACCAAGAGTCGTTTCAAGGCTCATGTAAGATGCCAAGACATCCCACAGTTCATCTAGTTCCTCGGCTGGACGAACCGGACCAGCTTCGCCGCGTGTCGGAGATGCAAAGTTGTCATCCACTAATTCGAAGGTACGTTCACCTTCAACCAACGGTAGACCAGTGCTGGAAGTAGCATTGTCTTCCCACGGGATGTAAATCACATCCAGATCGGCAGTCCACTGCAGCGGACCGCAACCGATGCTCGACAGATCAAAGTCTATGGAGCCGGTTGAGTCTGCATCATCCTGACCGATGTAGACATTCAATTCGAGTGTCGTGGAAGAAGGATCGCCTTCCGGGTACTCGAGATCTTCGATATCTTCGGTTGTGGTTGCACCTTCTGTGATTGTCACGTCTTCAACTGTCAACGGCCAGTAGGAGTCGTGGGTAACCAGCAGATCCCATGTTCCAACAAGAACTTCCGGAATATTGTAGTAACCACCGGCATCGGTAGTAGCGGAATAGTTGGTACCAACCACATGAACGACTGCATCTTCAACAGCTTCATCATCACAGTCGGTGACTGTGCCGTCAAGTGTACCAAAAGCAGGTTCGATTGTTCCAAAGATCTGGAAGTCATCAATCGCGACACCAAAATAGCCGGTGACACTGCTATCGGTTCCATGACGGAAACGAATCATGATCGACTGTTCGTTGTAGTCGCCGATTTCATAGAATACCGTCTGCCAACCATCAGAGGCGCCACTCCAGGCAGGTTCATTATTCAGACCGACACAATCGCGGTCAGGATAACCACCCATCGGCTCAACAAGTGTCCACGTTGTGCCACCATCAGTGGAAACCTGCAACTGGTATCCATCGTAGTTCGCTTCATAACTCAGCCAGTGCTTGTAAACCACCATTGCACTTGTAGATACGATGGGGAATACAACTGTGCTGGTCAGGAAGTTTTCCTGGTTAATACCGTACTCGTTGCTGGTGATGAGTGTACCCCAGACATTCGGCTCGGAGTATGCAGCGCCAGGTCCGGCAGTCGGTTCGCCATGTTCCCAGATACCATCGGATTCGAAGTCGTTCAGTTCCTGAGGATCAAAACCTGTCATGTATTCTGCATTACCGATACGTTCGAGAATCGCCACAGAAGCGGGCGACTCGTTCGGGACTTCATCAGCCGCGCAAACCCAGTAGGTGTAGTAACCGGAACCGGTAACGGTGTCAGTGTATTCAGTTACGTTTTCTTCCACCGTCGCGACTTCTTCCCCGTCACGATAAATCACATAACCGTCGAGGTCGACAAGATCCGTACCGTCTGCATTTTCAGTCGGCGCATCCCATTCGAGTGCGATAGTGTGGTTTTCATGATTAGCGACACCCACGAGGTTGGTCGGGGCAGCCGGAGGCATGTTGAAGACTACGGTTTCTGTTTCTGTCGGATCGGATTCAACCTCGTTTTCACCATCCTGCACCAATGCAGTGGCGTACAGGTAGACATCCTGGTTTTCAAATTCGGAACCATACACTGCGAAATACTGATCTACTTCGATCATCTCAGTGTTGTTCACAGCAAAGTTGGTTCCGTCAGTGGATGTATAAACGTTGTATCCAAGGAACTCATCGAGTTCACTGGTGTTGTTGACACAGAAATCACTACGTCCAGCATGGATCGGCGGCACAATACCCCAGACCGGCTGTTCGAGACGGGCATTGGCGATCTGCAGACCATGCACCGGTTCACTGCTGGCGCGTGAAGCATTACGATCATCGAGGGAAAGCGTATTCAACGCTCCACCGAAGCTCAGAATTGTGGCGCGTGTGAGCGGATCACCTGAGAATGATGTATGGATCCATCCATTATCTACAGTCCTGTGCAGGTAAACGTTGTCCCAATCGACAGCGTTATCCACGCAGAAACCTTCACGGTCATCGCCGTAAACGGTATGGACAGCACCAATGAAGAAGTCGCCATCTACACCAAGGTATGGTGCGAAAGTGACAAACGGCGCTTCGACAGATGCGGTAACTTCATCGGAAGTAAACATCGCTGCATCTTCCGGCATGTCTGCTGCTTCATCCAAACCGAAGAGAAGCATCAGGATCGGTTCATTCACACCATTCGGCCATGCACCCCAGGGATCTGTGGCCACTGCCAGGCGCATCTCACCGCCGGCTACAATAGAAGGTCCTTCCATGAAGAAACGGAAGCCCATCCAGCCATTGGCGTCATTATCTTCAGCGTAGAAGCTGTGTGCATTAACCACTTCACCGTCATCATACTGGATAAATTCTTCTTCCATATATGACCCCGGCTGCTGCATGTTAACCATGACACCATTGTCATAATCACCATTCCAGCTCATAATGGTAGGCGGAGTATCGTTTGCAATCGGAAGCAGAGCAATGTCACTCTCGATGATAAACTGTTCGCCCGCTACATCCCATGTCAGGTCTTCAGAAGTGAATTCCTGGTAACCGTTCGTATAGGAGTGGAGGTTGTAAGTCTGTGTACGGTCTTCAAACATCTGCATGAAACCGAACCAGCCTTCTTCATCGGTAGATGTGGCAGTAACAATATTACCGTCACCGTCCAGAACCTGAACAATAGCACCGTCAACAGGTTCCTCTGTGTCAGAGAAAGTTACGGTACCTTCGATGCTGCCCCAGGGGGTCATCACTGCATCGAGATTGTTTTCGAATATTTCCGGATCCGGATCTACTGCAACACCGGTTTCAGTAACTTCGATATAACCCTGCTTGCTGAATGTAACATCGTAGGGTCCGGTATTACGATCCAGGATGGCTCCATAATAACCGAACTCATCCGTTTCACCAAACCAGTGGATGCCTTCAGAGTCGATGATATCTACTGCAACACCAGGTACGCCCTCTTCTGTGGCATAGTCGGTAACATATCCCTGAAGAAGTGCAAAGGTACGATCACGCGATTCAATCTGAAGAGCTAGCTGTGCGTAAGGATAATCTGCAGGATTTGTGTTGTAGGAAATCGTTAAACCTTCGGTACCATCCTCATTCTCGATACCTATGGTTTCAGAGGTATAATCCCATCCCTCATCAAAGTTGTCGTAATAGAAGCAAATTCTTCCATCATCGTACAACGCCATCTGGGCGTCCATAACCAGATTGGTACCAACCGAACGTACGTTCCAGTCTTCCCACTGCACGCGCAGGACACCATTATCAGCGTCATACAGATAATACACATTACCGGCAGTTTGTTCATGCATGTCATCCCAATAGAGATAGATACAGTTATTGGGCGCATCCGCATGTGGAAGTTCATAGTTGCTGTAGGTATTTCCTGACGGGGTTGTAAACGAGATCCAGCAATTTGCGTTAATCCAGAACTGGCTATACGTAGATCCGTAATAGGGGAAGTCGAATCCTACCTGGAACGGGCCACTTGAACCATCATCGCCAAGTCCGTCAACTAGAGTACCAGTCTCGCTGATATCTACCCATTCATATTCGATTTCGTTCGCTTCGTATTCACCACCGCCTGGAAGCGGACGTGCTTGCACCATGTCCGACCAGACAAGATAATCTTCGCCGTATTCATAATCGGCGGCTACTTCGAAACCGTACAGAATACCGTTCGCCAAATCGGTAATTGTATAGCTATTGCCGGTTACAAGCCCGGGAAGAATTGTTTCGTTGCCTTCGACGATCATCTTGACCCGGTAACCGACAAAGTCATCGATATTGTCAAGCTCGGTGTCGCTATTGCGAAGAGCGAGTTCATGCTCGAACATGAACAGTTCCGCTTCAAGCTCGCCGACCTTGGCAAGTTCTTCCTGTGAACCGGAATTGTAGATCCGTTCGATGATTTCACGGCGAATGTTGATCGAGTTTTCAATCTGATCAATCGTCAACGCATGATTTGCAGGATCGGACCAACTCAGAACGATCTCTTCATCGAAACCTTCTGCAATAACATCAAGCGGAGTAAGGACTTCCGGCATATAAAGCGTCAATGGTACTGCATCGCCAGTGAGTTCAACACCATTAAAGGTAGTTCCGTGGTAGCCCAGGGAACCATCTGGAAGATGCGTAACCACAAAGTTGTAAGTACCCTCGGTTACTTCACCAAGGTCGAAGGAACCGTCCGCTTCAGTAACATCAAAAATGCCAAGAGCCGGAATCTGGACAACCGCACCAGGTACATATGTATCCGGTGTGTCGGCAGACATGATCCAACCGGTCACCATCACGGGATCGGTACCGGCAACTAGTTCAAAGTTGACAGTGGTGGACTCATTACGGATGATTTCCACGTCTTCCGTGATGCTGGAACGGTATCCGGGACCGTACGCTTTCACATCATAAAGACCGGGTGCGATATTTGAGAAGGCATATTCACCATTCACACCAGTAACTGTGGAAGCGATCAAGCTACCCATATCCTGGGTCCAGATCTCAACCGTGAAGTCTTCCAGTGCTCCACCGCCGTCGGAATCGGTAACGGTACCGTCGAGGTCGCCACCGGGCATACCGATACGGAAGGAGGTTTCATCGGCTGGATAAGAGAAGGCTGTACCATAATAGATGGAACCACCACGCTCACCGGCTTCATCCTCAAAACCGATAGAGTGCTCGCCAGTGTATTCTTCCTCTGTGAAATCAATCACCTGGTAGTTGTAGTATGCAGATCCATCCGGACTCAGGACCAATTGCATGGTAGGTCCAAACAGATCGCTGGAACCATAGAAGTGCACATTGTCGTATGTAACAACAAAATTGCCACCTTCCATGCCGACCCAGACATTCCCGCTACCTGTTTCAGAAGGATTCAAGTCATCCGAAAGAAGGAAGAAGGAGGCATTAGGATTGTTGGTGCTAGGAAGTTCATCGTAGTAGCGGCTTCCGTTGCCCATCAGGAATGAGCACCAACCATTAGAAGTGACAAAAATGCTGGAGTAAGAAATTCCATAATAGACGAAATCCGGGAAACCATAATCAGCAAATGTGATCTGGATTGAAGAGTCGTCTGTCAGGCTCAGGTTTGTTCCATCATCCAGAATGTCCAGCCAGAAGTAATCGACCTCTGTCAAAACCGGTTCTGGCGGAGCTTCTGTCATAGCTGCGTCAACAACGTTTGCACCTGCTTCGATGACAACATTTTCTTCGACATAATCCAGATAACCTTGCGCTTCAACGGTAAGGGTCCATGTTCCGGAGTATGCTTCGGTAATGCTGTAGGTACCGTCCACACCGGTAACATCACTTCCGCCACCAACACTCACCAGGGCACCTTCGATCGGTGCTTCGGTTTCTGCGTCGGTAATTGTACCAGAAACAGATGCGTCATATTCAGATGGATAAAAACCGATTGCCAATCCGGCAAAGGGATAGTCTACCGGGACTTCCATGTGGGAAACGGTCAGACCGATTGTGCCATCCGAGTTTTCAATTCCAATGGTTTCACTGGTGAAATCCCAGCCTTCATCAAAATTGTTGTAATAGAAGACAATAGAGCCATCATCAAAAATGGCAATCTGAATATCCATCGTAATAGTGGTGCCTACAGAACGGACATTCCAGTCTTCAAACTGTACACGCAATGCACCGCTATCAGCGTCATACAGGTAGTAAACTTCACCCGCAGTCTGCTCATGCAAGTCATCCCAATAGGCATAAATCGCATTGTTCGGGGCGCTTGCATAGGGAAGTTCATAGTTGGTGTAAGTGGTGCCTGAAGGGGTCGTAAATGAAATCCAGCCATTTGCATTTACCCAGAACTGGGTATAGGCAGCACCATAATAATCAAAGTTGAATCCGATATCGAACGGACCATCCGAACCATCGTCACCAAGTCCACTGACAGCAGTACCGGTTGTGCTGATGTCTACCCATTCAAAGTCCGGTCCATCATCTTCCTGGCTGTCGATGTAGGAGTACCCGTATGCATCCGGGCCGCCCGCTTCATCAATACCTAAATCAAAAACGCCGAGTTCAATCCCATTTTCATAAAGAAGGGATTTCTCGGCTTCCGTCAATGTTCCGCCTGCGTTATATGCAGCGACAAGCTGATCGATAGTAAGCTTGTCTTGCTGATTCATATCCGCCAGACCGGCTGTGGCCCATACAAAAAGTACGATCAGGGCCATAACCCAGAGACTTTTTCTCATGTTGTGTCTCCTGCAATTCAATTCGAGCTACACCGTTTTCTCCTGCAGGTCACAACGGCATCAAGCTGAATGTACAAATAGAAATAAGCCGTGCGCCGCTTGACCAGATCATAGTAAGCAAAAAAGTAGTCTGTACTTTACGCCATTCACCTCCCGGGTAAACCCTTTTGTTTCTGGCACTTATTCACAATTTAGAAACTCTATAAATAACATATGACATGGAAAAGACAACTGGTACGCTCTGAATCACAATCCGTGTTTCAGCAACATTAACTAGTCTCTTCCAATGTCCAAAGATTCTCATGGAATCAAACATTCTATTTAATACATGCAGGTATTTCAAGTCAAGTCCGTTGACAGGAAAATCAAGATTTGTGGTATGTGGTCCCGTAGTTTCAACATTATTGTAGACATACGCGTTGATTAAATACGTAAATGCTTGATATGCCTTACACAGGATCGAATTTACCCATGACGATAGAAAGCGTTACACATTACTAACAGGATTTATTGCAAATAGGATACTAAGATCTTGTATTTATAATATATGTTATTATATCATATATTTATGTATTTTATTATCATATAATTGATATTATGTGTTATTATATGTTTAATATTATTACAGATGATATTATAGCAATATAAATGAATCGTTATACTCCCATTCAAAACGTGCTCCACGAGCCTCTCTTACATATCAAGCCTTTGCGAAAACATCGTTCATGTCATTGGAAAGCTACTAATGATGTCACTTTCGGGGAATTGCTAACGTCAAATACAAAGTACTATTTCGGAATATTCCTCTTCTGTTATATTTTTCAAATCCGCACATAAACGGCTTCATTTCGGGATACAATCCATATGTATACTATCTTTTCTCCTGATGAGTAATTATAATTGTATAAATATCAAATATTTACATGTACTTGTATTTACCGACCTTTCCATTTGCAACATTTTTTACCTTAACGCATAATGACAATATATATTTTATTATAACTACTATTTTGTATATTATTATATTAATGTTGCAGTAGTTAATGGTTCCATATTTAGTGTATTGAATGCAGGGTTATCATTATGTTCTTTCTAATCGAATTACTGACGTTCTCGAAAATGTGCGGAAGAATCTTGAATTTGAATATGCAGTACTTTTTTCAGAATACACCACTAAACCATTTGCCTCTTTTTTAATTGAACCGAATAACATGGTGCTGGTTTCGCTTCCATATGGGTAACTTTTTCAACCGAATATCCTTTTTTCACAAAAGACTCTCTGGCTTTCATCAGTGTAGATGGTAACTCATCCTCTATCTCACGTCCAAAATGCGGTTGATCTGTAAATGATACGATCCCTCCATCAGCAAGCAATCGATCAATTTCATCAAAAAGTGCGGAACTGTTTTCTACATGATGGAGAATGTTGACAGCATAAATACAATGGATAGAATTTTCTGTCATCTGATACGGTGGATTTTCACAGCAACTGACAATTAGTTTTCCGTTTTTGATCGAGCTTTTATTCCTGCGTTTTGCTTTTTTCACCATCAATGAGGAACGTTCTATTCCATACACCTTTCCGATCCCGTCTATCGAGCAGACCTTTTCAAGCCCGATGCCAGGTCCAAACCCAATTTCGAGGACATTCATACCGGGTGACAATCCGAGTTCGTCCACAGCCCAGAGAACCCTGTCACGGTTCTCCATCTCCATTGCTTTACCAACAAGGTGTCCAAATAAACCCCGAGGATTGCCAAACTGCGAACGTATATACTTTTTGAAGCCGCTTTCTTCACTCATTTTCGATTTCCTCCCTGCTATAGACAATACGGTGGAGCTTTTCGGTTCCTACCCCCATCAGAACCATATCCCTCATTTGCCTGAAGTACTTATCGTCCAGATTCCGGTCGGTTTCCGACGGATCGAAGAACAATTTTTTCATGGGGAACCACAGGAATATCAATGCACCCAACATGGCCTGCAACAACGCGGGGTGAAACATCATCCCTCAGATATCCGGATTCTTTCGCGTTCAGCACACGATCCCTGCTCTTCTGACGTAGCTCTTCTGTGGACGGTGGTTCCATCGGTGAACCCTCCATCATTCCCCAGACAACCATACGAGCCATCTCCGGATTTTGTTTATAAAATTCGAAACGCGCCTGCAAAGCCGTAGTGAGGAAATCAGGATCTGTGACATCATCGGCGATCCTGGGTGAAATCACCTCGTTGTATTCTTCACGGAAACGGTCTTGTACAGCACGATAGAGTGCATCCTTTGAACCGAAATGGTGATACAGAAGGGCTTTGGTGGTGCCGGACGCTTCCGCTACTTCGCGTAACGAAACTCCGTAGTACCCTTTACTGGCAAACAACTTTACTGCTTGCTCGATGATTGCCATGCGAGTTTTCGCGCCCTGTTCTTCGCGTTTGTTGCGTCGGTTTTCACTTATACCATTCTTTTGTATGGATTCCATGTATTCTCCATTTTTCTGATGATTTATCTTTACCGTTCGTACAGTAATATACTTACCGTTCGTACAGTAATCAATATTTTTCTCAGAGAGGCTCGAGTGATATGGATGAATCGTAAAGAAAAATCGAATCCGTGCTATTCCAGAGGAATGACCTGACAGAAACAATCCTGACTCATCCTGCTGACCATCACTTCAGCCTATAGTATTATTTCTTCCTCAGTTGGTCCAGGAAACTGAGCAATTCAACAAAACTGGTAATACGTCCCGAATCGCATTCCATCTTGATCCGTACCAGCTCTTCTGGCGATGGTTTCAGTTGTTCCAGTATCGTTGTATTGTTCACCAACTCATGATAAGGGGTTGTTCCACTTGCAGTCGTTACTTCTTCAGTTGGCGCAGTTGCTCCTGCAGGTGGTTTTTCGGTCGTTTCCCCATTATACTCAGCATTCGTAGTGGCATTCTCTGCCGATGGAGTTGTTGCGGTGGTGGATGGCGCCGGACCCTCTTGTGTCGGCGTCGAGTACTCGGCACTGGCGGGAGAATATGCAAAGGAGTTTTTTGAATGTTGCCATGTATCGTAGGCGGGTTTGAGCTTCCTGTATACAATCGCCATTGCAGCATTTATAAAGGGAATCGAAAAAAACATGGATAAATAGGCCAACGGGTCCGGACTTCGGTAAAACCCCTCAAATGCCCATGGGTTGTACCCACGGTGATAGCCGTGATATTTCTGTTTAAACACCTGAAGGATAATAACGATAAACGCAGGAATGTAAACAATCAGCACCGGAATCATCATTTTCAACAAAAGCACAAGATGATTTCCGAATACTTTGATTACCATTTTTACGCTTTCGATCATAGCTTCCCAGAAAGGGGCATTTTTATCGATCAGATAAGGCAGGCCAAGGGTAGTGATCACCATGAAAAAGATACCCGGCAATGCTATGATCATGCCGCCAATCGTACAAAGAATCATCCAGACAAGACCATACAGGTAGAGATGCAAAACAGTCATCCAGGAAAATCCGAAAAAATCATCTGCAACAATTTTTCCTGTATCGATCAATTTGAAAAAGCCATAATAAAAACCTGCGACAAGAACGAACTGGAGTGGCGTAAACAGTGCAAGACCAATCCATCCCGCCCATACTGTCATTTCACTGATAATATGAAAACCAAAAACAACAAGAGCGGAATAGATACCAATCGGGAGAAGAGCCTGTTTCAGGAAATCAAATACGTTCCGGATTGTTACTGCCGGATACACTACACTTATCGTGTTCATTGCTCCTCCCTGATGTAAGTCTGCATCATACATAAGATGTGAAAACTGTATTGTGACAGGAACTGACCTTGTACCGTTCACAGGCAGTAAACTTACCTTTTTTTTCATTGGTTATCCAGAAAGACAATCATTTCGACAAAATCTTTGATTCGTACGTGATCACATGTCTCTTTGAGCAGAATTGTATTTACGCCTGCATGGGATGATAAACCTGTAGCATTTTTCGGGAATCAGTAAAAAAAAGCACCCTACCGAAGTAAGGCGCCTATTATCAATAATACCAGTTATAGATTTTTTTATGGAATCACCGCATTTTGCGCTGCATTCATCAGGCTGTCCGGGAACAGGCCGATAACAAGGATAAGGATGGCGCAAATAAACACAACCTGCGCGATCTCGCTGGACCAGAAGATACGTCCTTCAGTCTCCTCGTCACGATCCTTGAGGTACATGTTCACGATCACCCGCAAATAGTAGTACACACTCGCGGCACTGTTCAGAACACCGATAACCGCGAGACCGACATACCCGGCATTCACCGCCGCGCTGAAGATATAGTATTTCCCCAGGAATCCTGCTGTGGGTGGAATTCCGGCAAGTGAGATCATGAAGATCAGCATGGCGAGGGCCATCAATGGTTTCCGGAAACCAAGACCACGGTAGTCATCGTAAGAATATCCGCGTTCATCATCCTCATTACGATTAATGGCAATCGCAACAAGGAAGGCGCCGATATTCATAATTGCGTAGACCAGAACATAGAACAGGATCGCCTTTACACCAGCTTGCCCGGCATGGATCCCGCTCCCATTCAAGCTGATGAACGCTACCACGAGATACCCGGCGTGTGTGATGCTGGAGAAAGCCAGCATACGTTTCACGCTATTTTGCCGTAACGCGAGAAAATTACCGAAGGTCATGGTCAAAACAGCGATCCACCAGAGAACTGGTACCCAGTCGATGGCTATCTCGCTGAAACCATTATAGAAGACACGGATGAACGCAGCAAATGCCGCAGCTTTCGGCGCGCTGGACATGAATGCCGTTACCGTTGTCGGCGCTCCTTCATACGCATCCGGCGACCACCAGTGGAATGGAACCAGGGCCGCTTTAAAGGCGAACGCAATCATGATCATGCCAGCGCCGGCCCAGGCGATGAAGGGAATTGTCGGTGTGGTATCAAAGAACATCATGATATCGGAGATGTTCGTCGATGGCCGGAACACGGCTGCACCTGTAATGGGATGCAATTGTGCTTCCACCATTCCCATGGCGCCATAGACAAGGGCGATACCGAAAATCATGAACGCTGTTGTGAAGGAACCCAGTACAAAATACTTCATGGCTCCTTCATTCGAAGACACCTTGTGCCTGGACATTCCCACAAGGGCATACAGGCAGATGGACATGGTTTCAATTCCGAGGAACACAATCAGCAGATCCTGCGCCATGACCATCAAAAGCATTCCGAACAAGGCAAACAGCAGCATTAAATAGTATTCGGCAATCCTGGCCTTAATGAGTTCTATGTAGTTTTCGCTGACAGCAACAACGAGGAACGTTACAAATGTCAGAACAATCCTGAAATAGACGGTAAAATTATCGACCATCACCATCGGAAGGCCACTGGTGGCCGAAATAAATGCGCCGCCAGTGTTGTTTTTTGTCAGGAATGTCGTAATGATAACCCCGATCAGTCCGAACATGGAAACAAGCTGTACACCACGTGTCGATTTCCCACGTGGCATGACAACATCCACAAGAAGGACAATCAGGATTACTGCGAGGAGAACAATTTCTGGCAACAGCTTGCCATATTCCAGGCCTTGAATCGTTCCCGCAATCAGCTCTTGAAACTCTTGAGGTGACATGTGAAATTCTCCTCGCCTCTATAGTCCAGCCATGGGGCGGATAAAGTCAAAGTTTTGCAGGAAATGGTTGATGGATGTAGCCATCTTGCCCAGGAATGTCATTGGATAAACACCGATCCATACAATGAATATCAACAACGGGATCAGGCTCGCCCATTCCGCCGGTTTCAGATCCTTCAGCCCTTCATTTTCTTTGTGGACTAACTCGCCGAAAAATACCCTGCGGTACATCCAAAGCAGGTAAATGGCAGCGAGGATCACGCCGGTAGCCCCAAGGATCGCCGCAACCGGTGATGTGCTGTATGTGCCAACCAGGATCATGAATTCACCGATGAATCCATTCAACCCCGGCAATCCGACTGATGACAGCATCACAATCATGAAGACGGCTGCGTACAGGGGCATTACCTTGGCAATACCACCGTAATCCTTGATCATCCTGGTATGTCGGCGGTCGTAGACAACACCCACCAGGAGGAACAACGCTCCCGTGGAAAGACCGTGGTTCACCATCTGGATCACAGCCCCGGTTACCGCTTGCGGTGTCAGTGCGAACAAACCGAGCATGACAAAACCGAGGTGACTGACAGAACTGTACGCCACCAGTTTTTTCATATCCGGTTGGACGATGCTGACCATAGCGCCATAGATAATACCGATGACAGCGAGGGTAAGCATCAACGGCTGGAAGAATTCAACACCGGCAGGGAACATGGGCATGGCAAACCGGATAAATCCGTAGGTTCCCATCTTCAGCAGGACACCTGCCAGGATCACCGAACCTGCAGTCGGCGCCTGTACGTGCGCATCCGGAAGCCATGTGTGGAACGGGAACATCGGGACTTTAATCGCGAATGCCAGCGCAAAGGCCGCGAACAGCCACAGTTGCGCCTGGGGCGTGAACAATCCACCACTCGATGTCGCCTGGGCCATGATCTGGGTATAATCGAACGTGTTGCCGCTGTGGAAATAGATCCACAGAATGCCAACCAGCATCAGCAAGCTCCCCACCATTGTATAGATGAAGAACTTTACCGCAGCGTAGATACGTTCGATACCTCCCCAGATGCCGATGAGGAAATACATCGGGATCAGCATCACTTCCCAGAAAACATAGAACAGGAAGAGATCCAGGGCGAGGAATGTCCCCAGCATACCGGTTTGCAGCAGAAGCATACAGGCAAAATATCCCTTCAGGGATTTTGTAATGCCCGAGCTGCCCAACACTACAATCGGTCCGAGGAAAGTTGTCAGCAATACCAGCAACAGGCTGATACCATCCAATCCAAGGTAATAATGGATATTGAATGTTTCGATCCAGGATGCCCGTTCAACGAACTGGAACGAGGCATTTGACGGATCATACGCCCAATAGAGGGGCAGGCTGACAAAAAAATCAACCAGCATTATCATGAATGCTGTCGTGCGCAATGCCTTGCTGTTGCCTGACGGCACCAGCAGCATTAACAGCGCTCCCACAGTGGGAATAAATACTATCGCAGTCAACCAAAGCGACATGACGGTCTCCCGTACGCCTGGGTAATTAGCGGAACATGAATAAAACAAGGACGAGTAAGACACCTGCGACCAGCATGAGCGCATAATTGCTCACAACACCGGTCTGCACGCGGCGCAAGCCGCCTCCGACCCAGTGCACCGCTTTTGCAGTGCCAAGGACCATGCCGCCGTCAATAATCGCGGCATCAATGATCCTCCAACTGAAACGGCAGATGCCGATCAACGGACGGATCACCAGGGCGTCATATACTTCGTCGATATAGTATTTTTGCCAAAGGACTTTGCCGAATCCGGCCTGCTTTTCATCCGGTTCACCGACAAGTCCCTTCTTTATGTACATGGTAAAGGCTATGGAAATCCCAACCAGGGCTGCGACGACACTCACGCCGATCAGTACCCATTCCAGCCAAGGTTCCGGATGCGGAAATGCATGGAATGCCTGTCCAGGTGGAATCGCATGGACCTGATGGGCTACGACATCAAGAATCCTGTTTGCCGGGGCAAAAACCGGGTACAGCCAGTTTTCAAAATGGTTTACATGTGACAGAACCCTTGGCAATCCGACATACCCGCCAACCACCGCGAGAAATGCAAGCACCACCAGCGGCATCGTCATCACCGGCGGGCTTTCATGCAAACCTTCCGCACTGCCTTTCGGTCCTTTGTAGTCACCATGGAAGGTGAGATACACGAGACGGAACATGTAAAATGCCGTGATAACGGCAGCGATCAAACCCAACGCATAGGGCAGGAAATTCCCCGGATTCAGACCTTCTGCCGTACCCATCATAAAAGCCATTTCCAGAATTTTATCCTTGCTGAAGAATCCCGAGAATCCTGGAATACCGGCAATGGCAAGTGTAGCCACGACAAACAGCCAGTAGGTCAGCGGAATGTATTTCTTCAATCCACCCATATTTCTCATATCCTGTGGATCGGTGTGATGGTCATGCACGTGATGAAGCGCGCCGTGCATGGTATGGATCACAGCTCCAGAACCGAGGAAGAGCAGAGCCTTGAAGAAAGCGTGGGTCATCAGGTGGAAGATGCCGGCAGTGAATGCACCAACACCACAGGCCATGACCATGTAACCCAACTGGCTGACCGTGGAATATGCCAACACCTTCTTTATATCAAACTGTTTGATACCAATTGTCGCAGCGAATATCGCTGTCAGCGCGCCAACTACAGCAACGGTGGTCATGCCAGCCGGTGCAAGTGCGAACAGCACACTTGACCTGGCGATCATATATACACCTGCTGTCACCATGGTAGCGGCATGGATCAGCGCACTCACGGGCGTCGGCCCCGCCATGGCGTCCGGAAGCCAGACATACAACGGGATCTGTGCACTTTTCCCGGTGGCCCCCATCAACAGCATCAACGTGATCGCTGTAATCGCAGGAGCCCCGATATCCGCTCCCCATTTGGCAGCCGCTCCTTCAAAAACTCCCTGGAAGGTGAGGGTTCCCAGGTGATGGAAAAGGAGGAACATGGCAACCAGCATTCCGAAGTCACCGATACGGTTGACAATAAATGCTTTCATACCTGCAGTTGCCTTCGACATATCGCCCCACCAGAAACCAATGAGGAGATAGCTGCAAAGTCCCACACCTTCCCATCCGATGAACAGGACCGGGAAACTGTTACCTGAAACCAGGATCAGCATGAAAAATACGAACAGGTTCAGGTAAACGAAGAACAGGCGGAATCGCGGATCACCGGCCATGTACCCGATCGAGTAAATATGGATCAGGAAGCTGATGCCCGTGACCACCAGCATCATTACGACACTGAGTGGATCAACGAGGATCGTGAATCCCAAGTCAAGATCTCCGACATGTATCCATGTGAAAACCGGGATTTCCAACCAACGTGAATGCCGAACGTTGACCGAAGGATGCGACACTTCACATCCCTCACACCCGCCATGAACATCTTGCGCTTCAGCTTCCCCGTGAGCGTCGACCATCGCCTCGTGTGACTCAACCTCGCCATGGACTTCGGTTGCCGCAGGTTCATGGGAATCATGAGACAATTCCTCTGCAGCAACTGCACCGGCATCGTGGGTGCTTTCAGCATGGATTACATCCTCATGCATCGCATCCGCATGTCCGCCATGGGCAGGTTCGGTTGCAACATCCGAAGGGATTCCGGCCAGTTGAACCGCCAGCGACAACGCAACCACAAAGGATGCGCCGATCAGTAATGACGCCAGCCAGCCGACTACCTTTTCCGGAAGTTTGCGTCCGAAAAATCCGTTGATGATCACCCCGATCAGGGGGAAGAGGATCAGAAGAACCGCGTATTGCACGGTCATCCTCCCTGTGCATCAGGTTCCTTTCAATAGGAACCATCTATGAATTATTCACTCAACTTCGAAAGAACAGCTTTTACCATTTCAGCAGGTTCATCTTACCCACATCAATGGTTTCCTTGTTGCGGAAGATGGTAACAATGATTGCAAGTCCGACTCCCACTTCCGCCGCCGCAACTGTCATTGTGAACAGGACAAAAATCATCCCGGTCGCATTCTGGATGTAATGGCTGAATGCAATCAACAACAGGTTGGCGGAATTCAGCATCAATTCTACCGACATGAGAATGATCAGGATATTACGGCGGGTCAGTACGCCGATAATTCCCAGGCTGAACAGGATTGTGGAGAGAAGGAGATAATGATAAATCGTCAGTTCCATGGATCAGGCCCTCCTCTTCTTTGCCAATCCCACAGCACCGATCACAGCCGCCAGCAACAATACACCAGCAATTTCGAATGGGAGAAGGTAACTGGTGAACAGTTCTCCGCCCATAGAGTCTGCCCGTCCCTGCCGGTAGATGGAATTTTCGACATTTTCAACATCAGCATCAGTTGATGTCGAGTTCAATTCACCAGCAATTATCGCTGTTTGCACCGCCTCGGTTTTCAGTGCAGAGTCCTGCATGGCGGTGTCCGACGGGCTTCGGGCAATAAATGCAAGTATCACCAGCAGCATGCCCAATCCGACAATGACACCAAAACCCTGCCAGGCGGATCGTCCCTCGATATTGTCAGGATCGCGAAGATTAAGCATCATGACAACGAAGAGGAACAACACCATGATAGCGCCGGCATATACGACAATTTGTATCGCCGCCAGAAACTGAGCGCCAAGCAGTACGTATAAACCGGCCAGGCAGAAAAATGTGAGCACCAGGAAAAGAACGCTCTGCACCGGTTGTTTCCGGGATATGACCATCATTGCACTGAACAACGCAACAACAGCCAATACATAAAACATGATTGTTTGCATGGAACTTCCCTGTGACGAAAGGGTCTCCCGCTCGAGCAACCTTTCAAAATTGTTGCTTCGTGGTCCTTCGGAAAAAACCTTCATGACCACGCGACAATTTCAATGTTCCAGAACTACAATTATGGTTACTGTCTATTTTAAAACCTATCGACAATTACACCGAAAGCGGCTTGATTAATCCTTGTAGAAAATCGGTCCGCCTACTTTTTCGGTCAGCATATCCTTGTTGTACACCAGCTTTTCCCTGCTGTTTTCCGCAAACTCATAGAAGGGAGTCAGGAAAATGGCTGCTTCAGGACATGCTTCTTCACATAAACCGCAATAAATACAGCGCAACATGTCGATTTCGTAAGTTTCAGAGTATCGTTCTGTTGTGTGCATGTGCCGCCGCTCAGGCGGAACTTCCGCAGACTGAATGGTGATGGCATCTGCAGGACAGGCCAATTCACACATTTTACAGCCGACACAACGTTCCCGGCCGAATTCGTCACGCTTCAGCACATGACGCCCACGCCAGCGATGGCTTACATCTGTCTTCTGTTCCGGATACTGGATCGTAACCGGTTTTTTGAAAAAGTGGGACAGTGTTACTGCCATTCCCTTGGCGATCGCCGGGATATACAGACGCTCCATGAGCGTCAGATCGTATTTTCGAAACGGATCGTTTTTCTTTTGTACGTCCGTTGGCATGTCACATCTCCTGTTTTCGAGCCCGGAACGTTACCCCCGTACTCCAGACGGTGTTTTCTTACCTACCGCCAGCCCAGCCCAAGTCCTGGAAAATGACCAGGAGAATGGCTGTTACCAGGATATTTACAATTCCCAGCGGAATTAATGATTTCCAGCCGAGATTCATTAACTGATCATAACGGAAACGCGGGATTGTCCAGCGGATCCACATGAAAACGAACATGAAGAATAGCGCCTTGGCCCAGAACACACCCAAAGTAAGCAGTCCCCAGATGATACCGGGATGCTCGGGCGGCACGACAAACGGAATATTCCATCCACCGAAATACAATGTGGCAATCAGACCGACAGCCAATGTCATGTGAGTGTATTCGCCGAACTGGAATAATCCGAATTTCATTGATGAGTATTCCGTATGATACCCACCGACCAATTCGTTTTCCGCTTCCGGCAGGTCGAACGGTACACGTCCGCATTCCGCAAGGGAAGCAACAAAGAAAATGATAAATCCGATCGGCTGCGTAAACACACTCCAATGCCAGATTGCCCCGGACTGGTTGAGCACAATTTGCCGCAACGAGGGAGTCGCATGGTCGAGGATCAACGCGACAATCGCCAGTCCCATTGCGATTTCATAAGAAATGGTCTGGCTGCTGGCGCGGATACCGCCCATCAGCGAGTACTTGTTGTTCGAAGCCCATCCACCAAGCATTGCTCCGTAAACACCCATCGAGCTCATGGCAAGGATGTACAGAATCCCGATGTTGATATCGGCAATCTGCAGTTTGACTTCGTAATCGCCAACGAAGAACCGGTCGCCAAACGGTATGGCCGCCATGATGGAACCGGCAGCAATAAATGTGAATGTTGGCGCAATAACAAACAGCCACTTATTCGCACGATCCGGGATAAACTCTTCTTTGAAGAAGAACTTGGTGCCGTCAGCGATAGGTTGCAGAATTCCCCAGGGGCCTGCACGGTTAGGGCCGTGACGATCCTGGAAATAACCGGCAATTTTACGTTCACCCAGCGTAGCGTAAGCAACAATGCCAAGGACAATGACGAACATTGTTACCGCTACGGCGGATTTCACGATCAGGAACAGCACTATATCAGTCATCCTTCTGCTCCAGCTCGGGTACCTGCCGGATTGCATCTTTCACCGGCGTGGTAATATCAACATCTTCATCAATGACCCAGTCTTCCAGGTCGTAATGTTCAAAACGACACTCGTCGCAAATCAGGCTCTTCATTACACGGTGTTCGTCCATGCGCGCGGTAACACGGTAGATTTTTCCCTTGTACATACCAAGGGTGACTTTGCATCCGTGTTTGCAATCTTCGCGGTGTGCCGGGACATGATCCAGATCCCAGACTCGAACGCTGAAACGCATTTTCTTATCGGTCAAAGCGCCCACTGGACAGACATCGATCAGGTTCCCCGCCCAGCCACTGGGTACGGCAGCTTCGATGTAGGGACCGATCTCCATTTTCTGACCGCGATGTAACGCTCCGATATGGTTCACACCCAATGCCGTCTGCGAAAGCTTGATGCAACGGCGGCAGTGGATGCATCGGTTCATTTCCTTGGAAATCTTCTCGCCGTAATCGGTTTTCGGGTAGGTACGACGCTCATACCGGTTTCTGCCAACCGGCCAGCCATACTTGTAACCATAATCCTGCAGGTCGCACTCACCGGCCTGGTCACAGATCGGGCAATCCAGCGGATGGTGAAGCAAGAGGAATTCCATGACCCCACGACGCGCTTTGAACACACGATCATTGTTTGTGTGAATCACCATACCGTCGCGTATTGGGGTGGCACACGCGATTTGCAGCTTTGGCATGTTTTCCACTTCGACCAGGCACATACGGCAGTTCCCCGAAGGAGGAAACCAGGGGTAGTAACAATAGGTCGGGATTTCAATCCCTGCTTTTCTCGCAGCCCAGAGGATTGTCAATCCATCTGGAACTTCGACCTCTTTGCCGTCTATGGTCAGCTTCGGCATATCTATTGTCTCCTGAACTAACCTTCAAAAGTGTACTGCAAGTAACGTCTTACCCTTCGTGGGCAACTCTGTTGAACGATGTTGTCCAATCTTCCGTTTTCGGATAATTATACGGTTCTCCACGACGGTAATTGTCCGGCCTGTCCGGATTCTTCAAATGCGCGAAACGGGTTTTGCCTGTAATCTTGGATTTACCCTCGCGCAGGTAATACTCGAATTCTTCCGGCCATTTCTCAATCAGGCTTTTGATAGGCATTACAATGGAATCGCCAAGCGGACAGATCGTATTTCCGAAGATTTCCTCAAACACGCTGAACAACAGATCTTTTGTATCCGGTTGCGGCATTCCCGTTTCAATATCCTTGATGATCCTGTACACCCATCCGGTTCCTTCCCGGCATGGCGTACACTGGCCGCAACTTTCATGCATGTAGAAATGCGCCAGGACTTCCGACACCTCAACAAGGCAGGTCGTTTCATCCATTACGATCATACCGCCGGACCCCAGCATGCTGCCGTGTTCCGCGACACTTTCGTAATCCATATTACACGCCAGGAACTCATCCGGGGTCATCGCGGGAACAGAACTACCGCCAGGGATGACGGCTTTGAGCTTATTGCCATTCCAGCAACCACCCAATTCTTCTTCGAAGAATTTTTTCATCGGGTAGCCCATGGGAACTTCGTATACACCCGGATTGGTAATATGGCCGCAGCAGCTCCACAGCTTGGTGCCTGTGGATTTTTCCGTACCCCATTGACGGTACCAGTCGGCGCCGTTTTCTAAGATCTTGGGAACTGCGGTCAGGGTTTCAACATTGTTGACTACAGTCGGATTGCGATAGAATCCTTCCACTGCCGGGAATGGTGGTTTAATTCGAGGGTGTCCTCTTTTTCCTTCAAGGCTTTCAATCAATGCGGTTTCTTCACCGCAGATGTAAGCGCCTGCACCTCGATGTGTCCATATATGATGTGTTACATCACTTCCAAGAATGTTTTCGCCGATATATCCGGCTGCCCGCGCTTCCGCCAGCGAGGCTTCCACCTGCTTCCAGCCTTTTACAAATTCACCGCGAAGGTACACATAGGAAGTGTTGGAACCGAAAGCATATGCTGCGAGCAACATGCCTTCAATCAACTGGTGAGTTGATTTTTCCACGATTTCGCGGTCTTTGAAGGTTCCCGGTTCTGATTCGTCACAGTTGCAAAGCAAATATTTCGGTTTGTCGATTTTCGGGACGAAACTCCACTTCAAACCGGCAGGGAATCCTGCGCCACCACGGCCTCGAAGCCCTGAATCCTTCACGATCTTGGTCACTTCTTCCGGGGATATCTTGTCTTTCAGAACACGTTTCCAGGTTTCATACCCGCCATGTTCCTCGTACGTCCTGATATCTTTAAACCCGAGGTCTATCCCTTTGAAAACATGCTTTTCCAGCGCCATGATCGACTCCTCCCTTTGGGGAACCGCCCCACCCCCGCAGGGTTATTTCGTGCCGTTTCCGGCTTCTTTCTTCAACTTTTCGATCAATTCATCAAGCTTTTCAATGGTCAGGTTCTCGTAATAGTCGTCATTCACCTGCACCACGGGAGCATTACCGCATGCCCCAAGGCATTCCACCGTGTGAAGACAGAACAAACCATCATCGGTCACCTTGTCTTCCACAATACCATGCTTCTCTTTCAGGTGAACCAGCAGCTCGCCTACGCCGCGAAGGTGGCAAGCGATGTTGCGGCACATCTGCAAATGGTATTTCCCAACCGGTTTCTGCGGGAAATAGGTGTAGAAGGTGAGCGCTTCGTATACGCGAATCTTTGGAACATCAAGAAACTCTGCCACATAATCGCAGGCTTCGATATCCACCCAACCGCGCTGCGCCATCACGATGTGAAGGGCAGGTAGAATCGCCGACATTTGATGCGGATAATGTGTGACGATTTCCTTCAGCTTGTCCTGGTTCTCTTTCGTTAATTCAAACGCCATGGTGACGTTCTCCTTACCGTTCCAGTTCGCCGGCAATGGCGTTCAAACTGGAGAGTGTCAAAATTGCATCCGCGATCAATCCATCTTTTAACAACTCTTCCACCGACTGGTAGAAATAAAGACATGGTGAGCGGAAATGAAGACGATAGGGATTCGGGCCGCCATCCGATACACAGTAGAAACCAAGTTCACCGTTGGGTGCTTCCACTGCCTGGTAGACTTCCCCTTCCGGAGGACAGATGCCATGCATGATGATCTTGAAGTGACGGATCATCGCTTCCATGTTGGAATAGACATCTTTCTTTTCCGGAAGATAGATCTCCGGAACATCCGCATGGTGCGGACCGTCCGGCAGGTTTTTCGCAGCCTGTTCAATGATCCGGACACTCTGTTCCATTTCAATCATCCGGACCATGTAACGATCATAGATATCGCCCGTGGATCCGACAGGAACATCAAAGTCGAAATCTTCGTAGCTGCTGTATGGTTCATCCTTGCGAAGGTCGTACTTTACACCCGTCGCACGGAGGTTCGGTCCTGAAAAACCGTATTCAAGAGCACGTTCGGCGCTGATCGCGCTTACGTCCTTGCAACGGTCGATGAAAATACGGTTCCTGGTGAGAAGAATATGGAATTCTTTCATCGTCTTGCGCACCGGCTCCAGCCAGGCAAGAACATCCTTCTGGAAATCCGGGTACAGCGGACGATCCAGACCGCCGACACGACCGAAGTTGGTGGTTAAACGAGCGCCGACCATCTTGTCGAACATCTGGTAAATATCTTCACGGAGTTCGAAGAAATACAGGAATCCCGTATAGGCGCCAGCGTCCACACCAAGGATACCGTTACATACGAGATGGTCGATAATCCGGTTGATCTCAAAAATGATTACACGGACATACTGGACGAGCTTCGGCACTTCGATGCCCAGCAGTTTTTCCGCTGTCAGCACCCAGCCGATGTTGTTCGCCATGGATGACACGTAGTTCATCCGGTCCGTAATGGTAATCACCTGGTTGTATGTATAATGTTCGGATAGCTTTTCAAAACTGCGGTGGCAATACCCGATGTGGCCTTCCACCTCAATAATACGTTCGCCGTCCAATTTGCATCGGTTGTCGAAAATACCGTGTGTGGCAGGGTGGGCCGGTCCAAGGTTAAGATCGTACAGATCCTTGTTCCCCGGGTATTCTTCCACAATCGCCTGGTCAATGACATGTTTAAGCATCGCCGCCATCCTCCCTTAAAGGCGCCCGTTGCTGCTCAACAGGAGTACGGGGCAGCATCTGATCCGCAGGTTTCGGCCTGGTCTGCCTGGTTACCTGCGGCTCACGACGTTTATTGTTAATCACTACACCTTTCGGGAAACTGCCACGATGCAGCCCTTTTACCGGGAAGTCCTTCCGTAACGGATGGCCTTCAAAATCATCCGGATTCAGCAGGCGTGTCATCCGCGGATGATCGGTAAACTTGATGCCGTACATATCGTAGACTTCACGTTCAGTCCAGGTGGAACCAATGTAAACATTGATCAAGGATTGCACTTCCGGATTTTCGCCACCTGTGCGTGTTTTCGTACGAACGCGGATGTTCTTCGACAAGGAATGAAGATGCACAATTACTTCAAAACGTTCGCTGTCATCCCGTTTTCCCAGGTAATCCACACCGGTGATGTCGGTAAAATGGTTGAACTGCCATTCCGGATGATCTTTTAACCATTTGTGGATTTCACCGTGAATTTCCGGATCGATTTCAACCTGTGGCATATCATAATTGATTTTCGCCGACAGAATTTTATCGCCAAATTGCGCCTTAATGTCTTCGAGCAACTTGGTTTTCAGTTCGACATTGCTCATCCTAGCCCCTCCAGCCTTGTATGCTGAATCTGTTCCTGCAGCTTGGTATAAGCAAGAATAAGCGTTTCCGGGCGCGGCGGGCATCCGGGAACATAAATGTCCACCGGGAACAATGTGTCCACTCCCTGCACCACGCTGTATGTATCAAACATACCACCACAGGAAGCACATGCTCCCATGGCGATAACGTATCTCGGATCGGCCATCTGCTCGTAAATCCGTTTCAGCACCGGCGCCATCTTGATACAAATCGTGCCGATAACGATCATCAGGTCGGCCTGGCGCGGACTGAAGCTTGGACGCTCCCATCCAAACCGTCCCTGGTCGTAATGGGACGCCATGGTCGCCATGTACTCAATACCGCAACAGGCAGTAGCATATGGCATCGGCCAGGCGCTGTATTTACGGGCCCAACCTATAAATTCGCTGGATTTGGTGATCAGCGCTTCACCACCAGGCCATTCTACTTTCTCTAATCCCATTCGAGTGCTCCTTTCTTCCACTCATACAGGAGACCAATGGTCAGCAAGATCAGGAAAACGCCCATAGTGATCAAACCATACCATCCGAGGTGACGGAAATTGACCGCCCAGGGATACATGAAAACCACTTCCAGGTCGAATACGACAAACAACACGGCTACCAGATAAAACTTGATGGAAAACCGCGAGCGAGAATCACCCCTGTAATCGATTCCGCACTCATATGTATCGTGCTTTTCCTTGGAATAGCGCTTCGGTCCAAGTAAATGAGTAGCAACAAGCGCGAAGTAAGCGAACCCACCAACGATAAAGAATGTGATCAACACAGGGATAAAAGCAATTGGCGCATCTGTCGAGGCCATGGGCATTTACTCCCATTAAAAATATGTTAGGTAACGTTAACGCCCCCAATGATACGAATAGGCACAACATGTGCCTACTATCACAAATAACGGCAACAACGTAAAATGTATCAGAGTGCAAATTGACAAACCGGATTTCGCGGTAGAGCAATATACTCCCTCGCTACCGTTGATTCAACCCGAATCAACGATTCCATGACGATGCCAATGTAGGGTACGACTATCGGGGACACAAACGGAGAAACCTGTGTTTGTGAAGTTTATCCCGATTTCAGCGTTTCTTAATTCGTTTTGACTCTCGAAGCCATCCACCCCGGACATAGAGTGGACCACTTCTCAACTACATATTGTTGATGAATATATTAGCTGGCCATCGCCTGGTGACCGAGAGCACCCATTACGCTAATCGCCTTCTCCGGGCACACCGGTTCACATAATCCACAACCTATACATTTATCGGCATGGATGACATATTTGCCGTTTTCTTTTTGCTCAATGCAGTTTTTCACCGGGCATGCCTTCACACATTCTCCTGCTCCGGAACATTTCGTTTCCGAGATGAAGAATACCGGGCGTTTACCTTTCAACTTATCAACAAGGGAATTGGTCGAGCATTTGGAAACGGAAATTACGGGTTCATCCTTGATCGCATAATTAAATACCGGCAGATTCGTATCCTTGTTCATCTCGATCATACCAGATGGCACAAACTTCTTATTGGCGCAAACCCCGCAACCGAAACAACCCACATCGCAGACAGCCTTCACCGCTGCTGCTTTTTCCTTGTTGACACACCCGATATAGATGTTCGCATCCCTCGGGATGAGAGCCATTATTCCCCGGGGGCAGGCATCCACACATTTTCCACAGCCCGTGCATTCCGCATCAAGCACTTTCGGAAGACCATCGGTACCCATCACAATCGCATCAAATGGACATGCAGTAACACAATCTCCAAAACCCAGGCAGCCATATGCACAGGTTTTATGTCCTCCGCCGACAAGCTCTGCTGCGCTGCAGGTAGGAACACCCTCATATTCAAAACGGTCCTTGCAGTGATCGGGACTTCCCTGGCACTGCACCACAGCGACCATGGCTTCCGCCGTTTCCACTTCGACACCGAGGATGGCGCCAATTTTTTCCAACGCCTCCTGGCTGGCGACCGGACAGGCATTCGCTGTCAGTTCACCTTCCACAACTTTCAACGCCATCTGGCGGCAACCCGCGAGACCACATGCTCCGCAATTGGCGCCCGGCAATTCTTCATCCACCTGCTCTACGCGTGGGTCAACCTTCACAAAAAACACCCTGGATGCATATGCCAAGCCAAAACCGAACAGAAGTCCCAACCCCCCAACGGTGATTACAGCGCCAAGGATCGGGTCCATCGCGCACTCCTTTCTGGCACTCTATCGTATTCGTTCACACGAGTGAAACGTACCTTATCCAACACTCAATCCTGAGAATCCCAAAAACGCTATCGCCATTAATCCAGCCATGATGAAAGCGATTGGTACGCCTTGCAACGGCTTCGGTACATTTGCCAGTTCCAGGCGTTCACGAATTCCCGCCATTAAAACCAACGCAAGAGTAAAACCGATCCCGGCGGCAATACCGTTCACCAGCGATTCGATCAGGGTATAGTTTTCATCTATGTTCAGCACTGCTGCGCCAAGTACGGCGCAGTTGGTGGTGATCAGCGGAAGATAAATACCCAACGCCTGGTACAGCGCGGGCGCCATCTTCTGGATCGCCATCTCTACCAATTGAACGAGACTTGCAATCACGAGAATAAATGCGATTGTGCGCAAGTAACGAAGATCGATCCCGCCAAAAATGTTAGACTCGGGATGAAGCATGTATCTGTAGATCAACCATGTGGCAAAGCTGGCAATGGTCATGACAAAAATTACCGCCATCCCCATTCCGATTGCACTGGAAAGTTTCTTGGAAACACCAATATAAGGACAGATTCCAAGGAACCGGGACAAGACAAAGTTGTTGATCAGGATCGCGCCGACAACGATGACAAGCAGATTGGACCAATCCATCCTAGTTTCCTCCCCGCTCGAGCTGTTTCATCTTGATACCGGCTTTCGCCACATTGGCATCCTTCTGTTTTTTCGCCTTGATCTCGTCCATCCAGTTGAACATGGCAAGTAAAAACCCCATGGTAATGAATGCGCCCGGGGCAAGGATCATCAGCAATACCGGTTCATAAGAAGCCGGGGCGATTTGAATTCCCAGCCAGGTGCCATTTCCGAGGATTTCACGCACAGTCGCGATCATCACCAGGGCAAAGGTAAAACCAAGCCCCATTCCAAGCGCGTCGATAATCGATAGGAAGGGATTATTCTTGCTGGCAAATGCTTCCGCACGTCCAAGAATAATACAGTTCACCACGATCAACGGCACGAAAATTCCCAGGCTCCTGAACAGGGCTGGGCTATAGGCATGCATAACCATTTCAACAATGGTTACAAATGTGGCGATGATAACGATAAAGATAGGAATACGGATCTTGCTGGGAACACCCTTGCGAACGATACTGACGATAAGGTTGCTCATGAGCAGCACAAATATTACACTGGCGCCCATACCCAACGCATTCTTGACAGAACCGCTGACCGCCAGGGCGGGACACAGTCCCAGCGCCAACCGTAATACAGGATTTTCTTTTACAAATCCCTTGGTGAATTCGGAAGCTACACTCATTGTCCCACCTCCTCAGCAGGTGTTACCACCGCTTCCTCAGCGATCTCAACAGGTGCATTCGCAATTGCTTCGTTGGCACGAACAGCAGTGAGTATCCTCTGGGCGATTTCCCGGATGCTCACGGTAACAGCACGTGAAGTAATCGTTGCCGCTGTGATCGCGTTTATCTCGCCGCCATCTTGAGTTACATCCAATGTTGCACTGGAGCGCCCATTGAACTGTTCAAGGAATGCCGGTTCCTCTGCTCTTGTCCCCAATCCGGGTGTTTCCTGCTGGGAGACGATCTGCAATCCGACCACATTAAAGTCACTGTCAAAACCACACATGGTTTTCACATTGCTCGAATACCCGGACCGCTGGGCCATGGCGACGTAGCCGATGACCTCATCAGTCTGCGTATCGCGTACCAGCCAATACCTGAGGGTATCACCGTTCTCAACGTATATTGTTGAAAGAGTATCTAAAGTACCACCGAGTGAACTCACAACAGCATTGCGTGCGCTTTCCTGCTCCTGCCGTTCAACCTCGGCAATGATCGGTGCGGTAACATTGTTGAGAAGCGCCAGACCGCCGGACGCAATTGCTGTTATCAGCATTAGGGTCAGACCCAAGCGTATCATAGTCATGATCTCACCCCTTCGTTGCCTGTTTAACGTGACCAAACCGGCGCGGTTTTGTGTACCTGTCGATCAACGGCGTTGTCAGGTTCATCAGGAGGATGGCATAGGAAACACCTTCCGGATACCCACCGATGAGACGTATCATCAAGGTGATCAACCCGCACCCGACACCGAAGAGCAATCGTCCTTTAGGCGTAATTGGCGTAGTAACCATATCGGTCGCCATGTAAAAAGCGCCCAGGATCAAACCGCCGGCAAAAATATGGAACAGGAAATCGCCTGTAAAAATTCCCGCCGAACCACCGAACATCCATCCACCGATCGCTACAACCCCGATGAAGGAAATGGGGGTACGCCAGTCGATATACCCCTTATATAAGAGGTAAGCAGCGCCAAGGAGGAGCAGAAGGGCTGATGTTTCACCGATACAGCCGCCGACTCGTCCAATCACCAGGTCTTTCAGGATATCGGACATCGCCTGCAATTGTGTTTCTGCTGTCGGATTCAAACCTTCGCTATCTGCGATTAACTGAAGCAGTGATTTCCTCGCCTCAAGCGGTGTTGCATAGGTAAATGCATCCGCCGGATTTACGTTCCAGGAGAAGAAATTAAAACGGCTATCTGTCCACCACAAAGCATCAAGCCAGTCCTTGGTCATGTGTACCGGCCAGCTCGCCAGCAGGAAGGCACGCCCTAACAGTGCAGGGTTCATTGGGTTGTACCCCAAGCCGCCGAAGGGAAGTTTTGCAATACCAATTGCGAATACCGATCCCAGGACCGGAATCCACCAGGGAACGCCTGCCGGTATGTTGAAACTTACCAGCACACCTGTCAGCGCTGCGGATCCATCCGCCCATGTACTTGGAGCTTTAAAAATCTTCTGCAGCACATACTCTGTCGCCATTGCGGCAACCATGCCAAGCATTACCAGCACTAGCGCACGGAATCCGAAAAAGTATGTTGCTGCTACAGTCGCCGGGACAAGGGTCAGTGTCACTGTCCACATGATCCTGGCAACCGATTCTTCGCTCCGGATGTGCGGTGAGGAAGAAAGGAGAAAGCGTCGTGCCGGTGTTGCAGGAGCTTTTTCCGCTTTTTTCACCGGTGCTGCGGGTTTTGCCACGGGTTTCGTCGCTTCCGTTTTCGGCTTCGCTTCCGGTTTCTTAGCAGCTTTCTCCGGTTCCGGATTCACGGGTTGATCCGCGTTCTGCGCCGCATCTTTTTCCGGCTGAGTGTTTTCCATACCCCTTTCCTCAGCTCGCGCTCGCTTTGGCTGCCTGCGCTTTACGCCTGGCAGCGTTGATCGAGGTTTTCCCATACCGAATCTGGTGTACAAGATTACGTTTGGATGGGCAGACGAATGTGCAGGAACCACATTCGATACATTCAAGAATTCCCATCTCTTCCGCGTCGTCGTACCGGTCAAACTCGGCCAAACGGGCTATGTTTGTCGGCAACAGGAAGACTGGACATGCTTCCACGCAACGTCCGCAGCCAATACACGGCTGTTCGCTTCCTATGCTCGCTTCTTGTTTCGAAAGGATCAGGATGCCGCTCGTTCCCTTGATAACCGGAACCTGGTCGGTCCATTGAGATGCACCCATCATTGGACCGCCCATGATCAGTTTTCCTGCGTCATCCGTATAGCCACCTGCGGCTTCAATCAGTTCTGAGATCGGTACACCGATCCGAGCAATCACATTTTTCGGTTGTTTCAACCCATGTCCGGTGACAGTAACATACCGTTCCACTAATGGTTTGTTGTAACGTACCGCTTCATAGATTGCCACGCAGGAACCGACATTCTGCACCAGGCAGCCGACATCCATCGGCAACCCGGGAGGTGGCGGTACTTCACGGCGGGTGAGGGCATAGATCAACTGCTTTTCAGCGCCCTGCGGGTACTTGACCGGGAGAACCTCTACCGAAATATCGGTTGTCCCGCCAGCCGCTTTTTTCAAAGATTCCGCTGCATCGGGTTTATTGCTTTCGATACCGATGTAAATTCTGGAAGCGCCGATTGCCTTGGCGACAAGCCGGGCGCCTGCGAGGATGTCGCCTGGACGTTCCAGCATGAGCCTGTGATCCGCTGTCAGGTACGGTTCGCATTCTGCACCGTTAATGATCACGGTATCAATCGGCTTTTCCTTCGGCGGGGAAAGCTTGACGTGTGTAGGAAATGCCGCTCCGCCCATTCCCGCAAGACCGGCATTTTTCACACGTTCGCGGATCTGGTCCGGTGTGCAGGACTCCCACTCCGAGTCTTCCACGACTGTTTCAAACCATTCATCTTTGCCATCCGATTCGATGGTAACACATTCCATCGATCTCCCGAACGGGTGTGGGTACGGACCTACAGCTTTCACGGTGCCACTGACCGGGGAATGCGCCGGAACCGAAACAAAACCGCCCGGTTCTGTAATCGGCTGACCGACCTTGACCTCGTCTCCCTTTTTCACCGTGGCTTTTCCCGGCGCCCCGATATGTTGCAGGATGGGGACATACACCGTTGTCGGCAACGGCATCTTTTCACCGGCCTGGTTGGACGTCATCTTGAATTCCGGCGGGTGTGTCCCGCCACGGAATGTCTTCTTCATCGTTTCACCTCAACTCCGGATCACCGGAACCTCTTTCTGTATCGAAAGAATCGAAATTACTGCGATATAAAAAGAAATCAAATGTTTGTTACAATATTCACGAAAATACAATGCCTGGATCATCCGCTATTTCAGTGGATGGTTCAGTTTCAGGCTTCAGGATCGGCGGGTGGCCGTGTTTGCTGACAAACGCGGATACAATGAAACCCGAGTAGGAAGCACTCGGACCACCCAAAACCGTTTATTCCTCAGCAAAATGCGGGAATGTAGAAGCCATTTCCTTTACTTCCGCCAGGATTCCCTTTTGTGCATCACGGTCTTCCACATCCACCAGGGCACGGTCGATCCATGCGGCGATCTTGCGCATCTCATCCGGTCCCATTCCGCGGGATGTCAATGCCGGTGTTCCGATACGGATACCGGAAGTGATGAACGGTGACTGCTTGTCGCCGGGAACCATGTTCTTGTTCGTGGTGATCCCGGAACGCTGCAGGGCCTGTTCCGCATCCTTGCCACGAAGCCCCTTGGGCGAAAGATCAATCAGCATCAAGTGATTGTCTGTGCCGCCGGAAACCAGTGTATAGCCCAGTCGAACCAACTCTTCGGACAGCACTTTCGCATTCTCGAGTACATGTTCGATGTACTTCTTGAATGACGGCTGCAACGCTTCCTTGAATGCAACGGCTTTCCCCGCGATCACATGCATCAGGGGACCGCCCTGGATACCGGGGAACATATAGCTGTCAATGGCTTCTGTAATCGTCTTCGGTTTCGGCATTCCCTGCAGCATGATCTCACCGCCTTCATAGGAAGACATGATCATTCCGCCACGGGGTCCGCGAAGTGTTTTGTGGGTGGTGGTGGTGACGACATGACAATAGGGGATCGGATCCGGATGCAGTCCAACAGCGACCGGTCCTGCAAAATGTGCAATGTCGGCCAGAAGGTAGGCGCCTACTTCATCGGCGATTTCACGGAATTTCGCAAAATCCCAGAACCGTGGGTAGGCGGAGGCGCCTGTGATGATTAATTTCGGCTTAACTTCACGCGCCATTTTGGCGACGGCATCCATGTCGATCCGTCCCGTTTCCTGATCCAGCGTGTAGGCATGGACATCAAAGAAACGACCGGAGAAATTCACGGCTGCGCCATGAGTCAGGTGGCCGCCATGGTTCAGGTGCAATCCCATTACGGGAACTTTTTCACCAGTTCCGGTAAACGGATCGATCAGGGCCAGGTAGGCGCCCATGTTCGCCTGGCTGCCGCTGTGTGGTTGCACATTCGCCCATTTTGCCCCAAAGAGCTCACATGCACGGTCGCGGGCGAGATCTTCCGCGACATCCACAAACTTGCAGCCGCCATAATACCGGCGTTTCGGGTACCCTTCTGCATATTTATTGGTCAGAACCGACCCCACAACTTCCATCACCCGCGGACTGACAATGTTTTCCGATGCGATCATCTCGAGTTTATCGATCTGACGACGGATTTCGCCCTCTACTGCCTCCGCTATCTCGGGATCATGTGCCCGTAATTCCTCTGAAACCCCAGGAGCCGTATGTTCTGTCACAATAGCCTCCAAATCAACACGTGTTGGTCCACTTGCATCTTTTATCCGTGATTCACGAACAACTAATACCAATGGACGAAATATCTATAACTTTTGCAATAACAAAAGCTTATTTGTTCTTTTTGGATTGCACAGCCAATGTGACTTGGAATATACAATACTGAAATGGATATTGCGAGGCCCTTGGAGAACTTAGGTTTTCCTAAAACGTTGGATTCCATTGCAGTAGCAACATCATCACGGAATAGCGCTGAATATCACAGGAAAACACGAAATACGTTCAATAGATCCCATGACAAGCATATGACCGGTATTGTAAGGAGAGTAGAACATCTGAAAAGAATGAGTCATTGCGAGGATGTCAGCCAGAGTTGTTGCAGTTACTAACTGACGACGCGGCAATCTCGTTCCGGTTGTGGAAAGGTATATGCGATTTGTTAGCCTTGTCCCTTTCAAGGCAGGTTTTATACAGGACATCAACCGCGAAATACACGATAAACGCGAAAGAATGAACCTGCATAAGGTTTGTATAAACGAAACCACCACGGCTTTGGCCCGAGTGCTTGTCACTCGGGTGTCTCTCTTCTTCTGAACACTCCGTAAACACCCAATCCATTGTCATCCTCTACCAGTACGGATACATGGAGAAACCCGAGTGACAAGCACTCGGGCCAAAGTATCGTGCCAGCCATTTTGTTATTGAGTATTGAGACGTGTAACCCGTGGGTTCCATCCCCCGGGAATGATCGGTTCTGGTAATTCACAAGTGGCTTTACATTTTACCGTCTATGTTATGAAGGGAACTTCCCGGGGGATGGAACCCCCGGGCTACACAATCTACACAATCTTGTCGATTCACCTGTCGTGATCATAATCCTTGATGATATTCACCCGTCGTTCGTGACGGTCCCCTGCAAACGGTGTCGCCAGCCATGCCTGCACAGCTTCGAATGCCGTATCCACATCGGTAGTGCGTCCCCCGAAGGCGAGCATGTTCGCATGGTTATGCTCTGCGGCGAGTTTGCCCTCTTCCACGCTGTTCACCTTGGCGCAGAGGATGCCCTTCACCTTGTTCGCCGCGATGGAGATCCCGATGCCTGTCCCGCAGACGACAATGGCACGGTCCGCGTGACCGTCCGCTAACGCTTTCGCCGCCATGAACGCAAATTCCGGGTAGTCGACGCTGTCTGGTTCGTAGGTGCCGAGATCCTCGATCTCAACACCCGCATTCTGCAACCGCTGGAACAGTTCGTCCTTCAGTTCCAGACCGCCATGATCCGCCGCAATGACCAGCTTCATGTTTCCCTCGATTTATGACTGCATGATTTTGTGTTGAATACAATATCTCAGATTTACCATTGAATACTGATATTTTTAAAACGATGTCATTCCAGCACAAAAGTGTGTCTGAAAAAGCAGGAATCGTCAAGTTTGTCATTCCCAACTTGATTGGGAACCGGAACGAAGAGTAGCTCGACGTCGTAGTTTACGTCAATCCAGGTAGTTATCTGTGCTTACTATTTGTAATTGAACAAATTATAACCTATTTAAGCGTGACTTCGTCCCGCTATTTCTGGATTGGCATACAAAACAATGCCGAGCTACGCTCCGGTTCTGGTCTTAACGGGAATGACAAAATTTGAATTTCTCGCCCGCCTTCGGCGGGCATCTGCCTTCGCATTGCTTCGGCTCTGCGGCTTCGCTACGCAGGCTCGAAGCAATGCGAAGGTTCTTACAACTCAACAACAATAAAACCGTAAAACAGCAAACTGATACAACTACTCTGACCTCACAAGGCGAAAGCCGATGTCGCTGATACGGGCGGACGGGCTGTAGTAGAAGCGATACGCCGCCCGACAGTACCAGGCGTTGTAGTCCCAGCTACCGCCCCGTAACACACGGTTCGAGCCAGTACCCGGTCCCTCGGGGTCTGTCGATGGACTGGTGTTATAATAGTCACTGTCGTACCAGTCGCTGCACCACTCCCATACGTTTCCGTGCATATCATAGAGTCCCCAAGGATTGGGTGTCCGTGTTCCAACATCGTGAGTTTGATTTCCGCTGTTGCTGGAATACCAGGCATAATCACTTAGGTTCGTGTAACTGCTCCCCCACCAGAACCACTGATCGTCCACCCCCGCACGGCAGGCATACTCCCACTCGGCCTCTGTGGGCAGACGCCATTCATTTCCCAGTTCCGGCAGGAAATCATTCATGATGTCATTGTGACTCACTCGTTCAGCCGGATGGTCCGGATTGCCGGGCCACTGGAAATCCTCCCATCCTGCAACCGCCTCCCATTGCGCCTGCGTCACTTTATATTTTCCCATCCAGAAACCTTGTGAAATGGTTACTTCGTGACGGGGATATTCATCCGCATTAGCACCACTTTCACCCGCCTGCGCACCCATCATGAATGTTCCTGCGGGTATCCAGACCATTTCAATCGTACTACTTCCAATTAGAACGAACGTACTGTCATAACCTGGATATCTTGCTATATATCCTTCCGGGTTTTCCTGATCGTAAAGATTATCATGCTCCATTTCTGGACCCAAATCCTCGCAACCAGAAAAAATCACGATAATTAAGCAAAGGATAACCACACTAATACAAAAATCTATCTTTATAAATGAGCAAGATCTAATACCATTCAAACTAAATCTTTTTCCCGACCACATGATCAATTATCCTTTTTCGAATGATTATCAGATTCGTTCAAATCAAAACGAACATCAACAACTCTTCTTGAAACAAGATAAGCTATTGGGCGTAACGGACAACACGGAATCCAAAGTAGTCGAAATGACCGCTACCGTAGTTTTGGTACCTAGAACTCGGTTGAGAATAGCTACGATATGCGGCGCGACAATCACCAGCATCACGGTACCAAGAACCGCCCCGCAACACGCGATATTCGCCTGAAGAAGGTCCCTGCGGATCAACATCCGGGCTGGAATCGTAGTAGTTCTCATCATACCAGTCGCTACACCACTCCCATACATTACCGTGCATGTCACATAATCCCCACGGGTTAGGTATCTTTTGACCCACATCATGAGTTTCATTTCCATTACCAGTATTGCTGTTGTCCTTATACCACGCATATTCGTCCAAGTAGCTATAACTACTTCCCCACCAGAACCACTGATCATCTATACCAGCACGGCAAGCATACTCCCACTCCGCTTCTGTGGGCAAACGCCAGGGATTCTCTTCTTCCATTGCATTAATTTCTGGTAAAAAATTATTCACGATGTCATAATATGATATAGCTTCCGCAGGACGGTTTGGATGCCCATCAAAATGAAAATTCCAATCTCCTATAACAGCTTCCCATTGTTTCTGCGTCACCTCATATTTTCCCACCCAGAAACCTTGTCTAATTGTGACTTCATGACGAGGAGTCAGGTCATCAAATGCATTACTCTCACCCTCTTGCGCACCCATTATAAAGATTCCTGATGGAATCCAAACCATATCGATGGTCGTGTTTCCGAATAAAATAAATGTACTATCACATCCTGGGTACAACCTTTCATATCCTTCTGGATTGGCTTGATCGTAAATGTTATCATGTTCCATTTCCGGACCAAGGTCTTCACAACCATGAAAAACCATAACACAAATGCTCAATAGAACAAGACCGATATATGAATTCATCTTACGGCATGTCCATTTATTGTTATCTCTGAGTCCAAGCTTTTTTGTGAAAAACATAATCGATACTCCATTTTCAAGTGATTTTCTGATCTTTCCAGAACATATCACCTGATCACAAATTAGAACGAAATCCCGAGGGTAATCCCCACAACAGCCCTGCCTTCCCGGGTACTTACAGGTGTGAGTGAAAGCCTGTATTGCTCCTGTGCGGAACTGACATCCGGATTGCCAACGTCATCAACACCGTTAAACAAGATAGCATCGAGTACATTCCACAGATAAATAACCCCGACCATACCACCCGCCACATACACAAGATTCTGCGCTGATTCTGCATCATCATAGGCGGATTCCGCTGCTTCATAGGTTTCAATGATACGGTCTGGTGTATCTGCCTGGTTGTACGCTTCCCGGGCATCATGATAATCACTCACTTTTCCGTTGTACTGAATGACAGAATAACCAAAAAATCCAAGGGTTACCGCCTCACCAAATACAAATCCCCATCCTGCATTCGGACGTTCCATGTAAAATTGTCCCCATCCAGGGCAGATAACAGATTGAAAAACTGATTCTCCATAGGATTTTGGCAATAACTCAAATTCTGCGAAAGCGACCTGGTTGGTTTCAACCGTAACAGTTTGATATCCACCTGGTTGGTAACGTTCACGAGATAAATTGATTCCATAGTTTCCAACTATTACTCCCATGCGTTCAATAGGGGCAACACCAAGGTCGGTATAATGGTAATTTGGTGAAATCAATGTGACATGTGTCCCCGCTGGAATTCTTGAGAAATCCAATATTCCCTCATGAGCACGTAATTCAGCATTCACTTGATATGTTTGCTCTGCATTGATTTGCACTGTTGTCTGGTATGCATCATGATCGGGAGCAGTAACCGTAATGGAATATTCGCCGAACTCAAGGTTTTCGAAAAGGAATGGCAAAGACGTTTCTTTGGATTCTCCATTAAAAGTGATCGTTGCACGACTTATGGCAGGTCTTCCACGTATCACCTGCCTATCCACGTTTTCACTCACCAGTTCGGTTGATTCAATCCGAATATTTCCGGTTTTCTGTTCCAGTATCGCATTTACAGTCTGTACGCTGCCTTCCGCGACACTGATCGTCCGGGTCCAGGAACGGTACTGCGGATAGGTTGCGTTGATGGTGTAATTCCCCGGAAGGATTCCGGTTATGGTTACCGGCGTTGTTCCGTGGTTGGTCTGGTTGAAGAAAATTTCCGCGCCTTCGGGTTCGCTGGTGATGGTCAATGCACCACCCCGCAACATATTCACTTCCACCCGTTTCTGTTCCCCGGAACGGACATTTACCGTTTCTTCATGATCGAGGTAACCGGGATAGGTGATACGGATAACATGTGATCCGGCAGCGATTTCGGACAGGGTTTGCGGGGTGGGTCCGATAACACGGCCATCCACTTCCACCTGTGCCTCGAAGGGATTGGAATAGATACGCAGGGAAGCCTGCCCTAATTCCAGTTCAATGTCCACACGCGCAATCTCACCGGGCTGGACAAACACTGTTCCCGAGCCCACCAGGTTGTCTTTTTCCAAACGGATGGAATGCATTCCTGCGGGAAGGTTTTCCACCACGAGCGGTGTTTCCCCACTCCTTGGCGTGTCATCTATACTGACCCGCGCACCGTCAGGATTGGAACGGATGTACACATCCCCCTGCCCGGTCAGTCCTTCGGACGCTCCCGACGCCATGGGGCTGGAAGAATCGAGCCCGGCGATCAGGCGTGCAGCATTACGGAGTTGCGTGGACAGAACCTCTTCTATGGGGCACTGGCAATCCACATTACGGATATCCAGGATAGCCCCGGTTTCCACGTCGATCATTCGAACGGTGATGGAATGAATCTGGCCGACACGCCCTACCGAGCCCGCGATCATACGTTCCACACCCAACAACCGTCCAACCTCTACCGCGCATTCATCGGATGTACAGCCGGACATCTGGAACCCCTGCTCCCCGAGAATGTCTTCCATGGCGTTTCGTTCAATCACCGTGAACCGTCCCGTATTAAACAGCTCGGCACGTAACCGGTCGGAAAGGGTACGCTGGTAGCTGTCGGGAATCCCGCCGGACATGGTCATATCCAGTACGGCAATATTAAACCGTCCGCTGGATTGCGCCCAACATGGTAAGGAAATTGCGAACAGAAGGATAGATATCAGAAAAATAGCAACGGGATGATAAAAGTTTTGAGCCGAACGCATCCCCTGTCCCCCTTGTGAAGAAATTCTTTACTGATTGATGAGTATACAAAGACGACTGAATGGAGACAACGAGCTGGGTGGAATTATGATAGATTTATCAAAAACAAACGGAGATCAATTGCTGATCTCCATATATGGATTTCTGCCTTCGGGGTTATCCCAGAATTGAAAAATTACTTGGTTCTGTCATTCCCGTGGAAACGGGAATCCAGAAGTAGCGGGACGAAGTCGCGTTTAATATTCTGTGTAATAAATAATTATACCGCTCTTAAAAACAACTGACTGATAGGGGTAGGGAGAATCAGTTTTATTCCTGATCCCCCCTCCCTCCGAACCGTGCGTGCGGTTTTCCCGCACACGGCTCTCCGGTCGGTGGTTCACCGTCGTGCGGATTGACAGGCCTTGGCATGGGCGGCGACCATCGAGAACAGCCCATGCTCGACAAAGAATATGTTGGGCCAGCGAATATGATCCAATCCTATTCCAAGTCCGTGTCCTTTGCGCCATTTACGCATAATGCTGCGAAGACGCATACGGATCCACTGGTCAAGGATCTTAAAAGTCTTGTAGAAGGAATGTTTGAAATAGTCAAACCAGCCACGTAACGTACGGTTGATGTCAGCAATGATGTAGCTGAGACTGTGACCGTTCGCTCGACGTGTCTTCAATCGTATCTTGTCTTTGAACTTCTTCATACTTTTCTTCGAGGGTGTACGAATGCCATTCTCAAAGTGATAGCCAAGAAAGTCAAAGCCAGCCCTGTCCGCATGGACAATCTTTGTCTTCGTCGGATGAAGCTCAAGCCCGACGGATGATGTCCACGTCTGGATCAGCGTTAACGCCGCTTCCGCTGTAGACTCATCATGGCAAAGTACGACAAAATCATCCGCATACCGGATCATTTCAAAACCATGCGACTGCATCAAGTGATCTAACGGGTCGAGAAAGATGTTCGCCAGAAGGGGACTGATCACCGCGCCTTGCGGCGTGCCCTGATCCGGATTCCATTGGTCAAGACCATCAATCACCTGCTGCGAAAGGTACCGTTGCAGCAACGAAAGCACCTTGCCGTCCGTTACCTTCTTGCAGACCAGTTCCATCAATCGGTCATGATCGATGTGATCGAAGTATCCTTTGATATCCGCATCAACTACCCACACATTCCCCGTATCCAAATATCTCTGAACCATTCGAAGGGCATCTTTGCATCCGCGTTCAGGACGGAAACCATAGCTGCTGTCGGAGAAATCATGCTCGAAGATGGGTTCTATCACCATTCGGAGCGCTGTCTGGACGACACGATCACGGACGGTGGGGATACCCAGAGGACGTTTCTCTTTGCTGCCCGGTTTGCCGATCCATGTACGACGGATGCTCTGCGGATGATATCGACCTGTCCGCAATTGCTCCGACAAACGATCCAGATTCTCTGTCAAACGATTTTCGAACATGTGGATGGTTTGATGGTCAACACCGGCTGCACCGCGATTCGCTTTCACGAGACGCCAGGCACGTTCCAGTGTCGATACACGCCAGACTTTATCCCATAAGCTGTACCAACGTCCTCCTTTCACTCCCGATTCGAGAGTCGTCAACATACGTGCCGTCCAGATGGAAGGTTCGACCCATGCCCAACGGCGATAGATCTCTCCGTCGTGTATAGTCCCTTCCCGGGACACTGGAGACGGGGGTAAGTCCTTCCATATGGATGTCATGTATCCACCTTCCTGCATCCCTTCGCTCCACATCCGTTACAATGCTTCCACGCTACTATGGATGCTCTGACTCCTGCAGGACTCCCATATCCTGCAGGTCTCCCTGCTTCATGTACATGCCCGTTGAGATCATTCCACCGCCAACCACCCATACACCCTGCTGGTCGATTTAACACGCTACCCCTCATCGCCAGCAACGTTCTGCTTGTGCAGAATCCGGACTTCGCCCCTGAATCGCAGGCTCGTCGATGAACAAGGCCGAAACGCGTTCGTTATCCTGCGGACTGATCTCTCTCCTTCCGTTGCTTCCCACCCCGCCTCGCGACGACGCAGTTACGGTCGAATACAGGCCGGAGAGCGTATACCTGATGGGGACTCGCACCCCACTGTACATGCACACTCGCAGGCGCACGATTCCAGATCAAGTCTGGAATGACACCTTATAAAGACCTTTTCAACCGTCTCGATCAATAATGCACCTGGAAACTTACCTGCAACCAGTGTTCGCGCGGCAGGTCTTCTTCGTATTCTTTCACATCGTAGTCGATCAACAGAATGTTACGGTTTCCGAAATCATAGCCGATGCCGACATAGTAGCGTGCATATTCTTCGAAATAGTCCGATTCGTCATTGTCATTCATGAAAAAGTCGAAGCCGCCGATCCCCCGCCAATGGTCACCCGCTTTAATCTCGGCAAAACCCGACACTCCGAGGTATTTGACAGCGCGGGATGGATCATCCTCGAAAGCCCAGTTCCCGGATTGATTCCCTTCGCCGACGATATACTGGCCGCACAGGGTCAGGTACCGGCTTTCATAGGAGAACATGGACAAGTACAGCCACCAGTCGGGTGTGGAAGATGTGATACCAGACTGATTCCCTTCGCCATACGAGTAATACCAGGAGATTTGCAAACCCGGAATCCGGGAAGGAAGGGGTCGTAACGTCAACCGTCCGGCAATCACTTTATTATTGTTTCGTTCCGCAGCATGGTACCCGCCACCGTTGTAAAAACCAACGGCGAAACTGCCATATCGTCCGGCGTACTTGGAATTTACTGTGCGTTTATACTCATTATTCATCTCTGGTCCGAAAAGACCGGAAAGTGTGACCCCAAAGTCAGCGGAATTGACTATCCCGGTTCTTTCGACAAACATCTGCTCGCGCATACGGTAATAATTGACATGTTCTTCAAAATCGAGCCAAACACCATGTACCATACCGAATTCGATGGATGGTTTGGTGACAAAGCCGGTCTCATCCCAATGGAAATAGGCGTAAGCGTACTTCAAACGGACTTCCATATCCCCTTCACCATCTCCCTCGCCATCCTGGTTGGTATCAAACGTGATCCGTGATGAGAGGTTTGGCAGGATCGATTTTTTCGCGGTCAGGTAGGCACGGTGGATAAAAAACTCGGAATAATTGTTACCGTCCGATTCACCCGATTGATAGGACAGGTAATGCAATCCCTCAATCTTGATCCCCTGCAAACCAGACAGTAAGCCATTGTCGTTATCACCTTCCGAAGCGCCCGCCTGCAATGCAAAAAGAATCAATACGATAGCCGCAATGAAAAACGTACGAAGCTGCCCCATACTCCGCCTCCCAAGCCGGGAAATGCTGTGCATATCCAACTGGTTTTGTCTTTACCGTTCAATAGAAAGAAGAAGTGAACTACAGCCCCAAAATGAAGTTCAAAGATAGATACGAATCTCCCTAAACAAAACAGGAAGGGTAATTTTCTTTCATTCAGTCTCTTTTATGCTCTTGAGTTATTATTTTCGCAGGAGTTACGAAAGCATCCCTTAATCTGGCCGGATGATATCCGGGATACTATCAATATTGTAGCTCCAAAAGACAGCGTTTTGCGCATTTATTCATCAACACATTGACCAATAATTTTAGACCATATACATTAGACTATCATTTCCAGTATTTACCTGATGTTTACGTACATTTAGTGAGCCGAAAAAGACTGCGTTTTACGGGGGAAAAATGAGAGTACCTGGAAGAAGTATTGCTCTGATTTGTGTAGTCATTTTTTTACTGGCTGTGAATAGCGGATTCGCAGATATGCGTCCCTTTGAACCGGTGGTTATCACTGGCGCGGACTTGCCTGAAGTCTTCATGGATGTCCCCGTGGGTGAATTGCATCTGTATGCCTTTCTGTATGGCGGTGGATGGTATCCGGTGTTGCTGCAGATCGACGAACGGACCGCAGACGGCTCCTACTTCGAAGAGGATGACGGTCTGCTGGACGCCAACGATGAGCTGGTTTTCCAACCCCAGGAAGGTGGTGCTTCTGTCGAAAACTCGCAATGGATCGATGATGCTGAATCCCGGACCTACCATCGTGCAGTGATCGAAATCCATGATGCGGTCGAGGAGGAGTATCTGTACCTGTACCTGTACCGTTCCAGTACGATTGAGGATAATCTTGATCCATACATGGAATACAATGAAGCTGAGGATGAGATCCATTCGGAAAATTACCTGATCGGCCATAATGAGGATGCGATCTGGGATGAATGCCGTTTCTGGATCGATATGCTCAACGACTGGTCACCGGATATTGTGGACCGCGAAAAACTTCGCTATGTCGGCGATCATGTACTTATCGGCGAATGGATTCTCCATGACGGCGATGTCACCCTGCTGCAAAACAATGTGAAAGCCGGACCGGTTCGTGTCATCAAAAGCACCCAATGGCGTTTCGGCTCTCAACCCATTTCTTTCACGACAACTTCCACTCGTCATTATTATAACAATTACATCATTGCACCCGGCGAACCTCATGACATCTCGAATGACCTGGGACTTGAATTTATACGGCGTTCCGTAGATTTTGAACCGTATGTCGAAAGCCTCAACCTGACCATTTCCGATGCGTTGAATGAGGAACTCGTGGTGGATGGTGTGCCCGATGAAGATGTTGTAACCTTCATGGAGACCGAACCAAGATGGTTCCGATTCGATGCGGGAAGCCATGTTATCACCGGCGTGGAAGATTTCACCAGTCTTGGTAATGAGACGAACATCTACTACTACGACAACGAAGAGGGCGGCACCGGTGATGGCACCGATGACACGGGCGACGGGGTTTCCTACGGCGATTATGGTTCCATGATATCCGATTTCACCTATGAAGAGGGTGAGATAACGATTGTGTATTACGTGATGAATGTTCTCCAGGGAGATGTGGAAGGTGCTACCGCCCTGGAATATTTCAACCAACCCTTCGAAACAAGTGCAATCAGTGAAGTCTATATCAATGGAGTTGACGACGATGATTACCTGCTTCCCGAGACTCACCTGATCGCAGCAATTTACCCGAATCCGTTCAATCCGGAAACACGGATTGTGATTGCCATGGAAGAAACGGCGATCCTTGAGCTGAAAGTGTTTGATACCCTTGGTCGTGAGGTGATGAGCCTGGCATCCGGAGTGTGTGAAGCAGGGTATCATGAGTATATCCTGAACGCCGATGGACTTTCCAGTGGAAACTATTTCCTTCGTGCTACCACCAGCAATGGACTGGAACAGGTCCAGAAAATCACTCTGATGCAGTAAAACTCTGTTCACAGGTCGTAACATTATTGCATAGAACGTCAAACCGGATCAGCCACACAGCGCTGATCCGGTTTTGTCCTCCTCCTGACCGACTCACAATTGCGTAAGCAAACGCAACTCGATCATGATCCTCTCAAAATTGTCAAAATCGGTACTATAGGTAATCCCTGTATACAGTTGACCGTCAATCATGGATGCAATATTCAGGTGATACCGTGGATCCTGCCATTGGAACACGGGATTGTGAACGCGTTCGTAGGTTACTATGCCACGGATGTACCGCAGTTTTCCCCAGTGAATCCCGGGATTGGCGCTGATGTTGGCGTCAAAACGACGGAATTTTTGGGGGGTTTCGATGTAATTCACACGGATGGCATAGGAGCCATATTCATCATATCGTTTGAAGATTAACGGTGAATCATAATGACGGTAATTGTCCGGAATTAATTCCGTCAGTAACAGCGCCACATCGATGTCATACATTCCGGAGAAGATCGGATTATCGAAGGTCGGCGGGATGTAATGGATACCATTCTCACCCCACATGATCCGGAAGTTGCTCCATTTGTATTTTGTGGGCACTTCCACATAATTGTATGCGAAGGACGGCAGACCAGCACAGTCGCCGGGACGATTCAGCCGTCCGACATTCACCGACCATCCCTCATCATCCTCCCAGATGCTGTAGAGACCACCGACGATGAATTGACCGGGCAGACGGTAATTTCCACCGGCAACATAACGGGCTTCTCCGCCATCTTCCCCTGAAAACGCTCCATGAATGACCGCACTGCCGATTTCGTACTTCGCACGGAAAGAAAACAATGTGCCATTACCCCCGGGACCTGTAGTCCGGTCAAAACCAGTAGCAACTCGTAAATTGTTTACTCCCCCCATGACATACCCGGCCCAACTGTCCTGCGGAATATCGCCGGATGGATCGGAATGGGTGTAGAGTCCCTTCAGCATAAAACCCTGGGGTAATGCCTGCATTCCCGCCAGGCGGAATTCCCGAAGACTCGACATCTGATTGTTGTCATTATAAATCATCATCGCTTCATACAAAGGGAACAGCCGGTTATTCTGCAAACGGATCCGTGTGAGGTACTGATCCTGGTCAACAACCGCATCCGGTGGAAAGTTTCCCTCTTCCGGTGTCAGTGTCTCATCTGTCGTGTACCATTGCGTGGTCATTTCCATGTTTGACCATTGAGCCAATGCCATCCATGGCATCGCGAACACCATCAGCAGCACCAAACCTTTTTTCATCTCTCCTCCCTTTTACCAGTGGACCGTTCACTAGTATTTGTAAAATCAATCTTTATGTTTCTTTGAAGTGACCAGGCGGTCATTTTCAAGTCTTAAACAACCGCGTTTGCACCACCTTCGCTAAGGCTTTAGAGGTCAGGAAGCAAACACGGCCATCCATTCTGTTTATCTCTACTACGCTATGTCATTAAGATCATAGAAAACACTTGAAATGCTGATAATTGACTACATCAATCCTTTGACCAGGACCAGGATCAACCCATTCAGAATGTAGAACAGACGTATCTTTCCCCCACGATCGTGCAATTCCACCCAGTCGTCTGTTTTTGCAATCATTCGATCAACTTTATAGGCAATAAACATTGTTCCAAGAGAAAGTAATCCTAACGGATGCAGCATTTTTAAATCAATTAGCGCCAAAATACTTGCCAGGGTACACCCGATAAATAACCTGTAAATCAACAGGCAACCATTGCGGCTGAATCTCGCCGCCAGGGTGATCTTTCCAACCGATTTGTCCACCTCGATATCGGGCAATGACTGGTAGTACAGGATCAAGGCGACCATGAGCGCAATTGGTACGGAAAACAACAGGATTTCCCAGGTCAAATGACCTGTCAGCACCCAGTATGTTCCTGCGACCATGACCGGTCCCATGTTGATTCCAACCAGCAATTCCCCCAAACCGTGATACCCATAACGGATGGGCGGTCCTACATAAAACAGGCTTGAAAAAAATGAAAAGAGCATTACCGGGATCAGCCACCAGATCCGGGTTGACCACAACAACCATAATCCACAAACAAGCGCCAGGGTATACAGGAGAAACAAGGCATATACCAGTTGCCGGGGGGATATTTTCCCCTCCTGCACGACGCGGCTTCCGCCGATAGAATCGCCGCTGTCTGCCCCTGTATCCAGTTCGAAATAGTCATCTGCAAGATTGGTCGCCAGATGCACAAAAAACGAAGCGAACAGGACCACCAACCATTGCACGGTATTCCAGTGCCCCACAAGCCCTGCGGCAACACCACCAAGTGAGAGCGGAATAAGCGTTGCAATAAAAAACGGCGCCCGACTCGCCTGGAACCATGCCTTCAGTGTTCCTGATTTCATTCTTCTTGAATTTCCTGAATTTTTATATTGATGGTTTCTTCCGAACCTGCTTTCTGCGTTTGGGCTACAGCTCTATTCTTTAGCACTAATTCCCCGGAGGGTGGCACCTCCGGGCTACATCCTAATTCCCCGGAGGGTGGCACCTCCGGGCTACACACTCTCCGGGCAACATCCTACACCCTTCCCGGAGGGTGGCACCTCCGCGCTATATCCTACTCTCTTGTACTTCCCGGACCGACTTTCTGCATCCTGGCTACTCTTACATTCGTTTCCAGCGGCACAATGCTCGTTCCAACAGGTCAAACGTCTCGTACAGCACTACGCCCAATCCCGCCATTAACAGAATGCCGACAAAAATCTGTGGCGTATATGCCCGTCCCCAGGCGTCCAGGATATAAAATCCCAGGCCATACCTTGTCCCGATGGATTCCACGAAAAAGAGTACCGCTACAACAGTCCCGGTAGCAATCCGTAATGCGGTGAAAATCGCGGGTAATGTGGACGGCCAGATCCCATGGACAAACAGATCCCAACGGCTTCCACCGAGGCTGTACAATGAATATTTCACCTCACTGCCAACCTCCCTGGCTGCATCCCTGGTCGTAATAAGAAGCTGGAAAAACAAGATCAGGGAAAGCATGGCAATCTTTCCCGCATCGCCGATTCCGAACACCAGGAACACCAACGGTAACAGGACAATTTTCGGTACTGGATAGCTAAGGTAGATAAGCGGCTTACTCCAATGATCCAGTCGTCGGCTCGAACCAATCGCCAATCCCACAGGAACAGCCAGAACAAAAGAGATTATCAGGGCCGAAACCACACGAAAACCGGAAGCGCGCACATGCAACCAGAACAACGGTTCTTTCATTTCCTGCAAAAGCAGCAGAAAAACCCGATATGGCTGAGGAATAATCAACTCGCCTGCCAGCCATGAAGAGATTTGCCATCCCACCAGCAAAAATACAACCGCCGCAATGTAACGCCATGCTCTCATATGGTTTCTACACCCTGCTCCGTTAAATCAGATTGTTTCCTGTTGAACTTCGAGGAGATTCCGTATCTCACGTGCTCTGTCGTAAAACCGATCCGACCCGCGATGGTTTTCTGTCATGGCTTCCGGATTATTTACGATTGTGACAATCTGTCCCGGGTTTGCCGCCATGATCGCAATTCGTTTGCCTAATCGTACCGCTTCCTGGATATTATGGGTCACCAGGATCATTCCAAACTGATGACTGCGCCAGAGATCTGCACAGACATCCTGCAAACGTTCTCGGGTTAACGTATCCAGCGCAGCAAAAGGCTCGTCCATCAACAACAGGGATGGCTGCAGAATCAACGCTCGCGCCAACGCCACCCGTTGCTGCTGCCCGCCGGAAAGCTGATGTGGATACTGTTTTTGTTTGTCGCCAATTCCCAATTCATGCAACAGGGAATCCACTCGCTCGGTGTCGATAGTCTCTTTCCTGATTTTCAGGCCAAGTTCCACATTTTTACGCACAGTTTTCCATGGGAACAACCCGTAATTCTGCAATACCAGGGCGATTTCCCGGTGTGCTTTCACTACAGGATGATCTTTGAAATACGCAACACCCTCGGTTGGCTGGATCAATCCCGCAAGTAAAAAGAGAAGGGTGGATTTTCCGCACCCTGTCGGCCCCAGTACAGCAAGAGTTTCTGTTGATGAAAGCGTAAAATTCACCCCGCGCAATGCATACACATTGCCGTTACTCGCAGAAAACCTTTTCCCGAGGTTCTGTACACGCAATATGTCAGGGGAGGAAGCTGCCATTCACCAGGTCTTCATATTCGTGCAACTCACTCAACACTTCCTGCCGGATCAACCATTCCTGAGCGATTGTTATTTCATCAGGGGAAGGTGTACCCAGGGATGGGAACTGCGGAACGGGATAAGTTTCCCGCATCGGTTCCGGAAGACGGACATTATTAATCATCACGGTACGTACCGAATCAGGGTTTTCCGCGATGTATTCACCCGCACGATGTACAGCAGCAAGGAAGTTACGCACTGCCTGCGGATGGTCCTCAAGGAACTCCTGCCGGAAAACAAGTACAGTCTGGCTTTCACTGATATGGCAATCATCCGCCAACAATGTTGCTCCCCCCGCCAAAGCGGCTGAAACCAACGGTTCCGGCAGAGTCGCTACTTCCACCTGGCCGCTCATCAGGAGCTGCATCCGTATCCCGATATTCTTCGATTCCAGGGTTTCAAAATCGGATGGCGCCACACCTCCGGCAGCAATTAGTTGTTCCGTGACAAAATGGATCACCGAATTGGAGGAGATTGCAACTGGTACATTCGCCAAGTCGGACACTGCCCTGTAATTTCCTCCCGGTTTCCCGAGGATGGCAAACATGCGGCGTTCAGGTTCAGTACGGAAATTCGTCGCAACGATGGAAACATCTACTCCGTTTCCCTCAAGCACTATTGGAGTAAAAAGATCGCCGAAATAGCCGTCAACCTGGTTCCCGGTCAGTGCAATGTCCTTTTCCGATGCGGTGTTAAAATTCACAAGCTCAACATGCACTCCTGCCTGCTCGAAATACCCCATGTCTTCTGCGACAAATACTTCCAACGCTTGCAATACTGACAATGTCCCGAAGCGTAATGTCACTTGGTTGCTCGACCTTCTGCCACATCCTGCAATCATCAACAGGATGAACAACACAACTACAATTCCCTTGCCACGTTTCACTTCTTTTCTCCTCCTGTCCGATTGTCATCGGAATCGCCAATTCCATGAAAAAACATCTGAAGCGTGGTATTTACCCAACTTTCAAGTTCTTCCTGACTACTCCTGTACAATCCAAGCCCTGAATCTACATGCTCGGTATAGTAGGCCTGCATTAGCTGCTGCATGATTCCGGATAATATAAATGCTGCCTGCTGAAGGTTAATGTCCGGATGGATTTCACCACGTCCCTTCCCTTCTGCCAGAAAACCATGCAGGAAGTCGACGCTCTCTCTGTGCAGCGATGTCTGCCATTTTACCCCGAATGGCGAATCCACGGATTGCAGTAACCGGAAATAGATTCGCGCGAGTTGAGGATGTTCATCAATAAAGGAAAACCCCGCCAGTAACAATCCGCGGATACGTTCTTCTACCGGTAATCCATTTGTCTCCGACCGTACCCGTTTCAGGTGTGTTTTCACCAACCGGACCGCCATGTTCACAACGCTGTCAAACAGGTCCAACTTGGTGCCGAAATACTTGAACAAGCTGCCTTTGCTGATCCCGGCTTCTTTCACAAGGTTGTTCATGGAGGCATTCGAATATCCGCAAGCAGAGAACTCCTGAACAGCAGCACGATAAATACGCTCCTGCTTTTCTTCCGCGAGATTTCGAAAGGATTCTGTTTCCGCCATGTTGCATACCTGCATCGTGTAGACATTCACAAATGACCGGGTGGTCAATGTAGGAAGTTTTTAAGGTTCAAGCAATGGTTTGCAGGAGGTGGCTCATATAAACAAACGAGCGCGACAGGAATAACTCCTGTCGCGCTCAGGTGGCAACAACCAAACATCGAATACCGGACGCTGGTGTATTGGCCAGGCACCCCCGCGGCACAGTGGAACATCGCCGGCCGCTGCTTCCTCTCGGACCTGACGGGGTTGGGCGAGCCCTCCTTGCACGGGACCCGGCCAATACACCAGCGGAGCCAAAACACATTATCTAAAATCTAAGGATGAATCCGTCATCATCAATATAGAAACATCACCTGGGTAGGGCGGGCGTCTCTGCCCGCCAATGCTGCGTTAGCAGCATTCCCACAGGATGTAGAATTATTCTTTTCGCGTCTTCGACGCGAATGGCGGGCAGGGACGCCCGCCCTACCCTGTCGGAGAATACTCTTTATAACAAATCGTTCTTGAAACCGTTACGCTGTCCATCATTCAAAATATAACAATCAATGAGCGTTCGCACAAAAAATCCGCCATCCGGCGGATTTGTGGAGCTGAGCGGGATCGAACCGCTGACCTATGCGTTGCGAACGCATCGCTCTCCCAACTGAGCTACAGCCCCATAGTTTTACACGTGTTTCTCACGACCCCTCATTATAGGGGGCTTCGCCCGAAAAGTCAACTCCGCTATCGGGGAACGGTCTCGAGAAGAAACCAACATCTAATCTATTCTTTTTCCACATTTTTCGCGAGGAAACGGTCCATATCCAGCGCGCCCTCACTCTTGGCAACAACGGTTGTTGTCATGAGATCGCCTACGATGTTCACCATAGTCCTCGTCATGTCGAGGATACGGTCCACACCAAGGATAATCGCTATCCCTTCCAACGGCAGGCCGATCTCGGTCAAGACCATGGACAACATGATCAGCCCGACCCCCGGAACACCGGCGGTGCCAATGGATGCCAGTGTCGCCATGAGAACCACCTGTGCGAAATCGCCCGGTGTGAGCGCAATTCCATAGACTCCCGCAATAAACACCGTCGCCACTCCCTGCATGATCGCGGTGCCATCCATATTGATCGTAGCACCGAGTGGAATGGTAAACGATGACACCGATTCATCGGCGCCAATCCGTTCCTCCGCCACCTGTAACGTCACCGGAAGGGTGGCATTTGATGAACTGGTGGAAAAGGCGACAACCATGGCTGGATGGACATTCCGGAAAAAATGGAATGGACTCAACCGTGCGAACGCCATCAGAAATGCCGGGTAGGTCACCAGGGCGTGGATCCCCAGCGCCCCGAAGATGCACATCATGTATTTCAAAAGTGGTATAAAGACAGCAATCCCCTGCCCCGCCACCACCTTGGCAATCAATGCAAACACCCCGATGGGGGCAAAAAGCATGATGAACCATACCATCTTCTGGATCACCAGGTCCGCCGCTTCCAACACCTGCTTCAGCGGATCCGCTTTCTCACGTAACGCCGCAATCGCCAATCCCGCAAGGATCGCAACAAAGATCACCTGCAGCATTTTCCCTTCGACCATGGCCGCGATGGGATTGGTCGGGACAATATCGACAAAAATATCAACCACGGACGGACTCTGACGTGCTTCAAACGACGCTTCCACGGGAATCGACAACCCAGCACCAGGCTGAACGAGCGTCGCCAACAAGTACCCGATGGAAATTGCAATGGCGGTGGTGCTGAGATAGATCAGCATGGTCTTTCCGCCGATGCGTCCTAATTTCCGCAGGTCGCCGATGGCGGCTGTTCCCAACATGAGCGATACCAATACCAGCGGTACTACTAACAGACGGATACCGTTCAGGAACACCCGTCCCAATGGCTGGTACACATAGGCAATCGACGCGATGTTGGCGCGGATTATAAACTGTTGTCCACTGGTATGAGCTGGCGCCAATACCTCCGAAAAAGCATCCTGCAACAGGTACCGGTTCAGGCTTTCGAGATACCCGCCACCGGGATTGTTCTGAAGGATAAAGGATGTGAACGGTGTCAGTTCAACAGAACTGAAACGTTCCGGAGTGTACAACCCTTCTATACTTAGTAGTGTATTAAATCTTGAAGTGAGGTCATGGAGAACTATCTGCGGGATATCGAGAGTGTCAGAATAGTCTCGTATAAAGGTGCGCGACTCTTCGGGCATACCGGACAGGATATAGGCGGAAAGCGGGTTTTCGGTATTCTGCAATTGCTGGAGAAGTGCACCAGGATTGGTGAAATCCTCTTCCGTAAAGCGGCTGTCCGGCAAGATCACCAACTGCAGCAACCCTACCACAATCCCCAATCCTAACCCGATCAGAATCCATGCGGTGAGACCCAGTTTCCTGCGGTGTGCCATGTTCGCTCCTCGTTCCTGTCATCAAGGTAGCCCGGACGCCCCGTCATCCGGGAATACAGATCCTTTATATCACAAAGATCCGATGTTTTCCGGAGTATGGGAGTACTGGACCACACATATCTGAAGCAGAGTGTAAGGTCTGGAATTGACGAAAAGAATGCAAGTACAACATAGGAAAACCGATTTTACAAGAACGAAACCCGATCCATAAGCAATAGACCGGGTGAATTAAACCTCGTTTTAAAACAACTTTTAATGGAACCTTGCCAGATTGCTTCGTCCGACAGTTGCCGGACTCGCAATAACACTCGACAAGAAATTATTTCAACAGAATCAACTTCCGTACCTGCCGGAAACCATCCGCCTGCATTTCAAGGAAGTACATCCCCGTCGCGAGTCCGTCGCTGTCCATCGAAATGGAATGCACCCCAGCATGATGTACATGGTTGATCAACCGTCGCACTTCACGACCGGCGACATCATACAGAATTAGCTGTACATTTCCACGCTCGGCAACATTGTAGGTGATCCGTGCGACCTGGTTGAACGGATTGGGATACGGCGCACGTAAAGCATACTCAACCGGCACGAACTGTCCCCCATTACCTGTTCCAGTATCGGGTGTTCCTGTACCGTTCAGGATAACATCCGCATCACCGCCATTCGACAGGATGCGAAGCGTGTCTGCGTAGTCCAGTGTATCCGGCGGTAAAAATGTAACAGTAACATCAATCCCCTGCCCCGGCGCGATCAGGCTGTCTTCCGCAATCCAGTTCGTAGAAAACGCTATCCCTGCAAGTGGCTCGAGCGATGAAATCATCAGGTCAGCGGTTCCAAGATTGGATACCGTCAATAACAACTCGCTCTCGTGACCTTCCACTGTGTCCGGGAAATCGAGGAGATCAGCACTGACAGACAGCAGCGGCGCGGCCTCAGTAGCCCGAAGTTCGATATCGTCAATGTACCATCCTTCACGGTTCACGGAACCATCCGAAACAAACCGGAACCGGAACTGAACATCTCCGGAATAGTCCGACAGATCGAAAATAGCTTCACGTCCACGGATGTGCCCGGCAAAACAGGGGGTGTCATGTGGTAAGGGACCGTTTCCACTGGTGTTCCGTATCAGGAAAGGATATTCTCCCACCGGTTCGATCTGTGTCCATGTATCACCGCCATTCGTGCTGATCTCCACAATGCCACCATCATAGGCATAGGGATAATAGGTCGCGGATACTTCCGAATCGATGTAATGCCAGAATGAAAGCACGGAATTGGGTTGCAGTGTGTACACCGGGGTGACAAGACCTGCATCCATGTTGCTCGCATGGTTGCCGCCGCCCTCATCACCACATTTCCAGCTATGGAACGGTGTCGAAGTGCGTGATCCGGACAGGTGCCATTGGTCCTCATCGCCGGGAGTCACTGCCGAATGTGTGTAATCTTCAGTTGAACCTTCGAGATCATCAAACACATACCCTTCTGCAGCGCGCTGGAGTTCCACATCCACACGTGTATAGGCCGCTTCTGTTACTGTCACATTTTCCTGTATGAAGGGTTCATATCCATACGAGTATACATTCAACGTATACGTTCCCGGGAGAGCGAGCCGGTAATAATCGCCCACATCCGGATCGGTGAACATTTCGATGGGGTTGTCATCAATGGTGATAATCGCTTCGAGGGGTTGGCCTGTCAGCGCATCGGTAACAACACCGCGTATTCCCTGGTGAACATATTCCATGTACGCGAGCATGGATTCGCGGTTCATATCCCAGAATTCCGGGAGCTCATCCTCAGGTGGCCATTTGACATGAGACAGCTCAATGGTCACATGAAAACACCCATCATACGTATCGTAGGTATAATCCTGCATTCCGCCGGAGATGGCATACCAGTCGGCGCCATTGGTGATCCCGTTTTCAAACTCTGTGCTGTTCCGCAGGGAATCATTCAGGTCGGCGTAGGCAAGGCTTGCAGCAATGTACCACTCATCATCTGGGCAGGCAGTATACACATTGCTTCCGGTGGGATTGTTGTCATAAGGATAGTTTACTACGATTGCACCGCCATGAAAATTTGCTGCGAGAACCGGTGAATGAGTGGCGAAAAAATTCATCAGGACACGGACTTCCACGGGGCGTCCCACTGCTGTGATATAAGGATCTTCAATCCTGTCGGGAAAGGAACGGTTCAGGTCGTGCCCGTTGGCATTGAAGCGTACCCCTTCAGCGGTGCCGTCAGGATTCATATCGGGCATAATATAGATGTGGGTGTCATCCACAAGATGTTCGACCTGGGGATCATCCGGGTAATTGTCTACGAGGTAATGAATCATCTCGATGCAGTTCTCCATACCCACAACTTCATCGCCGTGCATCGTCGAGATATAAAAGAACTCGGGTTCATCTTCCTCTTCGAGCACATTATCGGAGATTTCCATCACCCACAACTCACGCCCCTGCACCGATTGCCCGGCGGTGACAAGACGGCAGATGTCCGGATTGTCGTTTGCAACCGCCTCGAGATTGTCTGTCATTTCCTGGTAGGTATGGTATTCATCCAGTTCATCAAGAGAACCTTCGGTACGTTCGCGCAATTCTTCGAAATACACTCGGGTCGGGTCGGGAATATAGTACACGTCATATCCCATCCCGGATAGGGTGGCAAGTTCTTCCGGTGTGACATAGATGTAGATGATGTCGCCATCCACACGGTCAATGATAATGTCCTGTTCATTCAGAACACGGAAATCGTCTTGAGAGGTCGCCTCGAACCGGGCGAGTTGACGGTCAAAGAAGTGCCATTGTGCTGCACTTGAACCAACTGTCAACACAAAAATCAACAAAAGCAATCCCAACCGTTTCATAAATCACCTCGTACCTTTCCCACCGTCCCCGATCAAACTTCAGCGGCATGACTTGATTCAATATGTAACAGGATTCCGTAGCGAAAACCATTTTCAATATGAGATATTTCTGCAGGAGAATCAAATCGGGAAGAGAGTAATCGAGTGCAGACATTCAAAATATACTCGTTGAGAAACAGGTAGATACCTCTCTTGGGAATGTCGATCATGCTCAAATGGAAGCAAATCAAATTGACAGTTCTGCTTTGAAACAACACCTTGCCTCGTTACATTGCAGCAACACCATGAACAACACAGGTACGATGAACAAACAGACTTCCAATCCAAGAAAAGTAGCGGTCGATATTCTTGCCGACTGGCAAACCGGACCGCAACCGATAGATCAAATCCGCGACAGGGCGTTGGCGAAGGTTACATTTTCCGATGACCGGGACCGTGCACTGGTCACGGAACTGGTATACGGTGTTGTACGGAATGTGACCGAGATCGATCAGAAACTTTCCGGGATCGTAACCAGTCCTCTCGACAAAATGCAGATAAAACTCTTGACCATCCTGCGTCTCGGTATGTACCAGATTTTTTACCTTGACCGTATCCCGAACCATGCGATTGTGGATGAGTCGGTGAAACTTGCCAAAGATGAATTCGGCCCCGGCGCCGGTGGGCTGGTGAATGCTGTCCTGCGCAGAGCAGCGGGCGAGGAGCCACAACGACCGGTGGATGCCTTCGATGCACCAAGTGGACCGTTGAGGAACTGGCGGAATCATTGGGAACAGAACTGGGGCGAAGAGAAAACTCGTGAACTGATCGAGCATTTTAAGAATATCCCGCCTGTTGGATTGCGCCGTAACCTGCTGAAGACTGAGAGTGTTGAGGAGTGGCATGAAATCCTGAAAAAGGAAGGTGTGGACTTTACCACGGTTGACGGCTGGCCGAATTATGTGTATGTGAAACGGGTTCAGCCGGGGGAACTTCCTTCGTTCAAGGCAGGGATCACCACTGTCCATGATCCTGCGGCTGGTATGTCACCGTATATTCTCGACCCTCAACCGGGCGAATCAATCCTCGACCTCTGCTCCGCACCCGGTGGAAAAACAGCCTTGATCTGGGAATTGATGCAGGGAAAAGGATCACTCCTGTCAGTTGACCGTAGCATGAAACGGAACAAGCTGACCCGTGAAGGATTAAAACGGTTGGGGCACACGGATGTAAAAGTCCAAACCGAAGATGCGATGACCTGGAAAGGTGGACCGTTTGACCGTGTGCTGATCGATGTTCCCTGCAGCGGTTCGGGAACCGCACATCGCAGGGCGGACCTGCTGGTAAAACGTTCTCCCCTGCAGGTCGGCCAGATGGTGAAACTGCAACGAAGCCTCCTGGACCATGCCCGCGAGATGGTAAAAGTCGGTGGAATCCTTGTGTACAGTACCTGCAGTCTCGAACCGGAAGAAAACCAGAAACGGATGAGTTTTTTCGAGAAAAAATGGGCCGGATCATTCGAACGGGAGGAGATTCCCGCAGTCATTCCCGAAGCGTGGCGTGACGAGGCAAAGTATGCCGCGACCTGGCCCCCGCGTGATCATGTGGATGGCGCCTTCGCTGTCCGCTGGAGGCGTATCGCATGAACCGTCTGATAACGATACTATCATGGGTAGGACGAATCAGTGTCATGGTGGCCGTATGGCTGGTCTTCGCCGCCATTTTCAATTGGGTCGTACTCCCGGTGTATACCAGGCAGGGAACTGAGATCCAGGTGCCGGATGTTCGTGGACGACCACTACAGGATGCCCGCGCTGTGTTCGGACGCCAGGGCTTCCGGATTGTTGTAGACAGCGAACGTTTTGATGCGACTGCCCCACGGGGAACGATCCTCGATCAGTTTCCGCCACCGGGTGGATCAACGAAAAAAGGACGACGGATCCATGTGTGGATCTCCGAAGGCCCGCCAATGGCGCAAATGCCCAATGTGCTGACCATGTCCAGTGAAGACGCCGAGTTCACGGTAGGCAATGAAGGACTGGCGATGACCGAGCATGAATATGCTTTCAGTGACAGTGTGTATGAGGGCCTGGTCCTGTCACAATTCCCGCCGCCCGACTCGATGATCTCACGCAGCATCGAAGTGACTCTGACCCTGAGCCTTGGTGCGGAACCGGATACGTATGTCATGCCGGATGTGATGGAGCTGCCGGAAGACCAGGCAATCTACCTGATCCGGAAAGCCGGTCTGCAGGTGGCGGATGTTCACTATGAACGGTATGTTCGCCGGAGACGTGACGCTGTGATGGTGCAATCACCTCGAGCGGGAACGGTTCTTGAAAAAGATGCGGAAGTGAGCCTCGTGATCAATGGCGATCCCAGCCTGAATGAACCCGAGGAAGAGGAAGAAACGGAAGAGAACGATACATAGCAGAACATAATAGGGATGTTGTACAGGTTCCTGGTGACCCATTCGACTAAGTAGAAATAGTTCCATGCTGTTTTGAGTGGGTAAAACTGAAAAGTCGCTATTATCTTGTATTTGTGTAGAGATAGGTAGCACCGTGCTTCAGCGCGGTGTATTAGGATTTTCTACTATTTAGAGTGCGCTTCAGCGTACTTTCTCATGACTTAAGCCGTTTGTAAGCACGCTAAAGCGCGCTCCCAAGCAGGGAAGATTCAACCCCACCGCGCTGAAGCACGGTGCTACAAATAGCAAAAAAGCATACTAAAGTATGCTCTTTAAATCATTGATTATCTGAAAGTAATTTCTACTTTCCACTATTTCTGGATTCTTGCGTTGACGACTAAAAGTTTACTGTCGTTTTTCGAATCGCAAAAATGACATCTTGCTGATTATTGTGAATACCATACCGGGTCGAATGAATCACTGATGGTACAATTCCCTTGGATCATTTGGAAAGAACCATGAACAATACACATTTAATTGCTGGCAAAGTGAAGCTGTTGCCGTCACTTCTGGCGGCGGATTTTTCCCGTGTCGGTGAGCATGCCATGGAAGCATTACGTTATGGCGCCGCGGGATTTCATGCCGATGTGATGGACGGTCAGTTTGTTCCCCCGATCACCTTCGGCGCGGATGTGATCAAGGCGATCATTGATCATACCGGCGCATGGGTGGATGCACACCTGATGATTGTGCAACCGGAACGCCATATCGATGCGTTTGTTGATGCCGGTGCGAAAGCGATCACGGTCCATGCGGAAACCTGCCCCCATCTGCACCGAGTCCTCGGAATGATCAAGGACAGGGGTGTGGAAGCGGGTGTTGCACTCAATCCCGCTACCCCGGTAACGGAAATATTACGCTATGCATTGCCCCTGTTGGACCGTGTGCTGATCATGTCTGTTAATCCCGGCTGGGGCGGGCAGGCGTTTATCCCCCAGGCATTGGACAAAGTGCAGAAAGTCAGCCGTCTGCTTAACGCCGAAGGTTCTAACGCGGTTATCCAGGTGGATGGCGGCGTGGATCCGACCACCGCCCCGAACCTGGTGGTAAACGGCGCAACAGAATTGGTCGCCGGGACCGCTGTCTTTAAGGGCGATGTGAAAGCGAATATTGACGCGATCCGGAAGGCAGTGGAGACGCATTTGGGGGTGTAATCGTACATGGACGGGTAGCCCGACCTGCAGTTCAAGGTCGGGTGTCATCGTACTCCTCGTTGGTTTATCCATTTTTATAAATGAAATTTCGACAGTAAAAGGCTGGCCCGAAAAGGTATGATGACTTCGTTTATACAAACCTAATGCAGGTTCTTTCTTTCGCGTTTTTCGTGTATTTCGCGGTTAAAGTTCGGTATAAGCAGACGGGAGGCCGTGTTTGCGATATGCCCTCGTCAGGTTCGTCAACATGTTTTTCGTTGACGATCTAACGAGGATTCTGTCTCAATCAGAGATCCAGAAGATTTCAATACTCCTCGTTAGTACATCCGTCTTCATAAACGACATTTCGACGGCTGAACCTAACGAGGGCATGGCTTTATCCCTTTACCTCAAATACACAACCTTCCGAGTGCCTAACACCTTATTCGCCAAAGACACCTGCACAAAATAGACCCCGGAAGAAACCATACTGTCCGGATGATAGATGTACTGGGAAATGCCGGGCACGAGTTCGAGGGATTGTTCGGTTATCAGGCGTCCGTCGATGGCATAGATGTTCAGATTATAGTTACCGGGATGAAGAACATTAAGACGGAAGGTGATTTGACCGTTAAATGGGTTCGGCCATGCGGATTCGAGGATAAAGGTGTCCGGTGTCCCGTCGATATTGTTCTCGTGAACAGCCTCATCACGTCCAAGCACATATCCGTCATTGGTCACCTTGAACAGATGAATACGATGGCTGTCGGTATTGATGTATCCGACAATAAAATGTCCATCCGATGTCGCAACTCCCCGGCATTGATGGCTACGCAAGGCATAGATGAAGTCCGAATGTAAATAGACAACCCTGTCCGGCCACAGATCAGTACCGCTCGAATCGCAATGTTCCACTTCATAATTCCTATATCCTGAATGTTGATCATTAAATGCAAAGTTCACGGTATAAATGGAATTCTGATCGAGAGAAAATGCCAACTGGGTTGTTGAAAAACGGTTGGTTGAATTGCCAAACAACACATAATCATTCTCAAACACATTGGTTCCGCTGCTGTCATAACGTGCCAGTACAAGTTTATGGTCAATTTCGCCTGTCAGACCGGCCAAAACCATGGCTGCACTATTGTCTTCCAGAATTATCATGGGCGAAGAGGTGGCGATGTAACTGTTGCCTCGACAATCGATTCCACCCGGATCCCAAATAGGTGCAAAATTCTCATCCAGACGTTGCAAAGCGGAACCGGCCTGGGCATAGAAATTACTGCTATGATCGCGAAAAAGTACTTGAGGATCCCCATATCCAGACTCCAAAGATCCATCCATAACAAAGGTATTGTCCGGGAATTCCTTTGTGCCGTCCTCAAGCACATGTTGCCCTGCCATTATGAGACTGGTTGGACTATGGAGTTCTTTCCAGATTATATGCACTCCCCCTTCGCCATCTGCCAATACCCCAGGTGGATCGCCTTGAAAGGTTGTTCCGATGTAGATGTTCTCGTCCGGAAACTTCAGGCTGCCATCCGCATTCACACCGCACATGTTCAAATCGTTTGTTCCTAATTCAAACAGGGAGAATAATCCTCCGGCTCCATCGGGATAGACATAACGTGGTACAAGGTCTATTGTTGTTTGATATGTTTCCGTAGGAAGTGAAACAGGAACACCTTGTGGTCCCCATAAGCGTTCACCATTGGCGAATAACTTCTGCGCGTAAAACTGACCGTTGCCAGAGATTTCATCATTCTGTACAACCACCAGCAAACAACCCATTTCTCCTGCTATTCCACCGTTACACCGTCCGGAATGCTCCAATCCTTCAAAAACGTTCAACCCATTGTCGCCAAACTGCAGGTAGCCATCAGCGTCGATATGCTGCACCTTGCAGTTGTAATCATAGGTATAGAGGATCCATGCTCCACCCATTTCATCGGCAACCAACGCCCAGTCACTCACCAGTTCACCGGGATTGGCGATCAGACCGTCAGGGATCCACTGCGCGTGGAGATGGGAAGGAATGGAGATGTACAACAAGAAGGCGGCAAGGAAGGGTATCCATTTTTTCATTGGATGTTTGTGACAGGGTCTCATTGGAATCTCATCGCTGTACCATACAACTACTTCAATGTACGATGAAAAAGGATCGTATTCAGCATTTTGCATCAATGAATACTACAAGACTTTGGCCCGAGTGCTTGCCACTCGGGTTTCTCTCTTATTCTGGAAATTCCGTAAACGCCCAATCCATTGTCATCCCCTGCCAGTACGGATACATGGAGACACCCGAGTGGCAAGCACTCGGGCCAAAGTCAGAGATCAAGAAGATTTCAATACTCCTCGTTAGTCCATCCGTCTTCATAAACAACATTTCGACGTAGGAACCTAACGAGGGCATTTGCTCTGGATTCTGTTGACCATGCTGTTCCCGGACCGGGGGCGGTCCGGGCTACCCATTTGACACACCGTCATTCATTAGCGTCTTTAGTGTATTTCGCGGTAACTGTTCTGTATGTGTCGGCTGACAGACAGTTCGGACTCCCATGCCCCCTTCGTAAAACAACAACTTCTGAGGGACAGGAAGCCATAGGACCACTCGTCCTGTTGGCTTGAATCAAACGGAACGTTTTTTGTTAAGAACGGTATCCAACATGGAAGGATTACCCATTCGTGTACACTTTTGAAAAAAAAATGGCGGACATTCGTCCGCCACCCTATATAACAGTACAACGCTATCTGTCCATATCTATTTAGAAACTTCACTCCAACGTTTTGACAGGTGCAAAACCGTTTCCACTGCTTTGGTCATAGCGGATACAGCCACCCATTCACGCCGGGAGTGGAACATCAGACCACCGGCGAAGATGTTCGGAGTCGGATGACCGAGCTGGGTCAAACGTGCGCCGTCTGTACCGCCACGGATAGATTTGCGTAACGGGGTGATTCCAGCGTCCCGCATTGCTGCATCTGCGATATCCATGACTTCCGGGGTTTCAGCAATGATGTCGCGCATGTTCTGGTACTGGTGCGCGATGTTCACGTCGATGGAAAGCCCCGGATACTTTTTCTCGAAGGTGGCTTTCAGGGATTTCAGGAAGTCGATCCTTCCCTTGTTCAGTTGCTCTTCGAAATCACGGATGATCATTGTCGCCTTGGCGTTCTCAAAGTCGCCTTCCATACCGACGACGTGGTAAAACCCTTCCATCTTCTCCGTATGTTCCGGTGTCTGCCATTCCGGTAACGCGGCAATATAACGGGCAGCGATAGCGATAGCATTCACCATCTTGTCTTTCGCGAAACCGGGATGAACTCCCACGCCCTTAAAGATTACATCCGCACGCCAGGCATCAAAACATTCACCTTCCAATTCTCCGGGATAACCACCGTCAAGGGTGTAACCGAACCGGGGAAGCCAGTCTTCATTGATTTTTACGGTACCACGGCCGATTTCTTCGTCCGGTGTAAAGCACAGGCGAATCTCTCCATGCGGCAGGTCAAAATGTTTCATGGTTTTTACGGCAGCGATGATTTCAGCGACACCAGCTTTGTCATCAGCGCCCAGGAGTGTACGGCCGGAGGCGGTAATGATATCTTCACCAATGAAATCAGCCAGTTCGGGGCAATCTTCGATGGTAAGGGTCATTTCCGGATCTTCCGGATAGGTAATGGCAGAACCGTCCCATTTCTCAAGAATGCGAGGTTTTACATTATCACCCGGTTGATCAGGGGATGTGTCCACATGGGCATACAATCCAATCGCCGGTGATGACACACCGTCTGAGGCTGAAAGGATACCATAGACATACCCGTATTCACTCATATGGACATCGGAAAGACCAAGTTCGCGCAATTCTTTTTCGAGCAGACGAAGCATGTCCCATTGGCACTCCGTAGAAGGGGTTCCAGGATTCTCTTCGTCAGATGTGGTGTATATCTGTACATAACGCAGAAAACGTTCTTTCACATCTTCCGTGTAAAAGCTACGTATTTCATCGGTAATCATGGGTTTCTCCTGCTTCAGATTGTAATCGTAGGTCAAAAAGGTACAAAAGACGGGTACTGAGAACAAGGTTCGTCTCTGTTTCCACTTGCAAAGGAGACAGATTGTATTGTTTTGCAATAGTTAGTGGGAAAAACAGAGCTGCGTTGTCGAAATTCCTCTGTTCATCAAAATCTGTTTCGCTTCCTGACGAACAAATGCCATGGATGTGTTACATTCTTTCAGAAGCGCAAATCTATGTAAATCTATCATTCTGCGAGGTATACATGAATAAGTACATTATCAGCGTTGCTCTGCTGCTTATCGTCATTTCAACATCATCAGCTCAATACACCGTGCAAAGCCCTTATCTATTAGATCCCTCTCTTGCGATCGGCTATGTCGATAGTTGCGCACAATTCTGGTTGCCCAGCTATGATTATGAACGAGGTGGTTTTTATACAAATGTGGACAGGTACGGCAATGTGTACGAAGAGTGGGGAACGAACAAGAATATGATCAGCCAGTCACGGACTGCGTACGGCATGGTTCGGGCGTATATGCTTACGGGAAACAATGAATACCTTGATCTTGCGCGGGATGCTTTACAATTCATGATCGACCATGCCTGGGATGAAGATCACGATGGCTGGATCAGCGAACTTGACGAGGATGGTAATCCGTTGAATCGTTATAATAACCGTTCCGCGTTCGATCAGCATTATGCTTTGCTGGGAATCGCAGCATACTATGAAGCCACAGGAGATCCCTATTTCCTGGATGTACTACTTGACGGTTACCAGTACCTCGAAGATTTTTTCTGGGATTCCACACCCGGGCGTGAAGGTTACTTCGATGTGGTGAATTATATTGGTGGTTCCCAGAGGAATAAAACCTTCAATGCAACTGTGGATGCGATCACCACACATCTCCTGTATCTCTACCTGATGACCGGCGAAGAGCAATACCGGGAGCGTCTCTGGCAGGTAGGTGAGAACATCGTAGACCACCTCGTTGGGAGTATGCCAGAGCAGACGATCGGTTTCGCAGAACACTATGATTCCGAATGGAATGTGAATGAGAATGAGACCATGACCATCATGGGGCATGTGTTGAAATCCGCCTGGTGCCTCGGACGGATTCAGCATATCGCACCGGGAATGGAATGGTTGCCGAATGCAGAAACCCTGGCGCTGGAAGTATGGGACAACGGGTATGATCATGTGTATGGCGGACCATATAAGGATTACAACCGTCAAACCGGCGAAATGCTGCTCTGGGGATTGCAGGATTCCACCAAGGCATGGTGGCAGATGGAACAGGCGATTGTTGCGGGGTTGGAACTGTACGATCTCACCATGGACACAACCTACCTGCAAATGGCGGATGAGACCCTTGAATTTTACATGGAATACTTTGTGGATCATGAGTATGGTGATGTGTATGCAGATAGAACAAGGTATGGCGGTTTTGCCTGGAATACAGTGAAAGGGCAAGGTGGTAAAGCAGGGTACCATTCTATCGAAACAGGTTATTATACATACTTGTATGGTAGTTTCTTTTACCAGGATCAACCGGCCACATTGTTCTACAGTTTTAGAGCTGACGAAGAAGATCGCAATATCGTACTGACACCGTTGGCGATTGAATCAAGCAGACTGGTAATTGAATCGGTACTGCTTGAGGATGAATCCTATGATGGATTTGATGGTGAAACACGTACTCTGTTCATTCCGGCATCAATGGAAGGTGAGTTTGCAGTTACCTTCGCTCCTGTGGAATCAGGTGTGAGGGATTATGAAACGATCGAAATCATGCCTGCCGATTTTGTATTACATCAGAATTATCCGAATCCATTTAATTCGATGACGATGATTCGGGTGGAAGCCAACCGGGAAACAGAAGCACGCGTGGCTGTTTACAATACCCTGGGACAAGCGGTAATGACTTTGCATGACGGGTTGCTCACACGCGGAATTAATACGTTTTCCCTGGAGATGGACGGTTATTCATCTGGTTTGTATTATGTTCGTGTAGATGATAATACGGGAAGTGAAACCATAAATATATTGATGGTACGATAGCAGAAGAAGGCCGTTTCTTGCAATACTCTGGTATGTTGTGTTTTCGCACAATGTCCTGAAGTGCAGTACGTTTTCAGAACATCACGATTCATCCGAATCGTTGAACGAAGGACCACAAAATCAGAAAAAGAGATACCGTTTTACACGGGTCATGTACTCTTCATAGGGATCTTTGTATTTGTGGATCAGGAATTCTTCTTCAGCAAGGATTATATAGTGGGTATGGATTATCCATGCGAAGGATACGATGGCAAAGGTTATATATTGCCAGCTCAGGCAGAATCCCAATAAATTCAATCCCACAATAGAAAAATGAATGCTCACATAGAGAGGGTTTCGTGATAATTTGAACAAGCCCTTGCGAAGCAAACCACGTTTTTTGCGAGTAAATTCCCGAAGTGTAACTATCAATCCGATAACACCTGAAAAATAGAGGACCGATCCGATAACGAACAGGATTGAATATCTGAAAGGAATTGTAAAACTGAAGGCGAAAAGAATAAACATTATCACAAAATTAAGTATTTCAAAAGAAGCGCCTCGATTGATCGTAAATTCAGGATCATCCATAGGATGTTCTCTGAGGTGATTCACCCATATTTTACCAATAACGATGATCAGGCATAGCAGGAGAGTGGGTGTCCACAGTTTTTCCGGCGAAAAAAAGTTGATAAGCAAATGCATAAGTTCGACTCATAAAAGAGCTGATATTTCGATATGTTATCTTCTATAATTTAATCTTGTTGCTGAATGATGCAAGTGTAACTTCAAACTTTTGGTTTTTTTGGAGTCTTTTGGAATATTTGTGTTAATCGTATGATAAATAACAGCTTGTATTATGTTGTTGTGTTGTTTTCTGGCGACATTTGTGACAAAAGAAAGTTTCACTTACCATATACTAATAGAAACATTATCTGTAATAAATACAATTTAACACTTTCATCAAATTCCATTTTTTTTTCTAATTTTACAACAACTATTACTGCAAAGACAAGAGAGTCTGCGAAATTACATTGAAAATACAGGTTAGTGCAGGAGGGTTTGATATAAATATGTACAAATAGCTACCAGGTAGCAGAAAAGATCCAATGTAAAGAGGTTACCAGTTGCTTCTTCATTAGAATATTAATTTGTTTTCTTGGAACATCTGCACTGTTTTCGTAAAGTTTGATTCTGAAGTTCGACTTCAATTTGTATATAAGAAGCGGATGCCTGTTTTGCTGAAGAGAGATATACAGAATTCGTGTCGGTTCCCTGTAGGAGAGTATACAAGTTGAATTAGGATATAGAATGGATTACCTATGCAGGGGAACGGATACGGGATCCAGGTAATCCTGAGATGAGTTTTCAGGATTCGATCCGTGAGATTTTCATGTTCAGTAAACAGGTAAACCAGGAGACACTTGATGTCTGAGCTGCTAAAAGAAATGTTGGCGCCCGGTTCTCTATCGTTCCGATGGACGGCGCACAACGATGCTATCCAAATAGGTCCATTCCATTTTGATGAAGAAATTCCGGTTCCAGTGGGTGCAAAAGAGAATCAGTTTGTGAATTATTTGTGGATAGATGTACCGTTTGCAAATCGAGGTAACCTTTCGCGAGATCGCGAGAACACCCCAATTGAAGAAATAGATGGTGTCGAGTTGGTACAGGCGATTGAACAAGGTCATTTACCCCAGAATGCGGCCGATTATACACGACTTGTGGACCATGTAGGGCGTTGCCTTTTAATAGTCAGTGTGTTTCTGAAAGATGAACCGTTCCACGATATGATGGAGAAAATTTTTGCGCATGCAGAACATGGTCATGAGGTGTACCATTCAATGATCCAGCAAGCGAAAGAATATGTGCAGAATGGCATAGCACTGGCTGAACAGGGGCGTGAGCAGGAAGCATTACTCCAATTTGTTGTGGCGAGATTGCAGTACCAGGGAGCTCACCTGTTATCACCGACTACTGCAGGCATACTTTACGAATTGGGAGTATTGCATTTCGATTTGGCGAATCGTTTCGATGTGAAAGATATTGAAGCACTCGATACCAATTGGAAACATACGATGAGCATGGAGAGCAGGTATTACCTGGAGCTTGCTATGGGGGCGAAAGATATGCAGGATGAAACACCTGGTTTTTATCTCCTTGGGGTGACCAGGGAAATCCTCGATGATCTTGACGGCGCAAAGAGCGCATATGAAAGATTTCTCAATTCACCGGCGGCGAGAAAATTTTCTGCGATAAAAGATGCTTCTCTGGAGCGGTTGAAGGGGTTGGAATAATAATAAATACCCTAAAACTGGATATTGTTGGCGTGTAATAAGTTGTGAAAACATTAGTAATTGCAGTATTTATCATCAAAAAACGGATAGAATTTATTCTGCGATAAAAAAATCTTGACTGGGAGATTGCGAATAGTATACCTTTATACGAATGGGGATGTTAGGGATTTTGAAAATTAAGGGAGAGCATGGCTGGAAATGGGACAAAACATGCTGGCGCCCGTCCAAAATGGAGTTTCACCCTTTTTGTAGAGGAACGGGGTAGTACCAAGTACTCTCGGTTTTTCTGCACCAATCGTCAGTTTGTACTTCTCGCTGTTACGGCGTGCCTGATTGTACTTGGGTTTATTACCGGCAGCGTGGTATTATTGACGGAATGGCATCTGCAGAACCGTACCGGCCGTTTGATTGAAGAGAACCGTTTGCTCAACTCTGAAATTGCCGAGATGAGAGGTCGTGTTGACACGATCTCAAATACGGTGGACTCGCTTGGACAGGAGGAGGATGCAATACGTGTTCGTGTCAATCTGCCAGCACTTGGGGAGGATGTTCGCAGAGCAGGTATCGGCAGTGTGCTTCCGCTGGAAGGCGAAGTTATTGGCGATGAAAGGATTGAAGAGCTGATGATTGCTCTCGACCAGATCGAACGCCAGCTTGATGTTCAAGTCCAATCATTCGAAGAAATTCAGCGAAAAATTGCGAATGATGAAGAAAGGCTTCGTCATATACCTTCCATTATCCCGGTACAGGATGCTCGCTTGACTGACGGTTTCGGAAATCGTCGAGATCCGTTCACTAACCAGGTCCGTTTCCATCATGGAGCCGACTTTGCAGCTCCCCGCGGCACGCCAGTTTGTGCGACTGCAGACGGTGTTGTTGTACGGGTGGGACGTATGTCCGGATATGGCAAAGTCGTCCATGTCGATCATGGTTATGGGTACAAGACGGTTTATGCGCATCTTGACTCCTACAGCGTACGTCGTGGACAACGAGTGGAAAGAGGGGAAATCATTGGAGCCCTCGGGAATACCGGACGCAGCACAGGACCGCATTTGCATTACGAAGTGCGTGTGGAGAACCGGGCGGTCGATCCCCTGGATTATTTCTACGAAGGTTTTGAACTTGCGGAACAATAAGCTGATTGCAATTGATGGTGAGATAATATACCGGCCGATCGCCGGTTTTTTTATGCTCGGAAAACAGTATATGAAACAGCAGATGTTCTGGAGAGGGAATTAACGATTGCGGGAAGTCGTATTCCGGAAAAATCCCCTGAACAGGTTCTTCATCGTAATGGAGGGATTAGAAAGTAACAGGCAGAAAACGAGTGATGGAATCCTCGCGGGAAAAAACCTCATCATCGATACGGCATGATTCAAATCATTATCGGAATAAGCATAGATGCTCTTTTTGATCTTTTTACTCAGCAAGTGGTCTTTGGTGATGTTATGCTTAATGAACCGGTTGTAATCCTGTAATGCCTCTTCTGCTAATGATCCATTTCCAAGGATTCTGACTGCTGTTTTTCCGGCTTCATGTCCCGCCAGTAAAGCAGTGTGAATCCCGCCACCGGTCAATGGATTAATAAGTGTGGCAGAATCCCCGGCAAGGAGCAAACCCGGTTTTACGCAGGAATGATTGGGAACATCCAGAACAACTCCTCCATTGGATTCGTGAAGAATCGTATATGTGCCAAACTTGTCTTCAAGGAATTGGATGAGTTTCCTTCGTGCATTTCCCATTTCGACCATGGTCGGATTTAACCCAAGGCCGACATTGTATACACCGTTTCCACGGGGAAACGCCCAGGCATATCCTTCCGGGCAGTATTCACGGCTGAAGAACATATGGATACGGTCTTCCTCGAGAGGTATATCACGGACTAACATCCGGCAGCATGGGTTCGTGAGATTGGATGGGAATGATCGTTGTAATTTTGCCCAACGTCCGACTCGCATTTCAATTCCATCAGCGCCTATGGTTAATGGAGCTTCCACCTTCACAACACCATTGCCGTTCTGGCAATAAATCCCCTGCACACAGCCATTCCCGTTGGATACCAGACCCGTCGCCATTGTATTTGTCGCCACCCTGGCGCCTGCATGTTCCGCTTTTTCCAGGAGCCATGCATCAAATCGGCTGCGGTCAAAGGAGTAAAAATCGGTTCCGAGCGAACGTGAATTCAAACATACAGAATTTCCATCGGGTGAGTAGAGTTGAATACGGGACAAGGTATAGATAGATGGAAAATCGTTTACATCGAGGAATTCAGGCCAGTCATTGCTAAGTAGTAGTCCTCCACAACGTTCCGGAATACCCGGTTTTTCTTTTTTATCAATGAGGAGGACATCCGCACCTTGTTTTGCTGCCGTGAATGCCGCTGAAGAACCGGCAGGGCCGGCGCCGATGATGATCAGATCATACGACTTACGAAGCAATAGTCGTCTGCTCCTTTTCTTTTTTAACCAGTGACAAAGCTCCGGCAGGACATACAGGAAGACAAATACCGCAACGGATACAGGCATCATGATCCACGTGAAGGATTTCATTAAAGCCCACGTAGAGGCAAAGAACCGGGCAAACCGCAACACAGAGTCCGCAGCCATCGCAAATATCGTAATTAACCTGGAAATCCAGCGCTGCCTTCTTTCTTAATGAATCTTTCAATGATTATTCCCTGTCTATTATATTAGCAGAGCAGTGATTCCCAATTGAAGCATTAATATAACGCTGAAAGCATAAAAGTTCAAAAAACGGCATTCATTTTTACTCGGAATAGTTGATATTCTCTCAGGAGATAGTAAAAAAAAATCAAAATCGCTGAATGAATCATGATTGGTCAGAATCTGGTAAATGTTATTGAATCGCTGTATATTCCAACAGTTGGACAAGTCAGACTGCAACGAATTGCCTGGATGGAAATAATGAGAGTTTCCAGTAAAAAGCTGTTTTTAATGGTTCTTGTGATAATTGTAACCGCTACTATTGTTTTTCCCGTTTTTGCATTCGAAAAAACAGGTACAACCGCTGCGGCATTTCTCCAGATCCCGATAGGCGCACGATTGCCTGCCATGGGTAATGCCGGTGTGGCGCTTGCCGCAGGGCCGGAAGGTCTGCTCATTAATCCCGCCTCTGCCTGGACAGTAGATGGCGTCGGATTGAGTGTCGCCCATACGGAATGGTTTGCCGACTTGCAACATCAACAGATTGCTGTGAGGATTCCCTATAACCGGACCGTAATGTTTGGCTTGAGCATTCTCTCTTTCTCCGGTGATCCAATTGAGCAAACTACAATTGAACAACAGGAAGGAACCGGGATCGAAGCGGAGTATGGCGATATTGCAGTGGGATTCTCCTCCGTCGGACGAGTCACCGACCGGTTTGTTGTCGGTGGAACAGCAAAATACATCCATCAGAAATTGTTTAATGAAACGGCTTCCACCATCGGTTTTGACATTGGAACCCGGCTTGAAACCGCCCTCGAAGGTTTCACCATTGGGATGGCAATGACCAACCTCGGCGGCGAGATGCAACTGGAAGGCCGGGATCTCTATACCGAGGAAGAAGAAAATATCAAGTATGAAACCAGCAAATGGCCGCTTCCATTGATGTTTCGTACCGGGATAGGATGGCGGTTGCTCGGAAACGACTATGCCTTCGTAGCTGATGAAAACCATGCTGTGACTATTGCTGTAGATGCTCTTCACATCAATGAAGGAATAACGACCCTGCATGCCGGTGTGGAATATGGATTTGGAAACACAATCTTTCTCAGGGCTGGGCGGACCTTCGAACATGATACCGAAGAATGGGCGTTTGGCGCAGGGGTACGGATCAACATTTACAAGTACACAGTCATTACCGATTTTGCCTATGCCGATCTTGGCGATCTCGATGCTGTACAACGGATTAACTTCACACTCCTGCAACGTTAAAAACCGCAGCACTTTTTTCATACTATAGCACAGGACGCTTTTCATGCGACCCCTTTTTTATTCCCCGCACCGCGGAGATGATCTTCCCGCAGCCATTTCAGGATTTGTACTTGCACTTGTCGTAGCGTTTTCTTCCCGGATTGGATATGAATACACGGGCTTGACCATCATTCTTGTGTTTGCCTTGATGGGATCACGTATCCTGGCCCGAGGGGCATGGATTCGTCGAGAAAACGGATTCTGGATGTTTAAGGCTCCACTGATGAAAGTGAAGGGGTACAAGGACGAGGAAATTCGCCACATTGATGTAAGTAATGCGTACGGTTCAACACGGTTACTTGTGGAATATGAACGTAACGGCAGTAAATCAGTTGACACCCTGGGCTATATCCCGCTTAACCTGAATCTGTTCCTTTCCGATCTGCGTGAAGAAAATCCCGGTCGCTTGAGTGATGGCGCAAAAAGATACCTCGCACGGCAGGTGGAACTGGAAACGAGCAAAAGCGCAACGTTTCCAGGGATTATCGCCATACTGTCGGCATTCTGGATCGGATTCATCGCTTTGAACAGGATGACACTCCATGTCCTTGATAATAACTTCCTGATGATTCCATTCAGCACCCCCCTGTTCCTTCCCTTTTTATTCCTGCTTGCCCTGGAAACGAGGTATCGTGCCATACGTTGGGTTCGACCACGCGAAGCGTTTGCTTCTATCATATTGGCATTGACTGTTTTTCTCGTACTTCCCCAAATGACCATTGGCATTACTACGTTGCATACACCGGGTGGATTTTACGGCGGCTTACTCGCACTAATCCTCATGAACCTGGTGGCAGGAATTCGCTGTTTTGCAGCAACCGGTCCCATTGGAACAGCGGTTCTGCTGTTGATCGGAGGTCTTGCCCTGCCGTTTGTGCGTGACAGCATGGCTGTCTACCATTCCATTTCGATGGAAAGAACAGTGGGGATTGAACGGCGATTGCCCCTGCAGTGGGGAATCCGGGAAATGAATAGTCCTCTGCTCTATTCTATTGAACTGGACAAAAATAACAACTTGTGGGGAGAAGTCTTTACAACCGAGGGTGAAGAGATATCATCTACACTTCTTCAGGAACGGTATTCGGAATTTCTTCCGGAAATGGCGTTGCCTGCTACTTCGTATACAATGCTTAATGAGAATGCCTGGGTAAAAGCCAACATAAATTCTATCACACTCCTTTATTCAGGGACTGCACTCGAACCGGTAGAAATCTGGCGGGGAACAGGGGAATATGCGCCTGCTATTGTTCCCTCGCCGGAAGGCCAGGAATTTGTCTGGATCCAGGATTCCACATTGCATGCCTACTCACGGCAGGAACGTGAAGTGCATCTGCTTTCAGATCAGGTGCAGAAAATACTGGGATGGCAGAACGATGAGACAATCCTGTTTGTTCGAACCAATGGCAGTGTTTCCGAGGTAGATATGGAGGGTGAATTGGCGAGAGTGTCATTACCCGAAGCGAATTGGCAGTATTGTATCCCATGGAACCAGTCAATGCTCTTCTGGGGCGCCACTGAAGAAGGTTGGGTGTGCGCGCAACCTGACCGACAACTGGAAACCGTCGTCAGGTATCACCAAGTACCCGGTGTGGAGCTGAAATGGATCAGCGCAGAAGCCGATTCCGCATGTTATCTGTTTTTTGAAGCCAGTGAAGATACGACCTTCAGCACACTGCTCAAATGGTGGCCGGGCCATATCGAACCGCTTCACCAGGAAATTCCCGGCAGGTTTCTTGACGCAGTACAAGTGGATGGAACTGTAACTCTCTTCACACGTCAGCAATATCTTCTCGACTGTCTTCGCATTGAATGGGATGGAGTCCGTAATTGGGAATTACGCCGGATCTGGCGGACTGGCTTACGGAATCGTGCTGCAAGTGCGTTGCCCGAGTATGGCGCGGCGGTTTACCATATGAGGAACACCCTTTTTCTCGATGATGGCAATCAATTCCTGTGGCCATCCTATACACGCAACACATGGAAGCACCAACAACCATATACCATTTGGAGTATTACAGAACCGGACACTTTAGTTGATTCTACCGCACTTCTATGGTGATATTATAGTATACCGCTATATATACGCAACCCTTTGATTGTTAAGGATATCTTGAAAAAAGGAGGGGATGATGGAACCTGTCAACGTCACCTTTTCCATGTCAATCGAGGATCGTTCAAGACTGCGGGCATTGGCAGAGGCATTACGGATAACAGAATCGGAACTGGTCAGTCGTTTAATCCGTCGTGATTATAACGCCTGGGAAGAGGGAGTGGTTACTGGCGAGGGAGAGGAATTCGCCGAGGAAACCTGATAACCGGATAGAATATTGAAGCCGAGTAAAACGGAACGGGGAGGATGGCGGCTTCGTTTGTTCGAAATTATTTTCGAAGCGGATACACCATCCGGGAAAGCATTCGATATCTGCCTGATCATCACGATTGTGATCAGCATAATCGTGGTGATGCTCGAAAGCGTGGCGTCCATTCAGGCGCAATATGGCTACTACCTCCGTTTCATTGAATGGGTGATCACTGTCCTGTTCACTGTCGAATACCTGCTGCGTTTGATTACAGTACAACGTGCAATACGGTATGCGAGAAGTTTTTACGGGATTGTAGATCTCCTCGCCATTCTTCCGACATACATCAGCCTTTTGTTCCCCGGTGGGCAGTATCTTGTCGTGATCCGGGGAATCAGGATCCTCCGTGTTTTCCGGGTGATGAAACTGGTCCTTTACCTTCGGGAAGGGGAAATCATCTTTCGTGCGCTTCGAGCGAGCAGCCGTAAAATAGTTGTGTTCCTCTTCGCTGTTCTTACCCTGGTGTGTATTCTGGGATCATTGATGTACATGATCGAAGGTGGACAGAATGGTTTTACCAGCATCCCGCGTGGGATCTACTGGGCGATTGTAACCCTGACGACGGTCGGGTATGGAGATATCGCGCCGCAAACGCCGTTGGGGCAAATGCTCGCTTCATTCGTCATGATCCTCGGGTATGGAATTATTGCAGTACCCGACCGGGATTGTCACAGCGGAAGTGACGCGGGAAATGAAACGTCCGGTGACAACACAGGTCTGCCCGCATTGCAGCCGTGAAGGGCATGACCACGATGCTCAATTCTGCAAGTATTGCGGCAGGAAGTTGTGATAGCATTTAAAAAAAGGGAGTGTCCCCCGAGTGCTGGTCACTCGGGTTTCACCAGTTGTCTGGATTAGCAAAAAATAAAGCTTAGACGTCATTAGCGGGCAGGGGCGCTACCTTGTCCATATATTAAAATCGGATGTTAAGTAAAGGCATTATCATTGTTATAAGGGGGAGAAAATGAAACGGCACATTGCTGTCCTCACACTGATTTTTACTGTACTGCTTATCGGATGCGGTCCCGATAGGCCGGACCTGCAAATTGTCACTGTCCCTGCTCCCTCACTATCAGATAACCTGATCGGTACGTCCATCGAACAACAAGTCGCTGTTTACCTTCCGCCCATGTACAACATGGATGAGCGACGGTATCCTGTGGTGTATTTCCTCCCGGGATATTCCACCCCCATCGAAGCATTTGTTTATGGCAGTTTCCAGGGATTCGAACTGAAAGCGTCACTCGACAGCCTGATCAGGAATGGTATCATCCATGAAATGATCCTGGTCATCCCCAATGGCTCCACTCCCTTTGGTGGCAGTTTTTATGTCAACTCACCAGTGAGCGGTGGATGGGAGAATTATATCACGAGGGACCTGGTCGCTTATGTCGATTCCACCTATCGTACCATCGCATCTCCCGGATCACGTGGTATCGCCGGGCATTCCATGGGTGGATATGGCGCTTTGAACCTGGCGATGCTCCATCCTGATGTGTATGGTTCTGTGTACAGCATCAGCCCGGGACTGTTTGATGAAGACGGCTTGCGGAATTGCCAGATGTTCGCCACCGAGCAGGTACGCACGCAAACCCAGGAACTGATCAACGAGCTGAGGCAATTAAGCGTGGAAGATGCGCATACCCATTTTCTCTCGCAAATTTCCACTATCCGAGAACTGGATGAATGGGATCTCCTGTTTACAATCACCTACGGGATCGCTTTCTCACCCGATCCTTCGCATGCGCCCTATTTCCGATATCCGATCACGCGTGATATGGGAATGCGCATGGAGGATGAGATTGTCTGGGCGGCATGGGAAAGGGGTTTTGGTGGAGTGAATGCGGAGATCTATGAATACTGGGAGAATTTCGCCGGTTTGAATGCAATGGCGCTGGATTACGGAGCTAATGACAGCTACCGTTGGATTCCCGAAGGATGTGACTATTTCGTGGAGAAAATGAATGAAGCCGATCTGCCGTTGCTGGTCTATCGTCATGACGGCGGCCACTCGGACCATCTCCGTGAACGGATCGAACAGCACATGCTGCCATTTTTTAATGAATTCCTGAGTTTTGTGGAATGAACATAGCCCGGACGTAAAATGTCGGTCCGGATGGCCCGACCTGCAGTCCAAGGTCGGGTGTCAAATGGGTAGCCCGGACCGCCCCCGGTCCGGGAACAGCATGGTCAACAGAATCCAGAGCAAATGCCCTCGTTAGGTTCATACGTCGAAATGTCGTTTATGAAGACGGATGGACTAACGAGGAGTATTGAAATCTTCTGGATCTCTGATTGAGACAGTATCCTCGTTAGATCGTCAACGAAAAACATGTTGACAAACCTGACGAGGGCATATCTCTGACTTTGGCCCGAGTGCTTGCCACTCGGGTGTCTCCATGTATCCGTACTGGCAGAGGATGACAATGGATTGGGCGTTTACGGAATTTCCAGAAGAAGAGAGAAACCCGAGTGGCAAGCACACGGGCCAAAGTCTTGTAGTATTCATTGATGCAAAATACTGAATACAATCCTTTTTCATCGTACATTGAAGTAGTTGTATGGTACAGCGATGAGATCACAATGAGACCCTGTCACAAACATCCAATGATAAAACGGATAACCTTCCTTGCCGCCTTCTTGTTGTACGTCATGATCCCCTCACACCTCCACGCCCAATGGATCCCTGATGGTCTGATCGCCAATCCCGGTGAATTGGTAAGTGATTGGGCGTTGGTCGCCGATGAAATGGGCGGAGCGTGGATCCTCTATACCTATGATTACAACTGCAAAGTGCAGCATATCGACGCTGACGGCTACTTGCTTTTCGGCGATAATGGGTTGAATGTTTTTGAAGGATTGGAATATTCCGGGCGATGCATTGGTGGGACGCAAGGTGAGTACGGTACATTGCTGGTTGTGGTCAATAATTCAATCATATCCGGAGTCTCTCAATTTTACGGGCAGAAAATCTTCGCCAATAGTGAACGTATGTGGGGCGATCAGGGGATTCCGGTTTCTGTCGCTACGGAAAACGACCAGCTTGCCCTCAGCCTTGTCCCACGATATGTCTATCCGGACGGAAATG
>CAXXQY010000033.1:0-551408 GCA_963674515.2 bacterium
AAGGGGAAGATCTTACCTATGATGTCTATTTCGGTGAAGAATCATCCCTGGAACTGGTAAGCGAAGAACAAACAGAAACCACTTATACGCTTTATGCGCTTGATGAAGGCACCACGTATTACTGGAGGATCAATGCGCGCGATTCCCGGTACAACATAACGGAAGGTAACGAATGGTCATTCACTACATACGATGTCATCGAGCAGCAAATCGAGTTGGGCAATACTGGTGTAATGATTGACTTGGTTTGGATTCCCGCTGGAACCTTCATGATGGGGGCGCAGGATGGGGAGATTGGTGCTGATCAGGATGAATTTCCACGTCATCAAGTGACAATAACAGAAGGTTTCTGGCTTGGTAAGTATGAATTTACTGAGGAGCAATGGTCAGCAATCTGGTACGGATGGGAATCAAGCGATCCCAATATTCCCGTTCACAATGTCTCATGGAACAATATTCATAATGAATATATTCCATCATTAAACGCGCTTTGTGAAGAGAATTATTGGAGACTGCCTACCGAAGCGGAATGGGAATATGCTTGCCGAGCTAGTAACGATGACGAACGTTATTGGTGGGGAGATGACAGTAGTTATGAACAAATAGGAGATTATGCCTGGTACGAAGACAATAGTAATGATGAACTTCATGAAATAGGTGGTAAAATACCAAATCCATGGGGATTGTATGATATGAATGGTAATCTACACGAATGGTGTTACGACTTTGGAGGTGAATACCCTGAATATCCTGTGGTTAATCCTGATGGACCAGAAACTGGTGGAACAAGGTTACGTCGTGGTGGTTACTATTCTGATGCAGCTTACATATGTCGTTCCGCAAGTCGAATAGAAAATCTCTCACCAGGTCAAGCTAGAAATAGTACTGGCTTTCGAATTGTCTATGATAATACAAATCCAAATCAATCACCAAGTGAACCTGCCAATCCCTCACCTTTCGACAATGCTACAAATATGTCTCGTTCTCCAGTGTTTACATGGGAATGCACTGATCCTGAGGGTGGTGAACTTACATACGATGTGTATTTAGGAACCTCTTATCCACCACCATTACGGGCGGAGGGATTGGATGAAGCATCCTTTGAATGGTATGAACTGGATGGTGATACGAGGTACTTTTGGAAAGTAGTGGCTTATGATAGTGATTTTAACAGAACAGAAGGTCCGGATTGGCAATTCAGAACTCATCAGGAAGTTTCTGAAAATCAATATCAATTAGGAGAAGATGGTCAATATTACGAAGTCGTTTGGATCCCGGCGGGAACGTTCATGATGGGTGCGCAGAACAATGAAACGGATGCACAGGCTGATGAACGACCCCGCCATGAGGTGACCATTTCCGAAGGTTTCTGGATCGGGAAGTACGAACTCACGCAGCAGCAATGGGAAAGTGTTGTTGGACCAACGATATTTGGTTTTGAGGGATATCCAAATCGACCGGCAGAAAACATTTCCTGGAATGACATTGTAAATGATTTTCTCCCGGAAGCGGGGGAGAATTGGCGTCTGCCGACGGAAGCGGAATGGGAATACGCCTGCCGTGCCGGGTATGATGAAAACTGGTTTTTCTGGGGGGATGACTACTCTGGAATTAATGAAAGAGCCTGGCATTATGGAAATAGTGATACGGGGAATGGACGTGAAACCCATGACGTAGGGACCGTATATCCCAATCCATGGGGAATATATGATATGCTTGGTAATGTTCAGGAGCTTTGTAGTGACTGGTTTGAGGGTACGTATTACTCAAGTAGCCCAACAAACGATCCTCAAGGACCTGTCACCGGATCGCTTAAGGTAGCGCGGGGAGGAGCATACCTTCTCAACCAGGAAGTAAACAGACCCGCTGATAGGCTTGATAGATGGCCAGATCAAATAATTAGCTATTTAGGTGTCCGTCTTGTCTACGACGAAACTCCGAACCAGGCGCCGAATGAACCGTCCACGCCGTCCCCGTCGGATGATGCCACGAATATCACACGTACACCGACTTTTACATGGTCCTGCACAGAACCAGACGGCGATGATCTCACCTATGACTTTTATTTTGGAACTACTTCACCACCGTCATTATATGTTGAAAACCTTTCAGAAACATCCTACAATCCAACCTTTGTCCTTGACGGCGAAACCGAATACTTCTGGAAAGTTGTCGCACGTGACTCTTATTACGCCACCACCGAAAGCCCGGAATGGTCGTTTACGACCCGGCACGAAATTATCGAACAGCAGATGGAACTGGGCAATTCCGGTGTGATGATTGACATGATCTGGGTACCTGCTGGTACGTTCATGATGGGTGCGCAGACAGGCGAAACGGATGCTGATGAAGATGAATACCCACGCCATGAAGTAACCATTTCCGAAGGTTTCTGGATGGGGAAATACGAGGTCACTCAGCAACAATGGGAAGCCATTATGGGGGAATGGACATTTGAATTTGATGGAAATCCGAGTCGTCCAGCCGAAACAATTACTTGGAACGACATTATTCATGAATACTTGCCAACATTAAATACTTCAGAAGATGACAATCCATGGAGATTACCTACGGAAGCTGAATGGGAATATGCCTGTCGTGCAGGTTATGATGAAACACGCTTCTGGTGGGGAGATGATGCTGCATATAGTAATATTGAAGATTATGCTTGGTATATAGCAAATAGTGAGAGTCGTACACACAGTTTTGATGAGGGAAAACCTTCAAATCCCTGGGGATTTTTCAATATGAATGGGAATGTGTGGGAATTTTGTGAAGACTGTTACCATTATAGCTATTCTGAGGCACCGATTAATGGACAAGTTTGGTTAGATCCTATTGATGATAAGCGAATATATCGTGGTGGTAGTATTTTAACTGGTCCTGGTGACTTAAGATCAGCAGATAGGGATAATCATACAATGACAAGTGGATTTCGTGATATCGGCTTCCGTATTGTCTACGACGACACCAATCCCAATCAGTCGCCTTATGAGCCGATGGATCCGTCACCGTCCAACAACGCAACCGACATCTACAATCCCGTAACTCTCTCCTGGTTCGGAAGCGATCCGGAGGAGGAAGATCTCACGTATGATGTCTACTTCGGTACGACTAACGATCCACCGTTGGTCAGTGAAGAACAATCCGAAACCACTTACGATCCCGGTCTGTTGGACGAAAACACGCAGTACTACTGGAAAATTGTCGCACGTGACATCCATTACCATGCTACCGAAGGCCCGGTATGGTCCTTCACCATGCACGACATCGTCGAACAACAGGTTGAACTGGGCAATTCCGGTGTAATGATTGATCTCGTCTGGATCCCGGCCGGTACATTCTGGATGGGTGCACAAGCAGGTGAACAGGATGCTTCAGCTGAAGAATACCCACGCCATGAAGTAACCATCTCCGAAGGTTTCTGGATTGGGAAATATGAACTTACCCAGTCACAATGGGAAGCGGTCGCTGGGACATCACCATTTTATTTTGATGGATATCCTGATCGACCGGCTGAAAATATCTCATTTAATACAATATTTGAGAGTTTCTTACCTGAAATTAATTCGCATGTTGCGGATAATCCTTGGCGTCTCCCATCGGAATCAGAGTGGGAATACGCCTGCCGAGCTGGTTATGATGAAACACGTTTTTGGTGGAGCGATGATCCAGATTCGGAGTATCTTGATGAAGTTGCATGGCATCGGGATATTAGTCAAGATGAAACGCACGATGTTGGACAAAAACAACCTAACCCTTGGAATCTATATGATGTGTTAGGCAACGTATGGGAATGGTGTGAAGATTGGTATCATCCTGACTACAATGGTGCTCCAAATGATGGAAGCGTTTGGTATGATCCAGTTGGTCCAAGTCGTGTCGCTAGAGGCGGAAGCTATAGCGGTGCAACCTGGGAAAGTAGGTCTGCCGAAAGAGGAGGTGGTGATGCGAATAGTCCGGGAAGTACTCTAGGTTTACGACTCGTCTACGACGACACCAACCCGAACCAGTCGCCGGATACGCCGTCCGATCCGACACCTGCACAGAATTCCATCAATATTTCGGTAAATCCAACCCTATCCTGGACCTGCAGCGACCCGGAAGATGACGCTCTGACCTACGACGTCTATTTCGGAACCACCTCCAATCCATCCCTTGTCAGCGAAGGCCAAACCGAAACCACCTATGATCCCGGCACCCTTGAGGAAGGCACGCAGTACTACTGGAAAGTTGTCGCCCGCGACTTCTACTACCACGAAACAGAAGGTTCCACGTGGTGGTTTACGACAATTTATCCAGGTGCTGAACAGTCTTTTGAGCTGGGAGATACCGGCGTTATGATCGATATGGTCTGGATTCCAGCAGGTACGTTTATGATGGGTGCGCAAGATGGGGAAGGTAATGCTGGTCAGGATGAACAACCTCGTCACCAAGTAACTATTACTCAGGGTTATTGGATGGGGAAATATGAGGTTACACAATCACAGTGGTTAACTGTAGCAGGATATGAAAACTTCAACTGGCCAGGGCATCCCAATCGTCCCGCAGAAATGGTATCACATGATGACATCATAAATGATTTCCTTCCCGAACTGGGTGCTGAGTGGCGTTTGCCGACGGAAGCGGAGTGGGAGTATGCTTGCCGTGCAGGTGTGGATGATGAGTGGTTTTGGTGGGGTAGTAGCCATGATAATTTAGGAAATTACGCATGGTATTTTGAAAATAGTTCAGTTGAGACTCATGATGTTGGAGGGAAAACTCCCAATCCATGGGGATTGTATGATATGCATGGGAATGTATGGGAATGGTGTAGCGATTGGTTCGATGGCGAGTATTATGAAGATTGCTATCCTACTGTAATTGATCCACAAGGTGAGAACACAGGATCGTGGCGCGTATTACGCGGTGGAAACTGGGATAGCGAGGCTAGTGAATGTAGAGCCGCAAATAGACATGATTATTATCCTTGGGGGCGAGGATTTGGATTCCGTTTGGTCTGCGAAGCGGAACAATAGTATGGAACCCACCGGGCTACACGACGCACGGATATTTCCCGTGGGATGGAACCCACCGGGCTACACGACGCACGGATATTTCCCGTGGGATGGAACCCACCGGGCTACACGACGCACGGATATTTCCCGTGGGATGGAACCCGCCGGGCTACACGACGCACGGATATTTCCCAGGGGATGGAACCCACCGGGCTACACGACGCACGGATATTTCCCGGGGGATGGAACCCACCGGACTATACGACGCACGGATATTTCCCGGGGGATGGAACCCGCCGGGCTACACGACGCACGGATATTTCCCGGGGGATGGAACCCGCCGGGCTACACGACGCACGGATATTTCCCGGGGGATGGAACCCACCGGGCTACACGACGCACGGATATTTCCCGGGGGATGGAACCCACCGGGCTACACGACGCACGGATATTTCCCGGGGGATGGAAGCCCACCGGGCTACATGTTGTAAATAATCAACCACATATGGTATAAACCATGGTACGGTATCGACGGTTTTTGACGGATAATCCCGATGAAATCTATTTTCTCACACTGGTCACGAAAAACCGCCATCATTATTATAAAACCTACGAGGATTATTCGAAATTGTGGTTGATGCTGGACGTCTGTTTTTCCAATGATAATGGCAAAATTGAAGCGTTTGTGTTCCTACCGGATCATATGCATCTTCTGATCACACAAGGGAATACACCCTTTTCAAAACGTGTCGCTTCTTTCAAAATCAAAACAAACTTCAAATTCACAGGGAAACAACAAACCTTGTGGCAAAAACGTTTCTGGGAACACAAAATCAGAACGATGGATGAATACCGCATCTACGCCGATTATATCCATTGGAATCCTGTCAAGCACGGGCACGTCACATCCACCAGGGATTGGTGCTATTCCAGTTTTCAACAGTTTGTCCAGCAGGGGCACTACACCGAAGATTGGTTCAGCAATGAAGATTTCACCGCCATTTCAAATGCTGGTGAATGATGTAGCCCGGACCACCCCTGGTCCGGGGATAAAAGATTGTTGTGTAGATAGATTATTGCAGGGATAGCGCAGGTTTACGAGACGCTGAATCTTCCCGGACCGGTTTTTTGCGTCCGGGCTGCGTGTAGTCAATGATTTTGTTCCAATTGATTGGGAGGGCATCATGAATTTCTTTTCACGTGTTTTGTTTGTATCAATATTCCCTGTCTCTGTTTTTATGGTCACGGGGATTTGCACAGCGACTGAACCTTTGGAAGGCATGCGTTTTGTCAGGATTCCCGGCGGTTCATTCATGATGGGTTCACCTGCGTCGGAAGTGGGACGGGATGGCGATGAAATGCAGCACCGGGTAACCATTTCTGCGTTTGAAATGATGACAACGGAAGTGACCCAGGGAATGTGGATGGAGGTCATGGGTACTACAATCAGCCAGCAACGTGATCTTGAGGATCCTGATGAAGCGGTTCGTGGTAAAGGAGCGACTCATCCGATGTATTATGTTGCCTGGGATGAAGTGGAGGAGTTTATCAATCGGATGAATCAGCGCGATCCCGGGCACGGATACCGTCTGCCGACAGAAGCGGAATGGGAATACGCCTGCCGTGCGGGAACATGTACTTGTTACCAAAGTGGTGATGACAAATCAGATTTGGCGGCCATTGCATGGTATGGCAGCAACAGCGATATCTCAACGCACCCGGTCGGACAGAAAACAGCAAATGCATGGGGGCTGTATGACATGCATGGGAATGTTTGGGAATGGTGTTCTGATTGGTACGACAGTGAATATTACGCCGATTGTCTACCATCTGTAACAGATCCACAGGGACCGGTATCCGGAAGTTTCCGTGTAAAGCGGGGAGGTGGTTGGCACCATATTGGAAGGTGTTGTCGGTCTGCCTATCGAGGTAATAATCGAATCGATTCTCGCGAAGAAGACCTCGGTTTTCGTCTTGTCCGAGAAGCGGAGTAAGTGTAGCCCGGACCACCCTTGGTCCGGGGATTTATAATTGAAGTACGAATACATTCCAAGAGGGATAAGGGGGGGGTGCGCCACGTTGTATCATTCCCGGACCGGGGGCGGTCCGGGCTACTGCTACCGCTTGATGAAACAATTTCCCGAACCAAGGGTGGTCCGGGCCCCATGTTGATGTAATATACTTCCCGGACCGAGGGCGGTCCGGGCAACGTTTAGAAGCTGTTTTTAAATAAGATCGGCGGTATTCTTGATTTCATATCAGGTCAAACCTATATTCAACGCGCATAAGAACGATTATTATCAACTATTTGCCTGAAATTCGATTATGGAATCATGATATCGTGTAAAGAACTTGCCTTCAAAGCAGGTTTGCTGTTTCTCCTGCCAATTATAATGCTCCCACCTCCAGTTTGGGGCGACCAGCACAACAACAGTACAGATATTTCGGACAATAATCACGGAGACTATGTAAATAACAATATTTCATCACATCTTTCCCGGGTTTCTATCCGTTTTGATCCGCCATCTCCAATCCTCGTAACCGGTGAAGAGGACAGTTTATGCCTTCTGCTCAGCATTGATTCAGTGAACCAGGAAGGTGATGACAACTATATCTGGGACAGGCGGACAAGAAAATCCCTTGTTGCCTGGTTATCTGCTCCCCCGGAAAGTGGAATAACATTCATAAACAAAAACGTACCCCACAGGTCTGGTCATCAAGTACAGATAATATTTCAAATTCCTGAAGGTAACAGGTTCGCCCCGATATGTGAATACATCCATTATTCTGTTGAAAAAAGGACGCAGACAGGAACCTATTCGATCCTGGCTGATATCTCGGTTGATCTACGAAACGGTGATCTTCAGAGAATACACGAAGTTGGTGTAGTAAATCTGCCAGTTGAAATTGATACGCATCTGCGCACAAAGATTACAATGCTGCTGGTTATCGCAGTTGTGGTATTTCTTTTTATCGTAGAATGGATCCGTATTGATGTTGTGGCGATTCTTGTGATGTTGTCACTGCCTGAGTTGGGTCTCCTGAATGTGAATGATACTTTCCGGGGATTAAGCAGTAATGCGGTCATTGCCATTATCGGGGTAATGATCATCAGTTTTGGGTTGAACCGGGCAGGGTTGGTGAACAGGGTGGTGAATCCGTTAATGAAATATGTTGCCAGTAGTGCTTCCCGACTGGTTGTCGTGTTCTCGGCTCTAATTGCTGTGATATCAAGTGTCATGCAGAATACTGGCGCTGCAGTACTATTTTTACCCGCTATCAGGCTGATTACTGCCAACAAGCTTAAAATTCACCTGTCACGGGTATTAATGCCGATTGGAATGGCCGCGATTTTAGGTGGGACCATGACCATGATTGGCACAAGTCCATTAATCCTGCTAAATGATATTCTGCCACCGTGGATGGAGAAGTTCGGATTCCTGGAGCTGACACCTATTGGTATCGCGCTAGTAATTACTGGGATCATCTACCTGTCAACCGTTGGAATGAAATGGTTATCCATGTTGCCGATGAACCAGGTGGTGAATGAAAAATGCCACAACGAGTTGTTTGAGAGTATCAACTGCTCGTATCCACTTATTGAAGGACCATTCGAAGTTGTTGTTCCGGAAAAATTTATCCATACACATTATCCGCAGGATATTGCAAACATTCGTCGTAAATACATGGTGAACATTGCTGCGATCAAAACCGAAGAAAACATATTGCTGACTGCACCACCACCATACCTGAATCTCAATCCCGGAATGAGTTTATGGATTTACAGCGAGAAAAAAGCAATCGAAAGTTTTGCTGAAGATTACAATTTAACCATTCTTGAAGAACCAGAATCCTTCAAAGAAGACTTGTCCGATCCTTCTTTTGCCGGGATTGCTGAAATGGTTATCTCACCGCGATCAACCTTCATCGGTAAAACGATCAGAGATATTCGGTTCCGTGAGACATTTCATATTACTGCGCTGGCATTGCATCAGAATGGGGAAGTGTATTACAGGGAGTTGGCGGATCGATCCTTAAATCCAGGTGATGCTATTCTCATTCATGGAACGTGGGATTTAATCCACACATTGAAAAAACGCCACGAAAACTTCATCATCATTTCATCACCTGATATTGAAGTTCACCGTCCAGAAAAAGCAAAACCTGCGCTGATAAGTTTCCTGATTACCCTGGTAGCCATGATAGTTTCGAGTTTTTATCTCCAAAGATTTGAATACAATCCGCTGCCATTATCCCTTTGCCTGATGAGTGGTGCCATTTTAATGATCCTGACAAGAGTTGTTTCTATATCAGATGCCTACCGCGCAGTGGACTGGAGGACGGTATTTCTTCTCGGAGGGCTGATTCCGTTGGGCGCTGCAGTGGACCATACCGGCACTGCCAACTGGATCGCTCAAGGCATTGTTTACAGTCTGGATGGTCTATTATCACCGTTGGTACTTTTAATAGTACTTGCAGTATTAAGCTGTCTTTTCACGATGATTATTTCTAATGTTGGTGCTTGTGCTCTACTGGTTCCATTAGGGATTTCAATCGCCACACATATCGGAATTGATCCCCGGGTAGCCGCATTAGTTGTTGGCATTGGCGTTTCCAATTCATTTCTTCTTCCCACTCACCAGGTGAATGCGTTGTATATGGTACCGGGAGAATACCGAACCAGGGATTACATGAAAATAGGAGGAGGGCTAAGTATTGTCTATATAACAGTCCTGGTATCAGTAACCTATTTTCTCTATCTGTAGGAATTCATTTTTCAGCCTCAGACACTGGAATCATTTTGGTTGAAATGGAAGGGTAGGGGGGACAAAGAAAAAGGGACTCAAGATTTCTCTCAAGTCCCTTCACATGGTAGCGGGGGCAGGATTTGAACCTGCGACCTTTGGGTTATGAGCCCAACGAGCTACCAGACTGCTCCACCCCGCGATCTCACTAATGATAACCAAATCAATTTCTGATGTCAAGGACATTCTATTCTGCGAACTCGCATAAATTCACCAGTATCTCGCAGGTTCTCTCCGCCTGTAAGGCATGTTCTTCAATGAATGAGCAGGAGGGTTGGAGACGTCCTGCCAGTGATACGGGAGAGAGTGTTATTCAAACAACGGCTTGCCCGGTACAAAGACCAATTATTCTCCGTATGTCTCAATCACACCTGTGAATAATTGGGTACAGAATTCTGGATCGCTGGATCACATTTATTTGACGATCTCGTATGAAGAGTTGTTTTTCAGAGACATGCAAATGAATAACCGTTGGAGACAAGTGATCAGTGACACAATTTATGTGATGTAATACCAACATATTATGACCGTTTCGCAATTGCTTTTTAGAAAGTCGATGATATGGAGCCAATGGAAGATGAACCGGTCAGGAAACTGGCAAGGTGATTGCAAATTGCTCTATCAGCAACGATTTTCTACGCATGTCCTCCGTTTAATAGCGGCAATTGTATAGTTGCTCGAATTGGTGGATATGATACAGGAAATAGCAGGTAAAAGGTGGCGAAAAGCCATATGATGGTTGTACCTTTCTTGATGTGAAAAAAACGTTGCGTTTGAAAAGGTTAATGTTTCTTAATACAACGGAGGTTCAGGATGAAACGCATCCTGTTTCTCATCGTCGCTTGCGCACTTGTCAGCGGTGCGGTGATTGATGCTAATGGCCAAGGTGTAACACAGTCAGTTTCTGGCACAACCGGTGAGATCAACTGGACTTCACAGGTCGTACGTGCAACGGGGATTGCTGTTCCTGGCGGTGTTGGCGGTCGTGCCGGCATGATCCGTGTCGCGGAGATGGATGCTCTTCGTCAAATCCTGGAAACGGTAAAGGGAATGCAGCTCAGCGCAGAAACCACCGTTGAAAACTATATGCTTACCTCGGATGTCATCCGTTCCAGGGTAGAGGGGATCGTTCGGGATTACCGCAGGGTAGGTGATCCTGTTTATATGAGTGATGGTTCTATCGAAATTACCGTTGAAATGGATCTTCGTGGCGCTGGACGCTTTTACGATGCGATCCTTTCACCGCAAATGGGCGGCGCTCAGCCGATGGTTACCGGTCCTGTTGGCACAGCAGGTGTATATACGGGATTGGTGATTGATGCGCGCGGGATGGGGATCCGTCCGGCAATCGCACCACGCATCCTTTCCGACAGTGGCGATGAAATTTATGGAAGCCGTGTTGTTGATCGTCAATGGGCGATTCAGCAGGGCATGGTTGGATATGCCAGGGACATGGATTCCGCACGTACAGATGAACGTGTATTGAATTCTCCCATGGTCTTGACAGCAATCCGGGTAACCGGTGCAAATCGTACCGATGTCGTTATCTCGGATGACAATGCAAGAATGCTTCACGGCGTTGCAGAGAATTTCCGGTTCCTGCAGGAATGCCGTGTGATTATCGTGGTCGACTAAAACTTTTTCTGGAGTCAAACCATGAAGAACATATTTCGGGTACTTGGTATACTGCTGATCCCGGTGCTTGTGTACACCGGTTGCGGTCCAAAACCAATCGCACAGGAATCCGTACTTGACACTCCGGACTATCATGTCAGCCAGGGAATCAGCCTGTTGGACAGGGGAGACCTTGATGGCGCGATGAGGTCATTTGAACGCGCCCGCGATCTGGATCTGGATTATGCTGATGCTTACAGTGGAATGGCCCTTGTGGAAGCGATGCGCGGTAATTTCGCACAGGCACGCCGTCTTGCGGATGAAGGTGTATCCAAGGGCAGAAACAGAAATCCATTTACCTTTGTCGTACGTGGAAGAGTAAAAACACTCGAGGCCGGTGACAACTGGCTGGAACGTGCTGACAGGGACTTTGAAAAAGCGATTGAACTCGATCCCGATTTCAGCGGCGCATACTACTACTGGGCGCTTGCAAAGAAAGCTGCCTATGATTTCCGTGGAGCGGAAACACTCCTGCAGCGTACACTCGCGTTCAACGATGAATGGTCTCAGGTCGCAGATGAAGAATACCAGGTGATCCAGATGATCAACCGTGCGGCGCCAGGCAGCCGTGTCGGGATGCGGATTGCATTGATTGAACAGATTGACCGTGCAGACCTGGCGGTATTGTTCATGGAAGAGCTCAGGCTGGCTGATGTCATGAGCAGGGTACGGGAGACCGAATATGAAACAGGTTTCCAGGCTCCAACAGATCACAATGTTCTTCCCGGAGCACCGGCGCCTGAAGCAGGTCCGCCTCAAGATGTCAGTGGGCATTGGGCGTCAAGCTGGATTGAACAGGTCATTGACCTGGGAATCATGGAAGTCAGCCCGGACAACATGTGGTATCCGGATGAACTGGTGAGTCGTGCGGAATACGCATTGTTCCTGCAGAACATCCTTATCCATGTGTTGAATGATGAAAGCCTTGCAACACGGTATATCGGTGAAACATCACGGTTCCGTGACATGCGCAGCAATACAGCAACGTATAACGCTGCAGCGCTTTGCGTGGATCGTTCCATCATGGATGCTTCTATTGATGGTACCTTCGGACCGATGAATCCGGTAAGCGGGGCAGAAGCGCTTCTGATTATCCGTCAATTACAGAATGTCCTTCGCATGGAATTCTAATCGATCATTATCGATAAAGATCAGTTAAAGCTGCTTTCAGTGATGAGAGCAGCTTTTTTTATATTCAATTACAAGGGAGTATTGACGAATAAATTGCAAATGTACGCAGAATAGAAAAATAATTCTGTAAAAACACATCAGTAGAACAGCTCACGTTTTGGGATATGCTGAAGATCCATCATATGTGTTGTTTGAAGATGAAAGAGAGAACCTGCATATTATTTGATAATGTATTCTGCGGTATCTCGCACAATTTATTTTTTATCCCGTATTGAGTGGCTGTAGACGTCAGGATTCCGCAGAAGACTATTCAACCAGCGATTATGAGACTTTTCTTATGGAACTCCAATAGTTGGAATTGTTATTTGATGGGAATGATTATTCAAGCAGCCTGGGTTTAGATTTGAAAGTTTGAAGCAAATCATCAGACATTTCACAGTCAGATAAAAATGAACGGAGAAACTTCTTGATCAACTTATACACACGTCAATTCACATGTGAGTTAGATGTCAGGGGGATGGTAGTTCCTGATAATCAAGGGATTATATAATACGTAGAATTATACATAACGTATATTATCAGTATTGTTTGTGTGGTTCTGATCAGCGGGATAATCCTAATTGTGATTTATTAATATCCCTCAATGATTCTTCCTTCTTCAATCAATTCATTCACGTCTTGCGGATTTATTTCCAGGTCAGAAAGCCAAACGACGAACTCATTCCACCTTGTTTCCCATACATCATGTAAACGATTTCGTACTTCATCTGTCAGTGTACTGTACTCAAAGGAATTCTCTATCAGCATCTTCAATTCAGGAATGCTCAAATCCCATGCGATTGCAGCCGCTATCCAGTCATAACTCCATCTGTATCTCATCATCCCTGGATCATCTGCAGAAATCACAAATGGAACACCTCGTACAAGCATATCGACAGCCGAATGGTTTCGAAGGTCACGCACATAACCAAGTGTCTGGTTTGATAACGGACAAACTTCAAGGCAAATGTCACGATCAATAACCAGATCCATCAGAACTGGATGTCTTGTGATGGCGAATCCGTGACCGATGCGCCTGGAACCAAGCAGAATCGCGTCATACAGGTTTTCGTTATTCATCCTGTTGGATTCACCGGAATGAAAATATGGTGTGAATGGTACATTATTGTTTTCAGCAAAGTTTTTGCATTCAAGTAATACTTGAAGGAACTCCAGGTTGGTTTTGGCTTTGTCTTCTTCGCTTACAAGGTCAAATCCAACGATGAGATCAGGGAAAGTATTCTGTATGGATAAAATCTCTTCAAAATTGCTGAGGACATCCTCCTGGCTGCTCCATCGACTCTGCGATGCGATTATCGTAAATGTAAAATCAGGATATCGTTCCTGAATTCTATCACGCAAATCTACCCATTCTTCAACAGTTTCCCTGCAGGTGCCATACGAACCATCCGGTCTTCTGCGTGGACCGATAAAAGTCCGCATTTCGACGAACTGTACATTTTGTTCGACGAGTTCATCAATCATGTTTTCCATGTAAGCCCAATACAGTTCATGGTTTGCCTGGAGACGCCATTTCTTGAAAAAACAGTTCTCAAATTCATTCCAGATGTCCACCTGGTGATAATCTTCCCTGCCAATTGTAATATTTTCGAGGAGAAACCTGTCATAACATGCAGCATCATATGAGAGTTGTCTCTGATCAATCGTCCTCTCCCACTCCCTGTCTGGCTGTTCTTCGAACCATCCAAGCGAATAATGGGGAAGATTCTCTTCATCTTCACCCATATAGATCCATACTGAAGAATCATAAGTTGCTTCTATGAGGATTTCGAAACTTCCGGTTGCCGACGGGTGAACATGTAACAATCCACCCTTTGGCATTCGATCTATAATTTCAAGCAATGGCGAAGAGTCGTAGTACTCGCGGGCATAATCAAACAGCATGGCTGGTGGAAACGCATTTTCCGGTAATGTCAGGTATGGAGATTTCAAAGATTGAAACACGGAATCAGCGCGTCTCTCGATATCATTAGTGTATTCAAAAGTCCTGTTATCCTGATCGATTGTTATCAACTGTTCACGTAACTGCATATATTGTTCGATTGACTCGTATTCATCAGGAATAATTACCTGAGCCATGCCTTTCTGTACCAAAAGCACAGATACAAGTATCGTAATCAAGAGACTTCTTATCATAAAACGCTCCAGTATAGAAAGAATCCCGGCCTGTAAAACAGGAAGACCGGGATCCATGAATATTGTGTTTACCAATATTACGCCAAATCAATCACCTTCTGCACGAGTTTTTCAATCCCTTTACTGATATCAGCGATGGTTGGACCAAGCATGTATGCAGGGGTTGTAACAACCTTATGTTCCTGGTCCACAACGACATCATCGACAGTACAGTTTACGTGTTCCGCACCCATAGCTTCCATAGCTTTTGCCGTATCGGGATCATTTCCGATGGTTAGTTTTACTTTAATGCCCTTCTCGCCGAAGACTCTGGCGGCAATGGCAGGCGCGATGCACATGGGACCGATAGGTTTTCCTGCATCATGGAAGTCCAGCATTACCTTTCTAACTGTATCATCGACACTGCAATCCGGACCATCCACGGCGAATGTACAGAGGTTTTTCGCCGCTCCAAATCCTCCCGGGAAGATTACACCGTCATAATCGGATGCTTTCAGTTCTGTTAACGGTTTAATATCACCGCGTGCAATTCGAGCCGCTTCAATTAAAACATTCCGCGTTTCACCTTCTGCCGGTTGACCGGCGAGATGGTTGATAACATGCATCTGGTTTTTGTCCGGCGCAAAACAATCGACAGCTACACCTTTGCTGCTGAGATGAAGCAATGAAAGTATCGCTTCATGCAGCTCACTTCCATCATAAACACCGCTTCCTGACAATACGACTGCAATCCTGGCCATTTTATCCTCCCTGCGATTTGATCATCGTTTGATATAGAATACTGGAACTATTCAAAAAAAGTCAAGTCAGCAACCGATACCGTGCAAGATTACTCTCGAACCTCGAATACTTACCGAAAGTATTTTTCTTTGTTATCGGTCAATTCACTTTTCAGGAGATCATAGCTTTCCCACAGATCCTGGCTGATAACTTTTGTCTTCCCGACAACGGGCATGAAATTAGTGTCACCGGACCATCTTGGAACCACATGGTGATGGAGATGGTCTTCCAGGCCAGCGCCAGAGATTCTGCCAAGGTTATATCCCATATTAAAACCATGTGGCGTAAATCTTACCTTTAATACCTTCAGGCAAACCTGCGTCAATTGACCTGTTTCGAGGATTTCATCTTCATTCATCTCGGTGTAATCGTGTATGTGACGATTTGGTGAGATCATCAGATGACCATTTGAATAAGGATACCTGTTCATAATGATAAAACAGGATGTTCCACGATGTAATACAAGATGTTCACGATCCTGCGACTCGGGTGCATTTATGGCATCGCAAAGAAAACAATCACTTACACCATCTTTACTCTCTTTTATCCAGGGATATCGCCACGGAGCCCAGAGTTGTTTCATGATTTCCTCGAAAATTGTAAATGGACTGTCTCACAAGGAAAAAAAAGGCGAACGATTTTTAAGATCGTTCGCCTGATATATCTTCAGCATAAGGAATTAGTTTGAACCTTCTGCCTTTTTCGCTTCGTATTCTTCGATCAGCTTCTGCTGAATATCACCGGGGACTTCCTCATAATGCGAGAATTTTCTGCGGTGCATTCCACGACCGGAGGTAAGTGAACGTAACGTATTGGCATACTTGTAAAGTTCTGCGAGTGGTATTTTTGCATGGATTATCTGCCATTTTCCTTCACTATCCATGCTCATCACTTTACCGCGGCGGGATGATACATCACCCATGACATCGCCCATGTTATCCTGCGGTACCTTGATGTCAACATCGTAGATCGGTTCGAGAATGACAGCCTTACAGCCTTTCACAGCTTCACGGAAACCGACAGAACCTGCCATCTTGAAGCTGAATTCATCCGAGTCCACTGAGTGATATTTTCCATCGAACACAGTTGCTTTTACGTCAACAACCTTGTAACCGGCGATTACGCCACGTTCCATGGCTTCCTGGATGCCTTTGTCTACTGCCGGGATGAATGGACGCGGAATCACGCCACCGACGATTTCATCGACAAATTCATACCCTTCGCCACGCGGTTGAGGTTCTACACGAATCCAGGCGACACCAAACTGGCCACGTCCACCGGACTGTTTCTTGTGTTTACCTTCCGCTTCCTTCTTTGTTTTAATTGTTTCGCGGTAAGGGATTTTCGGTTCAATCAACTGACCTTCAACGCCGAAACGTTCCTTCAAACGTTGCAGGAGAACATTCAACTGGGCATCACCCTGACCGGAGATAATCGTTTGACGAAGCTCGGAGTCATAGGTGACTTTAAACGTCGGGTCAGCCTTCTGGAGAATATTCAATCCTTCCGCGATTTTATCTTCATCACCGGATGTTGAGATGACCGCCGCACGAATGCTCGGTTCCGGGAATTTTGGCGGATCAATGTTGACTTTCCTGCTGGACGAGGTCAATGAATCGCCAGTCTTGGAATCACGCAGCTTAACAGTTACCGCCATATCGCCTGCGATCAGATGATCGATTCCATCACGCTGTTTTCCAAGTGAACGATAAATCTGGTTGATTTTTTCCGAACCGCCCTTGGTAGCATTTACAAGTTCATCACCGGAACGCAAGGTTCCGCTGAATACTCGGAAGTAGCTCATTTCACCGACATGCGCTTCAGTAGTAGTCTTGAAAATCAGCGCAGCAACCGGTTCATTAACATCTGCCTTGATTTCAACCTCTTCACCGGAATCAGCGTCATGCGCTACCTCAACCTTACCATCAAGCGGAGACGGAGCAAAACCGATGATGAAATCAAGTAATTGTTTGACACCCATCTGTGCTGTAGCAGCACCACAAAGAACCGGGTAGATGGTTCCTTCGACAATACCCTTTTTAAGTCCTTTGATAATTTCTTCCTGGGTTAATTCACCTTCTTCGAAGTATTTTTCGAGAAGTTCATCATCAGCTTCAGCAGCTCTCTCAACCAATTGTTCACGGAGCTCGTCAGCACGATCCTGATGTTCCGCTGGTATTTCGCTTGAGCTGACCTTTCCAGCGCCGTCAAAGGTGAGCATTTTCATCGTCATCAAGTCGATGATGCTGGAAAACGCGGGACCGGGATTCACTGCATACTGCATCGGGGCAGCATTTCCGAAGGTCTCATCAATCGCAGCGAGAGAATTTTCGAAGCTGGCGTTTTCTTTGTTCATCTGGTTAATGAAGAACGCGCGTGGGACAGATGATTCTTCGGCAAATTCCCATACCTGTTCCGTAACAACTTCAACTCCGGAAACACCGTGGATGACGGTCAGCGCGAAATCGCTTACACGCATTGCGCCTTTTACTTCACCGATGAAATCACTGAATCCGGGAGTATCAATAATATTAAATTTGGTATTGTTGTATTCAGCACTCAAAAGGCTGGCAGCAATAGAACTCTTACGATCGATTTCCTCTTTCATCGAGTCGCTATGCGTTGTGCCTTCATCAACATTACCCATACGATCAATCGCCTTCATAGCGAAGAGCATTGCTTCGCTGAGGCTGGTTTTTCCACATGCACCATGCCCGATAAGGCTGATATTCCTGATGGAAGAAGGGGTATAATCCTTCACCGGTTGGTCCTCCCGCCCGAATTGTTCTTGTCTTTGCGCGTAAATAAGTAAACTGTTGAAGTTACATTATGAATTGGAAAGTATCAAGTGCGGAAGACGAACACGCTCCGTGGAACGATACTGAAATTGACCACAAGGAAAGACATTATCATTGAGCCTGCATCAACTCTTTTACAAGAAACTGACCTGTATAACTATGTGTGGTTTCGGCAACTTTTTCAGGGGAACCCTGTACAAGGATTTCGCCTCCTTTATCACCGCCTTCAGGCCCCAGGTCTATGATCCAGTCCGCAGCTTTGATTATATCGAGATTGTGCTCGATGACAATAACAGTGTTTCCTTTATCCACAAGCTTTTGAAGCACATCAAGCAGTAGCTTGATATCGTGGAAATGCAATCCTGTGGTAGGTTCATCAAGGATATAAACTGTTTTTCCAGTCGCTACCTTTCCAAGTTCCGATGCGAGTTTAACACGTTGCGCTTCCCCGCCCGACAAAGTTGTCGCCTGCTGACCAAGGTGAATATATCCGAGTCCCACATCATTCAGCACTTTCAATTTCCTGGCGATCTTTGGGATAGGATCAAAAAAGTCCAATGCTTCTTCCACTGTCATGTCAAGAACATCTGCTATACTCTTGCCACGGTATTTGATTTCAAGAGTTTCACGGTTATAGCGTCTTCCCTTGCATTGTTCGCATGTCACATATACATCCGGGAGAAAGTGCATTTCAATTTTGATAATGCCTGCACCCTGGCAGGATTCGCATCTTCCGCCTTTTACATTAAAACTGAAACGACCGGCTTTATATCCACGAGCGCGAGCATCCGGAAGCTGGCTGAATAAATCGCGCATGGGAGCAAATAATCCGGTATAGGTTGCAGGATTCGAACGCGGTGTTCTGCCGATGGGCGACTGATCAATATCAACGACCTTGTCCACCCATTTTAATCCCGTAATTTCTTCGTATCTCAGCGGAACCTCACGGGAACCGTTAAGATTTCGTGCTAAAGCAGGGTAAAGTGTCTCATTAACCAATGAGGACTTACCGCTTCCGCTGACACCGGTTACAACGGTAAACAACCCTAAAGGAAACTCAACATCCACACCCTTCAGATTATGTCCAACGGCGCCCTTCAGTAATATTTTCTTTTTATTCGGATTCCTGCGTTTCTGAGGTACCTTAATACTTTCAACACCCGAGATGTATTTACCGGTTAAACTTGCAGGAACCCTGGCAATTTCCTCCGGTTTTCCAATTGCAACAACCTCCCCACCGTGACGCCCCGCTCCTGGACCAAGATCGACAATATAATCGGCATGCTCTATGGTTTCTTTGTCATGTTCTACAACAATAACCGTATTGCCCAGATCCCGGAGATGTTCAAGAGTTCTTATTAACCGTTGGTTATCACGTTGATGCAGGCCGATTGATGGTTCATCGAGAATATATAATACACCCACCAACTGGCTTCCAATCTGGGTCGCAAGGCGTATTCGTTGCGCTTCACCCCCGGATAAAGTCCCGGAAGTACGATCCAGCGTGAGGTAATCCAGACCGACATTCAGCAGGAAACCCAACCGGGCGTCGAGTTCTTTCATTATCTGCCTGGCGATTGTCAGTTCTCTTTCATTCAACTGCAATCCGTTGAAAAAATCGATTGCCTGACGTATTGAAAATGAAGTGACATCCGCCATGTTTTTCCCATGGACTTTAACTGCAAGTGACTCCGGTTTCAACCTTGCGCCATGACACTGCTGGCAGGGTACATGTCCCATGAAACTTTCAATCCATTCACGGATTGCTGTGCTGGTTGTTTGAGTGTATCTACGTTCCAGGTTAGGAATTATTCCTTCCCAACTTGCCTGATGGTCCCAGATACCGTCTCCTGAATCACGTTTGTATTCCCAGACAAAACGTATTTTTTCCTTTGAGCCATACAGGATAACATCCTGGTGATTATTCGATAGCTCATTCCAGGGAGTATCAAAATCGAAATCGTAATGCTCCCCTACCTTTTCAAGCATACGGAAATACCAGCCCTCTCGAGCAGACCCGAGGCTTTCAATTGCCCCGCCTCGAATAGTCCTTTTTTCATTGGGGACAATTCGACGTGGGTCAATCTCCATGATAAACCCCAGGCCATCACAGGATGTACAGGCTCCAAAGGGACTGTTGAAGGAAAAATTCCTTGGTTGCGGCTCTTCTATGGAGATATTGCATTCATGGCAGGCGTAATGCTCGCTGAACAGGATTTCCTCACCATCCGATTTTAAAACATTAACCAGACCTTCCGCTTTTTTCAATGCAGTCTCAATGGAATCCGCCAATCGGTTTCTAATTCCCTCTTTTATTAAAAGCCGGTCAACGATGATATCTATCGAGTGATTTTTCTTTTTATCAAGTGATGGCGATTCTTCAACCGGATAGATTTCTCCGTCGACTCGAACCCTTACAAACCCATCACGCTCTATTTCCTGGAACAGCTTTTTAAATTCACCTTTTCTGCCACGGACCACTGGAGCCATCACCTGGATTCTTTCACCTTCCCTGAAACAAAGGATAGAATCGGTAATTTGCTGGACAGTCTGGCGTTCAATCTGTTTTCCACAGGAAGGGCAATGCATTACGCCGATTCTCGCAAACAGGAGACGCAGATAATCATAAATCTCTGTAATGGTTCCTACAGTAGATCGTGGGTTACGGCTGGTGGCTTTTTGTTCAATACTGATCGCCGGGCTTAAACCCTCTATCAGATCAACATCCGGTTTTTCCATTAATCCAAGGAATTGACGAGCATACGCCGAGAGAGATTCCACGTAGCGACGTTGTCCTTCCGCATACAGGGTATCAAAAGCGAGCGAGGATTTTCCGCTCCCGCTAAGCCCCGTTACGACACACAATTTGTTCCTGGGAATTGAAACGGTGATGTTCTTCAGATTATGTTCACGAGCACCCTGGATACGAATGCTATCTGGTTCGTGCAGCGTCATGTGTATCTTCCAGTAGAAAGAGTCATCACAAGAAAAAAAACTGAACAAATGTAACGTATAATCTTCGGTCTCACAAGTGAACACGCATGAAGATTCTCTTTGATTGTACCACGCTCTTTGGATGCAAATGATTGAGGATTGAAATTTGAAAATTGACGATAATACAGGAAATTAGAGTGTATATTCAAGAAAGTAATGGTAGATGTTTTCGACCCGTACTCTTTTCATCGACTGGAGTAACAGCAACATTACGTGTTTACAAGTCGGGAGGATTATTATGAAGACGAGGTTATCGTTTTTTACCGTTTTCCTGTTGATATTCTTTTGTACGTCAGCCTTCTCTTATACGACACCCGGAACCGGTGTAGTCTGGAACGGCGACAGCCTTGTCGTGCATTCTGATGGCGCTGTTACCTGGAATGCATCATTTATGCAATTCGAATTTCACGAAGAGATTGAAATTGCTGCTACAGACAGTGTAGTGATCATGGTAGATGTCCATAGCGATCATTCTGGTGCACCTGATATTCGTGTCAATGGAATATTTGCATTAGGTGTCTTCGATTCGACTGGTGTAGATTCATTAACCCTTACTGGGAATGTAGAGGACGATGGACCTGGTGGAATACGTGTCGAAGACGGTGGTTTACTTCACCTGAAGAAGGTTCGAATTCCAGGATATGGCCCCAACGGTAACGACGTTGGAGTCCGAAATGTTGGTGGAATGGTCTATGTCGATGCATGTAGAATCTTTGACTGGAACCGCTATGCAATGTCTTTCAGTGGTGGTGATGGTGAAGTTTCAAATTGTTCTTTCCACGACAATTGTCAATGGGTAATTAACATCACGCTTGGTTCCTCCCCATACATACATCATTGTACTTTCATCAGGAATAACGAAGAAGGTTCCAGCGCAAAAAATCCGATCAGTGTGGGTGTACAAGGATCCAATAGCCCTGTCATTGAAGATTGTTATATAGAAGGTCAGGATGGCAATCCACACGGAGGCGTTTCCGTATGGGTTCTGTCAGGAAACCAGTCCAATGCTGTCATTCGCAGGGTTACTGTCGTAAATGCTTCATTCGGTATTGTTGTTATGGGAGTTGGTGCAAACGTTACTATCACCGATTGCGTGCTTCATAACAATACCGCAATGCCTGATCCCATGACAACAGGATCGGGAATTACCATCCAGCAGGGCAGTATTGCGACCATAGCAAGATGCGATATCACCGGTAACTATTGGGGCATTACTACGTATCAGGGAAGCAGTGAAGCACATCTTGGCGATGTGAATTCAATTGATCCAGATGAGATGGGACACAATCATATTTACGAAAACGGCAATAACAATACCCTCTACAACTTCTACAACAATACCTCTCTTCCCCAGACAGCACAAAACAATGATTGGGGATCGCAGGATCCGGATGAAGTCGAAGTTGGGATATATCATCAACCTGACGATGGCAGCCTTGGTCTTGTTACCTATCTGCCGTTGTGGCAATACAACACGCCGCCGGTGATTACCGAGCACGAACCGACTGATTCTCTTCTTAGTGTTATACTGAATGGTTCCATCACATTCTCGATTACAGCAGAAGATGAACAATCAGAAGAATTGGACTATCAATTTACACTAGACGATGAAATTGTATCGGAAACATCTTCTGCCAATATCACTTTTTCAGAGGTTGGAGATCATTTCGTTAGAGGTAGAGCTACAGATGAGCTTGAAGAGTACGACGAGTACACTTGGAGAGTTACGGTCCTGGAAAACCATCCGCCGGAAATCATTGAATGGTCACCGGAAGAATTAAGTGTTGAGATCGACGCGCACGATGAACAACTGTTTAGTATTACAGCAACAGATGAAGATGACGACAGTCTTTCCTACGAATTCTGGTTGGATTCCGAGTTGGTCTCTACAGTAGATTCCTACCTCTTCCAGGAATATGGTCTTGACACAACCGAATACTACCTGACAGCCATTGTTTTTGATACGCATCAGGCTTCAGATACATTGCAATGGTATATATTGGTTATTAATGATATCGAAGACGATAACGAGTTACTCCCGAATGAGTTCTCACTGTATACGTATCCGAATCCTTTCAATTCTGTGATCCAGATCGGATATACTATTCCTGAAGCTGGACAGGTTGAAATGCAGGTTTTCAATACACTGGGCAGATGTGTTCAAACTCTTGTCAGTGGACACCATGCACGGGGAAATTACTCAACATACTGGGATGCGATGGCTCAAGGCTCAGGTGTGTACTATCTGCAGGTGATAAATGGTACCGAGTCACATGTAAAGCAGTTAATTCTTGTCAAGTAACCTTCTTTTCCAGATATAATTTTCGATGATTGAGGCTGTGTCAGTTGATGATACAGCCTCTGTTGTTATCGTCTGTTACCATTCCCATTCGCTGTCACTCCTGTCATCCGGTACATGAATTCCGGGTATGAAAGGTTCGCCCAGGCGATATTCCTCCAGTCTTCCAACAACTGAGCCAACGGGGATTTCACTTCGCATCATCACCGGTAGCCTGCGTTCATCATCAGTAATCCATATCCATAATCGCCCTGCGGCCTTGAATAATCCTTCCGATTCAACAACCGGTTCTATCTTCCAGCATCGGAATGTTCCCGCCCCTACCTCTACTTCTTCTATTCCATACACACGAATAGCGACATCATACTGGACATCTATATCATGTAAAGGCAAGGTCAAATCCTGACCTTCAATGAGTTCCTGAGTCCTCACCCAGTACAAAGCGGAAATGATATTATGTGTAAACGGTTGGAAAGGAGTTACTCCCTTGGGGCCATGTTCATTTGATATGGAAACCCACCCTGTTTCATGATCAAAGTCAAAATATTTTTTACTGCGGTAATTACCTTCCCTGATATTTCTTTCATACCGTAGTGAATAAAGGCTGTCCACATCGAACCAGGACTCAACAATGTCACGGACCTTGTAAATAATATCCACTCCACGAGTGCTGCGTACCCTGCTTCGAAAATGAAATGCCGGTTGACCGCAGGTGGTGTCGACGGCAATAATTCGCATTTCACTTAAACCGGCCCGCATGAACGAAAAATCCATATGGTAACGTAATCTTTCACCTACACCAAAAGGCAAAGAATCCGGCGCCGGTGAATAGGCTAACCCTTCCAAAAAAGTCGAATCCCGCTCTATTTCGGAAAGTTCCACCTGAAAATCACTGTCCGACAGCCTTAATTCTTCTGAACCATCATCGGAAACATTAAAGTGTGATAATGTATCATCAGCATAAGAAATCATGCAGAATATCGAGAGTAAAAACGCCACCAGGATTAACAGCATGGCGGCAATTTTCCATCCGAAATAATTCATAGGTAAACCTGAGGATCTACTGCTGTTTCCACGTAGTACCATCGGGACCATCCTTCAAAACGATTCCCCGGTCAGCCAACTCATCGCGTATACGATCCGCTTCTGCCCAATCTTTCAACAGGCGTGCTTCAGCTCGTCTGACGATCATTTGTTGAATCCATTCTTCATCAACATCCGTTGTACGTGCTTCATCATCAAATGGTTTCAGTATTCCAAGGGTATGTTGCCAGCGATTCCATACTTCTTCCAGTTCCATTCGAGTCGCCGAATTCATTTTTCCTTCATTCGCCAGGCTGTTTATTTCCCTGATGAGAATAAACACAGCGGCCAATGCTTTGGAAACGTTCAGGTCATCGTTCATTGCCGTATCAAATTCTCTCGAACAACGATCTGCAATATCACGAAAATCAGTTGATATTGTTGTGCCTTCAGGATAAGATTTCCAACTTTCATGGAACTCGTCTATCCGTTCCAGGGAAGCACGTGCAGCGGCCAGGGAATTTGTCGAAAAATTCAGTTGGCTTCTATAATGTGTCCCGATAAGAACATATCGTATTTCCCTCGCCGAATATCCCTTATTCAGCAGATCACGCAGAGTGAAGAAATTACCGAGGGATTTACTCATTTTCTGACCTTCGACGATCAGGTATTCGACGTGCATCCAGTGATGGGCAAAACGTGAACCGAGAGCACATTTACTTTGGGCGATCTCATTTTCATGATGTGGAAAAATATTGTCTACTCCGCCTGTATGGAGATCAAATTCTTCACCCAGGTATTTTAATGACATGGCTGAACATTCAATGTGCCATCCTGGCCTGCCCTTTCCAAGGCTTGTTTCCCAGAAAACGTCTCCATCCGCTTCATCCCATGCTTTCCAGAGAGCGAAATCGCGAACATCATCCTTGGATTCGTATTCATCCGAGGTTACACGTTCGCCGACACGCAGATCTTCCAACCGTTTCCCGGAAAGATTACCATATTCAGGAAATGACGAGACCTTGAAATAAATGGAACCATCTTCAGCTTTATATGCATATCCCCCATCGAGCAATTTCTCAATGAGAATAACCATCTCATCAATTGTATGGGTCGCGTAAGGGTATACTTCAGCCTGTTGAATTCCCAGGGTGGCAAGATCCTCAAAAAAGGCTTCAATGTATACTTTTGTGTAATCTTGCAGAGATACGCCTTGCTCCCTGCTTTTTCGAATTGTTTTATCATCAATATCTGTAATATTCATTACCTGGTGAACCGTATATCCGTTCACTTCCAGCCATCTTCGTATGATGTCTGCGAAACAGTTGGCGCGAAAATTCCCGATATGTGCAAAATCATGGACCGTCGGTCCACAATTATACATTTTTACTTCGTTTGGTTCGATTGTATCAAATGGGATCTTTTTTCTCTTATACGTATCGTAAATGATAAAATCCATTATAAATCCCTAAAGTTTTCGTTCCGCTTCTGGTACCGTTTATGACGGACACTCCAGTATTTTTCTAAATAATCAACACCGGAGAGTATCAGCAATCCTTCAGTGATCAAAGGCAGGCTGATCAGTAAATTGACAGGTATATAATCAATGAGCAGATATGCAAGTAGTGTCGTGGCAATCGCAAAAGTGGCGAATTTCCCTGTCCATGAACTCGTAAAAAGGTAGTGATCTTCCTGCAGAACTCGAATGGCAAAAATAAGTATGATCGAATCTCTGAAAACAATCGTCAACAGGAGCCATATTGGCAACGCTGGATCTCGAAATGGAAGAACCAGTGCAAATGCTACGGAAAGTACGACAAGTTTGTCAACAACAGGATCAAGAACCTTTCCAAGATCGCTGATCAGGTTGAATGTACGGGCGACGAAACCATCCAGTACATCTGTGAGAAACGCCAGGCACAACAAACCGGCAGCCCATAAATCATAAGCACCTTGTCCCACCACAATGAGTACTAATGCTGGAATCGCCCAAACCAACCGTAAAAGTGTAAGGAGATTCGGCAATAGTAACAGATCATTTACATGTATCCCGGGGTAATTGGTTCGTTTCCTCTTCTCTTCCTGGGATACAATTGTACCTTTTTTTCTCATCGACACTGTAACGTTCAAAGAATTGAATCAAACCCATCAACAGTCAAATATAATCTTGTGACTACCGCAACAATCAGTCGTCAAAACGATCCTTTACTTCATTAAACTCATTGCTTTCAAACGGAATGGGGTAATCGCCGGTAAAGCATGCTGTACAATACCCAATCCCGTCTCCCTGTCTGACGCTGTCAAGGAGATTTTCGACAGAGAGGTACCCAAGTGAATCCACTTCGATCTTATCCCTGATTTCTTCCACAGTACGTTCGTGTGCTATCAGTTCTTCCTTGGTCGGAAAATCCATCCCATAATAACAGGGGAACCGTATAGGTGGACTTGATACACGAATATGGACCTCTTTTACACCAATATTCCGTAAAAGTTTTGTAAGTTTTTTCAGGGTGGTTCCACGCACAATGCTGTCTTCAACAATGACAACTCTTCTATCTTTCAGTACGCCGCCAACCGGGTTAAACTTCAGTTTCACACCCATTTCCCGCATCGCTTTTGTTGGCTCAATAAACGTTCTGCCAACATAGTGATTACGGATGAGTCCCAGCTCAAATTTCAGTTCACTTCGCCTGCTGAATCCGAGTGCGGCTGTGTTTGAGCTGTCAGGAACCGAGATTACAATATCTGCATCAGCCGGATGTTCGAGAGCAAGGTTCTTTCCCATCTTGCGTCGACTTTTATCGACAAATTCGCCAAAAACCCTGCTGTCAGGACGTGAGAAATAGATTAATTCGAATATGCAGTGATGTGTCGTCTGCTTTTCTGCAAAACGTACACTTTCCCATCCCTTATCATTTGCAACAATCAGTTCGCCAGGTTCAACATCCCTTACATATTCATATCCAAGCAGGTCCAGCGCGCAGGATTCACTGGCGATTACCGTAGAATCGCCATTAATCCCGATACACAAAGGGCGAATTCCATGCGGGTCGCGTGCTGCATAAATCGCATGATCGGATAACATGACAAGGGAAAAAGCACCGCTGATCTGCTGCACGGCATCAATCAGTTTTTTTCGAAAGGATTTTTCTTTCGAACGGGCCATTAAGTGAATAATTATTTCACTATCTGTGCTGCTTTGAAATATTGCCCCGTTTTCCTGGAGTTCTCTTCGCAGTTTTTTAGTATTTACCAGGTTCCCATTATGTCCTACTGCAACCGGTCCGGAAACAAGGGTTGCATAAAGTGGCTGAATGTTGAATGAATTTTCACTTGCACCTGTGGTCGAATACCGGTTATGACCGATAGCGGCATGTCCTTTTAATACAGTAAGTTTTTCCGGTGAATCAAACACTCTTGAGAGAACACCAAACCCATGACGACGGAAAAACCTTGTCCCATCTGTGGAAACGATGCCAGATGCTTCCTGCCCTCTGTGTTGTAACGAATAAAGACCATGAAAAGCCAATTCTGCGGAATTTTCTGCACCCCAGACTGCAATTACACCACAATGGTGGCGTAGTGTTTCCAACCCCATTTGAAAATCCTTCCGGGCGTAAACTGCCAGTTGACGCACATTTATCTTGTTCAATCACACAACACTGGAAAGGAAACAATTTAGTGAAAAATGCCCGTAAATGATACGATTCATTCTTCAGGGTAAAGGAGACAAAGGAATTGACTGTTTACCGCCAGGTAAGATTTTTAAAGACAATGTAAATAAAGCTACTCGACTGAATATGTACTTATACTGCTGCAAATGTAGTCGGTGATATCTGAGAAGTTCAGTTTAGGATTACGCCATATATTCAGGCGCAACATTTTCCGAAGATTCAGAAATGCGGAGTGATGCTGGGCATCTTTAATTCGGGTTAAAGCGCCATAGGTTTCCAGTTCTATGAGCGCACCATGATTCGGATGCAGTTTAATCCCGCTACCAGTGTTTTCAAGCACTTGTTGCAGAGCTTCCAGCGAAACATGGACCATTGCACGTTCGGGTTCAAAAACCTTGCTTACAATTTTTTCATCGGTCAGGATAGCATCTACGAGTTGTTCCGCCTCTGGCGTAAGAATTACCGGTTGCAATTCCGAAATGTTTTCGAATAAACCAGGGGCTATATCTGCGCCTTTCCTTACAAAATCGATAAATGACAAGAACAACTCCTGGTCGGGAATTAATAACCGGGGTGCAATCGGATCACCCTCCATAAGATCGATTAATCCAACATCGGACAAGGAATGAAGGATTTTGTTGATTGCAGGAAAACCAATTGTTTTTGCGTTACGCAGTTCCTGAATGATGGGAAGCAGTCTGCCTTTTGCCGATGGCAGACCATCAGTTGTTTGTGATACTCGCAGGAATGAATAAATCCTGCTTACAGTCAGGTACAATAATTCAACGCTGCTGAAAATCTTCTTTTTCGAAAACGATGAAACAAGAGCCCTTGAATTTATCCAGTTCTGAAACCACGGAGGCATTGTTGACATCATTTTGACGAAATCAACGCGAGATATCTTGCGTACATATGTTTCTTCATTAGCGACGAGTGAAAATGACATGGAATAATCACTGGCAAGCGATTCCGCACCAATAATATCTCCTTCTTTCAGAAGGTTGATACAATGAGTACCCTTTTCACCGGATTGAATTACACGAACCATGCCCTTTTCAACATAGTATGCGTGCTGAAGTATTTCGCCTTCCTGTACAATGGTCTGACCGGTTTCATATTTTTTTATCATATCATCCATAAATCATCCGTTTCAGCGAGCCTTACTATTCTGGATATTCCTGTTACGCAAGATGTAACCAAAGCGAGACAAATACAACTAGGAAATGATAATTGAATCTCGCTTCTGATCATTTTCTATTTCAACTCGAATATCTTCGTATCCATCACGTCCCAATAGCGCATATGTAGCTATTTTTCCCGCTTCCACGCCGGGTTGGTCGAGTGGATTCACTTCGTATAGTCCACCTGCAACAAGAGTCGCTGCCTCAAACAGGTACATTAAACCGCCAACTACTTCCGGAGTCACCATGTCAAAATGGAATGTCATATTGGGACGATTCGCGGCAGTTATTGCGCGTTGGGTTGCTTCCGCTTCCGAACGCAGCAAAGCCCCGATATCAATTCCGGCAAGATAGTCAATCCCCTCCATGTCAGCATGATGTTTTCCGCAGATCACTTTCCTGTGGAATGAATCCGGAACAAGGAAGGTAAACGTCTTGTTATTCGGACCTTCAACATACAATTGCACCTGGCTGTGCTGATCAGTGGCGCCTAAAGAGGCAATCGGAGTTGGTCCGCACGCGACTATATCACCACTCAGGTTTTCACGTTTTCCAAGGGATTCCGCCCAGAGTTGCCTGAACCAGTCTGCGGTTCTGAATAGTGCATTTGTATAGGGCATCATAACCTGGATATTTTTACCCAGGCGCGTGTCGGCGATGTATTGCAATACAGCAAACGCAGCCGAAGGATTTTCTTCGAAAGTGCGATTAAATACGCGCTCACGCTGGTCTGCCGAACCAGCAAGCAATTTCCGGATATCAATACCGATCAGGGCTGCTGGTAATAGACCGACAGGAGTCAGAACCGAGAACCTGCCGCCGACACCTGAAGGAATAGAAAACGTCACGATACCTTCACTTCTCGCGATTTTCCTGAGGTTCCCTTTCGAAGGATCAGTCGTAAATACCAGGTGATCTCTCCACTGGTCTTTCAGATTTTCCTTGAGCAGAGTAAGTACCGCAAGGTATGAACTGACCGTTTCTGCGGTCCCCCCCGACTTTGTAACCACGTTATAGAGAGTCTCTTCCGGCGGACACAGGTCCAGGATTGAGCCGAAGAAATCCGGATCAGGGTTATCAGGGACAAATAACCGTAAGCCATCACGCTTTTCTTCCGGGAGAAGATTCCAGGTATAGGGACGCAAGGATTCTTTTAAAGCGACCGGTCCAAGCGCAGAACCGCCGATACCGAGAACGACCAGGTTCTTGTACTTGGTCTTTGCCTGATCCGAGTATTCTATAATTCTGTCAACTGTAGCAGTATCATCCGGTAAATCGTAAAAAGGAAGATCGCCAGCCTTTCGTTTTGCTTCCAGTCCCTGCAACAATGCCGTCACACGCGGCCAGATTTCCTTTATATCACTCTGTTTGATGCCATGATCATCACCCACAACGTCTGACATCATTCTTGTGACATCCAGTCTCAACAGATTGCTCATATTCCCCTCGTCGGTACGGTAAACATCATGTAAACAACGATATAGGCACAATCTTTAAAATAATTTCTAAGAGTACAATATAAGATTTTCATGCTACGATGTATAAGCTATTACTTCATGTCCGAAAGTACTTTGCAGTTTTTCTTTTGCGTTGCCTCCATTGAGAGCAATCTCAACAGTGTCTTTACTTCCAATATACCAGATCAATTCACTCGGTTTTCCTTCTGAAAAGCAGGAAACATGTTTTGGCAAAATATTTTCTATTTCGATCATTGTGGAATGATTAAGCATGCTTTCGGTTATGTTCGTTATCAGGTTTCCAAATTGGTCAATCCACATAACCTTCCCGATGATTCGGTTGTCATCGGTAACAGGGTGTATTTCTTCTGACTGGATCCAAGTTGATACTAACGGTCCTATTGCAGCAAAATCTAATTCACGTGTGGCCAGTTTAGCGCCGATTGGTGCAAAAATATCTCTTCCATGAAAAGTGTTTGAAATATTCCTTGTCAACAGTGGCTTCCACTGCACTTCTCTGACTTCACATGTATTCAAACCTGATAGTATTGGATGTAAAATCCCATTATCAGGGGCAAGAATGAATCTTCCCTCAATTTGAACAGCAAGGATACGTCTGTCGCTCCCTACGCCGGGATCAACGACCGCAAGTATCACAGCCTCTTCAGGCAAATGCTGCAGATCCTTCTCTATCAGGAAAGAAGCCGCCTCAACATTTCCGGGAGGAATTGAATGTGTCAGGTGCAGCACCCGTATTTTCGGATCGATAGTTGCAATTTTCGCTTCCATCAACCCTGTATAATCGTCAGTAAGACCAAAATCGGTCATTAATACGATGCAGGGACCGTACACAAACGCCTCTTTAATCGAATTGCACCTGCGGCGCCTCAGTCACATTATCCGGTACTTCATAAACCTCTTTTACACCGAATCCTGTGAAACCAGCGATGATATTCGCCGGAAATCTCCGAACCATGCTGTTATAAGACTGTACAGCCTCAATATAGTTACGGCGTGCGTGAGTAAGCCTGTTTTCTGTTCCGCTGAGTTCATCCTGCAGTCGAATGAAATTGGTGTTGGCTTGCAATTGCGGATAGTTTTCCATTACGACCATCAGTCGCGATAACGCGCTTGACAATTCACCTTCTGCTTGCATCCGTTCTGAAGGTGTCGTGGCGCCTCCCACTCTTGAACGCGCTTCCGTAACACCCAGCAGTACTTCACTCTCATGTGATGCATATCCCCGGACTGTATTCACAAGGTTAGGGATCAGGTCATAGCGTCTCTGGAGATTATTATCAACTTCCGCCCACTTGGCGTTCACAGATTCATCCGCTGTAACCAACCTGTTGTACACACTGATACCATTTACGATAAGAAGAACTACTACAACTGCTATTCCTATCCAGATAATCGTGCTCTTTTTCATCCTGAGGACTCCTTGCTTTCTACGATACTGCATCATGTTGTTGTAAATCATCTCGTATGAAATTCATCCTATCCTTACGAATGCTACTGTAAATCCCTGTCAACATATTGAATCAGGTTGTCCACCTGGCCCAGAGTTTCGAGCATGGTATCCCAAGTGGCTTTTCTGTTCATCGCTCTTTTTTCTTTCCGCATTTTCAGTAGATTATGGAAAATCTTTGCATCAACACCAGCTATTTCGGCGCCACGGGAAATTGTTTCCATTTTATCAGACGGCACAGATTGATTGTGAATTACCAGTATCGCCTGGAATACGGATACCCAGGTCGGGACTGACATTGCTAAAAGGTTTCTTAGCTCAACAGTATCGCCATAACGTTCAAGTGATGCTTGACGCAATTGTACCCATTTCCCACGTATTTCCCGCTCTGCCTGGTTGCGAAGATGTTCGTTATTAATCTCGATTGACTCGAAAATATCGGTTCCATAAAGTACTTCGTGAAACAGCTTCATTTCAAGAAACTCAATCGGGAAGACATCCAGCGCACTTTGAATGTATGACTCAGTAAGAAAGAGCGGTAAAGCAAAACCGCGTTTTCGCCAACGTTTGGCTTGTTCACCAATGGTTGGCCAATGCTTGTAAACATCATCACGGTGTAGTAGTAAAACATTGATATCGCTGGTTTTGGGTGACCAGTCTCCACGCACTGCTGATCCAAACAAATAAAGCGAATCAAGAGATTCACCCAGCAATTCTTTCCAACTTTCTGTTGCAGCCGTAATTTTCTTTTCCAATTCCTGTATCATATTTTCCCCGAATTATCGTCCAGCGCCACCACCGCCAAAACCGCCTCCACCGAAACCGCCGAAGCCGCCTCCAAACCCTCCAAAACCACCACCGAAACCACCTGAACCACCTCCCCAGCCACCTCGACCTCCACCCATCATGGATCCCAACATCATACCCATCAGCATATGACGTCCCAACCGGGACCGTGACATCAGCAGGAGAATGATAATCATCGGGATCAAACCGAAGGGATTCACATTATTTCTTCTGCGTGCAGGATACTGGTTCGATTGTCCTGTGAGTTGAACGTCCGGATTTACATAATAAGTGATGGCCGCAACTGCATTGGCAAAAGCAATTGCAGGTTCTCCCTGATCAAGATGTGGAACAACGTACTTGTCAAGTATTTCACCTGCAAGACCATCAGGAACATGCGCTTCGAGTCCGTATCCGGTTGCAAGAAACACCCTTCTTCTTTCAGTGTCGGTTTCCTTCTTGAAAAAAAGAAGGGCGCCAAGATCAGTACGTGCATTACCAACACCCCAGTGATCTGCCAGTTCAGTAGCATAGCTGGATATCACATCACCACCGGGTATGGAATCCATTGTGACTATCGCAATCTGGACACCTGCTTTTTCATTCGCTTCACGACAGATTTGTTCCAGTTGATTCCTTTGAGAAGGTGTTAATACTTGAGCATAATCGTTTACATACCCGGTATAATCCGGAAATGTATCGGCAAAAGAAAATTCAGACGTGAAAAAAAGAAGCGCCAACAATACTGGCGCTATCTGTATGTTGCAAAATCGAATCAAGATGATATATCCTTTTGTATGGATTCTCCGGTATCTAACGGGTCATCATCTCTGTTATTAACAATAGTATCAGATTGGTTATCCGTAAGTTGCATTTGATCCAGTTCCGCTAAGCTGACATCGCTTTCGTCACGATCCGTGCGGTAGAAAAAGAGCAGATAAACAATCATCAAGGTAACACTGACAGAAACTGCTGAATCGGCAATATTGAAGACATACGGCCAATGAGGTATACCTACATCAATAAAATCTATCACATAACCAAATGCGATCCTGTCAATTGCATTACCAATGGCGCCACCAATAATACATCCCAGGAGTACTTTTACAATTAGCGCCTCATCATGCATTCGTACAAGGAAAAACACAAACACAACAGTTGCAAGCAAAGAGAAAATCCCCAATAACCTTCCACCAGGCATTTCCAGGCCGAAGACAATCCCATCGTTTTGAATATAAGACCATCGTAAAAATGATCCTAATACATCAAAGGGACGATCATTGGGTTCAAAAGTGGTACGGATCAAATACTTTGTAAGTTGATCCAGTACAACAATTACAACACTGAATAACCACGGCAGATATCTATCTCGAGCGGACCGATTCAACGTCCTTCTTCCTCTCGCTTCTTTTTCGCGGCAATACACAAAGTTGCATGCGGGACAGCTTCCAGGCGTGCATACTCAATTGGAATTCCCGTATCCATGCAATAGCCGTAAGTTCCTGCTTCCATTCGTTGCATGGCACGAAGCAGATGTTTCAAAAAAGTATGTTCGCGAGCGGCAAACATGAATGCTTTTTCACGTTCCTGGGCATCCGTCCCCTGGTCTGCCATGTGCAGAGAATATGTAGAATTATCACCTGAATAGTCATCCAGACCACGCAGGGTGTTTTCTTTCATAAATCCAAGTTCTTTTTTAATCTTCTCAATTTTCTCAAGGATAATAGTGCGAAAATGCTCTTTATCCTCGGGGCGATAGCGCCTTACTCCGTCATCATAATCCACAAAGGGCTTCCAGCTTGTTTCTTCCTCGCCCACTTCAGGTGGATTATTTTTTTTACTATCGCTCATATTGTGCCTCCACAATAACTCAATCAACAGGTTTCAGATCAAACCAGACGGTCCGATCATTTATCTTTACAAGATCCTTCGCCGAATTATCAAGTTTCTCCATTTCCATGCTTACAGCAAGTACTTCATGTTGGATCAGAGATTTGTTTTTCGTGAATGCGTCCATCAAGCGTTCATCACACTTTATGGCTACATGTATTCGCTGGGTTACACTGAAATCCCTGTTTTTTCTACCATTCTGGATTTTGTTGATCAATTCTCGCGCATACCCTTCATCCAGAAGTGCGTCATCAAGACGTTTATCAAGTGCAACTGTACTACCGCTCTCTGTTTTCACTTGATAATGATCCGGGACGATCTGTTCCAGGATAACGTCATCTGCATGGATTTCCTCACCATCCAGAACTACAGTTTCAGCGTTTGCCCATTGGACAGTTATATCAGCCGATGCGCCTGCAATTTTCTGCGCCCAGTTTTTCATCTCTTTTCCGAAACGAGGCCCGAGCGTCTTAAAATTCGCCTTAGCAGAATAAGATACCAAATCTGATTGACTCTCAACAAATTCGATTTTTTTAATATTTAATTCATCCAGGATCAACTCTTCAAGACTTTCAATCTGTTTTTGTTGTTTCTGGTCAGCAACAATATATAATGTCGATAACGGCTGCCTTACCTTCAAGCGTGCATCATTTCTTGCCGCAAGCGACAGGGATACGATATTCCTTACTAAATCCATGGTGGATTTCAGGGAATCATTCTTCCAGTTCTGTTCAGCTACAGGCCAGGTATCCAGGTGTACGGAGTCTTTTGCGCTACTGGAAACATGCCTGACGAGATTCTGGTATATCTCTTCGGTAATAAACGGCGCAAATGGAGCCATTACACGGGTTATTCCTGTCAACACAGTATAAAGTGTGTGATAGGCACGGCACTTATCTTCGGCCTCTTCACTTTTCCAGAACCTGCGCCTGCTTCTGCGAATGTACCAGTTTGTCAAACGGTCGATGAAATCGTTAATGGATACCGCAGCAGGCATCACATCGTACGACTCAAGATGTTCAGTAACGCTTACCAGCATATCGTAATAACAGGCAAGAATCCATTGATCCAGGCTTGTCGGTTTGGACATATCCTGCACGCTGTCCGGTGACCAGCCATCAACCGATGCATAGGTTACGAAGAAACTGTAAGCGTTCCATAAGGGTAAAAATACCTGGCGCAGTGACTCCAGCAGTCCCTCTTCACCAAATCTGACGGGCAACCAGGGGTTATTCTTGTAGAAAGACCAACGGACGGCATCGGCGCCATATTTTTCCATCATCGGAATAGGCGGAACTACATTTCCCCTGGATTTGGCCATCTTTTCCCCGTTCATATCAAGAACGAGATCTGTACAGATAACATTTTTATAAGAAGACCAGCGACTCTTGTCCTTATCACCCGTCGCAATGGCGATCAATGTACTGCAGGCAAGCATGCTGTAGAACCATCCCCTTGTCTGATCCAGTCCTTCACAGATAAAATCCGCTGGATACTGGTTGTTGAAGTATTCTACTGACCCTTCGCTTGCCGGGTAACCTATCTGTCCCCAAGGCATAATACCGGCATTGTACCAGGAATCGAGAACAAAGTTTTCTCGCCTTAATTCACGTCCTGATTCACCTCGTAAAACAATATTGTCAATACCGGGTTTATGCAGGTCTGCATCTTCTGCAAGAGGTTCACCGCCTGATTTCTTGATCCATTCATTCAGTTCGCTGATCGAACCGACACATACAGCTTCTTCACCGTCTTCGCTACTCCAGACCGGCAATGGACTTCCCCAGAACCGTTCCCTGGTGATATTCCAGTCAATTACGCCTTCAAGCCATTTTCCGAAACGTCCATCGCGAATACGTGACGGATACCAGTTGATCTGCTGGTTTGCCACGATCATCTCATCACGCATGGCAGTTGCACGGATGAACCATCCGGGACGCGGGAAATACATTAGAGGACTACCGGTCTTGTAATGGAATGGATACGTATGTTCATGCTTCTCTTTTGCAAGAAGCAGGTTACGGCTGGCGAGATCACGTATAATCTTGATCTCAAGTTCATCATCTTTGAACCAGTGTCCTGACAGTTCTTCTGCAATCGGGCTGACATATCCATGTTCATTGACAACGAGACGAACCGGCAGGTTGTTTTTGTTCATGATACGGTAGTCATCTTCACCATACGGTGCAAGATGTACCATACCGGAGCCATCTTCTGTCGTAACATAAGAATCCGGAATGACATAATGACCGGTTCCTTCATCAAGTACCTGCCACTTCCATAGCGGTTCATAGTTCAGGCCTTCGAGCTCCACACCTTTCATACTGCCAACGATTTCATATGTACCGAGAAAACCTTCCATTGCTGCAAGACGACTCCTTGCGATGATCAGGTTTTCATCTTTACGACCACCTTTTACGTCTTCATTCAAGCGGATTTTCACATAGTCAATATCAGGACCGACAGCGATCGCGATATTTGATAACAGTGTCCATGCAGTCGTTGTCCAGGCAACCAGGTAGGTCTCTTCCAGGTTCTTTACCTTGAATTTTGCGAAAAGGGCATTTTCTGTTACTTCTTTATATCCCTGGGCAACTTCAAAGTTGGATAATGTTGTTCCCTGGCGTGGGCACCATGCAGAGATACGGTAGTCCTTATAAAGAAAACGGTTTTTGCCAAACAGGTTATTCGGCTTTACGAATTCCGGCTTGACTTTTGTATCCCATGCCTGCTTTAAAATCCACCAGTCGGATTGAATAAACGAAGTCTTGTACGTCGCATAAAAATCATCCATGTCGAGAAAACGACCGACACGACGGATCACCTGCTCCCATTCACCCTTGAAACGAAACACTGTATTACGGCAATGGTCGATATATTTTTGTATACCGTATTCTTCGATTTCCTGTTTGCTCTCAAGTCCTAATTCACGGTCTGAGGTGAGTTCTACCGGAAGACCGTGTGTATCCCATCCGGCTTTGCGCAGAACTCGTTTACCGCGCATTGTCCAGAAACGGGGCCATAAGTCTTTTAATGCCGATTGCATAATATGACCGACATGCGGTAAACCGTTGGTCCCCGGAGGGCCATCATAAAAAACGAAGTCTTCCCTGCCTTCACGCTCTTCAATGGTCCGTTGGAAAATCCGGTTCTTTTCCCAGAATTCCAGGATGTCTTTATCCAGGGATGGAAAATCAGGTGGATTTTTTACTGTTTGAAACATTTTCTGCACTATTCTCTTTCAATCATGCCCGTCATGTTGTATCGAATGGATATGGCAAAAGTAAATCATACTAATTCGCCTTATCTCGAATAGAAGTCTGTCCGTTTACTGCGTTTTCTTCCTTGGAGATTCCTCTTCAAGGATTTCAAGTAACTCCATTTGAGAAATATGAATTCGCTTCATTTTTTTAAGGAATGCTTTCCGTTCACGATCCAGGCGTCTTAATTCAGTAATCAGTTGATCCCTTGCAACAGCAGGTTCGCGCAGCTTCTGTCCCGGCGGTACGATAATGGAATCAACGGATTCCTTCTCCAGCAAATCGAGGAGTTGAATCTGGCCCCGAAGCAGGTTGGATACACTTAGCAGATACGTTCTTCGCTGACTCTCCAGCGTCGTAACATCGTCAAGGATCTGCTGGTGTTTTCTTCGAGCATTCGAGATGATTTGTTCAGCCTCAAATTCAGCTTTCTGGATTTTCGTTTCAGCCTGTTTGTCAATTTCCTCGGTTTTTGCACGGCTTGTACGTTCCGCACTAACTAACGCATCCTGTAATGATTTTTCTTTCGCTTTATACTCTGACAGCTTTGTTGACTGGTTTTCAATTGTTTTCTGAAGTTCCTGCTGCTGACTCAGCAATTGCTCAAATTCATCAGCAATCATGGTTAAGAAGCTTTTAACTTCCTCTTTGTCAAACCCTTTGATTTGCCCACCGAACTCCTGTTTGCGAATATCAAGCGGTGAGAGTTTCATAATTCCTCCTCAATATTGCCGGGGACCAAATATTGCCGTTCCAATACGCACCAGGGTCGAACCTTCTTCAATCGCTATTTCAAAATCATCTGTCATTCCGGTTGATAAAACAGTCAGGTCAAGGTAATCGTTTCTGTATTGTTGAAATTTTTTGTTAAGTGAACGATATGCACGCCGTATTATTTCTCGATTGTCAGTATGTGGACCAATCGCCATGAATCCTTTTATTTTCAAATGATGCAAATCTTCCGCTTTTCCAAGAAACTCAGGTATAAGGTCTGGAGTAATCCCGCCCTGTGTTTCAGCGCTGGAAATATTGATCTGGAGAAGTCCACTGGAAAGTATGCCAAGTTCTCCCGAAATCCTATCAATTCTTTGCAAAAGTTCAATACTGTCAATAGAGTGGATTGTACTGAATACCTGGATGACTTTTCTGATCTTGTTGGATTGAACATGACCGATAAAATGCCAGTCCGGTCCTTCATCTTTGATATCCAGTTTCCCATGAAATTCCTGAATCTTCTCAATAGTGCCCTGGACTCTGTTTTCTCCAAATAATTTCTGGCCGCAGGCATATGCTTCCATGATATAATCAACCGGGATAGTCTTTGTCACTGCCATCATTGCTATCTCTTCACGAGATCGTCCAGACGACTCAGCAGCTTTACAGATTCTTTCTTCAATCCTCTTTAGGTTTTCCGCTATCAAATCACTATCCATAGTGTAAATGAAGAGTAACACAAAATATAGATTTGGAATAGCCAATCAGGCAAGAAATACAAAGAACTCCGTGGGGCTTCTTTGGCAAGAAACAATCGGAGAAAATGGATGGAATAATTGAGGAGAGAGATGTATCAAGTATGTTCCATACAATGGAACATACTTGATCAAGCTCTATTCTGACTGATAGGATTCAACAGCAGCTTCGCGCGTGGGATATACTTCAATCACTTTATGCAATCGTACCAGTTCAAAAAGTTTCTGAACATGATCTGTGAGATTGCAGAGCTTCACATTTCCACCACGCCGAACAATTATCCGCAATGTTGACGCAACTGCACCCATTCCTGCGCTGTCTATGCGGTTTACATGCGCGAGATCGAGGACGATCTTCCCTTTTTTCGCAAGGTAAGGGTAAACATTGTCTGCAAAATCGAAGAGGTTTCTTGTGTCAATGAAATCTTCAAGAATCTCGACGATAACAACATCGTTGGATTTTGATACATTCACATCCATTGGAAGTATCCTCCGGTATTAGAATTACTTACACTTTAATATAATTACTAAATATTCCAAATAGCAACACCTTATGAAAATATCATAATTATCTTATATAATATCTGCGAACATTAAAAAACCTTTATTCGGTCAATAAGACAACGTTTTTATGTGAAGACCTTCTATGTATAAGCAGAGACACGAGTGGAAAAAAATGGGAGCCTCATTCAGGATCCCATGCTTTGTGGGCGATACTGGAGTCGAACCAGTGACCTCCGCCTTGTAAGGGCGGCGCTCTAACCAGAGCTGAGCTAATCGCCCGCTTACTGCACTATGTCGGCGTAAATATACTTCACATAGACTGAATACAACAGGGTTTTTGCTGAAAACCGGAGTCAGAAGAAAGAAACCCTATTCGGTGATAACTTGTTTTTTTACAACTTTATGTGAAGGGAACAATATCGAAACCGGAATCATGATCAGATAGCCGAATACGAGTAGAATTGGACCGATTGTTAAAGATGTAAAGCTGTCATGTGTGCCGGTATTCAAGAAAACATACCCAACTATAATTACCATCAAACTTGTTCCAAACAGAATATAATTGATCAATGAAAAGGGCCACGCAAAGAGAGGTGGTAATGTCTCAACCTGTTTTCTGGATGTCTGCCTGCTGATAGATTCTGATTTGGTTTTTTCAACAGCGTCTTTCGTCTTACCTGTCCCTTTTTTCCGCGATGTCAGTGCCTTTTTTTCTGTGCGTTCAGGTTGACGAACACGACGTTTTTTATCTTGTTTCACCATTTTTTTCCCCTTGATGACGGGATAAAGTACCTTTTGAATTGTTGCATGTCAATGCGAAAGCCTACTTGCGCTCTCGTATTTCTATCACCATACTATACGTATGAAATTCAATAAAGATTCATGAAGGAGATAGAAGTGGATACACATTTTCGCAAAACCATGTTTATCATCGGTTTCTATGTCCTGTTCTTTGCATGCAATTTTCCTGTAGAAGCACAGGTTGCAATGAATGTAGACAGTTTAATGAATCATCTTGAAATAATTTCTGATCCTGAACGGTTCGGTGGCCGAAAAAGCGGTACTGAATCGGGATTTGCCTCTCAGAGCTATATTGCAGATCGAATGGAATCCTGGGGACTGGAACCGCTCATTGGGGAAAACTTGTTAATCCCCTATTCTCAGCTCGCCACAGATGAAAAACGAGCTAAACTTCGACTTGAAAACACACCATGGGGCTTAATTGAGTATCTGACTGGCGATGATTTTACACTTTGCACCAACAGCGGCAGCAACACAGTCAGGGCTGAAGTGACTCTTGTCGGATACGGTGTAAGTGAGCCGGAAAAAGGATGGGATGATTATCGAGGTATTGACGTTGAAGGAAAGATTGTCATCATCACACGCGGAACTCCAAATACGAATCAGGACTGGAGTGATCAATATCCTCGAACCTATTCGTTCGCTGAGGCGGTGAATCATGGTGCTGTTGCTGTTCTGTACCACGACAGGGAAACACCTGTCTACGGTGCTGCAATCGCGGAAGCATCTTACCATCCGGATATACCGGTTGGATACATCAGTGATCGCGTCCTGCGTCATCTGCTGATCGGAACCGGCTATACTCAGGCTGCTTATGAAAGAGAACTGCGAAACGGACCTTTTCCACTGGAGATTGATAAAGAACTGTATTTTTCGGCTCGTTGCGAACGATTGGATGACCTCGCTCATAACGTCGCAGGTGTTGTACCGGGTACTGACAGTACACTTGCGCATGAAGCTGTCCTTATTGGTGCGCATGGCGACCATGCCGGGGTAAACGCTATCGGTATCCCCTACCCTGGCGCCGATGATAACGGATCCGGTACGGCCCTGATCATGGAACTGGCAAGATATTACGTGCAACATCCGCAACCACGTACGCTTGTTTTCTGTGTGTTTGGCGGCGAAGAGCAAGGACTACTTGGAAGCAGAGCACTCGCGGAAATCTTGCCCGATACTTTCACCTATGTTAATATGGTGAATTTCGATATGGTTGGAAGAGGTTCCGGCCGAACAGGTATTGGCGGTGGTGATATGTTGTGGGAGGTCTGGGATCCTTGGTATTCCGAGCTGCCTGATAGCATGCAATCAATCGTTGAAGGTAACAGGTCATGGGGTGGCGAATCATCCGATCACGCTCCTTTCAGAAACAGGGGTATTCCGGCATTTACAGGATACAGTCGCGGTCATCATGATTATTACCATACCCTTGACGATCGTTTTTATACAATTGATCGCGAAGCGATGGAGGGTGCATTAAATGCTTCGAGTAGTTGGATCGAAGCTGTAGCAACGTTTGAAGAACCACTCGCTGAACGGAATCTGGAAGCACGTACTATCTGGCATCGTGGTACTCCGCTCGTCTGGCAGCAGGGCACGACAGAACCGACAATTGATGCAGATATGATCCACAGGAACAGGCAACACGGATGGATAGGCACTGTCCTTGAAATTCCACTGGAAGTTGATACTACAGTTCAAACGCATGTAATTCTGCTTGATCGCTGGCAGGATATTATTGAGACTGATCAGAAACTTGAAGTCGGGGAATCGGTGGATGGCTTGACATCTGTCGCCTACCGGAGAAATTCAAGGATCTTTTTCGCGCTTGAAGCGGATCAGTTCACAAATGCAGACACAACTTCATGGCGTACAATTACCCAATGGGGGTTGCATTGGGCGATTCTGCGTGATTTCTGGGCCTGGGTTCCTGATGGTGGAATAAATCCGGATAAACGCCACCTGCTCGAGGAAATAATCAGTACTGAAACGACGATTCAATTGCCATTGGTGAATCTTGAAAGATGGTTGCCAATTATAGAAGAGGCTGGCGAATATGCTGTTCTGGTGGGGACAACGGAAGAATTCGATGCAATACCGGACACTATGCTTGCACAAATCCATGAAACCGATGCGAAAATCATTCTTCTTTGCGATGAAAATTCGGTTTCAATGATTGCCGTGAATATGGATGCTATTAATCAATACAGAGTTCATGTGCAACCGGAAAGTGAAGAGTATGAATTCGTTCTTCAGTGGATCAATGATTTACTGCAAGCGGGACTTGAAAGAGATGAAATCATCAACCTGATCGCCAATCATATGAACCTGTGGTAATCCGAAAATTCCTTTCTTTGGATTGTTTTCGTACAAAAATGGGATGATCCTGATTGGGTCATCCCATTTTTAATATCGAAATGTCAAACCTTCTATCGAGATTGAAATAACCTCTCTTCTGCCAGAAGTGTATTTCTGAGTAACAAAGCCACAGTCATTGGACCTACCCCGCCCGGTACAGGTGTTATCCAGGATGTTTTTTTTCGCACGTTTTCAAAATCGACATCGCCTGTGAGCCTGTAACCACGTTTTCTGGACGCGTCGTCAACGCGGTTCATACCCACATCAATTACGACAGCATCTTCTTTGACCATGTCGGCAGTGACGAACTCAGGGCTACCTATCGCGGCGATTAAAATGTCTGCTGAACGGGTAATCTCGGGCAAGTTCTGTGTTCTGCTATGGCATATGGTAACTGTAGCATTTGCTTCTTTTGCCTTTCGAACCAGCAGCAACGAGGTTGGCATGCCTACAATATGGCTTCTTCCAATGACAACAACATGTTTTCCCTGTGTGGAAATATTATAACGTTGCAACAGTTCGACTGTCCCCAGAGGAGTGCATGGAACAAATGAAGGAGTGCCAAGTGCGAGCATCCCGACATTGTATGGATGAAAACCATCAACATCTTTTTTCGGATCGACGGTTCTTACGATCTCATCCTCATCAAGCCCTTCAGGAAGTGGTGACTGTACCAATAGACCATGATAATCATCGTTATTATTTATTTCCATTACTTTATGAATAAGCTCTTGCTGGCTGATGTCAGCCGGGAGCCGTTCGATCAAAGAACGGATGCCTGTTTCCTGACAAGCCTTCTCTTTCATGTTTACATAGACCTTGGAAGCGGGATTTTCACCCACTAACACAAGAGCCAATCCCGGGGATCTTCCATTTTTTTTCCTGCGGGCCACTTCTTCTTTCACTTCAGCACGAATTTCTTCTGCTACTTTTTTCCCATCAATTAATCTGCCTCTTTCAGCCACAATGGACTCCCGCTTTTCGATAGTTTGTAGAATACAGATAGTACACAAGGTAGTCGAAAATGATATCCGGCCATGCAAATGCCGGGTATTTTGTCGTTAAGTAACGAATAAAATTATAAAATATAGGTTTAAGTGCGATTTTTACAATTTTCTGACAATACCACTTTCTGGTGAAAGGAGTTCTTTTATCGTATAGAAGTGATAATGTTAAAGATCTTTCCACACCAGGATATTTGTCGATTAACAATGGAATTGTTTCTTTTCCATAAATCTCATACATCTTTTCGATTTCTGGCCAATCCTTGTCATGGAAGTGGTAAATGAGGACTCGTTTACTGAAAAATATGGGTGCATCCAACTTTTCCAGTTTTAACCCGAGTTCAAGATCCTCGCCCCCCCAGGATTTCATCGATTCATCAAATCCGCCAGTTCTGCGCAACCATTTTTTTTCTAATGCAACCGCTCCGGTTGTAAAATACTTGCCAGGAAGTTCCGCACCGGGAGGGAGTTTATTACCGCCTCGCGAATGATAGTACCTGAGGTATGCAGTTTTCGGCAATGATGGATGAGGGTTAAGTCTTGCTACAACAACACCTCTTGTCCTCTCAACATCGCGCTTCAGCGATTCTATTGCGGTCCTTGAAAGCTCCATATCAGAATCGAGGAACAGGATGATTTTTCCAGAAGCCTTTTTCCATCCGGCATTCCTTGCAGCGCTCCGTCCATGATTCTTCTTCAGTGGAACACTTTGAATATTCAGTGGACCGGAATACGCCGAGAAAAAAGGTGGTGGTCCATCAGGGCTTCCATCATCGACCACTACCCATTCAAAATCATCAAACGCAACAGACTGTTTTTCCAAACTGTGAAGAAGCCGGTAAAGCTGTTCATGAGGGCCGTAATGGCAGGTCACCACAGAGAGTGCAATCCCGTTCTTTTTCATAGCTAGAACTCTGTATGTTACCGGCTCAATCGAAAGTTACAAATTATCCCAGTTGAATGCCACGTAAAAATTCAGTTGCCTGTTCAGGACTGGTTGGATTAATGAAGAGACCTGTTCCCCATTCAAATCCTGCAACATCGGTTAACCTGGGGATTATTTCCACGTGCCAGTGCCAGTCGTATTTTATCGTGTTCCAGTATGATGGCCGTGGAGTGTCCGATCCAGTGTTCGGGGCTGTATGGATCATCAGGTTATAAGGTGGATCGTCCAGCCCAATGCGAATTCTTCGAAGAGTATCCTGTAATAAACGGGTAAAATCAATCAGGTCGTCATTTGATATTTCCCTGAAATCATGTGCATGATGTTTCGGAAGCAGGCAAATTTCGAACGGAAAACGGCTCGCATAAGGCGACAAAGCAATAAAACGGTCATTTTGAGCAATAATCCGCCTGTTCTCACGTAACTCCTGAGCAATAATATCACAAAAGAGACAGCGTTCTTTCGCGTGATAATGATCCTTCGCAGATTGTAATTCAATTGATATTGTCAGCGGAGTTACAGGCGTGGCGATAATCTGGGTGTGCGGATGAGGCTGGCTTGCGCCGGCCAGGGTTCCATGATTTCTGAAAATCAGGACATACCGGAATCGTTTATCCTTCATCAGGTCAGTCAAACGTTCCCGGTATGTTTTTGTAACCAGAATAGCGTCATCCAGGGACAAATCCGTAATATCTTCATCAGGATTGGAGGTTTCAATCACAACCTCATGCGCCCCTACCCCATTCATTTTGTCATACTGACCCATTGCAGCACGATCCAGGTTCCCTTCAATTTTCAGCGCCGGATATTTATTCGGGACAACACGAACCTGCCATCCGGGTGTGTCCGGTTTTGTTCCCTTTTTCCGCACGGCATAAATCTCAGGTGGAGTCATGGATTCATTGCCTTCAAGGAATGGATTTGTGTCCTCTCTCCAATTTCCTTTGGGGCGAAGGAATTGCGAAGGTCTGTTCCCACGCTCCGTGGCAATGACAACCCATCGTTTCTGAATGGGATCGTGACGCATTTCAGGCATATCGTTACTCCACTAAGCCCAAACCATTGGATCCAAATCTGCGAATAATGTATCACGCTCGCAGATTGCTGTGTACCGTTCGTTCTCTTCCTGGCTCACAGGTCCACCCTGAACCGTTTTGAGAAGCAACTCTTTCAGGAAATTGAAATCCTGGGCGTGTCCCGTGGCACGAAGTTCAGCGTAATCCTTGGCGGAGATGGTGCTGATCAGGAACTGCCAGTCACTCGATTCAAGCAGTAATAATTCTCTCCCCATCTGCTGCAGGATTTCGTATACCAACCCGGTATGTTCGCCATACTCGCGAGCGAAATCGGTCATTACTTTCTCTGCCTTATGGATCAGAGGCCACGTCCATTTGGTCTCTTCATTCAACCAGATATAATGAAATCCTCCTTCGCCCCAGGAGCCTTCCGGAATCGAAACAACGGGTGCTTCCGATGTGTTTTCCACAAGCAGAGTGCCTTGAGCCGGTGTAATGTCATCCGAATCGGCAACCAGTTCAAGTACTCTTTCCAACCATCTTGGACCTTCAAACCACCAGTGTCCGAATAATTCCGTATCGAATGGACTCGTAACAAAACGGTCATCCGCGTTAATTGAATCGTTCTTCCGAAGAACATCTTTCAGCAGTGATACAAAGTGTTCTGCGTTTTCGTACAATCTGCTTTCGACTTTATCCAGTTCATAGACCTCTTTTTCACCAAGATCGGCCTTTGCTCGCGTAACACTCCAGTAACGGTGTCCGCCCGGGAAGTGTTTTTTATGAAAATCAAGGTAGGCGCCGTCGCCCGGATATCCCCATTCGCCCGACCATACCTGAAGACTTGTTTTTTCATCTCTCGTCAGGATTCCCACAGGATCACCTTCGCCGACTGTACCGTCCACCCAGTACATTCGATAAGGTAATTTTTCGAAATCCTCATCACGAGTACGTTCCTTTAGTCCCTTTTCAGCCTGTTCCCACAGTTGTCGCAGACCTTCAAAGCGTGTCAGATATACACCTATCGCTTTACCACCTTTTAACAGGTGTGAATCGACAATGAAATAACGAATGCCGTATTTTTTCAGGTATTGCTCAACGCCTGTACGATCAAATCCCTCGCTGTCAGGATCCATGGGATTGATCCAGTGATATCCCGGACGATAAGCGCATTCCGGCAACCAGATACCTTTGGGATTTTTCCCAAAGTGTTTTTTATAGGTTTCAACACCGACACGGATTTGCGCTTCAACGGCTTCATCAGTCCCCAGAAGGGGTAGGTAACCGTGTGTAGCAGCACAGGTGATGATTTCAATCGCGCCTTCATCCTGGAGTTTCCTGAAGCCTTGTACAATATTCTGATTCAGCGGACCACGGAAGTCCTCCTCCAGTTCCTTGTAGAATTTGATCCAGAAACGCGCGGTTTTAGCCATTTCCTCTTCACCGCGTGACTCAAAATCTATTGCATCCGTTTCAGCAGCTTTCTGCTTCATTTCAAGGTATTCAAGAAATTCGAGTTTGAACGTAGGGTCGGAAAGCTGTTCCGCCAGAACCGGTGTAATACCAATGGTTACGGCAATTTTCTTTCCCTTCTGTTGAAGAGATCGGAATACCCGCCAGAGCGGTATATATGTTTCAGCAGCGGCTTCAGAAAGCCAGACCATGCCATGAGGCCAACGGCCATGAGAAATGACATATGGCAGGTGCGAATGCAATACAAATGTGAATTTTCCTAACATGACAACTCCAAATATGATTGGACTGCAGCAATTCAAATTGCGTTTGACACGTCTTAAGTCCTGAATTGAACATCTATCGAATTAACAATGAAAGATCTAGTGGAATTACCGAATGTGTAAGAGCCCCGAGTGAAATCCTGTCTACTCCGGTCTGGGCAACTTCATGAATGTTTTCAAGGGTTATTCCGCCGGACGCTTCAAGATCACATTGAAATTCAGCTATCACAACAGCCTCTTCCATCATTTCAATCGAAAAATTATCAAGAAGTATTCGGTCAGGTTTACCTTCAAGTGCTTCTTTAAGCTCGTCAATTGATGTTACTTCTATTTCAATGGGTATGTACTCATCCATATCTGCATCTATGCGCCACTTTTGTGCATCCCTGATTGCGTTTAGCAAACCTCCGGATGCTTCGACGTGGTTTTCTTTAATAAGAATTTCATCAAAAAGGCCAATCCTGTGGTTTGAACCGCCACCCTGCAAGACAGCATATTTTTCTGCTTTTCGCCATCCAGGAGTTGTTTTACGTGTATCGAGTACGACAGCATTTGTACCCGCAACACGTTTCGTAGCTTCAGCGGCCATGGTCGCAATCCCGCTCAAGCGTCCAAGACCATTCAACGCAGTACGTTCTGATATGAGAATACCGTGTATTGGACCGTTGACCCTCGCTAACACATCTCCTTTTTTTACGACAGATCCATCCTGAAATATGAATTTCCAGTCTACTGCAGGTGTACAGAGTTTTCCTGTGAAGATTCCCCAGTCAATACCCGCGAGAACGCCATTTGACTTCGCTATAAGCTCAGCATATCCCTCTTTATCAGGTGGAATTGTTGCCAGGCTTGTGATATCGCCATTATCGCCAAGGTCTTCCTGCAATGCCTCGTTTACATGTTGAATGAGCCATTCCTTCCCCACAGCATCTACTAATCTCATTATTTCTCCTGATATCCCAGAATACTCTATCTGTAAATTCTGTATTACCTGTTGTTTGTGTTTGTTAACCGATCAATCTGCTGTTGTGCAGCTCGTCCGAATGGACTGCCAAGCCCTTCCCTGATCACGATTTGACGATAGAGTTCTTCAGCTCTTCGATTGTTTCCCAGTCGTTCATAACACTGCCCTGCATTATACAATGCAGTAATCGCCCATTCAAGCCGTGTATTGCGACCAAGGTAATCCACTTTCATGTATTCAATAATGGCTTCTGTGAATCTTCCCTGACGATCAAAGCTTTCAGCGATGTAGAACTGGCATTCAGATTCTTCTTCCACATCAGCATAAGGTTTTAGTTCAGTAAACTTGGCAATGGCAAGATCATACTGCTCCATGGACATATACATCCGACCCAGTTCCATCTGCTTTGCAAATGTATCCTCAGCTTGTGGATACCTGCGAAGATACTCTTCAATCGCACGCACTGCGCCAGCATAAAACCCTGCCTGCTTGTAGGCTTGTATCTGGTTGTTAAACACCTGTGGCCAGAATGTATAGTATTGATCATTATTTAGCACCTGTTCATATGCAGCAACACCATCCATGAGTCGATTTACCGAAATATAGTGATTTCCCAATGTTAGATATACCAGACCAAGAATCGGATTGTCGGGAAAGAGATCAATTATTCTCTGGAGAGTCTCTACCCCCTGGTCATGCATGTTCTGCAGGAGGAAGTCCTGGCCCAATTCATATGTAGCCGCAGCAACCCAGGATGATCCTTCAAAACGTTCTATTATACGGCGGAATTGTTCCTCAGCTTCTTCATAATTCCGGTGTTGTGAAAACCATCTGCCACGTTCCAGGTGGAAACGTGCTGTCACATTATCCAGATCAGCTCTGTCAGAATAAGCTCGACGAAGTTGACGAGCTTCAGTTCTTGCTTCTTCAAGTTGTCCCTGCCTATACAGGCATACAATGGCCAATTGGCTGTATTCGAAAGAAGTATCAGGATTTTCCGTTATTTCGACAACTCGTAATGCTTTGTTTCTGGCTTCAGCGTAACTCCCTGTCACAAAGTGTATTCGTGCAATTGATCTGTATGATTCCTCACGTTTGCTTCTGATAACCAGTGAATCTTCGGCGAGTATGGTAAAGTGACGAATGGCTTCGGCATCATTATGTTCGGACATATTTATCCTGGCAAGACGCAGCCTGGCGTCAGCAGCTTCCGGACTATCAGGAAAATGAGCTATATAAGAAAGATAACTTCGTTTTGCGTGAGGAATATTTCCCAGTCCTTCATAGATCTGTCCCATACTGAATAAGTACTGGTTCCTTTGAGTACCCAGTATCAGGAATCCGGGATCGCCCGGTTGCCTGCGTTGCGTTAATTCCCGGAACTGATTTTCAGCCTCCTCCCAGGCTTCCATCTCCACCAGCAGATTAGCTACGGTTGTCCGAATAAGCTCCGCATCCGGATGATAGAACGCTTCCGACTGAATGTATTCCATCATGTCGATCCGTTCACTGAAGGGCAATTCCGGCATTGGAAGCAAACGTACCAGGGCCTGGATTTTCTCGGGGTTAGCCTCTGTTTCCGCCACTTCACGATAGAGTCGTATGGTAGAATCAATTTCACCAACCGATGCGTACGTATCCCCTAACAGAAGCAGTGCTTCATTTCTGCGAGGGTACTCCGGATATGTAGTAACCAGTGTATTCAGGAAGTATATGGCAGGTTGGACCGTGTCCGCCGGGTTATCTTCCGGAAGCCATTCAGTAAATGCCATTCCAAGCTCGAATGTGGCATCCGCCGCTTCATTCGATTGAGCATATGTGGCAAGGAATCGTCTCCAACCCTCACGGGCATGACGGCATCGTTCTTCCCCTTCCTGGAGTCGAAGTTCCAATTGGAGGATTTTATAAGCAATATTGGAGGCTGCATCTCCAGTGAATTCAGGGAGCATTGTCTCATAGGCTTCAATTGTTTCATTTGTCAATGCAAGCAACTCAACGGGTAGTTCATTTGTTTGCGTATCAATCCTGCTCCATCGTGATTCGATTCTTCGCCAGAGAGATTCGATCAGTAACTGCTCAGCTCTTCTACGCTTTTGTTCGTCTGAATTTTCATTCCCAAGGATGCGTTCAAATTGCTGGATTGCCCTGTTGTAGTCTTTGTAATCATTCAGATAAATCTCGCCCAGCCGTAACGCCAGTTCGGAAGTATCAAGTCCACCAGCCACTTCGGCAAGCAATGATGCAACTTCAGCCGAAGGATCGGAATTACGAATCTCATACAGCCGGATAATGTCTGCACGTCTACTCAGATCTGTTCGTAACGGACTTAATGGATATAATTCGGAAAACACTTCAGCAAGACTGACAGCTTCCTGAAAACGTGACATATCAAGTAATGCTTGAAAGGTTAAATATTTAACATCATCTATATAAGGAGATAGCGGGTACATTACATCATAATCCTCGGAAAGGTTAAAAGATCTCTCAGGATTATTTTCCAATGACACTAAAACAGCATTATAACGAGCTTCGGCTTTGATCAATGTGTCATCAGAAGCATCTTCGCAGGCGAGAAATGCATCCACAGCTTCATCATGGTCTTCCATCTGCCGGTAAATCTGTCCCATTCTCCAGTAGGCGGCGGAGTGCAACGAATCCGGATTCGACTGTGAAACCAGTGAATAACCTTCCAGTGCATACTCGAGGTTGCCTGAGAACTCGAAACACAATGCAACTTTGAACCGAATAATACTATCTTCAGGATTCCCTGCGAGCCTGTAATGTCCCAGGCACGCATTGTAATTCCCCTGGATGAAAAGGATGTCACCTAAACCTGCGTGCGCAGCATAGGCAGATTCTGCACTTAATTCACTTTCAAGCGCTTCTGTGAATAAGGTTTGCGCCGCCTCAATATCTCCAAGGATCATCAACCTCGTTCCAAGGCATGTCATAGCTTCCGGCAGCGATTCTGTACCCTGAAAATCATCAACGACTTTGCGCCAGACACGTTCGGCTTCGTCACCTCTCCCTATCTGATCCCACCATTTGCCGGCAAACACAAGTGCTCTTGCAGCCAACGCAGCATCAATAGTTCTATGGGAAATTCGTTCTGCCTCGAGTGCTGCATCTTCCCACTCTCCCCTGCCTGCTCGAACACGAGCCCAGAGGAATTGTGCATCGCCATACCTTGCAAAATCCTGGTACTGGTGAAGGATCTGCTGAAGTGGCGATTCAGCGTCTTCCAGATTGCCAATATCTACAAGAATTTGAGCCGCTCTCAGCAAAGAAGCTGGGGCATGGACAGATTCCGGGTGAAATACGGGAATTCGCAGCAAAGCTCTTGCCGTACGTTCGGGCATATTCATGGCATCGTAGCAGTCGGCAACTTTCACCATTGCTTCAATTGCCACATCACTTTCCGGGTATTCCAGCGAAATCTGCTGAAAAGCTGTTCGTGCCTCTTCAAACAGGCTGTCAGCAAAAAGGGAACGCCCGATCAGCATCATCGCATCCTGGTGGTGTGGACTATCCGGGTAATTCGCTATATATGCCTGGAGAGCTTCTGCAGCCAGATCATACAGTTCATCCTCAAAAAGCCGGGTCGCATAGATAAAATCCGACTCCTGTCTGCTCACCTGGCTGATTGAAGTACCAGTCACAAGAGTGAGTACCACTATCCCAAGAATAATCAAACGACCAGAATTCATGAACTGAAATCCTTTACTGGTTGCAGCTTCGCTTTGCTTTGAAGTAACTGTAAGGTGTTGCCTGTTTCAAATTCGACACGAACCTTCAGATCGTTTTTCCATTTTTGAACGGTAATTACAATACCTCTGCCAAATGTATGATGTTCCACGAGATCACCGACTCGAACCGCGGCAATTTCTTCATTTGTGCTCCTGCCCGTATGTGGTGACGTGAATGCAATAGTTGTCGAGGAGGATGCACTCTTTCGCTCGGGATTCCGATTAATTGAATTCCATCGATTCGATTCGATAGTACTACCGAACAATGACCGAGTGAATCCCTGTTTTTCCTGTTCACGGCTGTATTGACCAATCCAACTCACTTTATCACGAGGGATCTCGTCAAGGAATTGGCTCTTCGTGGCATACATCGGAGTACCCCACTTTTTACGTTGCGATGCATACGTCAGGACCAGTTCCTCGCGAGCACGTGTTACGGCAACATAGAAGAGACGCCTTTCTTCATCCTCATTCTCGACATTCCCGGACTCATTTTGCAACGGGAACAATCCACGTTCGAGTCCTGCAACAAAAACAACCGGAAACTCCAATCCTTTTGCAGCGTGTATTGTCATCAACCGAACCGTATCTGCATCCGGATCATATTTGTCCACATCGGTGGCCAGTGCAACCTCTTCGAGGTATTCCGCCAGGCCACCCGGATCCGGTCCGGTTTCTTCAATGATACTGTTCAACAGCTCTTCCACATTCGCTTTGCGCGTTTGTGATTCAAACGTATCCTCATTATCGAGCTTTTCAATGTATCCGCATTCCTGGATCACCATTTTCGCCCAGTCGCCCGGTGAATCCTTTTCCAGCCTTGATCGCCATTGCGCCAGTTGATCGCCAAATTTTCTGCAATTGTTTACACCCCTGGCGCCTAATCCTTCTATTTTATCAGCATTGAGTAAAGCATCAGTAAGACTGCAATCTACCTTTTTTGTATACTCACTTAAATGATCAATAGTTTTATCACCTATACCTCGAGGCGGTTCCTTGATAATACGACGTAATGCAACTTCATCATTCGGATTCAAACATATTTTAAAATAAGCCAGGATGTCTTTTACTTCTTTCCGCTGGTAAAAGCTCAATGATCCTATCAACTGGTAAGGGAAACGTCGTGATCTGAACATGTCTTCAAATTGACGCGATTGTGCATTGGTCCTGTATAAAATTGCAAAATCTTTGTATTGCCGTTTACCGCTCAATACATCTCGGGCAATCCGGTCAGCAATATCTCTCGCTTCATCCAGTTCTGTATACAAACCCGTAATTTCAGGGGTTTTTCCACCTGTCTGCTTTGTCCAAAGTTTTTTTTCTTCACGCTTGCTGCTTCCGGAAACAACAGCATGAGCCAGATCAAGAATTGCCTGGGTGCTTCGGTAATTCCGTTCCAGTTTATACACTGAGGTGCCTTCATAGACGTCGCGGAATTTAAAAATGTTTTCAACACGCGCTCCACGCCAGCCATAAATGGACTGATCGTCATCTCCGACTGCACACAGATTGGGTTTTGTACCGCCCAGGGTCTTCAACAGCTCGAACTGTACCAGGTTAGTGTCCTGGTATTCATCTACATGTATATACTGCCAACGTTGGCTCCAATTCGCAAGAACTGCGGGATATTTCCTGAATAATTCCAATGGTCTTATCAACAGGTCGTCAAAATCCATTGCGGAGTGTTTCCGGATTCGAATTTCATATTCCTTGTAGACGGAAGCGACAACCTTCTCGCGAGGAGTGTTGGCTGTACCCCCGAATTCCTCCGGCGATATCATATCGTTTTTCAACTTGCTGATACTCGAATGAATGCTTTTCGGACGCCAATCAGGTTCCTGGAAATCATTTAAAATCATTTTCGTAAGACGTACGGAATCATCCTGATCAAAAATCGAGAAATCACGGGGGTATCCCAGGGCAACGTGTTCACGTCGAAGCATTCGCAGAAATACTGAATGGAATGTGCCTGCGGTGACTTCATCGCCACCCGGTGTAATGGATGCAACCCGGTCTTTCAGTTCTCGTGCTGCCTTGTTTGTAAAGGTAACGGCCAGGATTTGCCAGGGTCTCGCAAGTTTTTGCTGGACGATGTAGGCGATACGGTGCGAGAGAACTCTTGTTTTACCACTGCCCGCGCCAGCCAGAATGAGTACCGGGCCTTCCGTATGGATAACCGCAGCCTTCTGTTGATCGTTCAATCCTGCAAGCGGATCAGCCCATCCATTCATCAATTGGAGCCCCCGTTCAATCGTTCCATCCTGCGCTGATACCTCCTGTATCGCTCTGTCGCTTGTGTATGCTCTTTATAGGTTCGGGTAAAAACATGACTGCCATCATGACCTCTGGCGACCATGTACATCCAGGGGACATCCGCCGGTTCCAGGGCAGCTTGTAATGCAATCAATCCTGGATTATTGATTGGGCCGGGAGGTAATCCATGGTTACGATAAGTATTGTAAGGAGAGTCAATCTCCAAATCACTGTATAGCAGCCTCTCCTGGTGTCCCGGAATGATATACTGGATAGTTGGATCCGCCTGCAGTTTCCATCCTCTTTCAAGCCTGTTCGAATACAAACCCGCTATAATTGACGCTTCCGATTCTACTTGGTATTCACCTGCGACAATGCTGGCAAGTGTTACGACACCAAGAAAACCAAGTTCATGGTTATTGGCTGCTTCGATCCACTCTTCGCCCACATTTTCACGGAATGTTTCCACCATGGTTGTGATAATACGTTGCGGTGTCTCATTCAATCGAAACCGATAGGTTTCCGGATACAGAAATCCTTCGAGAGATGCATACGGTAACTGAAGTGATCGTGCAAACGCTGTATCGTGAACACTTTCCATGAATGAGGAGCTATCGCATATCCCGGCCTCCATAAATTGAGATGCGATAGCCATGGAAGTAATGCCTTCCCTGATCGTCACGGTGACAAGTACTTCCTGTCCCCTGGTCAGTATATCTGCCATTTCTTCCATGGACGCTGACCGTGGAATATCATAGGTACCAAGTTTCAGCTCTCCGTCAAGTTTACGGTATTTCACATGATACACAAAACGCTTTGCGCTTCGTATTAAACCGTGTTCCTGCAGACTGTTAGCAACATTCCAGGTGCTGGCCCCTGAGTTCACAGTTATCCTTTCGACGCCATCCCTGGAACTGTTACCCGGTTCACCCTGCAAGTAATGAAGAACCAGGATTGTTAGCAATGCTATTGCAAGAGCCAATCCGGCGAGTGAATACTGTACTATTGGTCTTTTATAGAAAACAGGTTTCTCAAGATCAGTCTGGTTCATTCTGTAAAACCTCAACAATCACATCAGCTTCCACAATCTCTGTTCCTACTGTGTACCAGCGTGGTGTAATGATCGGATATCCATCAACCACTTCAAGGGAAATCTCGATAATATCAATTCCATCTACACCAGCTCGGAAAACAGGTACACCCGACAAAGTATCCGGCGTCGGTGCCGCCCAGTCACATGGTCCCGCTATAATGAAATCCGGTTTTGGTAAAATTGATAACAGGTATTCAATCTCACCATCTGACAAATGAACAAGCCATGCCTTGATCGAACTTCGGTCGCTGTTTTCAGTTGCAGATGAAGGAGTGTTATCACGAATGGTACCCGGTAGCCAGAATTCCGAAAATGCAAGTATTTCCAATCGAATACCATTGATTTCGTATGTGAATGGTCCCTCGTTATCCAGTATCGGAAATGAATCAATTCCTGCAATGGCGCCGAAAAGCAATGAATCAACAGGTGCGGGCACAATTCCATCATACTCTAGCAACAGGTTTGCATTCAGTATCGCACCATATTCGTCAGGTGTGATGATGTCATTTATTAGACCACCTGTATCAAATTTCAGCGCTGAATGATCGTGATCAAGATCATTAAACAGTGTGTATCGTTTTGCCAGACCACCAAGCGGTCCTACTTCGCAGTCGCACGGCTCAATTAATCCGAATGTATTCCCACTGACAAGTATACGCATACCTCTGTTGTGTGAATCAGAGCCGCATGAACCCAGCAATACTGAAAAAATAGTAATAATTAAAAATAATCCTGTGGCATAATACTTACGTAGAAGACATGTAGACTGCATATTCTCTTTCCTCAGGGTTATTGGAGGACTTTCCATCTATCGAGATCCTCAATTTTTGAGAACCAGAAAATGCCATGCAGATTCTTGACACTTGATAACGGTTTATAACAGGATTGAATTGGTTCCTTCCAATACGGTTCATACAGGGCAAGAGTAGTGTTCAATCCCCTGAAAAGCAATGCTATTGCAACAGAAATCTCCGCAATGGTACCCGTACCACCCGGTAAAGCAATAGCAGTGGGTATTCTAAGCAAAATAGACATTCGATCAAGGTAGTCTTCTGCAATCCGGTATTCATCAAGGTATTTATTTGGACTTTTTACTTCAGGTGGTGAATGGAGAATGCCAATTGTTTTTCCATCATTCAGTTGAGCGCCAATTGATACAGCCTCCATAACACCATTATAACCGCCTGTAACAGTAACAAAACCATGTGATGCGAGGTATTTGCCCAAAGATACAGCCAGTTCCCATTCCTTTGTGTTTTTATCAGTATGCCCGGAACCAAAAACCACGATTTCTCTCGCCATGAATTCTCCGCACTATTGCTATGGATACAGTATACTTTTTCCATTTCTCAAATGCAAAAGATGTCTGTGATTTCATGTGGATAAGGATAAAATAATCCAGGCGAAAAATTGAAATAATTGAGGTATGTAGAGAAAAAAATGCCACCAGATAGCAAAAAAGGTGTAACCGTGGGGGGCCGATTACCCGAGTAGCGCGCTGGTGGCTACAACAAATATAGGAGTTATGAATACTCTACACAATAGTGTTAAGCATCCCGAACTCCTATAGAGGCATTTATTTTATATTACTGGTATCTCTTTAGTTATTAACGCCAACGAATATCTACACTACCCATTCCAACATCCAAATCCATGTAGATATGTGAATCAGATGTTTCCCAGGCGTCATTCTCGTATCGGCCACGACGGACTCGTTCGAATCCGTTAAGATCTACCGAAGAGAAGAAAGATGGTTCGTACGATAATCTTACACCGACGTCTTCAGGGATTATCAAGGTCAAACTGCCCAACCCTACGGAACAGGATACTTCCGCTTCACCTTCAAATCCCCTCAGGTCAATTGTCGCTTCACCCAATCCACCATCGTATTCCAACTCTTCAAACCTGAGGTTTCCAAGGTAGGATGTATTCAGTTCACCCAATCCTGATTCTATCTTTACTGTCGTTGCCTCAATTGCATTAGGTTCATCGACAGTAATATTGGTTTCGGATAATCCCGCTTCGAGGACAAAACGTCTGATTTTCAGATCCGTAAGATCAAATGTATTATCACCTAATCCGATTTCACAACGCAGACTAAACTCTACGTCAGGATTCAGCAGAACGTCATAACGCTGGTCGGCGTCATCAAGATCCCTGGTTCGCACATTTCTTTTTTCATCAGAAGCTATATACACAAAAGCTTCGTTTCCGGACCGATCAACACGGAGTTCCGGTTCGTAATACTCCTCCAGGTATCGGGCATCCACTGATACCAGGGCATCAGCATTTCCAGCACTAAGCTGGAATTCGGCCAAACCGATCTCTATCTGTACTTCTGCAACTTCTATACTATCAAGTGGTTCGGTTTGTTCGAAACGCGCCAATCTTGGACTGAATGCCAGAATAGAAATGGCAAACAGCGCAGTTACTATAAAGAAATAACGATTTTTCGCTGACATGAACCCTAATCCTCCAATCTGCTAATTACTGCGAATCGTAATGGCGCCGCCATCCGCTACAAGTTCAACGGAAATATCATCACCATTAATGGTACCTGTCGCAGTAACTCTTCCACTTCTATGCTCATCTATGTCGAGATCAAAATCCGATCGAATCCTGCCATTGGGTGAACTTGATACTGCACTGACTTCAGCACTTATGTCATCGGGAAGGAATAACACAATATTTCCCCATCCGGTATGCAGATCAATCCGGGGTGTACCAATCGATTCTACGGAAACAACCTCAACTTCAATATCGCCGCCAACTGTCGATGCGATTACTCCTCCGTTAAGCTCCAGGCATTTTACTTCACCACCCGAAGTTTCCAGGTCAAGATCGCCGGAATGGTTGTTACTCCTGATATTTCCACCGCTTGTATGCGCTTCAAATTTGCCAACTGTACCAACTAATTCAATTCTTCCGCCCGATGTGGCAATATTGCAACGGCTGGAGGCTTCAATTTCTCTGGCGTAAATATCACCACCAGATGTTGAAAAATCGACTCTTTCTCCTGTAACGCTGCGGATATTGATATCACCGCCAGAAGTGGATGCATCCAACTCGCCAGTTACCCCGATAATGTCGAGATCACCACCGGAAGTGGATACATATAACCCACCTTCGATTGACTCCGCCGTTATGTCACCACCGGATGTGCTGCCTGAAACCTCACCTGATAAAGAAAGAAAATCAAGATCACCACCCGAGGTGGATACATCAATTTCACCGTTTATATTTTCGCAACTGACATCACCACCGGATGTGGAGGCTTCAACATCGCCATCCAGAGCTATAACCGATACGTCACCACCGGAGGTTTCGACATCTATGCTGAAATTACGTGGAACAGATGCCTGGAGTGTTGCAGAGAAATTGTAATTATTGTTCCAGCCACCGAACCATCCGTGCCGTCTCTGATGGATTCTTGGACTTTCAACGATGATTTCGTTTTCCTCAACAGTGAACCTGGGCATTAGTTCTTCGAGCATCTCTTCAGCTTCTTCACGATCACGAGTATTGAAACGGTAGCTGATCACGACACCCGGTTCAGATGCTCCGCCTTCAACATCAATATCACCGAGAAAATCAAGTACTTCTAGCATTCCACCTTCAGTTACATCCGCTTGCCAATTGACAGTAGCAATCCATTTGCCCCGGATTTCACTCCAGTCTATTTCAGGCTCATCTGCTGCAAGCGTGCCTGCAAAGCAGATAACTCCAATGATAACAAGCGTAAACATTTTCGGGAATAATGGCTTCATCTTCCCCTCCTGTCTTCTCCGGCTCATCCATTCATCTCGTAAGACACACAATTAGAGGAAAAGGTTACTGGCGAGTTTAATTTTTTCCGTAAAAAAAAGCACGATAATTCTAATCGTGCATTTCACTCGTATACAATGAATTCTATTGAATAACAAACCTGTTCGAAGAAGAGGTAACAAAACCGACATTATCTGCAATTGTAATAGCCCAGCTATGTTCCCCCCTGCTGAGATTTCTCCATAGTTGAATTACGATACGTTTTTCATCAGGATCATACATCCAGATTATCGGGCTTCCATCGAGCAGAACCTCGCATTCACTGAGATTTATCCCACTTAGAGTATCCTTCACAGCAGCGGATATCTCAGGACGGCGCGTTGTTATCCTCGAGCCATCAGCGGGGAGAATACTATTGATCTCGGGCGGGATAGTGTCCAGGGCAACGGAAAAATCCTCAAAGGAAAGCGATTGCGCATGCAAGGTGTGTCCACCCTGTTCAAGGTCGTTGCTGAGGAAATACCAATTATCGCCATTGACAGCATCTCGATAAACTACGACAGCAGTAGTATCCCATGGATCACCTGTAGAATGGAAATAGATATCAAACGGTCTGGCAAATGGATGCGTATAAGGCCGCAAGGAATACACGGGAGCAATTGTCATTGAATCTTGTGGCAATCTTTCGACTGTTGCAACCAGGTCAAACCAGAGTTCACGACCGGAAATCTCCACGTCAAAATCATTGAAAGGTGATGACCACGTTCCGCCTGCATCTTCAGGAAATCCTATCAGTTGAATGTCTTCTGTATATCCTGCCAGAGACTGATCATCATTCGCAGCAATGACCGTTAAGGTTACCTTCTCGCGAGATTCTATTGGCAGATTGGCTTTTCCTACCCAATGTCCACTTCTTTTTGGGATCATTATATGTGATACATCGAGCGGGGAGAGATAAAACTCTACATCAGTCACACCTTCTGGGACTCCGGAAGCCTCAACACGCATCCAGGTTCCCTGGATTTCAAAATCAACATCTAATTCAGACGAACCAATGATTTCTTCAACGGGAAAACGAGGTGGGCCGTTTCCCGATGCAGAAGCCATTACAGGTGCTGATAAAGCGACAACCGGGATAGATGACATGACAACATTGCCGGCGAAATCATACACGGCAATGTCAATTGTATGGCTTCCTTCACCGATCTCTGCAGAATTAAAAATACCATGCAGGTGTTCTCTGTCATACAGATACAGAGTATTCGGTTCGCGAATGAAAAGATTGTGGTATTCCCGCAGACCATTCCTTTCCATCGCAAAATCATACTGCATCCGTGACTGTCGTTGATCTGCGTACTTGAAGCTGTCCATTGTGGTGACATGCCGCAGTTCACCGTCCAGGTACATTTCTATCCTGTCCGGACCGAGACGATGCCATCCACCATCCTGCAAATCTACTACTTTTACTGAAACACCAACTGAACCATAAAAATGAAATTCCGGGGTTGTACCATTACGGATTCTTCGGACAACCGGATGCATATCGCTTTCGACTTCACTATCGCTGTCAAGCGGTTGAATCGCAACTGAACGGATGTAGGGCAATCTCGTATCGTCAATAAAAAATCCGGCTCTGAATGGATTAAACGGAACATTCATCCCATGGCGCATTTCAAAGTGAAGGTGTGGCGGTCCAGCACCTGTTTGCCCGGAATAAGCGATTACATCGCCCTTGTTAACAGGAAATTCATCCGGACGCAGGAAAATATCCACCTCATAATCCCCACGAGCTTCCTGCAATGATCGGATATGGGATTCCAGTACATCATTGAATCGTTCAAGATGTGCGTATACAGCTATTTGGCCGTTTGGTAGCTGAAGGTAAAGTGCTTTTCCATATCCTGCATGATTTACTTTAATTCTCTTGATGTAACCGTTGTCTATCGCATAACATGGAAACCCTGTGCCGCCAAGTGTACTGAAGTCAATACCGGCATGAAACCTGCCTGGACGTGGTTCACAAAAAGTACTTGTAATAAATCTGCTTGCATCAATCGGCCAGCGTAATCCGTTTTCCGTGTAGATATTATCATTTGGTTCATTGGCAAAACTGCTTACCGGTAGTACCAATGACAAAAGGAGGATAAGATATAAGGTAAAAATTCTGCCAGTCACATGGTAGCCTTTTTGGAATGAAACAAGTAAAACATAATCGATGGACGTCTTTTCACATTGGATGTTAACATGGATAGCTGTGAATATACCTTCGCAGTAGCTGAATAGTATGCGCTTGAACATACAATTGCATCGGAGAATGCCTGGTAATTGCTTTAACTACCACTTAATTCCGCAATTTTTTCCATAACCCTGTTCAGGTTACGCTCGTTACATTCCGGAAATTCTGCGATAAATCTCTGGTAAAGATCCAGTGCAAGCCTTGTCTCACCCAATTCTTCATGGCATTGAGCAATTCGAAGAAAGGAATCTTCCCCTTTATTATTTCTCGGGAATGTAAAGACTTTGTCAAACTCAACAATGGAGCGTCGAAAATCACCAAGGCGGAAATAACATTCACCGATCCAATACTGGTAATTGTCAGCATAGTGACTTGTCTGATCAGCAGCAAGACGTCCCCGGAAAAACTCGATTGCATCCTCGTATCGATGATTCTGGACCATCTGGACTCCACGGTTGTACAAGTCTCGCGTGGATTGAGACAGAACAGGTGAAGTCCAGGTAAGAAATATTAACGTCAATACTGCAAAAAAGTATTTTGTTCCAGAGACACGCATTACGACTTTCCGATATTTATCCAGTTTTCTATCCCGTACAAAGATACAATATCCTTACACCGAACGCCATATGCGAGGCGATAAGTTAACGCATCAGCAGGATGCGTTGCGAGAATATTGCATCATCACCAAAGCTGAACTGCACAAAATAAATACCGGATGAAAGCTGTTCTGGGGCATGCCAGGTAATCCGGTTGATTCCTGATACCAAACCATTATAATCCTGCAAATCGACTACTTGTCCAAGAAGATTGAAAACCTTCATTGTCATGTCAGTATTGTTTGATACATGAACAGTCCATGTTGTTGACGGGTTGAATGGATTCGGATATGCAGCCGAAATATCATATCCTGTGATCACCCCGGATTCTACTGTTGTGCTCACATCTATCACGTTTACAGAATACGGAATTTCCACCAGGGAGTGAGTAATCGTTTCCTCGATTCCTGCGAATCCGTTGTAAACACCCGGCATCATGCCGGATGTATTAAACGTAATTGTAACTGTTTCATCCGCCTCGCTGCCAAGGATACCAGATTTCGGATTGGCCTCCAGGTACTGTACACTCGTAGCGAGATTGTATAATTCAAGCATGGCGGATTCGTTTGTACTGGTATTTACCAACACCGCTGCAATCCAGTAGTCTTCCATACCGGATACATGGTTCGTTATTTCTGCACCGGCTGATATTGCAAATTCTGATGTTTCCGCCAGCCGTAGAACAGTGACCGTCTCCCCCGTTTCCGGGTTCATTTTAGATACGAGTACTCGTGATTCACCACCATCTGCACTTGTGATAATTAACGAGTAGCCATCCGGATCATACGGGGCATACCCGAATCCGGTAATCCGCAGGTCATTGTCATATCTTGCCTGTTCAACACCGGTTGTATCAATTGCATAAACATCGGAACGATTGTCTGCACACCAGAACCATTCCCTCTCAGGATCATATACAAGAGCTCGAACAGTGTTTAAAGGCGCTTCAATAGAATCGACAATCTCACCACCAAGTGTCAATCCGATTAACCAGCCATCTTCAGCACCATACACTAATCCATTTCGGCTTGTCAGATCGTAAAATCCGTAGAAACTTGTGGTCGGTTGATTTACCTGGTCTATGAGTTGACCTGATTGATCAATGACATACAGCCTGTTGGGATTTGAAGTACGGTTTGCGCCCGACACCACAAAATAACCATCACATTCCGTTACTCCTAAAATACGGTTGTCGCCAGTTAATGTAAGAATGTCTATTGATGTGTTTTCGGACCATGGTAAAACTGGATCAACTGCTTCATTACGGAAACGAGCTACCCAGTTTGCATCTCCGGTTCCACCGTTATGAATGGTGAAAGATGTATCAAATGTCGATTCGATATACATGGTAAAGCTGATTTCGTCGGGAGCGATTTCCAGCAATGGACGAATTAAATTAATATTGAGTGTTACTGTCTGGTTATTAACAACTGTTACTTCCCCTTCCCACGGGAGATACCCATTAACAGATACAGACACCGGATAAGTACCAATGGGAATGTCCAGGACTAAATAAGTTCCACTTTCATCCGTATACACCGGATCAAGATCGCCAATGATGATCTCAACACCCTCAATCGGTTCGCTTGTTTCAGAGTCGGAAACCGTCCCGGTTACATTGCCCCAGGCTGGAACTTCATCAATAAACCCCTTCTGATACAACCTGTTTGCTACCTGTTCAAGATATTCACCACCGAACAGTTCATCTTCCGCCAGCATCAGGGCTTCGGCGGCATCTTCCACCGTAACCCCTGAACCCAAGTGGAAATGGTGTTGCAGCACAATGGCGTCAGCTGCATCCGGGCCTATATCACCTCTTATCAACCAGAGACAGGATGACCATATCTGTCCGTTTCCGTAAATATCGCCATTGTTCCAGTCATTAGGGTATACACCCGTATCATTCAGAATACGGCCATTCCAGAAAGGATTGTGTCCATCCCAGTTGAACACCCATGTACTATGGTAATCGCTCACGCGTTGGCTGTGTGTTCCAGCCCAGTAGTCAGCGAATCCTTCACCCATATCACTGCAATGTCCACCGGACCAGCCTGCTGCCTGACTAATCTGGATCGAATGTCCATACTCATGGAGAATCACATCAGCATCTTCGGCGTCGTCAACCCCACCCTCACCATAGGCAATCCTGTTCATTGAGGGGATATAATGAGAGTTGTCATCGCCATTGAGACCGTGTGGATCAATTTGAATGGGATTGTTTTGAATATTATTAAATCCAAGGGATTGAATATACCTTTGGGAGTGGTCGATCTGGTAATAAACCATCACATCTTCGAATCCGGATTCACTGCGAGTATAGACAAAATCATCGGGTGTTGTACCGGTAACCGGTGCGATATATGGCGCTTCAAAATCTGTCAGGTCAACATGCGGCCCTTCCAGGTGATATGTATTACCGACCTGGGTGATTTCGAATAAATCTACAACTATTCGTTCAGCATTTAACTGGTCGCTGTCCTGATCATTATTATCCACATACCCCGTGGCGCCATAGTTTACTTCGGCCGTAGTGAGGGGATCAGGATCAAAACATTGACCGGTACCATCAACATACACCATACGGTCTTCAACACCAAGGATATCGCCGGTTAAAGCATCTACAAGGACTTCCCAGTCACCCATCGGATCCATGGATACTAAACTGATATTCCATGCGAGATAGTCATTGCCATCCCGGTCACGAAACCCGGTAAGTTCGGCGAAAGGTTCCGCCAATTCCGGTCCCTCTCCCTTCAGCAGATCACGAGCAATCCTTGTTGCTTCAGGATTTGATACAGCAGGTATGGTTTGAGCAATGTGAAAATCATGGAAAGTATTTCCAACCACCATACGGATAAAATTATCGTTGTCGATTGATACGTTTATATCTGAATGATACAGAGGAATATCGTTGAAGGTCTGCCTCAAGTGTACGTGTGTTCCCCCCGGGCTTGTTTTGGTACATACCAGGGTTACATTATCCGATGATTTTGTTAATCCGAATTCAAGGGAATGTGTGGAAACAAAATATGTGGCCGATTCAACAGCATCCAGGGACAACGCCGGAATATGCAAACGGTACCAGGCAAGTGTTTCGCCTGTGATTGAGTCTATGCGCCTGTTCGAATCCATTGTATAGGAACGGCTGTAAACACTTTCCTGGTTGAATACATCCGATACACTGTCAACCGGATGAAGCGCAAAGCCAGTACATGGAATGACAAATATGAAAAAAATCGCAAGAACAATAATCTGCGTCAGAGTTTTTTGAGTTGAGAACAACATGCGATGGTACCTCTGCAGTATTTACACAGTCACTTAAATCCTTTATAATACAAAGGTATTCAGGCATCCATGCATTCGCAAGAAACTATACATCACACTGAGAGAACGCTTCCGGTCATGAATGAATATTCCTCAAAAAAACGTGCTGAATTAGCCAGTGAACGAATTCTTCAGTTGCGACGATTGATAGCCAGTTGCAAACTTTGTCCACGTTTCTGCAAATCACGTCGTCTGAAGGGCGAATTGGGTGAATGCGGACTAACCGATTCTCTCGTCATTTCCAGCGCACATCTTCATCCGGGCGAAGAACCTGTTATATCCGGTTTTCGTGGAAGCGGTACAATATTCTTTTCAGGATGTAACCTGTCCTGCCTGTTTTGCCAGAATTATCCCATCAGCCAATTTCATTCAGGTCATACAGTTACTCCTTCGCAACTTGCTCAGCATATGCTGGAATTGCAGGATAAACAAGCCCATAACATCAATCTGGTTACTCCAACACCACAGATTTATGGTATTCTTCAAGCCTTGATTCTTGCCTGGAATGATGGTCTTGAGATACCGATTGTTTATAATTGTGGCGGGTATGAAAGTCTTGAAGTATTGCAGCTACTTGATGGACTGATCGATATATACCTCACGGACATGAAATATGGTGATAGTTCTTGTGGGACTGTTTCGGGTATAAACGATTACTTTGAACGATCCTCCATTGCTCTGAAAGAGATGTGGAGGCAAGTTGGAGAGATTAGAACGGATGGTCGGCAAATTGCACAATCGGGTGTTATTGTACGCCATCTGGTTTTACCGGGTAATTATTCGGGAACGGGTAAAGTGTTCAAATGGATTGCGGAAAACGTCAGTAATAAAGTGTATATATCGTTGATGTCACAATATTATCCATCTCACAAGGCCGCATCCCATTCAATCCTGAAAAGAAGATTGAAAAAAGTTGAATACAAAGAAGCATTGATATACCTTGAGAAATACGGTTTTACGAATGGATGGACTCAACCCGAACCTTTTTTGTAAACTTTTGTAAATACTGGAACACATAGCATGAAACAAAAGAAATACATATTCTCAGCAGCCCTTGTTTCGCTTTTTGCAAGTATGGTAATACTGTCTGGTTGCGTTGCTGTCGGACCACGCCATGTGAACCTTGATGCCGGTGAAATTCCGGCTGGTCACTCTGCCGTATTTGTGGCGGTACCCATACCAAGTCCTGACGGGAGAAGTTCAACGCTTGAAATGGCAATAAACCGTGAAACATCATTCTATCTTCATCAACACAGCCTGAACCTGTGTTATATTCCAACAGGGCTGTGGTCGTTGACACTCACCCAACTGGAACAGGATTACAATAATCAAAGGATCATGTACAATTTTGAGGAAGGTGAAATATACCGTTTCACCCTTGTCCTGAGGCTTGATGAAGAAGATGGTCATCGTACATACCGCCTGGTGCCTGCGACGCAGCAGAGTTACGATTTTTTGCTGGATGAAGCAGATCTTCCTCAGGTAACAATTCAGGCTGAAACAAATTAGGAATTCGTTCACCAGGGTAAATTATGCGTCGTGTTTTCATACTCGCTTTGGTTTCATTCACCAGTATCTTCATAATCTCCGGATGCAACCTGTTCAGTTTTATTGAACCGGGAACTGAAGCGGAAGATTATTTGAACACGGGTTGGGAATACTATCATGATGGGGATTTTCCGAAGCGGTTTCAGAGTTCACAAAAGCAATTGAAAAGGACCCGTTACTTCTGGACGCTTACTGGGGACGTGCAAAATCAAACTTCAGAATGTCAGGGCACTCCGGTCTTTCAATCCTGACACAACTGACAACCATCTCAACAGATTTTGACACCATCCCTCTCCATGATTCACTCGTCTGGACAGACATACGGCTGACATCACTTTTGAATACATTACTGATTGTAAACGAAGACTTTCAGAGAATTAACGCAATTCGTACTAACCATCCCGAAACTCGTCAACAGGATCTGGATACTCTCGCTTATTTCCTGGAAGCAAGCAACCTTCATGCTATTTATGCAATCATTCAGATACGGAATTCTTCGCAGGATCAGGAAATAACAGATGAAGATGCTGACCTTGTCGGAATTTTTGATGATTCTACGTTTTTATTGTCAGGATGGGATGAAATATCATTTATGGAACAGTTGACTATCTCGATAATTGCGAGAGAGCATATTGATATAGCATTGCATGGGTATGAGTCATTATACCAGACGAATAATCCGGTTGAAGAAATTAATCTTAGATCGTTCATGGACTTGCTTATTGAGATAAGAGCTTTTTTCTCATCGTAGTTCAGGAAAAAGAATCCGATGCGCAAAAACATCAAAGTCACGGTTCTGTTTGTATCGATTCTCATGCTTAGTGGAAAAGCATCTGCCTTTCCACCGGGATACCTTCCTCATGGAACATCCTTGCACCTGAACATCGCACAGATGGGTATGGGTGGGTTAACTACACTCGTTTGCAGTAACGCTCACACATTGTTCTACAATCCAGCGCTGCTATCACGTCAGGATTTCACTGTTGAAGCCTCCCTGGTGTCGATAGGTGTCAGTCGTGATATTATACCTCTTACCTTTTTCATCCAGGATCATATCGATGATTTTGCCCACTATGAAAATATGACAGAAGACGAAATACGAGAGTTTACGGACGACAGCGAACATTTTGACAGTGAATGGTTAAGTGTTCAGGCGTTGCCTTATGCAGGTATTGCACGTCAAAACTTCGGATTCGGTTTTTACAGTGTAACCCAGGCCGACATGAAACTTGACCAAGGAATTTTCCTGCCACGCATCAGCCTGAGAAGTTATTCGGATTTTGTCATTGGATTTGGGTATGGATCAACGATATCAATACTTCAATCCAAATGGGATATAGGCGCCACAATTAAATATGCAGAACGCCACGCGATTTCGCCCATGTGGGTAAATGCAAGGGATGTCAGTAATGTTCTTGAGGTGTGGCAGACAGCACAGGATTCACTCAGATACCTGGGAAGTGGATTCGGATTGGATATTGGTGTTGCGAAATCATATACAATGGGTGAAATCGGGCATGGACGTACATTCGACCTGGGAGTTGTCGTCCGCGATCTTTTCCTCGATTTGAACAATAACACAAATCCCGAAGTGAATGTGGGTGTAATGTATCATATGCCCCACGCACGAAGAGGTTTGATGGACAGATGGGATGTTGGCGGTGAAATAGTGGATGTCTTCAACAGGGAACATATTCCATTATTTCAAAGGGTCCACTTCGGGTCGGAGATCAGTTTTCTGCATTTTTTACGGTTTCGCGGCGGGATTCACCAGGGATACGCAACATTTGGCGCAGGTCTTACTTTCCGGGTATTCAGCATTGACTATGCCTCTTTTGCCGGGAACTTGGTGATGGCCCCGGGCAGAAGCAGGAACGAATCCATAGAATTCAATTATCTTTTGGATGGGATAAATAATATTACAGAATATACCTTGACAGGTCTTCATCCTCGACGAGATCTGTTAACCTGTCCCGGACAATTTCCTTCGTGATGTGAATTTTCTTGACCTTGGCGTTCGGCATTCTGAAAAGTTCTTCTTCCAACAATGCATTCATGGCAGTCTGCAACCTGCGTGCACCGATATTTTCCGTACGCTCATTCACCTGGGTAGCTATTTCAGCGATTTCCCGGATAGCAGCAGGATCAAAAGTAAGGTCAACTTTTTCAGTCTTGAACAGAGCGATATACTGACGGACCAGTGAGTTTTTCGGTTCTGTCAGGATTTTTACGAAGTCCTTTTTAGTCAGGTTTTCCAATTCCACCCTGATCGGAACTCTTCCCTGGAGTTCCGGAATCAGATCGGAATGGCCGTGCAATATGGAAAGCACCGGCAGCGATAAACAGGATATGGTCCGTATTAACGGGACCGTATTTGGTGGAAACACGTGTTCCTTCCACAATCGGAAGAATATCCCTTTGCACTCCTTCCCTGCTGATATCAGGTCCATTTCCCGTTTCAACACCGGCTATCTTATCAACCCTCATCAAGAAAAATAATGCCCAAATTGTTCCGTACGTTCAATGGCTTCAGAGATAACAGCATCCATGTCAAGAAGTTTGTCCACGGATTCGCTGAACAGGATACTGCGCGCTTCACCAACGGTTACCATTCTTCTCTTATGCCTTTTAGGGGTCAATCCGCCGAAAATCTCCTGCATATATTATCCCCATCTCCTCCATGCCGATGGGACCGAAGACCTGCATGATACCGCCACTTTTGTCGGGAATATCAAGCTCGATCTTTACATGTTCAAGTTTTCCGGATTGTAGTCTGTCACGCATTTTTTCGCGTGAACGCTGGTATCGTTCATCCTTGGGACTGTCTGCGTATACCTCATCTTCTTCAAGCTCTTCAATCGATTCGACGGTGATTGATACATCTCCAAGTTCCTGGAGCTTTTCAGCGATTGAATCGAAAGACGGTATATCCTCTCTCTTTTTTCTGGATGGCCGTTTCACAGGTTTTGGGAGGAGAATATCCAGGAGACGTTCCTTCGATCATCGCCTCAGCGTCGCCTTCCACTTCTTCAGTTTTTTCTGCACGTACAGTAGCAACGGCAGCTTCCACCAGGTCGCGAACCATCCCTTCCACATCACGGCCGACATACCCTACTTCAGTAAATTTGCTGGCTTCTATCTTGACAAACGGCGCTTTGGACATGCGAGCCAATCGTCTGGCAATTTCAGTCTTCCCAACACGGTGGAACCGATCATCAGGATATTGTTGGAATGATTTCATCCCTTATCTCACCTTCGACATTCTGGCGACGCCACCTGTTCCTTAAAGCAATCGCAACTGCACGTTTTGCTTCATTCTGACTTACGATATAATGATCCAGTTCACGGACAATCTGGCGTGGCGTCAATTCTTGCAGTGACCTCTTCATAGGGAAATGACCTTTATTCTCTCGTTTGTATACACACAGATTTCGGAAGCAATCAGCAATGATTCCTGGACGACTACCTCAGCGGGTAAATCTTTTGAATGGCGAAGAAGAGCACGTGCTGCAGCGGTCGCATAAGCACCTCCGCTTCCTATCGCAAGAATTCCATCATCCGGTTCGATCACATCGCCCTGTCCGCTGATCAGGAACATTTCCTTTTTTGAAACCGCGACCAGCAAGCTTCAAGACGCCGTAACGCTCGATCAAGTCGCCATTCTTTTGCCAGTTCAACAGCAGCTCGGCGAAGATCTTTCGGATAAATCCGCAGTTTCTCTTCAAACCTGTCAAACAAGGTGAGTGCATCAGCAACACCGCCTGCAAATCCGACGATTACTTCACCACCCGCCATTTCACGTAATTATCCGCAGTAACCTTTCATCACAGTATCATCAAAAGTCACCTGGCCGTCTGCACCGATAGCCATATGCCCTTTGTGTTTTACAGCCAGTACGGTTGTCCCGTGAAATAGTGGTGACGAGTCACACTGCCTCATTTTTTACCTCAATTGAATGTATATCGAAACTATCTATACTGTCTTTCGAATAAATGCCGCAAGGTTGTAAAATCCTGTATAATCGGGATTCCTTAAATAACAATCAGATAGAAATAGTATAGAGGGACATTTTTACCTGAAACAGTATAAATGGACAGATAACCCAACCTGAAATTTTCTAAGTGTATAAGATGATCAAATACCAAAAACGCTCGCAACATGAGAAATAATGTTTTTCTCACATGCGAGCGTTCCGTAAAAATATTTCCCGAAAACTGCATTACTGTCAGAAGGGGAATATTAGACGCAAGATCATAAATATTCCAATCGCAAGAATACCGGCAATTGGTAATGTGAGCAGCCATGAACTCAGAATGGAACGGATTACCTTCAGGTTCAGTGAACCAATCCCCTGTGCCATTCCGACGCCTAAAACACCACCGACAAGTGTGTGAGTAGTGGAAATTGGAATTCCAAGCTTTGATGCCAGGAGCACCACGGAAGCAGCGGCAAATTCAGCAGAAAAACCACGGGATGGCGTCAACTCGGTAATATCATGTCCTACCGTTTTCATCACCTTGTAGCCATAGGTAGCCAAACCAAACACAATACCGATCCTCCCATTACCAGGATCCATACTGGAACCTCCACACTTCTGAAATTCCTGGTGTGCAGCGATACGTTGTACACTGTCAATCACTGCAGCTACCGGTCCAACAGCATTTGCCACATCATTAGCGCCATGTGCAAATGCAACGTACGAGGCTGTAAGCACCTGGAGAATCATGAAGACCCGCTCGATCCTTTTAATCGGATTTCGTCTGTCTGCATCAGAATGTTTTCGAATTGACAGGAACATGACTATATAGGCAAGTATCGCAGCAATAATCGAGAAGACAGCAGCCAGTTGGTTAACATTATCATGGACATATAAGGCAAATGACCTCGGATGGTAGGTAAAGATCCCATCGAATGGTCTTTGCAGCGTGTTTCTGTTTTTCTGCTGTGACCGATACCGGAGAGAAGTATCCGAACGGTAATACCCTTCCTGGCTGTCAGTAATTGTGTAAAAACTGACCGTTTCAATCGTATTGTTAATACCGGTGAGCAACATTGGAAGCACAGATGAAGACGATTGTTTCTATCTGGGCTTCTCTCGCAGCAAAAGTACCTATTTGCTGAAGTACTGTTTCTCTTGATTCAGTCTCGTCAGATATGGATGCGTCCGTTTCTTCTACTGCCGGAAGTAATCCGTTAAATCTTCGCTGGAAGCATTTCTGTTGTCGGCCAGGAATCTTTCATGAGGTGAATTATCCTGAACCATTGGATAGATTAATTCAAGGATTTGATTGCGCAATGAGTCTTCACTGAGAATTGCAAGAAATTGTTGACGCATTACAGGAATATCCTGTAGATCATAACTTCAAGTATCACCCTGGAATATTCATTCTCATTATTGAAGATCTCCCTGGTGAGTTCACGATGATCCAGCACTTCATCAGTAGTGATGGCAGGAGGACCTGAGACAAGCACCATTGTAAGGATCCACAAGCCTCGAATCAGTACAAGTCCAAGTAACGCTGTTATACCTGCATGAGACATCATGGAACTGATTCCGAAAAAACGGAATCTTCGGAACAGAAATAGAATGGAACACAAATACTGATTGCAGACAGTACACCTACCATAAGAGCGAACCTGTCCAGATCACTTGCTCCGAACTGATTTGCAGCGCTGAATACGTTCTTAAGCCCTTTCCAGAAAATCGAAAGAACAACGATACCTATAGTAATCGATGCAAACAGCGGCGCCCAACGACTTAGTGATCTGAGAGGTTTGGATGCATTAAGAATTTGTGATCGTATCAACCTGAATATCGCGAATTGCCAGTATACCGCCTGCTAATGGAGAAAACACCCAGGAAGAGACAATACTGGCCACCTTGGCCCAGTTTACCACAGAGGAACCATATACAACGAGCCCGAAACCGACAATAGCACCAACGATGGAATGCGTCGTAGAAACCGGCAAACCAAGAAGTGTAGCTCCATGCAGCCACAATGCGGCCGCAAGTAATGCTGCAAGCATTCCCAACATCAGCAGTTCCGGCTGCTGCATTTCAGGCGGAACATTGGAGAGATCTATGATGCCTTTCCGAATGGTCGATGTTACCTTTCCACCTGCGAATACAGCGCCAAGGAATTCCATGACACCGGCGATTATCACTGCCTGCTTGAAAGTGAGCGTTCTTGAACCGACCGATGTCGCCATGGCATTTGCGACATCATTGGCGCCAATTGTCCAGGCCATGTAGAGCCCAAATGCCAAGGCAGCAATCGCAATCGAGAATAACATCCAGTCTGATGATTCAACTAAACTGAAAAGAAAATCCATGATATCACTCCGCGATCATTAACCGCAGAAAATCTGTTATACCCTCGGCATGATTTGCCAGACCGCCAAGAGTACGAATCACCCCCAGGAATGAATAACTTTGAGGCAAATGTCCATGCGGGTTCTTCTATTGCCAATACCTCTTTCAGTAACTTGTACTGTACTTTGTCCGCTTTCCATTCCAATTCACCGACAATCTTTGCTTCGCCACGCATTTCTTCAATGAGTTCGCCACTGAACCCTCTGTCTTTCAGATCGTTCAATTTTCTAATTACGCTGGCAGCAAGTCTTGTCGATTCAACCGCATAATTCGCAAGTTCAAGTAGAAGATGTGAGCATTCATGCTCTTTACATACCTTTGGTAATTGGAACTCCCGGACAGTGAGCATCATCGCAAGATCTTCAACCTTGTCTGCGAGACTGTCCTGCTCTTTCAGAAACGCAAGAAAATCATGGCGGGATACTGGTAATAAAAGTTTCACGAGGTAAATTATCCCTGATTCTATTTTTCAGCAAATCCGCTTCATGTTCCAGCTCAAAAGCACGGTGCGCCAACTTTTTCAACTCTTCCTGGTTGCCTTCAATGGCAGCAGCCAACATCGGTTGAACAAGTTCTACACACTCCATGGATTTGGAGAGATGCTCCTGAAGCATTTTGAATGGTTCAGGACCACTGAGTAGTTTTTGCAGTACCGTCATCACTCGTTCTCCTATTCATGCACTGTTTCCTGGCCATAGGTGCAATCATTCAAGTTTAGAATATCATGGGAGTATTGTTAGGATTATGTTATGATAGAAGTAGTAATTCCCAAGAGAACAGAATCTCAGGATTCCTCTATCTTGTTGAATAGTATACTGTTAACAGATATTATCCATATTTCCTTTACTTCTGGTGCGTACTGAGAAAGGCTTCTTAGAATGCACTTGTACCAACAGTACAAATATTTCGCAGTAAATACCAGTCATAGAAAAATTATCCCCAACTTTTATATCGCGATCCCATACCCGTCGCTATTCCTATCATGATTAATGTCGTAAGGAGACTGGAGCCACCATAACTTACGAAGTGGCAATGGTAAGCCGGTGACAGGCATTACTCCGACTGTCATGCCAATATTAACAATCACCTGGAAACTGATTGTCACTGCAATTCCAAAAATGAACATGCTGGAGAAAGGGTTTTTTACCTTTTTCGTAAGATAAAACAGCCTCAAAACGAGGAGGACAAATAAAAACAATAAAAAGGTAGTTCCTACAAATCCGAATTCTTCACCAATGACCGAGAAGATAAAATCAGTGTGTTGTTCAGGGAGAAATCCTCTCTGCGATTGGGAGCCCTGCAAAAATCCCTTGCCCCAGAATTCACCTGAGCCAATGGCCACTTTTGATTGAATCAGTTGATACCCGGCTCCCAGGGGATCTTCTTCTGGGTTCAGGAATGTAATAAGTCTTTGTTGCTGATATGGCTTCAACTGCATCCATAACCTGGGAGTCATATAGCCGATACCGCTGATACCTATCCCCCAGATGATCGCCATTGTCATGCTCACACCTTTCAGATAGACCAATGCGATTAAAATAACGATCACAATGATCAGCGCAGTTGAATTAATGCTTGCGAGCATCACCGCTAAAGGGGATAGAATGAAGAGAAAATACAGGAAGGGCATTCCTGCCCAGAACGCCATCCCACCTGCAATAACGGGGATAACCATTGAAGTCCCCAAATCAGGCTCAATGAGGATTAATGCAAACGGGATACTAAGGTAAAGGACAAATAAAGCGAGCTTCTTTATATTCGCGAGATCGTTCCGCCTGTTGGATAAATAGGCTGAAGCGACAAGAATAACAGCAATTTTCGCTAACTCGGATGGTTGTATGTGGAATGTGCCTATACTTAACCATCTTCCGGTTGGTCCAGTACCTATAAATAATACAAGTATTAAGAGTAGTAGTGTGATAACGTAGATGAACGGTGTAAAAGCAGCCGCATACCTTTCCGGAATGAAGGCAATTCCTGCAGCAATGACAATACCCACAATAGTATAAGTCAACTGTCGGGTATACAATTCATGGTCAGTAGCATTCGACGCACTATAAATGGCGATCAGTCCGATGCTTACGATCAAAAGGGTGAGGAGTGGTGTGATCCACTCTATTTCGCTTTTACCAACTCTCATTCAATCGGTTCAGTTTGTAAAGTGTCGCCGGCAGTTTCCCGGGCATGAATTTCAGCAAGAACCTGTGCCCTATATCTACGCCACCATTCTTCATCCAGACCCAAATGTTTGCGAATGAGTTTAAAGGCGATCGGTGCGGCTCCTGTAGAACCATGTACACCATGTTCAACAAGAACAGCGACCGCAATTTGCGGATCATCATACGGCGCAAATGCAACAAACCAGGCATGGTCCGCACCGGTTGGCGCCTGTGCTGTACCTGTTTTTGCCGCAATTTGAACACGGGGGTCGCGCAACCATGCCGCAGTTCCGAACCAGCCTTCTGTCACACGAAGCATGTCTTCGCGAATCGTCTGCATGATTTCTTCATCAAAACCCGGTTCATGCCTTTCTGCATACTCCGGTAATTCAATTGTCCCGTCTGCGTGATGGATTTCTTTTACGAGATGAGGTGTGTACCACCATCCCCCGTTAGCAAGGATTGTAGTATATAATGCAGCCTGTAATGGTGTTATCAGTACTTCGCCCTGACCGATTGCAATATTCAGCAGCAATCCTTCAGTCCAGTATCGGCCATACCTTCTGTTGAAATATTCACGATCAGGTAATAATCCACGTGCTTCTGTAGGCAAGTCAATCCCTGTTCGCTGACCAAAGTTGAACATGCTGATATATTCATGGAAACGGTCAATCCCCAACCTTAAATTAAGCTGATAAAAGAAGACGTCACATGATGTTTCAATTGCCCGATTGTGCTGCACCTCACCATGACCACCGTGATTCCAGCAATTGAACCATCTGTCACCAACAAACATCCCACCCTGGCATGTCACCTCCCATCTCTCTGGAATAGCATCACTTGCAAATCCGGCGTATAAAACAGCCATTTTAAATATGGATGCAGGTGGATAAACACCCTGAACAGCCCTGTGCAGTAACGGTGTCCGGGGATCCTGCTGCAATGAATTCCATTGATCCTGGGTTAATACATTGGCAAATGTTTCCGGCGGATAATCGGGTATGGAGGCAAGGGCAAGTACTTCCCCTGTCGCTGGTTCGATACAGACAACAGCACCCTCCTTCCCGGCGAGTAATTCTTCAGCGTATTGCTGAAGATCGAGATCAATAGTAAGATAAAGATCCGACCCCGGGATCGGCGGAGTGGGATCTACACCAGGAAGAGGACCTACAACTCGCCCGAAAGCGTCAACCTCGAGGTACTCAATACCATTTTCTCCCGAGAGTTCGTCATTCCATGTCCTCTCTATACCGCTAAGACCAACAATATCCCCAGCTCTTGAGTTGGGGTAACGGTCCGGATCATCATCCTTTAATTCACCGATGTATCCAATACTGTGCGGTGCTATCTGGAAACGGTATGCCCGTTTCGGTTCTATAATAAAATTAATTCCGGGAATTTGCAGTTTGCGTTCTTCCAGGGCTGCATATGTCTCAAATGAAATGTCACGCTGTATTCGTACAGCAGTATACCTGTTTCCTCTGCGCCTGTTCAATCGACGGTCGAATTCTTCATCCTCAAGATCGATAAACCTCAGTAAACTGTCCCTTGCGGATAGATTGTTGTTTAATTCGTATGGGGTGGCATAAAGACAGTATGATGGGAAGTTATCAACTAACAAATCGCCGCTCCTGTCATAAATAAGACCTCGAAGTGGCGGTATTTCGACAACACGGATACGGTTCGTTTCTGATTGTTCGAGATACATTTCCGATTGCACCAGTTGCAAACGTACAAGTCGGATAACAAGAAAACCGAATAATAGCAAAATAATCCCGGCGGTTGTGAACAGGCGAAAGGATGTAAATCGCCTGTTTTCACTCGATTCAGGTTGCCACTCGTTTCTTTGATTTTTGAGTTTTATCGCCGACATATTGTTTCTGCGCTGTAAAGTGTGAAAAATACGATTTATAGCCTGATCATATCACGCTTTTCATATAAAGGACTGATTGCCCAGATCAGCGCAATAGCCCAGGTGTACAAAAACATCGGTCCTGAATGCATGATAAGGATTTGCAGGAATGAATGATCATTATCCAGGGTATAGATGAAACTGTATAAGACCGAATAGACGAGTGTTGAAACTCCCGATGCCAATCCCCAGCGTCGGATGGGCATGGGAATATTGTAGTAAAACAGTTTCCCCGAAACAAACGTAGCGAGCAGATAGCAGAATGAACTGATGCCGAAGAAATCGGCATGCAGTGAATCAACAACAACTCCTGTACCGAAGGAAGCGAACATTCCCTGCAATGAGCCGCGACGTACTGCAATGAATGTCAGAACAATAATCGGGATATCCGGTTTGAACCAGAGGACGGACATGTAAGGTACGAGAGAAACCTGGAGTAATATGGACAGAACAAGAATTATCCAGACAGCATATTTTCGGAGGAAATCCATGATTATTCTTCCTCCGCATAGTCTTCCATGACCAGAATAAACACTTCTTCCAATCTGGCAAACGCGACAAATGGCTGGACTTCAATTCTGAGGAATAATTCCGAACGTTCTGTACTTATTTCCGACACAACTCCAATGGGAATACCTTCCGGAATCAATCCACCAAGACCGCTGGTAACAATCCTGTCGCCGATGCGAATATCCAGGTTCCGGGGAACATCATCCATCTCAAGAGTATATCCTGATCGCCACCTGATAATACCATCGACTCTCGAACGTTCGTCACGTGCGCTCACTGCAAAATTGCGATCAGTCGCCAACTGTGCTCTGCATTGATGACGTTGTGTTTCAATGACTTTTCCGACCAATCCTGCATCCGTAACTACTGCGTTCCCTACTAGAACACTGTCTGCATTCCCCTTATCAAGGATATAAGCAATCAATCCAGGAGTCGCATCCCTTGCTACCACTTCTGCGGCAAGATAGCTGTGATCCGGTCGTTCACGGAATCCAAGCAATTGTCTCAGCCGGGCGTTTTCAAGGAAAGCATCACGCCATTGTTCTTCCCTGTCATGCAATTCCATGACTTCTTCACGCAAAGCAGCATTTTCATGCCACAGGGTGATCGCATTCGGAATGAAAACAAAAGGGGCAGCAAAAACAACCACAACAGAAGAGACTCCTTGCCGGAATACCTGTGCAGCCGGGTGAGGAGACGAGTTCATCAGCGCTACGCTGAACAGTAGCAATACCAGCAGGATTATCCAATCCCTGAACCTGGTGAGAAGAGCAATAATATTCATCGATTTCGACTAATTCTTCAGAAGAACTGCTTCGAATCTTTCGAAATGATCCAATACAACCCCTGTACCACGCACAACACAAGTGAGAGGATCTTCTGCGATGCTTACCGGCAGGCTCGTCTCTTCACGGAGACGCTGATCCAGGCCTCTAAGCAACGCTCCACCACCGGTCAGGATGATCCCACGGTCACGAATGTCTGCGGATAACATTGGTGGGGTTTTTTCAAGTGATAGTTTTACGGCGTCAACAATCTGAAAGACTGGTTCGGCAATGGCTTCACGGATTTCAACAGAATTAATCTCAATGGCTTTTGGGATACCGGCGACAAGATCACGTCCCTTTGCGATCATACTGACTTCCTGTTCGAGCGGGACAGCGGAACCGACTTTTGTCTTAATCTGCTCTGCCATCCGGTCGCCGATGAGCAGGTTGTAATTTCTTCGCATGAACTGCACAATGGTTTCATCCATTTCGTCGCCGCCGACACGAATGGATGTATCGGTAACAATCCCGGAAAGACTGATGACAGCGATCTCTGTCGTACCACCGCCAATATCAATAATCATACTGCCCACTGCATCATTGACCGGAAGCTGCACACCCAATGCTGCAGCCATCGGCTCAGCGATCAGGTGAACTTCACGGCATCCGGCATGTTCAGCCGCATCCCGGATAATTCGTTTCTCTGACTTTGTTACGCCGGACGGTACACAAACAATAGAGCGTGGACGTATGAGCCTGTTTTTAGTCACACGTTTCATCAAACTGCGGATCATAATTTCAGCAACTTCATCGTCGTCGATCACGCCATGTCGCATTGGACGAATGACTTCAATTTTACCGTGGGTTTTACCCATCATCTCCCGGGCTTCACGACCGATGGCCATGACACGGTTATCATCTTTGCGTATTGCGACAACAGATGGCTCCCTGACTACAATTCCACGTCCTTTTACATACACCAGCGTATTGGCCGTTCCTAAATCCATGGCAATATCACTTGCCAGATAGCGGCTGAAACTGAAAAACGGCATCTGGATCTCGCTCTATAGTTTTTGTTTACCATCACCTGTATAAACGATTAATTACATCTATTACGCATGCCGGAAATGTCTGCGACCGGTCACCACCATCGCAACATTTCGTTCATTGGCAGCGTCAATCACTTCCTGGTCGCGGATACTCCCACCTGGTTGTATTACGGCGGTTGCTCCAGCGTTTACCGCTTCTAATAAGCCGTCAGCAAACGGGAAATATGCATCGGAAGCCAGCGCGGACCCTTTCAAGTCAAGCTTTGCTTCTTCCGCTTTCATCGTTGCGATCTTTACTGCATCCACCCTGCTCATCTGCCCTGCGCCTATGCCAAGTGTTCTACCGACGCCTGCAAACAGCACAGCGTTAGATTTTACATATTTTACTACCTTCCAACCGAATAACAGGGCATTCCATTCTTCTTCAGTCGGTTCACGGTCAGTTACAACTTTCACATCTTTCAGTTCTGGAAATCCGAAATCTTTCTGCTGCAATAAGGCGCCACCCGTTACTCTACGCAGATCGAAACCATCATATGCTAATACACTCGAAGGCGCTTCAAGGATACGCACATTTTTCTTTTTTGTCAGCAATTGCAACGCTTCTGGAGTGTACCCGGGCGCAACAATTACTTCAGTAAACGCCTTGTTGATCTGCTCTGCTGTCTGTTCATCGCAAATCCTGTTCATCCCTATGATACCGCCGAATGCGCTGAGTGGATCGCATGCACGAGCAAATGCTTCCGCTTCCGCAATGGTGGCTCCGGTCCCAACCCCGCATGGTGTTGTATGTTTAAGAATCGAAACACAAGGTTCATCGAACTCATAAGGCATGAGAAGCGCGATATCCGCGTCAATCATGTTGTTAAAGGACAGTTTTTTTCCGTGCAGTTGTTTGCAACTCGAAAGACCACACCCTTCTTCGCCTGCCAATGTGTAAAATGCAGCTTTCTGTTGAGGATTTTCGCCATACCTCATTGATTGCTGTTTATTCAAGTGAAAGGTAACTTTATTCGGCATGTCGTCTTTGGAATCATCGCCTGAATTAGCAAACCAGTCTGAGATCATCGAATCGTATTTGGCAGTAAGTTCAAATGCATCGGATGCAAGTTTCCTGCGGGTTTCATCGGATAACGTCCTGGTATTCGAAAGTTCCTCTATAATTGCATCATACTGGCTGCTTGATGTGAGAATTGCGGTATACTTCCAATTCTTTGCAGTCGATCGTATCAGGGTTGGTCCGCCGATATCAATTGATTCGATGGCATCATCGTCGGAAACACCCGGTTCAGCAACTTTCGATGCAAAGTCATACAGATTCACAACAACAAGATCTATACCATCAATACCGTTTTCTTCCGCTTCCCTGCAGTCTGATTCATTGTCACGACGGAACAGTATTCCACCGGTAATTTTCGGGTGAAGAGTTTTTACCCGTCCTCCGAAAATCTCGGGAGAGCCTGTAACTTCGGAGACACCGATAACAGGGATTCCTGCATCTCGAAGCACTCGTGCCGTGCCTCCGGTCGAAATAATTTCTACGCCAAAATCATGCAGTTGACGGACAAAATCAACAATTCCGCTTTTATCGGTAACACTTACGAGTGCTCTTTTCACTTGCAAAGGTATCTCTCACTTCTAATTTCTTGATAATTAACATGTAACATCAAAGAAAACGTTTTTTGAAAAGTATGAACCTGATAACAACACATTGTCCGCTATCCAGGATTGTTCCGGGAATGCTCCGAAGTCAATAATAATAAGAGTAAACGGCGGACAAGAAGGAATTGGAAGTTAAAAAGAAATGAGTAAAAAAGAAAGACTGTACCCCTGAAATTATTGCGAGACTACAATGGAGATGAGTCACCTGCAGATCGGGTCTTTACAAAACACTTTTCCTTATTCCCGATTCTTATTGCCAATGAATATCTATCCATTTTTTTACAGCTCTTGTATAAATTTCATGCTCAATTTTGAGAACTTTTTTTGCAAGCGATTCGACAGTATCATCCGATAATACCCAGACACCCGATTCCTGGTGCAGGATATTACCTTTGTCATATTCCTCATTGACATAATGAACTGTCACACCCGTTTCCTTATCCCCCGAATCAAGCACGGAACGATGTACATGCTCCCCGAACATCCCTTTTCCGCCATGTTTTGGTAACAATGCCGGGTGAATGTTTAAAATTGCATCGGGATAAGCACGTAAAATTGCAGGTGGTATTTTCCGCATGTAACCTGCGAGCAGAATAAGGTCTATCTCGTATTCTTTGAAGATTCCGAGGATACGCTCCGCAAAACTTTTTCCATCGTTATAATCAGCACGATTAACGGTATAACTGGGAATGCCGAATTCTTGTGCGATGCTGTGGACTCCAGCGTCCCTGTTATTGCTTATGATTACACCGGCAGAAGCACTTATCTCACCATACTTGCATGATGTGAGAATAGCGCGTGCATTTGATCCACGTCCCGATGCCATTATTGCAATCCGTACCGGTTTCATCCTGCTTCCTTTACCGTCAATGTACCTTCAGTCGCATCCAGTTCAACCAGTCCGCCAAGGGGAATTGTCCAGCAATCGCCAACATGGGAATATGGAGCTCCATAGACAAAAGGAACATCAGGTGCAATTGCGCTTAACAGCGAAACAGCCAATTGGGCCCAATCCAGAACATCATCGTTCTGATGTTGAACAAAACCGCCTACTACAAATCCCTTTACACCTTTAAAAGCGCCGGATTGCTCAAGCTGAGTGATCATTCGATCCAGTCGATAAGGAGGCTCATCAATTTCTTCCAGGATTACAACGGCATCCTTGAATTCTGGCGAATGTGGTGTCCCGCAAAGTGCGGACAGAACCGCCAGATTCCCGCCGAGAAGATGTCCTTCAGTTTTACCTGTCTGCTTGATCTCCAATTTTTGTTTCCCTTTCGGGAGAGGCAGAGGTTTACCAATGAGATTTCCCGATAGCATATCCAACCACATTTTTTGCGAATAATATGACAGGTTCCCACCCCATCCTTTCGCCAGTTGTGGTCCCGAAAATGTCACCAATTCCGCTTCTTTCCAAAGTCCATATTGTAAAGCCGATATATCGGAAAATCCTATAAAAGGTTTTGGATTCGCCCTGATAAGTGAATAATCGATAAGGGGCAGGAGGCGCATGGAGCCATATCCGCCGCGTGTGCAGAGAATCGCGCTGATCGAAGTATCTTCGAACGCATTATGAAGATCCGATACCCTGTGGAGGTCAGATCCGGCAAGGTACTGACCATGTTTTAATGCATTGGGAAAGCGGATGATCTTAAAACCTTCCGCATGCAAAGCATTGATACCCTGCAAAACTTCCTGTGGATCAACGGGACCCGCAGGCGATACAGCGGCAATACTATCGCCGGGGGAAAGGAAAAAGTTATCTATTGCCATAAGGGCGATACCAGTCGATAGTCACCAAATCCCATTTCATCAACGAAGACAAAACGTCTTTGTGAATCATAATAATACCATATCTCGTAGGGATTTGTATCCATATTGAACGGATGACGTTCCACATCCGACGGAGGACCGAATCTCACATACACTTCCCCACGGTCAGTTTCCCATCCCGGGCGAAGATTTCCAAAAAGTTGATTCGCCTGTTCAATACGCCAGAAATACTCATCCATCAATTCATTACGAGGGGTACCAGGTGTCGGATCCCATGTTGCCCAGAAGTTCCGGAACGCTTCTTCTTTCCTGAGACTCCTCGCGTTTAGCAGATCTCGTACTCTTCGACGAGAGGCGATATATCGCAACTGCCGTATTGCCTCGTCTATTTCCGTCACCGTTGCCGGCAAACCAGCCATTTGAACACGGAATTGAAGACCTTTCAACGAACTGTAGGATCCTGACCGGACTTGCATCTCAACTACATAATTACCATGATCCAGGTCGCTGATATCAATCTGGAAAAAATCTCTTGTTATCGGATGCGAAGTTGTCCTGTTAAAACTGGTCTCTCTGACAATTTCGCCAAACTCATTCATCACCCTGTAATACACATCCAGCACTTCTGCATTCCGTGGATATACTTCATAATACACAAATAACGGTGCTCTTGTATTTCTGATAACCCGATCAACGTTGGGAACGATTTCGTAGGAACCATCAGAGGCAATACGTACATGTTTCGCAAGTACGAGATCGCCCAACTGTAAACCCGGCTCGTTGTAGCTTGGGACCGTAAGTCTGCTCCTCGCCTCACTCTCCAGGCGCGATTCGCGGTCTTTCAGCGTAGCGATAACAAAATAATTACCCGGAGGAAGGTCCATGATCGTTTCTGTAACGTCAAAACGTTCACGGGAGTTGGTCATTTCATATTCGAAAGTTACCACCTCACGCTGCCAGATACGGTTCTCGTAGCGCGGGGCATGAGCATCATCACCTGCAAGAATAGAAAAGTCTATATCGTACGTCGCTTCATAACCACGATTGCTCTGGATAAACTGTAGATTGTCATACATGATCTGGATATAAAATACTACTTTTGTCTTTGTCGGATCTTCTGACAGGAAGGTTATTGCATCCAGATGGAACTGTGGAATTCCTATGGTTTCTTCATAACGTCTGTCGTGCTGCGGTTGAGCCCAGGCAATCGATGTCATCCATGCAACAAGGATAAACATAATAACTGGTTTCAGTATTCTCATCATATCCTCCAGCACTTTTTGTCAAATGGGTTTGGCGATAAATACATAAGGTTCTCCATCAACCAACTTTGATTTGATTATGGTCCCTGTATTATAGTTTCCCTGTAATTGCACTTCACCGTCTATTTCCGGGGCATCCCATACTGTCCTGCCAACAAGATCAGTACCTGAGCCGTTAGAATCAATAATAATATCGACTGTTTGACCGATTTTTGACTCATACCATTGATCCGCCTGATCAATTATCAATGAGTGAATCTCATCTTCACGGATGGCTGCTTCTTCACTCGAAGGCGCATCCATGGCAAAACCACGAGTTCCTTCTTCCGGGCTGTACCTGAACACACCAAGTCGGGCGAATTTCACTTCTTCCAATCGTCTCAGCAGGTTTTCAAATTCTTTTGTACCTTCACCCGGATGACCGACAATCACACTTGTTCTTAATGCGATATCAGGAATGGATTCCCGCAATCGTTCAATCCAGTGACGCATCCGTTTCCACGTCGTTCCCCTTCCCATTACCTTCAATACGCTGTCATCTGCGTGTTCAATGGGAAAATCCAGGTATGGCACAAGCGCCGGAGTTTCACTGATAGCTCGTACAAATTGATCTGTAAAAAGCGGCGGATGCGTATACAGTAAACGTAACCAACCTTTTTCATTCTCTATTTTTGCACCAACATGTTCAAGTAAAGTTTCGATTGAAACACTGCCCCCGAGATCTTTTCCGTAACTGTTGATCTCCTGGCCTATCAGGATAACTTCCCTGATCCCTTGATTCAGAATACGATCAACTTCTTCGATGACATCTGCAAAAGGCCTGCTCTGATACGGGCCGCGTATATCAGGAATAGCGCAATAGCTGCACCTGCGGTTGCATCCTTCTGCGATTTTTACATATGCATACGATTGATCCATCTGCTGGCGAGTAGTGAACAGCTCATGCTCAAGATCCGGTGGTATTTTTCCCGGATGAATTGATCCGGATGTTGAATGAACAACTGAAAAACTTTGACCTGACATCATTGACAGAGCTTGATTCCATTCATTAAATGCAAATACTCCATCCACTTCGGGAAGTTCGGATATCAACTCATCACGATACCGTGCAGCCATACAACCCGTTACAAATACCTGGCGTTTATTGTCCTCTTCCTTCCAGCTTATTGCTTCCAGGATACTATCGACCGCTTCCCTTCTTGCATCGTCAATAAATCCACATGTTGATACAATAACAGCATCAGCCTCATCCGCAGAATCGACAAAGTCTACGCCATGTCTGATGAGTCCGCCATTCATATATTCCTGGTCGACCTCCAGTTTGGGGCAACCAAGTTGAATACAATAGATTTTTTTCAGAGTTTTTTTCATCGTTTCCTGAACCGACCATATCTCTACAAAAAGTCATCCGATCCGTTTTGTAAATCGCCGAACACAGCTTTTACAACCAGTGATGAATCGAATGGCAACAAATCATCAATTCCTTCTCCAACACCGATCCATTGTACAGGAATTCCCAATTCCCTTCCAATAGGAAGGATAACTCCGCCTTTCGCTGTTCCATCAAGTTTGGTAACTGCCAAACCTGTCACCCCGCAGGACGCGGAGAAAGATTTCGCCTGCGATAAACCATTCTGACCGGTTGTGCCATCTACTACCAACAGGACTTCATGGGGTGCATCAGGGATGATTTTTTTGGCGACTCGATCCAGTTTTTCCAGTTCTTTCATCAGGTTGGTTTTTGTGTGCAAACGTCCAGCGGTATCCACCAGCACACGATCGACTTTGCGTGATACCGCCGCCTGTAAACCGTCATACACAACGGAACCGGGATCTGCGCCTGTTTTTCCCCGAACAATTTCCACATTCGCACGTTCCGCCCAGATGGCAGCCTGTTCCATTGCTGCAGAACGGAATGTATCAGCAGCGATGATCAGCACACGTTCACCGGCTTGTGCGTATTTATCCGACAATTTGCCTATTGTTGTCGTTTTTCCACTACCGTTAACGCCAACCACAAAGGTCACTACCGGCTTTTCCCAATTGGTTTCATCCTGCTTCACAGACACTTCTTCAAGCAATGATTGAAGTTCTTCAGACATTGCACGCAGAATGTCATCTCCCTCAAGAGTTTCACGTTTCGCACGGTAACGTAAACGATCCATTAATGCGAGAGTAGTGTCAACCCCGAGATCAGCAGTAATCAGAATTTCTTCCAGTTCTTCCAACTTGTCTTCATCAAGTTTTCCGGTAGAGACAGCAGCTTTCAGATTACCTACCAGGGCGGTTCTTGTTTTCTCCAGACCTGAAGCAATTTTCTTGAATAAATTCATCAAAACACCCGCTTGAATCGTAAATAAAACGAAAAATCAAGGTAAATCATTAATATTGTTGGATTACTTATGCAGTTCTACAGCATAATGGACAACATAGGGAAGCACTTCTCCCCAACCGTCCGGTATCTTTGCGAATACCTTGTCTTTTGAAGTACGGTACCGTTTCACCAATTGCCATTCGGATTGTTCCCATCCTTCTGCGACAAGTTTAACGTCGTCTTCATTGAAAAAGTGATGTGGAATTCCCGCTTCGCTTCCATTCTGTGGAATATATGTCCGTGGTTCAATCTCCATTCCTGAACCAAAACGCAGATCATCAGTCGCGATCACCAGGAATGTGAATTTGCCCCCGGGCGTAAGGATTCGGTGTACCTCATCCATCGTATTCTGAATAATATCCCAGGTCCCGTGATTGATAACATTGACAGACAGCACTCCATCCATGGAACAGTTTGCAATCGGGATCGAATCCATGGAGGCGCAAAAAAGTGATGATAACGTTTCGCCGTCATGTCTTCTCGATAGCGACAGTCCATTCATCGAAATATCTGATGCGATTACTCTAAAACCTTTTTCCTGCAAAACAGGGATATGCCTGCCGGCCCCACACCCGAGATCGTACACAATACTGCCTTCTGGCAAGGTTTCCATAAAAGGGTAGATTACAGGGTGCGGCTGCGTAGCAATGAACTCTTCCCTGTTAAACAGCTCATTCCAGTCTGCCATATTTCTACCCGCAGTATACTATTTCGCAATCAGAAGATCATTCTTTCAATTAAATCGTCTAATTACCCCAACCAAGCTTTTGCCGTAATACATCGTAAAAATATCTACCCTTCAGATTCACAACACATGCCGTAAAATCGGCTCGTTTCACAATGATTGCTGTTCCACTGCTCGGTTCACAGGCAATATGGCCATCAACGCTTACTACCACTTTATGCTGCGGAGAATGCGCTTCTACACGGACTGTACGATCATCCGAAATCACCAGTGGCCGGTTGGTCAAAGAGTGTGGGTTATTGGGAACGATCAGCACTGCTCCCATACGCGGTTCCATAATCGGACCGCCAGCGGAAAGCGAATATGCTGTGGAACCTGTCGGAGTCGATATAATTAGACCATCCGCCCTGAATGTACTGAGATAACGTCCATCAATTGATGTATGAAGGTGGATCATTCTTGCATAACCACCTTTATCAATTACTACATCATTCAGGGCAAACCAGCGATTTTTATTTTCCTGCCCTTCAACCGTTGCCTCCAGAACTACTCTACGTTCAATATCCCATTTTTTATCCAGGAGATCCATCGTGCAGCGCCGGAGATCATCACTGCCAACTTCTGTCAAGTACCCTAAACCACCCAGATTTACGCCTAAGACCGGTGTTTCGCGTCCATGCAACAGGCGTACAGTATTCAAAAAAGTGCCATCACCACCAAAACTGAGTACAACATTGCAACTATCCATAACCTTTGCTGGCGATATCAGGTCACGGTTCTGCAATTCCGGAATCTTGGAAAACTCATCCGAAAGGACATATTTCACCTTTTTGCCATCCAACCAGGCAATATAAGCGGGAAGTACTTCCTTCAACGCCGGTTTTGTCGGATTTCCAACCAGTCCCAGTATCATTTATCACTCTTCGGTTTTCTACCGTCCAAGACTTTCCGGATCAATCTCTTCAGAAGTTCCGTCACTGGATAATTTATACACAGTTACCTGTGCTTTTTCAAGTTTATTCCTGCATCTGGCGAGTAACTTCTGCCCTTTTTCGAACAGCAGAATGCTGTCGTCAAGCGACATGCCACCCTGCTCCAACTGATCAACAATCTCTTCCAGTTCTTTTAAGTCTTTTTCGAAGTTTCCCTGCTTTTTATCATCCATTGCAACACCTGCATGTAAGATTAGAATTAAATATCTATTGCTTTGATGGTTTGACTTCGGTTATGACTGCTCCTGCTTCTCCCCTTGCCAGCACAAGTTCTACATTCATTCCTTCCAGCAATTCTGAGGCGTCGGTTATTGTCCGTTTTTCATGCGATACGATTGAGTAACCTCGTTTTAATACTTTCGTTGGCGATAATGCTTCAAGTTGTTCTTTAAGTAGCGAAAGGCGTTCTTCCGAATTTCGGATCATTGTCTTCATTGCATGACCGAGTCGTAATTCCCACTCATCAACATTCTGTGAATACTGCTGAATCCGGTCCGGCAACCTTTTCAAGCCATATGCACCAGCAGATCGTTCCAACCTTGCCTCAAGCCTGACCAGGTAATGCAGGATTGAACGTTGAAGCTTCGATCCCTGCAGCTCTACCCTGTTTCGCAATTCATCTCTGTCCTGGGTAGCTCGCACGGCAGCTCCTGTCGGAGTCGGAGCACGCAAATCCGCAACAAAATCCGCAAGCGTAAAATCAGTTTCATGCCCGACACCCGAAATGACCGGCACAGGGCATTCTGCGATTGCCCGCACGACCATCTCTTCGTTAAATGCCCACAGATCTTCTATGGAACCGCCGCCCCTGCCTATAATGATCACATCGGGCGGATGTTTCGCAGAGATAAGTTGCTTGATTCCACGTACAATATCCGGAGCAGCATCATCCCCCTGGACTTTTACAGGAATAAAAACAACTTCAAGGTCAAAACCGCGTTTGGTAAGTGTAACAAGTATATCCCGTACTGCGGCTCCGCTTCCGGATGTTAAAACGCCTATTCGACGTGGCAGATCAGGAATCCTTTTTTTTCGCGCCTCGTCAAATAGTCCTTCCGCTTCGAGTTTCCGTTTCAACGCTTCAAACTTCTGGTATAAAACACCTAATCCTGCAACTTCAATCGCTTGAGCGTCGAACTGGTATTTGCCACCCTTCTCGTAAACCGTCAAACGGCCATATACCAGCACCTCAAGACCATCTTCCGGTTTTACTTTCAGGCTGGAAACCCGGGTACGCCACATCACCGCGCTGATCTGCGCCTTTTCATCTTTCACTGTGAAGTAAAGATGTCCACTTCGATGGTGGAGCACACCGGAAAGCTCGCCTTTTAACCACAAAAGGGGAAATTGCCCTTCAAGCGTGTGCTTGATTTCCCGGGTCAATTCCCCCACTGTATACACTTGTTCGGAGGCGTTCATTTTCGCCATAACCATAATACAAGACTGAGTACGATGCTGATCAGCAGACTGGCCGCCAACGGGATATAAATACGAACCCCACCTTTCTGGATAAATATATCTCCCGGAAGGCGAGGTATCCCAAACTTTACAGCAAGAAGAAGAAGCACTCCCACAGCAGCCAGCGATAATCCGGATATAATTAGGATTCTGCCGAACTCCTGCATGAAGACCTCTTATTTCTTCTTGTGACGATCTCTCTTACGCCGCTTTTTCAGCTTGTGCGTAGCGATCTTTTTACGCTTACGCTTCCTTCCGCAAGGCACAAGCTCCTCCTTAAATGGATAAGTGTTAAATGTGTTTTTTGTTAGATTCTAAAGGTATAAAGTATTGAAGCCGAATGCAAACTATTCACGGGTAGAGCGCCCTCATGGCTCATTTGTCGGATGTATCCTTGATTTGAACACATCGGACGCTCTGAAAACGGGCACTTTTTTCGCCGGTATTAATACTTTCTCCAATGTCTGGGGGTTAATTGCATATCGTTCCGCACGTTTATCAACCTTGAACACACCAAAACCACGCAATTCCACCCGTCCATCCTGTTCCAGCTCTTCGGATACACATTCCATAAACCCGTTGATCACAGCGCTTACTTCAACCTGTGTGAGTCCCGTACCATCGGATATTTTTTTTACTATATCTGCTTTAGTCATTTGTGCCTCCAGGGGTCCACCGATATTGGAAGATCGAGTGGCTTTCCATGTGTCTTGTAATCGATTCACCAATATCGTCTATAATAAGATCAATCCAGTTCATACTCCTGCGATGATATGGCTCGACAATCCGGATTGCTGTAAGCCCTGCCATATCTGCAGCAATCTGTTCAGCATCGTGCATGTCGCCAAGAACATCTATCAGACCGAATTCCTGGGCTTGTCTCCCGGTATACACCCTGCCATTGGCAAGCTCACGAGCCTGTTCCTCTTCCAGTCCTCTTTCAGTTATCAGTGCTTCGAGAAACTGTTCATAAGCATCGTCGATATAGCCCTGGAAGTATTCGCGTTCGCTTCTTGTAATATCCCTGTAGGGTGCTCCGGCATCCTTGAATTCACCACTCGTAATGGATTCCATTTCAATGCCGATCTTATCGAGCAATTCACCGAACCGGGTCAATTCCATGATCACGCCGATAGAACCGGTTGTTGTTCCCGGATTGGCCACGATTGTGTCTGCGCCAAGCGCAGCATAATATCCGCCACTTGCAGCGACACCGCCCATGGAAACTACTACCGGTTTTCTCTCACGTGCTCTGCGAATACAAGTATACAATTCCTGGGAAGCGGCGACACCACCGCCCGGGCTGTCAATTCGCACAACGATGGCATGAATGCTTTTGTCGGTTCTGAAGTGATCTATATCTTCACACCATTGTCGCGAATCATAGATCGGTCCGATTATCTGAACCAAACCTACCTGGTTTGTTGCAAGCGGTGTCTGTAGAAGGAAATCGCCAGACTGAACAAATGAAAGCAGCATAACAAAAACCATGCTGCCTATAAAAAGGAATGATCCCGCAACAACAATTATTAAAAAAATATCCGGTCGTTTCTTCATATGTCTCAACTCCCGCGACGGATCTCAATCTGCCTGCCAACAACTAATTCGGCAGGATTGATATCCTGGTTCCAGCGTTGAATATCATTGACAGATACACCATACATTTCGGAAATATCCCACAAGGTATCTCCCTGGCGAATGGTGTGGTAAAGAACTTCGGATTGAACAGATACTTCCTGGGACGGGATTACAATCCTGTCACCCGGATGAATACTTGAATTACTATTTAAATTATTAATTCTCAGCAGTTCGTTCAAATCAACTCTGAATCGTTGTGCAATAAGCCATGGAGAATCGCCACGCTGGACGGTGTATACTTGAGTACCGTCTTCCTGTTGTGTAACCTGCCCCGCATTTTCAACCCGCGGCTGGTACACTACGAGTCTTTGCCCGGGTCGAATAATACTTCTCTGGTTCAAATTGTTCCATCGCAGCAATCTTGAAAGACCAACGTGATATCTCTCGGCGATTTCCGATAGTGTGTCGCCTCTACGTACAGTATGGTATCGCCTTTCCATACCTGTCGGTGCATCCGGGTCTTCAGCGCGTGACACATGTGAGAAATCTACATTGGCTCCCTCTGCAGGCACTGGTACAAGGATATGCTGGTTAACACCGATCCTGTTGGGATCTGAAATACGGTTTGCAGGTACATCCATGATCGCACGCATTGATGTATGATATCGTTCGGCAATTTCAGAAAGGCTCTCGCCGGAACGGACCAAGTGTCTTACCCACGATGTTTTTTCTTCGTCCGGAATGGAAGCATAAACCTCTGCAAATCCCTCTGCTTTGCCAAAGGGTAAATAGACAATCGTCGTATCGCGGTTTGGCGGTGTACACCAGCGAATAAGCGCCGGATTCATCGCCTTGAGTGTGTCGAGCTCTATTTCCAGCGCTTCCGCCAGGGCCCTTAATTCAACGCATTCTGTTATAATTACGCTATCTCGAGGTTGTACTCTCTCGTATTCCGGTGGTGTAAATCCGTAAGAAACTGGATCCAACATAATCTTCCGAGCAGCGAGGAAAATGGGTACATAACCTCGAGTCTGGCGGGGAAGTCTGCGGAAACGCCAGTAATCATTCGAATTGTAACGTCTGATTTCACGCCGGACCCGCCCCTCCCCACAATTATAGGCTGCCGTTGCCAGGTACCAGTCACCCAGGTGTTCATACAATTCACGCAGGTATCGAGCTGCTGCCACGGTAGAACGTTCAACATCCCTGCGTTCGTCATACCACCAGTCGGCTTCAAGATCAAACCTTACACCCGTTGAATAGATGAATTGCCATGGACCAACAGCTCGCGCATAACTTCTTGCCCGCGTACTGAACCCGGATTCCACCATGGCAAGGTAGACCAGATCTTCCGGAACGCCCTGTGATCGCAAGATCCGCCGCATCCTGGGAACCATATTTTCCGAGCGACTCATCCAGGTTTCCATGGCGCCACGTCCACGTGAGCTCCCGGTAAAATAGTCTATATAATTTTGGACTCGGGAATTCAGTGTATCGGGGATCGAGGGGAGAATATCATAGTGTACAATGGTGGCATATTCATCCAGCACATACGTCGTGTCCATCTCCATATCGGAGAAAAGGGTGTCATCTTCCATCATCAGGCTGTCGCCATACTCCGGGAAATCGTCAATTGCAGCGATTCCTTCAACGCCGGGTTCAACTTCGCAATATTCTCCACCAAAAATCTGGGAATAACAAATTGACCAGGCTGCAATAGAATCAACGGCAGCAAGGCGATCCAGCAGTGTAAAATCACCAATGTTGTTACCTACTGTAACAATTGCTTCGACGATATTGTTTTCTGCGGATAATGTATCCCCCGCAACGATCATCGAATCCGCCGCTATCAGGAGGTTTGATGCTTCCAGGAGTGTGTGCAATGCCAATTCATATGCAAGTGAATCGGAATTGATCGTAGCTGGTTCCGAATAGTCAGAATTTATATTATCGATGGAATAGTTGTCTTCGGCGGAATGCGAGCCGCTCATACGGGCAGGATTGGGAATACATCCGGTAAAAACAATTGCAACGATACCCGCAATAATCCAGTTTTTCATCAAAAAGGCCTGTGTATCTTTTCGTAAGATCCTGTGTAATTTGCCAACTTACACATGCCTTGCAGTCTCGTGCAAGTATGAAGCTGGCTCCTGTCCCCTATAATCCGAGCGATGATCCTGAATAAGAAGAGGAATTTTTATTCCACTTGCCTGTGAATATCTCCAACAGTACCTTACATCCATGGTCATTAAAACACGAATACTTATACTGTTCTCTCTTCTTGTTCTCTGTTTCAGCGGATGCATTCATCACTCATTCCTGATTGATCTGCGTGAAACAGGCGAGGTTCACTATACGATATCAGGTGATCGTTTCGACCTCAATGATGAACGTCTGCAATATCCCGACTCTCTCTATTGGCAATTTATCAGTGAAGAAATGGAGATTCAGGATGAGAATGAAGTATGGACATCCATATGGACTGCTTCACTCACTGACAGTCTGCATCACCCTGTTTCACCTCCGGAATTTCAGCCCAGTTTCAACATAATTCGAACAAATTATTATCTTTTTCAGCAATTAACGTTTATTGCAGAATTCCCCTCTTGGAATGTCCTGTTGAATTATGGTGATTTGGATGAGTTTGTCCCCACCGAAGAGGAAGTATTCGGGACCAGCAACCTGCCAGAATCCCTGTTAAGAGATGAGTTCGAACGGCAACGTGCCCTTGGAATGCAGATGGGAACAATTCGACGGTATTTAATGCAGCTTGGAACCGTGATTACAGAATATTCAGAATCAAATGATATTGAATTCGATAGCACAGTCTTTCGGCAAGCTGTCTCCAGTTTCAGAGAAATAATGGTCGAATACCTTGAACAGTTTGATGATGACGATCCCGTTGATGTTTCGCTGGACTGGTACAATGATCTGCGCGATCCAATGGTTTTGGTCGCGTATCAGGCGACAGACGGTGATACTGCATCTCTGTTCAGGATTGCGGATTCTCTCGATTTCCGCTGGCGCACATGGATGGACGTCAAAGATGACCAGGTCACAGTTGATCTTCTGATTCCGGGAACATGGATTTCTGCTACCCCCGATACCCTTCTGGGTGACACGCTTCATTGGGACATTGAAGGTGAATGGCTCGCCGACTACCCTGTAATCATTCTTGCAAAATCTTACACGTTGAATCCGGTAATGATTGTTATCACATTGATTATAATTTCCGTTGTATCAGTATTGCTGTTCAAATTAAGAGTTGGAAATAAAAACGGTCATTGAAATGAGCATGGATCTGAAAAATCTCACCGATGATGTAATCACACTGGCAAAACAGGCAGGTGATTATCTCCAGGATGTTCAAAATAAAATCCTCGCAGAAGATATTTCCGAAAAAGGCCAGGGCGACCTTGTATCTCACGCTGATCATACCAGTGAATCAATACTGCGCGAAGGTCTGCAAAAGATTCTTCCGGGCAGTATTGTAATGGGTGAAGAAGACAGCCCAGACGCTTCTGGTGGTGAATTCAGGTGGATTGTGGATCCACTTGACGGTACCCTGAATTATCTCCAGGGTATTCCGGTTTACGCGGTCTCTATTGCTCTCGAACGGGCACAAAAAGGGAAAGAATGGGGTGATCCTGTTATCGGTGTAATCCATGTCCCCGCTTTAAAGAATACTTATAGCGGCTGGAGTCGTGGTGGCGCCTGGAAGAACGGGAAACGTCTTCTTATGCAGGAACCACCTTCCATTCAGCGGGCGGTGCTTGCGACTGGATTTCCCTTTAAGAATCGTGATCAACTGGATACTTATCTTTCTGCTTTTGGTGAAATCTTTCGACAAGTTGCCAATGTCAGACGCATCGGCTCGGCCGCCTGCGATCTGGCATGGGTCGCAGAAGGTGTATTTCATGGTTTCTGGGAGATGGGTCTTAAACCGTGGGACATTGCCGCTGGTGCACTTTTAATTCAGGAAGCCGGGGGTGTCATTACTGATTTCTGGAAAAATCCGGTTTTATCCACTTGCTGGCCGATTGCAGCAACTTATGATTTACATGAATTTCTGTATAAAATCCTAAATAAGAATTTTCCATCGAAAGAATCTTTGTTGTAATTACACTGATCCAGTTACAAAATGCTCTTGTCCGCAGGTTTTCATCTTCAGTTTTTGTTATTTTGCCAACATGTAAAAAGGGTATTTTTACAGGATTACTGGAAAGAACATGAGTCAGGCAGGCAATTTCAATACGTCCGACTTTAATCGAGATGCGTTAACGCGTCTGGAAAAGCTGGGTGGTGAAAAATTCTTTCGTGAAATGATCGGACTGTTTAAAACTCATGTGAGAAAACACATTGACTCGGCTGGTGATGCGGTGAAAACGAATGATACAGAGACTATCATGCGTTCAGCGCATTCTATACGGTCAAGCGCTGGAAATGTAGGTGCAGTAAGACTCTTTGCTATTGCGACTGATATTGAGCAGAACTCGGACAAAGATACCATGTCAGTACTGAAATCAAAAATAGAAGAGCTGGACCGGTGTTTTGATCTGACAGTTCAGTGGATCAAATACGAGCTCGGGGAGCGTTACGATGAAAACAGTAGCGGTAGTTGAAGATAATCCGGATAACAGGTTGTTAGTCCAGGCCATTCTGGAAGACTATTACCAGATACAGGAATATGAAGACGGAAAATCAGCACTTAAAGGCCTCCGTGGTTCCATCCCCGATATTGTGCTTTTAGATATTTCACTCCCCGAAATGGATGGACGTGATGTTCTGAAAGCGATCCGTAAAGATGATCAATTACATCATTTACCGGTCATTGCATTAACCGCGCATGCTATGACAGGTGATCGTGAAGCACTTCTCGCCATCGGCTTCAATGACTACTTGATGAAACCAATCCTTGATGAAGATGACTTGATCAATGCAATTAAAAATCTTGTCGGTGAATAGTATTATCTTTAGTAATAGAAAACAGTTACGTAGTAATATAAAAGTGTCACATGTGGCCTAATGCCCATTCCCATGGTAATGAACTAAAACTGCACCCGCTACTGGCGGGATTGTCATCTTCTTCTGTCGTATTCCCCCCACTCCTTTTTCTGCCATTGCCTGATGGTGGTCCGCTAAAACAGTCCATCTGCCATCAGGAAGTCTGAAAGTTATCTCTTTGTCCGGGTTTGCATTAAACAGGATCACCAGATCATCCAGTGCAACACTTACTCGATATCCAAAAGCGAATTCAGATGGAGATTCTATTATTGATATATCAGTTCGCCTGGCTATTCGGAGAGCCGGATGGCATTTTCTAAGTTCTATCAAACCAGCAACATAATTTTTCAGTCCGACAGCTTCAGGATATTTCAGTGCACTCCAGTCGAGATAATTCGTTCTGTCATCCTTCTCGTAACTGTTTGGATCAAGTTGCCCTTTCCTTCTATCTTTGACTTTTTTCCCTTCGATTACCTTGGCTCTTCCCCATTCATCGCCCTGTAGAAACATGACCGCGCCCCTGCTGGTCATAAGAATCAGGAATGAGAGTCTGAGGATTGCCTCCAACTCTTTTGACATTCTGGCAGTTTCAAGGTAATCTTTCAAACGAGCTGGTTTTTTCCAAAGGTTTTCCGATACCCGGATAAAATCACCTATCGTATATCCATCATGGCAGGAAACATAGTTTACAACATGTGATTCTTCTGCAAATGGGCCTGAATCCGCTTGCAGATTTCCTGAGATGTGTTTTACTATCGCATTGGTTTTATCTCGAGGACTCCATTCGCCGAAAACGAATCCTTTACCGCCTTTTTCAGTTGTTCCACGTATTCCGTCCCGGAAAACATCGTTCCAACTTGCCCAGTTAAATTTTCCGAAACGCGATAAATCATATATCCCGCCCCATGGTTCTGCAATCAGATGAACATCGGGATAGATTTCCCGCAATTCTCTTGAAAGTTCTTCAATCGTACCATCGTCTATTAATCCTGCAAGATCAAAACGGAATCCATCAACACCGTAGACCACCATCCAGTGTTTGAGCGAGTCAATGATCATCCTGCGAATCATGGGTCGTTCTGTACGAAGATCATTCCCGCAACCGCTTTTGTTCTCCAAATATCCATAAATATCATACCGCAAACTGTATTTCGGGTCCAGTTGACGGATAAGATTCTGGCCATATTGAGCGACATGGTTGAAAACGACATCCAGGATAACCGCGATTCCCTTTTCATGGAATTTCTTTACCATTGAGCGTAATTCAGAGACCTGACATCCTTTCAAGCCTGTCCACAGGTCTTTTTTGTGCCTGAAACCGGTTGCATATCTCGCATCAGGTGCGAAAAAGTGTGCGGGCATATACCCCCAATGATTCAAGGAATAAGGGTTCCATGTATTATGGACTGGAAGACTGCTGTCGCCAAATGTCGGTTCAAAAATATCATAATCGGCTATGGGCAAAAGCTCAATGGCATTAACGCCAAGTTCTGCAATGTGGTTGAATGGAGTATCCGGACCTTCATGGACTGCACCAGTATACGTTCCACGTTTATTGAGAGGAACCGCCTGGGATAAAGCGCTTTGATCTTTTACGTGGGTTTCGTAAATGATTAAATCTCGTGGTGGTATTGCAATATGCGGGGTTTTTGCCGGTTCTAACAGTTTTGATGGAAGTACAAGGGATAAAGATTCCCGTAACCAGGTGTTTTTCTTTACAATTGCATAAGAATAGGGATCGGCAAACTGAATATTCCTGATGTCATCACAATCATCGGGACCTGTCATTGAATAGCTGTACAGAATACACGGTTTAATTCGGTCATTTTTACCGTACCACACACCGTTGTTTTGGTTAAACGTCAGATAAAACTCTTCAAATGGTTCTTCTTCAGGATCATTATACAGGCTTGCTTTTACATGTCTCGCTCGCGGTGCAAACAGTCGTAATTCATAATAATCGTTATGTTGAATACATCCAAGTGGTTCAGATGTCTGGTATCTATCTAAAATCCCATCCATGTGCAACGGAAACTGGCGACCATCCGGCAGGAAAATATGGTACTGTTTGTATAGATCAAATGGACCGCCGAGTATCGTGATCCTCCTGGGAGAATGTTGGCAAATAGCAGTGAGAGGAAGCGAACCGCTCACAGAAAATGATGACAATTCCGGTAGTTCAACGACTTTGTCCCTGAAAAGGAGGACAATTCGTTCCTCTGTTTCCAGGCTTGCCCTGGATAGCTCCGGAAGTGCCGGTACCCTGGGCATTTTTGCTTTTATCATTCTTATCCTCCGTTGATTCCCCCAAGGGATGCAACTCGGTATTTCAGCATTATTTGCTCACGCTGTTTGGCAAAATTTACGATGGGCGCCGGATAGTCCTGACCAATATTTATCCGTAATCCTTTCTGTTCACGTAACGGTAATAGCCAGGGTTCATGAATGTATTTCGCACTTACTGGCGCCAATTCAGGAATCCATTTTTTTATGTACTCTCCATCCGGATCACATTCCTTTCCTTCAATAACAGGATCAACAGCTTTCCAATATGGATCGGCATCCGGACCGACAGATGCGATTCGCTGCCAGTTTCCTGCATTCAGAGCCATATCGCTGTCCAGGAAAATGGAAGAGAAATATTCAATTCCTTTCGTCCAGTTGATAAACAATACCTTCACAAGAAAGGTTGCTGCAGCAACCCTCGCCCTGTAAGAGGAAAATCCAAGCAGTCTGCTTTCCCGCATGGCTGCGTCAATAAATGGGAATCCTGTTTTACCTTCCTTCCACGCAAGCAGGTGAATTGGATTGTTATCCCAATTCAACTCTTCATATTCTTTCAGGTATGGTTTGCTGGAAATCTCCGGGAATTGCTGGGCGAGATGCACATAATAATCCCTGTAAGCGAGGCCTTTCAACCACTCATTCGCGACTTCAACATCGCCCTCACCCGGATCCTGCAATAGCGTTTTCACCATATGTACACATTGGCGTGGTGACAATACACCGAACCGTAAATCCGTGGAAATTCTACTTGTTGTATGTTCATCAACGTGGGATCGTAACGAAAAGGATTCCTGCATCGCACCAAAAACCCATGCTTTCAGTCGCAGGATAGCAGCTTCTTCCCCAGGTTTCGGCAATGATTGCAATTCAGGATAATTCAGTTGATTCGGGTTCGGGAACTCATCACCTCCTGGTGAGTTGGCAGCACCTCTTTGCAACGGTTCTTCAGGCGGATATTCTTTTGGAACAGACAAATTACCTATTCGCCTGCGCCAGCTTGGCCAGAATGTTTCAAACGATTCGAATTTCTCCTTATCCTTCGTTTTATCTGATTTTAATGGCGGCAATACATAGCGGTCTTGAAGAATACCAACATGAACACCTTTATTCTCCAAAGCTATCCGAACCCTTTGGTCGCGTTGCCCCACTACATGTTCTATGTCAGCATTCCATGTCACCCATTTCGCATTCCACTCATCCGTAAGCTGAGGTAATACTTCTCGCGGATCTCCATACCGGAGAATTAACGCACCGCCACGGACAAGCATCGATTCACGAAGAGCGTTCAGGTATCCAAGGAGGACTCTCATCCGCAATCCCGACTTCCCGGGATTTTTTATAAACTCTTCGTTCAGTATTACTACACCTATAATCTCTTTTCCAATAGAACAGGCATAGTCAAGTGCGGTATTGTCCTGCAAACGTAAATCTCTTCGAAACCAGTGTATTACTCTCAAGATAGACTCCAATATTCGGACGAAAAAATAAATTACATTTCTTCCAGGGGCGATACAAGCCAAAACAGCCGCAAAAAAAAGCGGTTCAAACGAACCGCAGTTTCAGCGAGAACAGTACTGACTATTTCTTTTTATCGTGCTCCCAGTGTTCAATGCTTTCAATGAGTGTCGTCCAGGCCAGCAAGGCACATTTGATCCGAACCGGGAACTGCTTGACTCCTTGCAGTACTTCAAGGTCTCCCATATCGTCATCAGGCAATTCGTCAATTTCACCTGTCAAGTATGCTTTAACATGTTCTGCGATTCTTTTTATCTCGTCGATGGTTTTTCCTTCGACTAGTTCACTCAGAATAGAACCGGAAGCTGTCGAGATTGCACAACCGACACAATGTATGCCTAATTCATTGATACGATCCCCGTCAAGCGAGATCGCCAGCTCGACTTCATCTCCACAGAGAGGATTATGCCCTTCATTGGTAATATCCGGAGATGTAACATGTTTCCGCCCCCTGGGATCCCGGTAGTGTTCCATGATTATATCACGGTACATCTCGTTCATAATGTTCGTCATGACAGGAAAAATCTCCGAGTTTGTTCCAATCCGTCTATTAGTGCATCAATTTCTGTCTTAGTGTTGTATAAATAAAAACTTGCTCGAGTTGTGGAAGGAATTCCCAGTTTTCTATGCAATGGTTGTGCGCAATGGTGTCCCGCTCTCACAGCTATTCCGAGTGAATCAAGAAATGTGGCAATATCATGTGGGTGTATTCCATCAATAATAAATGATGTCATCCCGCCTCTTTGTATTGATCTGTCAGGGCCAAGTACTTTAATCCATTCAATTGCTTCCAGTCTCTCCATTGCATACCGGACCAATTCGCTCTCGTATGCATGGATATTCTTCATCCCAATGGATTGCAGGAAATCAACAGCAGCATGAAGTCCTACTGCTCCTGCGATATTTGGTGTACCAGCTTCAAATTTGTGAGGGACATCGGCCCATGATGCATGATCGTAACGTACTTCACGGATCATCTCACCACCGAAGTTGAATGGTTCCATTTCTTCAAGCAAATGACTTTTACCGTACAAAACGCCAATACCGGTCGGTCCGATCATTTTGTGCGAAGAAAAAGCATAAAAATCAACATCGAGGGCGTTTACGTCCACACTCATGTGAGGAACGGCTTGTGCTCCATCAACGAGTACAACAGCGCCGTTTTCATGAGCGATCCTGGTTATCTCTTCTATTTGATTGATAGTTCCCAGTACATTGGAAACATGGACCAGTGAAACCAGTTTTGTCTGTGGTGTTATTATTTTGTGAATAGAATCAAGATCAAGCAGCCCATTGGGTAAAACCGGTATATACTTTAATTCTGCGCCGGTATCTTTTGCCACTTTTAACCAGGGAACCAGATTGGCGTGATGTTCCATCTCTGTCAATACAATCCTGTCACCCGGCGAAAGATTATTCAACGCCCATGAATATGCTATCAGGTTGATACTTTCCGTGGCGCCTCGAGTGAACACGATCTGTGATGATTTCTTAGAACCGATGAACTCTGATATCTTTACACGAGCTTTTTCATAAGCCTGCGTCGCCTCTTCCGCAAGTGCATGAATTCCGCGATGTACATTGGCATTGTTTTCGGTGTAATAATTGGTTAATGCTTCGATTACCTGGTTTGGTTTCTGAGTTGTGGCGGCGTTGTCAAGATAAACGAGCTGGTTGCCACGAACAGTTCGGTTCAGAATCGGGAAATGTCTTCTGATATCGGTTACGTCAAATTCAATTCCAATATCTCGAGCATATGTATTTATTGATGAACTCATAAAAATCCCTGCCTTAGTCCAGTAATACCAGAACTTTGCCATCACTTTCTTTAACTGTATACGTTGCCAGTCCATAAACGGCAGGCATCATTGTAACCTCACCCGTTTGCAGGCTGAACCTTGCGCCATGACGAGGACATTCAATCTCATTGTCAACAACTTCCTCTGCATCGAGTAGACCGCCATCATGGGTGCAGTACGCTGAAATTCCATACAGGATTCCACCATCCCGTGCGATGATAATCTGTTTCTCTTCAACCGTTACCAGTTTTGCAGCACCCTCCAGGATCTCTTCAGATTTGCAAACCTCATGAAATGAGTTGTCCATTACCAACTTCCCCCATACGTTTGGACACAATTTCACTTACCGTGTTTTTTAATGTATCTGGTACCTGCTCAAGAATTGCTCCGAAGAAACCATTTACAATCATTTGCCTTGCCACAGATGCCTCAATTCCACGGCTTTCCAGGTAAAACAGCATTTCCGAGTCAATTTTTCCAACCGTTACACCATGACTGCAACGTACATCGTCATTGCTTATCTCCAGCTCCGGTATCGACTCCGCTTTTGAAGCATCACTGAGCAAGAGATTCCTGTTTTCCTGGTATGCTTCACAATTTTTCGCCGATTCATTGATTCGGATCATTCCGGTGTATGCTGATTCAGAATGATCCTGGAGCGCCACTTTAAAAACAAGATCCGAGTAAGTATTGCCAGATTCATGTTCATGGATCGTATGATGATCGTATTTCTGCCTTTTGTTGCCGAAAAGCATTCCATACCACCGGGTTTCCGATCCAGTCTCCGACAACATTGTACCCGTGTTGATTTTGGATTGATCCGCACCGAGTGAAAATGATACCGTCTTCAGGTTTGCATTGCGATGGAGACGGTTGCGGATTGTATTATATACGGAATATCCTTCCGGTAAATCCTGCAGTTCAACCATTGTCACTGTCGAAGAATCACCGACAATCATCTCTCGCACATTATTTACATATGCCTGTTCTTTTACACAATGGCAACCCGCATTGTCAATGAAAGTCACTTTCGAATTTTCACCAACGATCACAAGTAGCCTGCTGAACGTAATATTTCCAGTCGGATGACGATGCAAATAGACAGGTTCGTCAATTTCCAGATTTGAGGGCACATAGACAAATATTCCCGAATTCCATAACGCCATATTCGCTGCTTCAAACTTGCCGAATTGTTCATCAACAAGTGTACCCAGATGCTTTTCGATCAAATCTGAATGTTGCAGCGCAGCATCATAAAGACTGCTGACAATCATTCCAGAGTTCCTATATTTCTTATGGATCTGCCCGATTGCCACCCTGTCGCTGCGAATATATCCTGCTGCGGAATAATCATCAGACAATGGTTTCATGTCTTTCGCATGACCATTGGTAGAAATGGGAAGCTCAAGCAGTTGATTGACTGGATCATGAACATCGAATCCAGCCGGATCGCTGTATCGCCATAGATGGTTTACCCTGGCGGGAAATGCCGATTCGCGGTAATGCTCCCAAGAATTCTTGCGCATTTCATACAACCATCCAGGTTCGAATTCCATACTACTGCGAAATTCAATATTATTTTGTATTGTTTTCTGGTCTGTCATAGTGTCACCCCACTGAGCCTTCCATTTCCAATTGAATGAGACGGTTGAGTTCAATAGCATATTCCATCGGCAATTCCTTTACAAAAGGATTGATGAAACCATTTACTATCAATAACCTTGCTTCATCTTCCGTCAATCCTCTCGATGTGAGGTAGAAGATCTGCTCCTCGGCCATTTTACTTACCCGCGCTTCATGCTCAATAACAACATCATCATTATCGATTTCCATTGTCGGATATGTATCCGTTCTGGATTTTTCATCCAGGAGGAGCGCATCGCATTCCACGGAAACCTTGCATTTGTCAGCATTCGGATACACTTTCACCAATCCACGATAGGACGCACGTCCACCATCCTTGGAAATGGATTTTGACGTAACCCTGCTTGTCGTACGTGGAGCTGCATGGATTACTTTCGCGCCGGAATCCTGATGCTGTCCTTCACCGGCAAATGCCACGGACAGGATTTCACCCTTTGCACCTTCACCCATGAGGTAAATACAGGGATATTTCATGGTGAATTTTGAACCGATGTTTCCGTCAACCCATTCCACGGTTGCATTCTTGAACGCCTTGGCACGTTTGGTAACAAGATTAAATATATTATGGGACCAGTTCTGGATGGTTGTGTATCGTATATACGAATCATCCAGGGAAACCAGTTCCACGACAGCGGAATGAAGTGAATTCGTGGAATAAACGGGAGCTGTACATCCTTCGATATAGTGGACGCGGGATCCTTTATCGGCAATGATCAGAGTACGTTCGAACTGCCCCATGTTCTCCGCATTAATTCGAAAGTATGCCTGCAGGGGAATTTTAACCTCAACGCCAGGTGGAACGTAAATAAAACTTCCTCCTGACCAGACTGCAGAATTCAAAGCAGCGAACTTGTTGTCCGCAGCAGGAATTACAGTTGCGAAATATTTGCGGACAAGATCAGGATGTTCTCGAACACCGCTGTCCATATCCAGAAAGATCACACCCTGCTCTTCAAGATCTTTTTGAAAAGAATGATAGACTACTTCCGATTCATACTGCGCAGAAACACCGGCGAGAAACTTGCGTTCCGCTTCCGGAACTCCAAGCCTGTCGAAGGTTTTCTTTATATCTTCAGGGACCTCATCCCAGGAATTCATCTGTTTTTCCGTCGGTTTGATGTAATAATGGATATCATCAAAATCGATGGAATTCATCAAATCCGTGTTTCCCCATTTAGGCATGGGTTTCGACAGGAAAATATCGAGCGCCTTATGACGGAATTCCCGCATCCATTCAGGTTCATCTTTCATCCGGCTGATCATTTCCACCACTTCATGTGATAGACCTTTTCTGGACTTGTGGAAATACTTTTCCGGATCATGAAAACCGTACTTGCTTTCATAATCATTCCCGATAGTGCGCACATCCTCCTGATTGATTGTTTCATTCGGCATAATCAGCTCCTCGATTCGACAAAGCAGGTTCAGATTTTAACCAGTCATAACCCTTGTCTTCCAATTCTGCGGCTAATTCCGGTCCACCAGAACGCACCAGTCGGCCATTCATCATAACATGGACATGATCGGGTTTTACATAATTCAGAATACGTTGGTAATGAGTGACAAGAAGTGTTCCCGTATCCTCTGAAGAAGTGAGATTGATTCCTTTGGATACTACTTTTAAAGCATCAATGTCCAAACCGGAATCAGTTTCATCCAGGATCGAAACCTTGGGCTTCAATAAGGACATTTGCAGAATTTCAAATCGTTTCTTTTCCCCGCCGCTGAAACCATCATTTACATAACGACCGGCAAATTCCCTGTTCATTTCGAGTTTGTCAAACGCCTCATTCATTTCTTTCCTGAATTTGCGAAGTACATCTTCACCATCACCTCTGTGCGCTTTATACGCAGACCTCAGAAAACTTGAAACTGTCACTCCCGGTACCGCCATCGGGTACTGAAACGCCAGGAAAAGACCTGCACGTGACCTTTCTGTCGCACCCAGCTCGAGAAGATTTACACCATCAAGCCACACTTCGCCCGATGTAATCTCGTAGCTTGGATGACCAACCAATGCATTTGCAAGGCTGCTTTTTCCAGAGCCATTCGGTCCCATGATTGCATGTTTTTTGCCGCGATAAATATCCAGGGATAGTCCTTTAACAACTTCTTTTCCTTCGACAGTAACATGAACATCTTTTATTGACATCAATAAACCTGTATCCACAATAAACCCCATATGTATTAGGAATACCTAACTGTATTTTCAAAAAAATATGGAATCTCTTCCAGTGTTTTTCTTTATGTGATGTTTAACATCACTTAACGATTCAAGTTGATTACAATTTCTCCACTACAGAATTCTTTAAAACACCCTTAGAGAGTTTTTCAAGAGAAATTTCAGATAAATAATCACCTATAAGCGAATTCAGTGTGCTCCAGATATCCTTTACTACACAATCACCTTCATGAACGCAAGAATCTGAAGTACCACTGTATCGTTCACAATGTGCAGACGAGAACATGGGCTCACCCAAAGCATCAAAAATATCTTTTATGGTAATATCTTCTGCTGGACGAGCAAGGACATACCCGCCATTCCTGCCGCGTTCCGAAATCACCATATTGGCTTGCCGCAAAATCATCAGGAGTTTGCCTGCATAGGAGATGGAGACTCCTTCCTGCTCAGCGATTTCCGGTAATGTTAACGATCTTTTACCATCATTGCCAGCAAGGATCAGCATGCAACGCAAACCATATTCTTCCAATGCTGTAATTCTCATTTTCCATCCTTGATTTGGCAATAAATTACACACTAAAAAGTAAAGTATCAATATTGTACTTTATTTTCCAAGCTCTCCGGGCTCTTCATTTTTATATATCCGTTTACAATTTTTCACAACATTTAATCTTTGAAGGAATCCCATTTTTCAAAAAGTCTTCGAATATGTGGTATTGTTATTGATCCACCCACAGTAAGGCCGATTGTTACAGCCTCAACAAGTTCACTATCATTCACTCCCCTCTTCCCTGCAACGATCTACATGATAGGTGATACAATCATCACATCTGAGCACAAGCGATGCAACAAGGCCAATCAGTTCTTTTGTTTTTGCATCAAGGTTTCCATCCTTGTAAACCATTCCGTCGATATGCCATAACCTTTTCAGATTTGTGCCCGCATACGAGAGAACAAGCTCATTAAGCCTCTCTCTTTCCTGTTGAAAATCCTTTTGATCCATTTGCACTCTCCTTCAGACAAAACACGCCGGAGATTGTCCGGCGTGTTCGTATAATATGATCAGAAGAATCTAAATGTGACGCAGTGCCTGGTTAAGATCATCCATGATATCCGCGCTGTCTTCAATACCAACGGAAATACGTATCATGTTATCCTTGATGCCTGCCGATTCACGCTGTTCTTTTGAATACGTGGATGATATTGTTGATGCTGGATGACAGATCAATGTGTCACAGTCGCCGAGGCTGACCGCTACAGTACACAGATCAACGGCATCCATCACTTTTTTACCTTCTTCAAATCCGCCGGCAATTTCAAATGCGACCATACCACCAAAATTACTCATCTGTTTTTTCGCCAGTTCATGACCCACATGATGTTTTAATCCTGGATAGTAAACTTTGGTGACTTTTGGATGGAATGCTAAAAACTGGGATACACGATGGGCATTTTCACAATGTTTCTGCATTCGTATCGGCAGGGTTTTCAAGCCACGAAGCAAAAGCCACGCTGAAAGTGGAGCCATGGTTGCGCCAGTATCAATGTAAACATCTTCGCGCAGACGTTTGATGAACTCTTCCGAAGAAACAACAGCACCACCGATAACATCCCCATGTCCGCTGATATACTTCGTGGTAGAATGAATGACAACATCCACACCGTGTTCTAAAGGTCTTTGTAAAATCGGTGTTGCGAATGTATTGTCAGTCATTACTGTCAAACCGTACTTGTGTCCCAGTTTTGTCAGTTCAGCAATATCAAGCACTGCCAGTGTGGGATTGGCTGGTGTCTCAAAAAGCAGAGCTTTGCAGTTTTTTGCTTTTTTAATGGCATCTTCCACAACATTCAGATCGGTAGCATCCACTTCATGGCATTTCACACCGAATCTGGGCATCACATGTTCGTTTAATCCATGGGTTCCACCGTAGACAGTTTCGCTGCAAATATAGCTATCGCCTGACTGACATGCAGTCATAACAGCGTTAAACACCGCTGCCATACCTGATCCGAATCCCTGTCCTTTTTCGCCGCCTTCCAGGCAGGAGATTTCATGTTCGAAAGCTTCTACTGTCGGGTTGCTGATGCGGGAGTATATGTATCCATCAGCAGTACCTGCGAAAAGATCTGCCCCATGTTGGCTATCGCGGAAAGCAAATGTGGAAGTCTGGTAAATCGGTAGACTCACTGAACCCGTATGAGGATCACCACCACCGAAACCATGAATGGCTTTTGTAGCGATTCGCCAATTTTTGTTTACTGACCTGCTCATGAAAAACCTCTGTATGATGTATGTTTCAGTAGAATAGTTCTTACCTCTGACACGTAAAGTGTTGGTTATGCTTTTGAATTTAATTCTACCAGGACTTTCCCCGTGGATTTTGGATGAAGAAAACCGACTTTTTTACCCATGGCGCCGGGACGACTTGTCTGATCAATCAGCCGAACACCCTTTTCACTGTATTCGGTGAGGCAATCGTCCACATCGTCAACTTCATAGCACATGTGGTGAAGTCCGCCACCACTTTTTTCAATGAACTTTGAGATGGGGGAATCTTCACTGGTCGGTTCAAGAAGTTCGATGTGTACATCACCGGCTTCAAACATTGCCACTTTTACCTTCTGGTCCGGGACTACCTCGACAGCATGAAGTTTAAGTCCCATTACATCACGATACAATTTGATTCCTTCTTCCAAATCCGGTACAGCTATCCCGATATGATCAATCTTGCGAATCATCTTATCCTCCATGATGGTATACTTCAGGATACAATGATTTATTTTAAAAGAGTACCCCAAATCGTGATTTGATCTCTTCAATTACAACATCTGCAACAGCTTCCTTTTCGCCGTTCAATCGTCTGCTTGTATTAATAATTTTCACCGGACAGATTTTTGAAGCCCGTTCACTCCATCCATCATAGGCACGGTTTAACTCTGCAAGGTAAGTCCTTGATATTGTTTTCTCCGATTCCCTGCCTCTTTCATTGATCCTACCGACCAGATCGTCGATATCCGCTTGTAGATAGACAATCAAATCGGGATTCTGCAGGTAGCTTGTCATGACAGAAAATAACGAACGGTAGTTCTCGTAATCGAGGGGTGTCATTGCGCCCTGCAGGTGAAGTGTTCGGGCAAATATTTCGCTGTCTTCATAGATAGTACGATCCTGAATGCATGATTGACGAGACAGGCTGATTTCTTTTTGCGCTTCAAAACGTTTGGACAGAAAAAAAATCTGAAGATGGAAGCTCCAGCGTTCCATATCCTGGTAAAATTTATCAAGATAAGGATTATCAATTACCGGTTCATAAAAGGCTTTCCACCCCAACCTTTCTGCGACCAATCTTGTAACAGTAGTTTTTCCGACGCCAATATTTCCGGCAATTGCGACATAGTTCTTCATCATGAATAGCTCCCTGTTTCAAACGTAACAATATACTTTAGGGATAACCATTTTACCACTCGTGAAACCAATCTATGGAACCACTTCTTGCAAGGTTCATCAGAATGAGCTACCTTTGGCTGTATCTCTGCACTTCAACAGCCTGGAGGATTTTTCCATGATCGGACGCCGTGATCAAGCATCATTTCCATTGATTATTATATCCTCGTTATTTCTTCTTCTGGCTTGCTTTCTACCCTGTGTGCAGGCTGCTTCTCCCGATCCTGCATGGGGACGGTATGGTGTTATTGCCACTGCAGATCCACTTGCAACTCAAGCTGGTTTTGAGATTCTTGAAAATGGTGGAAATGCTATGGATGCCGCTCTTGCAGCAGTGTATATGCTGAGTGTCGTGGAAGGATACAGTTCTGGTATTGGTGGTGGCGAGTTCTGGATGATCCGTGTTGCCGATTCGGGTGAAATCCTCGCAATTGATGGTCGCGAGACCGCTCCTGCCGCAGCATTTCGGGATATGTACGTTGATTCAACTGGAATTGTCATTCCCGGGATGTCGACAACAGGAATCCTTGCTGGCGGTATTCCCGGATCCATTGCTGCCCGAGAGTATATTTTCGAGAATTATGCAAGCAAATCCAGGCGTGAAATCCTTGAAGATGCAATTGAAGCAGCAGAAGACGGTTTTGTTGTATCGCCCTACAAGGCGTCTTACTATGCTTTTCTGGCGCCAAAAATCGGGATGTTTGAAGACAGTCGGCGCGTCATGTTCAGAGATGATAGTACAACATGGCAAACAGGCGACAGACTAATTCAGCGTGATCTTGCAAATACATTGAAAAGAATTTCCAGGCATGGCGCCCAGGATTTTTACCACGGAGAAACTGCCCGGCAGATTGTCGCTTTCATGGAAGCAAACGGTGGTTTGATCACCATGGAAGATCTGGAGAATTATGAAATTACGGTGCGCACTCCCGTTCATGGTGTCTACCGTGGTTATGACGTTTATTCCATGCCTCCTCCCTCTTCCGGCGGTGTACATATCATCCAGATGCTTAACGTGCTTGAAGGATGGGATGTGGAACAATTCGGACGGTATTCTGCACGTTATTATCATCATTTGACAGAAGTAATGGAGGCAGCTTTTGCCGACCGTGCAGAATATCTTGGAGATCCGGGTTTTTATGATGTCCCGGTTGCAGGGCTAACCAGCCTGGAATACGCGGAACAGATCAGGGACGAAATCCCGTCACTATGGGCGAGGGAAATCCGTGAACCGGGTAATCCACGCGATTTTGAAACCATTCCTGAGGAATCACCTGAAAGCGGACATACTACCCACTTATCTGTTATTGACAGATGGGGAAACATGGTGGCGTTGACGTCAACAATCAACACCGGTTTTGGTTCCGGTGTAATCCTTGGCAATACAGGCATCTGGTTGAACAACGAAATGGATGATTTCTCCGCAGCCCCTGGGCAGCCGAACTATTTCGGTCTTGTCGGGAACGAAGCCAATGCCATCGAAGCGGGAAAACGTCCGTTATCCAGCATGACGCCAACGTTGATCCTTTCCGAGGGTGAACCGTTTATATCTGTCGGCGCTTCCGGTGGACCGAAAATTATTACGGCGACATTGCAGACGATCTTGAATGTGGTTGATTTCGGTGCAGACATTCAAGATGCGATTAATGCACCGCGTGTTCATCACCAATGGAAACCCGATGCGCTTTTTATTGATCCTGATGTCTCCCCCGATTGCGCAGTCAGCCTTTACAATATGGGTCACAGGGTCGTTCGACGCTGGGTCGGCAGCGGAGTGCAAGGTGTGATGATCGATCTGGAAACGGGTATCATGTATGGCGGCGCAGATCCACGCAGCGGTGGTTCTGCAGCAGGAGTTGAGTAAATCTTCACTATTTGAAGATAGATCCTTGATGGCGGACCTGTGTCCGCCATTATTTGTTATCATCTGCCAGAAACAGTACAAACGTCACATGAAACGAGTAATAAAATTATCTGTTGGTGACCTGTTATGGCCTGAACGCCGTTCTGAACTCAGGCAAACGGTGTGGTTGCAGCGAGCGGCAATGGGTCGTTCCGCCCATGAAATGCATACTGACAAACAGATTGCCTCAATCGAAGGCTACAAGAAAGAAATAAAGGTCGAGCATGTAATTGAAACAGGAAAATATAAGGTATTCATAGGTGGCAGGATTGATGGTGGCTGGTTAGAAAAGAGTAAATGGATCATCGAAGAAATCAAGAGCATAGTACCATCCTCACCACCCATTCCTGCTTCAGCTCACCAGATGCAATGTGCGATCTATATGTGGATGTGGAGTCAGAAGGAATCTGTCGATCATGGCGTTCTGACGCTGATTGATCCAATACAATCACGTACTATCCAACATACATTCTACCCTGATTTGTCAGAGATCGAAGCAACTGTAACAAACAGGATCCAGCAGGTACTTGAATGGAAAATCAGTGAAGTAAAACGGATTCAAAAAAGGAAACGACATTGTCACCAGATAACCTGGCCATATCCCGAATACCGCAAGGGACAACGGGAAATAATCGAAAGTGTTGAAAACTCTGTTTCATCAGGAAGGAATCTGCTGATCGAAGCACCGACCGGAAGCGGTAAAACAGCACCTATTTTACTGACAACTTTCAAAGAAACTGTAAAGAACGGAAACATTCTCGCATATGCCACGTCCAGAACTTCACAACAGGAAGATCGTGTAAAACTGATCGAGGAATCGATACCCGAATCGGCACGAGGAATTGTGCTGGTTATCAGCGCACAGGATTCCTTGTGTCCGGATCATGAATCAACCTGTTTGCCTGTTCCTTTCAGGACGGAATCCTTTTTGCAATTCGATCCACCCGAGTGGTTCCTGAATGAGATACACTCCGGAAAAATTCTCACACGTCCGGTTATTCTCGAATTAGCGGAAAGGTATAATATTTGCCCTATTCTGCTGCAACGTGAAATACTGTTGAGAGCGGATGTACTTATTGGTGACCAATATATCCTCGCAGATCCTGATCTCAATCTGTACAACTGGACCAAAACGCTGCAACCGGGTAGAAGAACGACATTACTGATCGATGAAGCACATGGTTTGCCGGAGCGTTTGAGAAACCGAAAAACGATCCGTATCAGCCTGAAATCGTTGAAATACATCTGCAAACATCTGTCACGCTCTCCGTCATTGTTGTCAAGGGAACTTGTTTCAAACCTGAAAGAGGTACAGGACAGAATCGAAAGACTTCTTCAATCGGATGAATACGGACGTGGTGATTATGAAATTATTCCTGTCATCCTTGATGAGATGAGAGTTCCATTGGGAAACTCTGCAACGCTCGCGGGCATCCTGGGAATTGAAGACAGAACTCTCAGTGATTCAAGTTTGATGAAATCGTTATCTCTTATTGATAATGTTTATTCTCATCCCCAGGGATGGGAAGCCTACCTGGACAGAATCGAAGGTGCAATTGGCTGGGAATTGCTGGATACAGGTGATCAACTGCGCAGGATCTGGCAACGTTCTTCGACATCTATCGCTTTTTCCGCCACCCTGTCCCCGATTCATTATTTCTTTGAACAGTTCGGTATGACAAGTGAAGATACCGATTATTTTACATCTGGCGACTTGTTCGATCAGAATCAGAGATGGGTCGGTATTCTCCAGTCAATCAATACATCCTATGAGATGCGGAATGTATTTCATTCCGAATTATCCGCTTTACTTCAGAAACTTCCTGATGTGACCGGTGGTAAATGGATGGTGTTTTTTCCTTCCTATGCGTATTTGAATGAAATCGAAATGCAATTAACCATCAATGGTGTCCAATCGACTGCCTATAGAAATAGTGAGGGCCTCGGACCAAAATTAGACTCCCTTCAAAAGGGCAGGGAGACGTCACTCCATTTGATGGTCATGAGCGGAGCATTTGCCGAGGGATTTGAATGGAAGGATACTGAATTTGATGGAATTGTCATCGTTGGACCGGGAATACCGCCTCCTTCCATACGTAAAGAGCTTCTGCGCATGGTATATGACAGCGAAGAAGAACCGGGATATATCAAGGCTTATGTGTTACCTGCTGTTATAAAAGTTGTCCAGGCGGCTGGCAGATTAATCCGTTCCGAAAATCAACGCGGGGCAATTATCCTTGTTGGAGAACGTTTTACCAAGCCCTATTATTCAAACCTCCTTCCCGCATATATGCGTGAGGCATTCGCATTCACTACTGATGCCGAACTGTTGGAATCATTGCAGAAATGGTGGAGACGCTGATCACCCTTTTTTTCAGCTTATCTTTCGTTATATTGTGTCCGGTTCTCGATTTTCGTTTTTATTCCAACCCTTGAAGCGTGAAACGGACATATGACCTGCGTATATTGGTACACCTGTCTCCAATATGCTCGATGGAACCTTGAAGTGATAAAAGGTATCCTGAATTGTCTGTCAGGCAGGTTCGTTAATTCGTTATCATTGAATGAAAATTGACAGTTGTACAGGAAAACATGAGGTGTTGAGATGTTTAGCAAGAGTTCTTTTGCATTGGTATTCTTCCTCCTGCTGCTTGCAGCGTTTTCTTTCAGTTTCATCGCCTGCGAAATCAATGAATCCGATGAAATCCCTCTTGGCGCCGCTTTTATCGCAGCGCATGACACGATTAATGATACAGCAATCATTAATGCACAAATCCTGATTGACGGCCAACCGCAATCCAATGATACACCTGCGCTTATAGAAGGACTTGAGCAAGGCGATCACCAGGTGGAAGTACGCCCCTCATCCGCATACTCACCGAAAACTGTAACATTTACAGTTACACCTCCTGATACATCGGAAATTACTGTTAATTTTGCACCTTCCGATGATTCCGGCACACTGACAATAAATTCCAATGAAAACGGTGCAATCATCATTGTTGACGATCTCTTTATTAACGATGCTGTCACACCTCACCAGATGACTATGGCCCCGGGATACTACAATATTTCAGTCTTCATGCCCGGTTATAAAACCGCAACACCATCCATGATAATGCAGCTAATCGAACCATACCAGGAATACACAATCAATTTCACACTGGAGGCGTTGGCTTCAGGAAACACGATCGGATCCCTGGTCCCTGATTTCAAGTTGCGTACGGACGAAGGTGAGGAAGACAGCTTGAGCATCGGTCAATTCCGAGGTCGGGTCGTACTCATTAATTTCTGGTATCGTTTCTGCGAAAACTGTCGTGAAGAATTCCCCGGGATCCAGCAGGTATATGAAGACCGTTCGCCCGAAGGATTCCGTGTGGTCGGTATCAATACAAACTGGTCCCAGGATGAACAGGAAATCTTCGATGAATTCCGTACACTGTATGGATTGACATTCCCGTTGTTGTATGTGCCTGGGGATGCCTCCGGTCATGAGCTTGTTTGGAACACGTTTAATGTTCATGAAGCACCGGTGAATATTATTATCGATCAGGAAGGTGTAATACAATATCGTTTCGGTGCAGTTTCACAGGATGACCTGAACAACGCAATTGATGAATTGCTTGGATTATAAATAGCTGAAAGCAAATGAATGTCTTAGGCGCCTTTAGAACACAAAAAGCATCGGGTGGTGCTGTATTTTCCTGGTGCCTGTATGACTTCGCGAATTCTGCTTTTGCCACCACCATCCTTGCAGTGATTTACAACCGGTACTATGCCGGTGTTGTCGCGCAGGGTGAAACAGGTGTTGATCTTACATTTTTTGGCAATACATTCAATGTACATGGCGCGGCGATGTTTAATTACATCGTCGCGCTTGCCATGTTTATCGTTGCGATATCCTCTCCAATTCTTGGCGCGTTGGCCGATTCCTTAACAGCAAAAAAGAAGTTTCTCCAAGTATATCTCCTGCTTGGTGCTGTTTCAACCGGTATGCTGGTAACTGTCGGCCCAGGCGAATGGCTGGCGGGCGGTATCTGGTTTATCCTTGCCAATATCGGTTTCGCCGGTGGAAATGTTTTCTACAATGCCCTGATTAAAGACATCGCCACGCCTGATGAAATGGGAAAAGTATCCGGTCTGGGTTGGGGAATCGGGTATCTTGGCGGCGGCCTTCTTCTTGCAATTAACCTGCTTATGCTGCAGACTTCCGTGGTTCTTCCCATATCAATACCGGAAATCTCTTTCCTAACTATAACCGAGATACCTGGAGGCGTATTCACAGTCCATCACACGTTTTTAACCGTTGCAATCTGGTGGGCGGTGTTTTCCCTGCCTCTTCTTATTTTTGTGCAGGAGAGAAAAGAGACGGATTATTCTTCTGACCGTAGAGCAAGCTTGCGCGAACCTTTCAGTCGACTTAAGGGAACATTCAAAGACTTGAAACGTTACCGTCAGCTCCTGCGTTTCCTCATCGCTTACCTGTTTTTTAATGATGGCATTGAAACAGTGATCATCATGGCTGCTGTATTTGGCGACCAGGTTCTCCACATGAACCAGACTCTCCTAATAGGATATTTTCTGTTGATCCAGTTTACAGCCTTTTTCGGTTCCATCCTTTTTGGACGGATCAGCTCAATATTCGGCAATAAAAACTCACTGATGGCGACACTCTTCGTCTGGTGTGGAGTGGTTACCGCAGCATTCATGATTGGATGGAGCGGAAGACCGATCCTTGAATATTTCATCCTCGGTGTTGTTGCTGGTGTGGTTATGGGAGCAAGCCAGGCGATCGCACGTGCCATGCAGGGAACGTTTACCCCCTCTGGGAAAGAAGCGGAATTCTTTGGTTTTTTCGCTGTCAGCGGGAAATTTGCAGCGATTTTCGGACCGCTCACCTATGGAGCTGTTGTCGCTGTGACACGGTCACTCCGTGTGGCTATATTAACCTTGATACTTTTCTTTATTGTGGGAATCATATTACTATGGCGAGTGAATGAACGAGAAGGTCTCCATGCTGCACAAACCGAAATGGATCAGGACAAGCTGGCAACAGACGTCTGAAGCGCGGCAGGTTCGTGCAATTCTGCGTGAAAAACACCTCTATACTGTCTGTGAAGAATCCTCCTGCCCCAATCGCGGTGAATGCTACAATCGTGGCACATGTACCTTTCTGATAATGGGCTCTATCTGCACTCGCGGATGCCGTTTCTGTGATGTCACACATGGTCACCCTCTCCCCCTTGATCCTTCCGAACCGGAAAAGGTTGCTTACTCGATCAGGGAACTTGGGGTGAAGTACGCTGTAATCACATCCGTAGACCGTGATGACCTTCCCGATTTTGGAGCCGCTCATTTCGCAGAGACCATTGAGTCGGTAAAACGGATTACACCAGGGGTAAAGATTGAGGTACTGACTCCTGACTTCCAGAACTCAAAACGATCTATTGACACTGTACTCCAGGCGGGTCCCGATGTATTTGCACATAATCTTGAGACGGTTCGCCGGATGACGAGAAAGGTTCGCGACAAGCGTGCCGATTATGACCGTTCCCTGGAGGTACTTTCATATGTAGCTGGCAGGAGTACTCCTGTTCTTGTAAAATCGGGGATCATGGCAGGTTTGGGAGAAACGGATGATGAAGTCATTGAGACTCTGGAGGATATTTACCACGCCGGTGCAAGAAGCATTACAATCGGCCAATACCTGGCGCCAAATAAATACAGTTATCCGGTTGACCGTTATGTGCATCCGGATATGTTCAGCGAATACAAACAAAAGGCTGTCTCCATTGGATATGAATTCGTGATGAGCGGACCCCAAATACGGTCATCTTACCACGCCGATGAACAATTAAAAGGGTTCTAAACAGGACTTCTTATTTCGTGGAGTTTGTCTATAACCGATTGCACTTTTAGTAACCGGATAATATATTTAGAACTAAATGAATACTTTCCTACTGGGGAACTGCGGATGACCACAGAAAAGATACCATCAAAAGGCAGAATTCTCATCGTCGATGACGAAAAAGATATCACCGATTTCCTTGCAGAATTCTTTGAACTGAAAAACTATGAAGCCAAAACAGCAAATAGCGGTATTGAAGCGTTGGAAGTAGTACCTGTTTTCCAACCACATATTGTTCTGCTTGATGTTCGTATGCCTGAGATGGACGGAATCGAGACATTAAAGAATATTCGTAAAATCGACAAAGAAATCGGCGTGATTATGGTTACTGCCGTCCAGGAGATTTCGATTGGACGTGAAGCTTTGAACCTTGGTGCATCCGATTTTGTTACAAAACCGATTGACCTGGAATACCTGGAAACAACGGTGCTGGTTAAAATCATCAGCGTGATGGCAGTAACCGGTGAGGAGTAGACGAGAATGATGATACCACTGATTCTTCATTTTCCAGGTGGGACAGAACTCCTGATTATCGTTGGAGCCATTGTCCTCCTCTTCGGTGGTCGTAAAATCCCTGAGATGATGAAAGGAATGGGCACTGGAATCCGTGAATTTAAAAAAGGTCTTAAAGAGGATGAGAAATCATCCCAGTCCTTACCGAATGAAGAGAACAAGGAGAGCACGGACTAAGGGTCGATCAGTACTGCTTCCAATTTTCCGCTTCATGCGGATTTTTTTTTATAATGCATAAACTTGATTTTTCATGATAAAGCACAAACCGGGCAAAATTATGATACGGTTAACAATCATCTCCTCCATCCTCGCAGGCATACTGCTGTCAACTGTATGCGAGGCCGGTATTCTCTGGGGAGATGCAGGAATTGCCATCCGGTCCACTTCACCATCTTCGCCTGAAGGCCAGGTGTTAAATTCAAAACTTATTCAATCCGGTGACTATTTATGGATACTCTGGACCGATACTCGGTTTGATCCTGAATCACAATCGGGTGCTTTGTATATGCAGTGTATAAACGGCGGTGGCGAATTATTGCTTCCTGCAGACGGCATCCACCTGGATGATTTCGGGATTATTCCGGATGAATCTGCATATGGTGCCGTTGGTGACGGTTTTGGTGGTATTATTGTCGGTGCTAGTAATTCATCCGATCCTGAAATTCCTAAAATCATGCAAAAATACTCTATTGAAGGCGAACCACAATGGGCTTCTCCAATCCGAGTTGAGCGTATGTTGACCACGCAGTACATGGCGCCCTATGCAAATGGCGGCGCTATTCTATTTGCAGCACTTGAAGGACCGCAGATGAAATTGGTACTGGCCGGTTCCAATGGTTCCTTCACTGAACAGGTTATTTTTAATCCATCAAGTTCACGATCAGCGATTGCCGAAGGGATTATCACCAATAATTCCGGTTTTCTTGTGATTGGACGGATTATTCATTCAGCGAATACAAATGACCTCAGATATGTGTCCCTTGATACAAATGGAAATATCCTTGGAAATTCATTGGGTTACATATTCTTCATTGGTCGCGTGAACACTACATTTTTGCAGCACACCTATAATAATGGATCGTTGTTTCTTCATTCCGGTGAAAACTTCACACTTGTTGGGCAATATTTCGAACCCAACGGATTCCCTGTGTGGGGACTATATGGTCTCACACTTGTCGAGGAACCCGTTTATTCGTTCCAATCCTGTGAATCAAATCATTGTTTCTGGCTGCAAACGACAGAATTCATCGAAGGCCAATTACGAACCGGGATACAGGAATACAATCAATATGGCAATACTATCACAGACTGGACCGCAATCGGCGGTGAATATACCGTTTCTGCAGCATATACACCTGTTTCTGACAATAACGGCGGTCTGTTCACGTTAATGAACACAAACGAAACACCTTCAATCCATGTTCAACAGTTCAATCCGGATGGCGATGCATACGAAGGGTATGAATTACCGGTACCGTTGGATACTACAAGCTTTGAGACATTTATGGACCAGAGTTGCATGATCTGGAATGATCTCCTGGTGTCCTATCGACAGGACAGGTATTCGAATGATAATAACGGACTTTACCTGCAAAGGATCGAGAATATCATCGTCTCTGAAGTGATGGATGAAACAACGCCATTACCGTCAGGCGAAATTGTGATCAACACCTATCCGGAACCATTTAATCATTCCGTAAGATTGTCATTTAATTCAATTCATGAGTCAACAGTACAGTTGAACGTGTTCAATATCCTTGGACAATTAAGATACTCCAGTACTATTCCCGTCCAGAGAACCGGTGTTATCAATGTTCCATTAGATTTATGGTTTTTATCTTCCGGTACCTATTATATAGCCATTGAGCAGAATGGATTGTGTTCGACGAAGAGAATTACGCTTGTCCGATAATTGTGCATCACATTTGATGAACTACTGTAACTACTGTCAGGGATAAGAGTTGAGTAAGAAGATTCATGTTATAGTTTCAGGTATTAAAATGTCAGGTGAATTGAATTCAAGTTCATCTGCACAAGCACTCTGGCGGTTATTACCGATTACTTTCACTGCTCACTACTGGGGTGACGAGATATACGGATCAATCCTTTTGGAGCATGAGGATGAAAATCCCGTTGAAGTTATCGAGGAACCGGGAACCCTTGCATTCTGGCCGTTAGGAAACGCCTTCTGTCTTTTCTGGGGACCGACGCCGGTTTCGCGCTCCGGCGAGATCCGTCCTGCAAGCCCTGTAAACATCATTGGGAAGATCACCTCCGGACTTGAAGCTTTTATTGATGAAAAACCTGAAAAAGTGAAGGTAAGAGTAGAGCGAGGATAGCGATCGTTTCGACTACAGTTAAAACATCATTACAGCAATGGGGCAGTTGATGGAAAACGCCGACGGATTACGTTTCAAATGGTATATTTTCGATATGGACGGTACGATCCTCGATTCAAGCATCGCTATCGGCACTGGTGTTCAGTATGCTCTGAAGTCATTGGGTATTAATGATGTAACGCTTAACAATGTGAAACGATGGATTGGAAGACCTCTTTATGAAATCTGGGCCGGATACTGCAGTGAATACGGGATCGAGATCGACCTCAATGAGCAAAGACTGGATGAATTGGCACAACTGTACTTAAAAGGTCATTATTCTGTTTTTGATGAAGGAATTCAAGTATACCCCGGGATTCTTGAATTTACGGAAAACCTTCGTTCAAAAGGCGCAAAAGTAGCGATTGCTACCACCAAATGGCAGAAATCCGCAGAAGAAGTCATGAATGGCATTAATATTACCTCCTATTTTGATGTAATCTGTGGCACAGATCCGGACAAACCGGTAAAACCCGATCCATATGTCATCAATTATGCAATGCAGGAACTTGGTGCATCGCCCGATCAATCGGTCGTAATTGGCGATACAACCGCTGATATTGATGCGGCCCATATGGCAGGCTGTAAAGGGGCTGCAGTAACCTATGGATTTGGTAAAAAGACAGATCTTGAACGTACAAAACCTGACTTTTGGATTGACAAGGTTGATGATCTCTATTTAATGGCAGGTCTACCTAATAATTCCTGAAGAGAATAGCTGTATCGTTAATGATTCAGGCGACCTGCATGCTTTAACATTCTGATAATGTTTATAGATATCATACTTCCTTCTTGAAAAAAGACCTCTCCCCTTTCTGGCAAATGGACCATTCATTTTGTACTTTAGCTTTTTGCATGGCTCTTGATTTCGTGGATAAAATAATGATTGATAAACAGGCGAGGATTCGATGGCGGAAAAAGTGAAACGATCACCATTTCCACCGACGTTTTATGTTGCAAACGTTATGGAAATTTTTGAGCGTATGGCGTGGTACGGTTTTTTTGCCGTTTCATCACTTTATATGACCAGTCCAGTAAGTGAAGGCGGCTTGGGATTCAGCAGTATTGAGCGTGGTAAACTTCAAGGGATTATTCCATTTCTGCTGTATCTTTTTCCGGTGATCACTGGAGCTTTGGCCGACAGGTTCGGCTATAAACGGACGTTTATTGTTGCATTTTCGATCATGACCCCCGCGTATTTCCTCCTGGGCCAATTCCATTCATACTGGGCATTTTTTGGAGCGTTTCTCCTGGTTGCAGTTGGCGCCGCTACATTCAAGCCGGTTGTTGTAGGAACGGTTGGAAGAACGACTGACGACACTAACCGCGGGATCGGTTTCGGTGTCTTTTATACTATCGTGAACGTGGGCGGTTTTATTGGCCCAATTGTCGCCGGTTATGTACGCGCTATCAGTTGGGACCTTGTGTTTGTAATGTCCATGGTGTGGATTGCAATCAACTTCATTCCCACATTGTTCTTCTACAAAGAACCGACGACGGAATCAACCTCCGAATCCAAGCGCAGTGTTATGAAGGTGCTTCATGATGCACAATCTGTACTCGGAAATGGCCGGTTTGCCCTGATCGTTGTGCCTATCCTCGTTCTTATGATGGTTGCCGATAACCAGACATGGTTCACATGGGCTCGTGTATTGATGATCTCAGGTGGATGGATAGTATTAAACCTGTTATGGAACATGGTAGCATCGAAAGATGAGGATGCGCCGTGGTATGCACAAAAAGCAAAAATCGGAAATTGGGCATTTGTCACCTATTTGCTGATACTTGCCGGTTTCTGGGCAAGTTTCCAACAGATATTCATTACGATGCCTGAGTACATCCGTGACTTTGTTGAAACGAGGGATCTTGTAGAATTTGCATCCATCTTTGGCCAGGGTTTTGTGAATTTCATGGCAAGTGTGAATGTAGAAAACCTGGCCAATGAAATCGGTAACCAGTTCACAGCCCATGCAAATATTGGTGATTCCGGGCTTGCCTCTACGCTGTTTTATGAGTTAGTCCATTTCAAGGTTCGAGTCCCAATTGAGGAAATTCAAGCGACATGGCAACAGATCGCATCAACAGGCGGCCTGCCTGGTAATGACACCATGGCGCTGGTTGCTCAGGAATGGGCGGCAAGATTTGATGTTTCCCAGGATGCTGTTACGGCTACTGTCACCCAACTTATGAACCTTGATGGATACCAGAACTGGTCACAGGCTGTTGTCCAGACAGAAGGTATCTCCGTCAGATCAGTCATGGAAAATGGTTTTGCCCCATTGTTTGCAATGGGAACACCTGACCAGGCTGCGATTCTGGCAACAACACAGGAACTTGCAACTTCACTTGGAGTTCCTCAATCGGATATTATTATCACGATGCAGCAAATCAGTGCGAATATGCCCTATGCGATGCAGTGGGCGGCTGATTACCGACAGGTGAATCCCGAGTATATTATCAACATAGATGCAGGTTCGATTGTACTGTTCCAGATATTAGTCAGCACAGTCATTGATCGCTGGAAGCCTTTCCCCGTGCTTGTTGTCGGAACAATCGTCGCCGGAACCGGTATCGCTCTCGGATCGCTTGCCATTACAGGATTCCTCGTTGTCATGGCAATTGTTGTATTTGCATTTGGCGAGATGATCGCTTCACCAAAAAGCCAGGAATATGTGGCCCGTATTGCACCGAAAGACAAGGTTGCGTTGTTCATGGGATACTATTTTGTATCCGTGGCGTTGGGTAACCTCTTTGGCGGCCTGCTCAGTGGTGAAGGATACCAGGTCATGGCGAAAGACATGAACAATCCGGAATTGATGTGGATTGTATTTGGCGCCATTGGCTTCCTGACTGCTATAGCTCTTCTTGTCTTCAACAAACTCGTCGTTCCAAAGCTGGAAGCACAGCGTGAAGCAAACCACGAGTAGTTTTATACGCCTTGCTTATACAGTCCCCGGTTACGGCCGGGGATTTTTTTTAGGCTGCTATTTCATTCAGTGGTTTCGTGTTCATTGACTTGCAGTAAAGTGAATCCTTCAGTACTTTTAGGAATCAAATAACGCCTACCCAGACTTGCATAGAGGGAAATCATGCACTGGACAAAAGCACTTTTATGTTTTGGATTCCTATTGGTTTCATCTCTTTCTTTCGCCCGTCATGCTCCGACACCGGATGAGTTACAGCGAGGCCCTGTAAATCCAAGATTTCGTGAAACTTCTGTTGCGAACATAGACAGACTTAACAGGGTTCACCGTGCAGGCGCCATGTGGATGAACATCACAAATTGGGGGTATTTCGGTAATTACGGGATTGATTCGAACAATCCTATACCGATGCTTGATCCGGAATATCCCGATCTATGGGCTCCTCAATGTGAATATCCGGGCGGTAGTGAAGTCCAATACCTCTATCAGGGATCTCTCTGGTTGGGGGCTTTGATCCAGGAAGAAGGTTACGAATACCCTCGTGTCTCCTGTGGTGCTGAAGGATGGATTTTTCCTCGTATTCATGAGTTTAATCCCGGAGAAGAACCTGATCCGATTATTGAACGCACAACACGACCGAATACCTTTAATCGTCTGGGAGATTACATCTCGTCGGATGAAGCAGTCAGTGAACAGGATATGATTGCGGTTTACCAGGACACTCTTACCGATCCGACTTATGTTGAAACCGATCCCATGGACGGCCCACATGTTCCTCTCGGAATCAAGATCAGGCAGACAAGCTATTCCTGGAGTTACGCCTACGCACGCGACTTCATTATAATCGACTGGGAAGTGGAAAACATTGCCGATAATTTTTTGAAAAACCTATATGTAGGTCTCTATATCGATGCAGATGTGGGCGCCAACTGGGAGCAGTATCGTACCGGGACAAATGCAGGGCACACCGATGACGTATGCGGATTCCAGGAGTATTATTACTATGAAAATGCTGCGGGAGTCATCGACAGTAGTGTGATTAACACTGCATGGATCGCTGATAATGATGGACGTCCGGCAGATGTAAGTACTGGAAGTGAGTTTTCAACTCCTCATGTTTCAGGAACTCGAGTTCTCCGTGCTCCCAATCCACATTTGAGAACCAGTTTCAACTGGTGGATATCCAACAATGACGAAGGTCTGGATTTTGGCCCCGCATGGTTTGATGATGGAGCTGCTGGAGAATGGACCACAACCCTCGGAACACCTTTAGGCGATTCAAGGAAATACTTTGTACTTGGAAATCGTGAGTTTGATTACGATCAGATCTATGTGAATCAGCCCACATACATCCGCGGTAATCCACAGGATGTGTACAATCCGGCTACTGGTGAAACGGAAGAACATCAATGGCGAATTCCGGATGCTGAAAATGCAGATGACCTGGCAAATGGATATGATACCCGTTACCTGTTGTCATGGGGACCTTTGGGTATTTTTGACTACATTGATGACGCGGGAAACCGCATCTATCGTCTTAATCCCGGTGAAAGCTTCAGCATGACAATAGCGTACGTTGCCGGTCAGAATTTCCATGACAGGAATCATTTTCAACCATCCAACCAGGTGATCGACCCAAGTTTGTATAATTTCGCCGATATCAGGTACAATGCGGACTGGGCGTCGAAAGTGTATGACAATCCAATGATTGACACCAATGGCGATGGCTGGTATGGTGAGGACACCGGCGAAGACCACCTGTATGCTGAGACACCGGGTGACTCCATTTTCATTGATGGCTTGTTTATAGCCGTGTATCCAGGAAGAGATCCGGGCGAAGGCGATGAAAGCTTACAGCACGCTGAAGATTACAACCCCTATAAACCTGAACGTTATGATTATTCTTCAGGGAATGGCATGTTGGATCTTGGAGATAACGAACCGGATTTCCGTGGACCTCCTCCCCCGCCTGTTCCGATTTTGACACACATTCCGGATGAATTCGATGTTCGTTTGAGGTGGTCAACATTCCCCTCCGAAGATGAAGGATACCAGGATCCTTTCAGCCGTCTGCAGGATTTTGAGGGGTACAGGATTTATACATCTGCTACCGGCCTTGAATCCGATTATTCTTTTGTTGCAGAATATGATCGCATTGATTATGCATATTTTACAGATCGTGATTCAATGCTCACCACCCCTGTTCCCAGCCGGGAGGGAATTGCTCAGGACACAATAATTGACGATATACATGGAATCTTGCGTCCTGTCGGCCCCAATATTGGATTGGAAGAATTATTCGCTGAAAACGACACCACCTATGAATACAGATTTGAATCGGCACATCCCCTTATGCCGAGATGGTACGCGGTCACGGCCTATGATTACGGCGATCCAAAATCAGGAACTCCTTCTCTGGAGACCTCCAAATCGGCTAATGCTATTTTTGTGGCTCCTGCCGGTGATCCACGCCATAAACCGGGTGTAGCGCCCAATCCATATCGCGCAGACCAGGATTACACGGTAATTCACGGTGATGGGCTCGCATGGGAGAACCGTGATGACGGTACTCCGCGTTTTTTCCCCCAGACTGACAGGAGAATATGGTTCTACAACCTGCCGGAAGAGTGTATTATTAGAGTCTATACGGTTGCGGGTGATCTTGTCCAGTTAATACCTCATAATGTATCTGGTGACAGGAATACATTCGAGTCACTGGAACATGCGGAGAGCTGGGATTTGAACAGCAGGAACAACCAACAGGTAGTTTCCGGCCTCTACCTGTTCTCAGTGGAGGATAAAACGTCCGAAAACCACGGTAATATTGAGGTAGGGAAATTTGTAATAATCCGTTAGTTTCTTATTTCATGTGATTTACCTCACCAATTTCATGCGTCTTGTATTTTATTATAGGTTATTAGGTATTTTTGTTGTTTTTTACTCGCAATTGTAGTGTTACTCCAACACAATTAATGAGCGGGGTCAAATATGCGGGCGAGGTTCTGGGGAGTCCGAGGAAGTATACCCACTCCACTTACACCGAGTGAAGTTGAAGCAAAAGTCGTTGCGATGGCTGAAGAGGTTGTCCGTGCCGGCGTACGGGATCCTGAAAAGGTTTCAACATATCTGCGTGAACACCATAGCATGATGGTTCGAGGAACCGTTGGTGGAAATACAACATGCATGAGTGTTGAATGGAAACAGGGACTGATCATATTTGATGCTGGCACCGGGATTCGTGAACTGGGCAGAGTATTAATGGACGGACCTTTCGGACGTGGAAAGGGTGAGGTATACATTCTCATGTCCCATACGCATTGGGACCATATCATGGGATTTCCCTATTTTGCACCTCTTTTTCAGAAAAATCTCATTCATATCTGGGGCTGTCATGAGGGTATAGAACGCAGGCTTCGTGGCCAGCAGGCACCCGACTATTTCCCTGTACCGCTTGATATCTATCCTGCACAGATTGATTTTCAGCAGGTTGAACCTGAGAAACAGTATGAGTTACCCGGTGGTGTAAAAGTTACTCCCAAAAAGCTGAATCATCCTGGCGACAGCTATGGTTACAGGGTGGAAAGAAACAGCTCTGTGATCGTGTTTGCGACCGATAGCGAGTACAAACGGAACAACGGTGACCAGCATGATGCGCTGATTGAGTTTTTTAAGGATGCAGATGTGCTTGTCTTCGATTCGCAATACACCCTCGAAGAAAGCATGATAAAGGAAGACTGGGGGCATTCTACTGCGGTTATCGGTGTGGATATGGCTATACAAGCTGGTGTAAAACGACTTGCCCTCTTCCATCATGAACCAAATTATCCCGATAAGTTTGTCTTTGAACTGATGCAGAAAGCGAGACGTTACAAGAACCTTAATTATCCCGATGTACAACTGGATATTTTTGTTGCCATGGAACAGATGGAAATTATTTTCTAAGACACTTGCGCAGAAAAATTCAAGGGCTGTCTACCATTTGGTTGACAGCCCTTTTTTTATCGTAAAGTTGGTTTTTTATTCCAGAAGAAAATCGGGATCTGCAGGAGTCAACAGCATGATATTCGATTCATCAAGCTGTGCGCGGAATTGCTCAGCCTGGAGAATTCGAATAGCTGCGGGTGGCAGCATGTCATACACTGCCGCTCTGATTTCACCGACTGGACCTCGCCAACCTGCATTAGGATAGGTTACATATTCGACGATATCATCGGAAGATATACCGGCGAGATCCTCAGCAATTCGTATTGCATCCATCAAACCGCCATTGACATCTACAAGTCCGTTATCCAATGCGTCTACACCGGACCAGATTCTCCCCTGACCCAATTCATTTACACGGGAGGTATCAAGGTCTCTCCCCCGTGAGACAAGGTTCAGGAAATCATCATAAGTAGCGGCCATCTGGTGCTTCATCAGGTTTTCCTGCTCCTCATTCCAGCGGATATCGGTACTCCAGATATTGGAATTCCGTCCACGCTGAACACCATCAAAAGAGATTCCCAGCGAGTCATACATTTCCGAGAAAACCAGTTTAAGTCCAATGACACCGATGGACCCTGTGACACAAGTTGGCGGCGCTACAATTTGATCTGCTGTACAAGCGATCCAGTATCCGCCTGATCCGGCTACATCCGACATGGAAACAACAACCGGAATCCTTCGTTCACTATCTTCACCGTTTGTTCTATCAATTTCTCTACGGATGATTTCCGAAGCCAGTGAAGATCCGCCGCCTGAATCAACACGGAAAACAATCGCATCTATATCGCTGTTATTTCTGGCTGCACGCAGGGCGCCAGCAACTGTTTCCGAGCCCATAACTTCGCCAAGAACGGAATTACCGCTTTCTCCGGGGAGAATGTTGCCAACTCCATAGACAATAGCAATCTTGTGAGTGGACAGGTTGTCCCAACGATCGGGCTGGTCTTCCCTGTTGAAGTAGTAAGCAGATGAAAGGATCCGTGGGCTGAATCCGGCAATCGTTTCCGTTATTACTCTGACTTCGTCCTTGTAGGCGATCTGGTCAATGATACCCATTTCCATTGCTTCAGCGGGTGTGTACATTGCGCCGTCGACCCATTCTTCCACTTCCGCTTGTGAAACATCTCTACCGTCAGCAACAGATACGAGCCATTCCTGCCACAGATCTTCGATATATGTATCCCACGCCTCTTCTGCTGCTTCCGAGGCGTCGGTACGCATCAGGATCTCACCGGCGGATTTATATTGACCGTGTTGTACCACCTGCGCTTCTATGCCTAAACGGTCGAGGAGCCCACGCAAATACGGCTGGTACGCAAAATAACCCGGAATTTCGACATATCCACCGGGGTTGATAATTACATGGTCTGCAATGCTTCCAAGATAAATGCTGCCCATGTGATATTCGTCCGAATAGACGATCACCTGCTTGCCAGCAGCACGAATCTCTGCCAGGGCATTCCGCAATTCATAACGGTCGCTGAAACGCATTTTCAGGTTGGTAATATCAAGGATTACACCGCCGATCTCGTCATCCTGGCAAATTCTGTTCAGATTTGTGAGAACCTCGTACAAGGTCGGGTAACGCGGACGGAAGAAACTGAAACTCATTGGTTGTTCAACGATTGTTTCAGGTAATTCGTACCAGACATATTTCCTGCCACCACGAGCGAAGATGTCAGGACGATAATTTGTGGTGATTCTTGCTGATACTACTCCTCCGGCCTCAGGCATTCCTTCAAGAGCGTCATCGGGGAATCCAGCCAATCCAGCCAGTTCGGAGAAGCCTCCATATATACTCAAACCGGCCATTGCCATTTCAGCTTCAAGTGCATAACCTGCTCTGATTCCTATTCCATTTACCGGTTCAAAGTTGGCCATGATGATGGTTTCAATATCCTCGAAATAGTCGCTGCCTTCCAGTTTATTGAAAACCATATCGGCGCTCAGTGTGAGATTGCGATCACGGAAAGGTCGAAGCGCCAGTCCTGCCCGGTACGTAGGATCGAGTTCGATCTCCATATCATTGCCGGTTTGATCCGTAACTGTCATCCGAGGTGTGTTGATATTCGTACAATGCAATCCCACGGACATATATTCATTCGGACGGACCAGAAGTCCTGCATCCCAGGCATTTCCCCTGTCAAGCCCGCTTGACCAATGGTAGGCATACCCAACATTAATTCCTTCATGAAGCTCGATACCACCGGCAATTGTATGCCACTTGGCATCGTATTCACCCCGAACTATCTGAACACCATAAGCAATCTCCTCGAGGTTAACGCCAATTCCCCAGTCATCAAAATTATGGTCGGTATTTCCACCGGATCCACCGGTAGAAATAAATAGCAAACCACTGCTCCCATCAATTCCGATACCGGCAGGATTGGTCCACATCGCCGCAGTCGGATCAGGATTCGCGATTGGACTGTATGGGATGGCCAGGGGCGCATAAAGACCTGGACCATTGATAAAACTATATTGGTTTGCCTGGAAAACGGGTATCTGTCCGAAGAGTAAAACAGGAATCAGTAGCAGAAGGGTGAAACAAGTAATCTGAATTCGAGACTGCATAATACCTCCCTGAATCAATAAGCAATCCTGCTCTTTTATCCACTTGAATACAGCATCCGCATGTAACAAAATGCATGCCAGGGTTATAAATCCCTTGAACACTGTAAATGTTTGACGGAACATGAATAAAGCAGGTTACAATTGTTGCAAAAATACCCTGTTTGAAAATATCTGTTGTAAAATCGCAACAATATAATGCTGAGGACATTAATGATTCAGTTTTCTCTTCGTCAAAAATGCCATGAGTGCGTCTTCGAGAGGTGTTGATGTCGTCAGGAGATGATGATCTACCAGATGCAAACCACAACCAGACCTTATTTCATTGAGGAAGGCATCCATTTCATGTTTATACGACTCCTTCACCTGCCACGGATTCGCAACAAGTTTTTTTCCTGTTTCCAATTCTTCAAACCTCGCTTCTCTATCGAAAGCAAAATCAATTTCCCTGGGATCGAGGATCTGGAATACAAGCACTTCCTGGTTAGAATGGCGAAAATGCTGAAGACCTTTGATTATCTTGTCCGGATCATCAAACAGGTCGGAGATAATGATGACCAATCCTCTTCGTTTAATACGTTCCGCCATTGTATGAAGAACATCGCCAATCTCCGTTTCACCGCTGACAGCAGCATTTTCAATAGCACTCCATAACACCTGTCGCCATGTTAAAGCACTTTTCGGCGGATAGAGCTCACGAAGTCCTGTGTCGAATAATCCCAGTCCAACGGCATCCCGTTGTGATAAAAGCAAGTAGATCAGTGCCGCCGCAAGGCTTTTTCCATATTCCGCTTTTGAGACCCTGTCATCAGAAGAAAATCCCATGGAAGCACTTAAATCGAGGAGTATATGCGAACGCAGATTGGTCTCCTCCTGGTACTGTTTGATATAAAACCGGTCTGTTCTTCCCCATACTTTCCAGTCAATATGTTTCAGTGCATCTCCAGGCTGATACATCCTGTGTTCCGCGAATTCAACGCTGAATCCATGATACGGGCTTCTATGCATACCGGTCATAAAACCTTCCACTACCAGGCGAGCACGTAGTGATAACGGTTCCAGTCGATGGATCAGTTGTGAATTGAGTAGGTCACTGTCTTTTGAACGTGCCATTTATTAAAAATCCTGAAGAATCGTTGTTCCAGGCAATGTCGCCATAAATATTGGTAATGATACAGAAGTCCTATCAGTAATAATGCACCATGAGAAGGTAGGTTCCCGGTCCTCTTGATTCAATAACCGGATATATCGGATTTGTACAACCGGGAGAATGATAATTAACGAAAGCAGTATTACATAATCTCAGAAGTAATAGTGTATTAGAATGTAAGCCCCTATTCAGTAGTATCTACCTCACTCTTTTTCTCTAATACCTTGGGATTAATATTGAGAATTTTCATACCTGCAGCATAGTCTATCTCTTCAATCGTTTCCAGCTTTAACAAGTGTTGTACAAGGGTTTTCATCCGGGTAACCTGGCGTTGTACGCGATCCTGGCATCCGGTTAAATCTTCCCCTTCCATGTGTTTCTTCTTTGCCATCAAATCAATTGAAGCCTGGATCACTCCCAGTGGGTTATTAAATTCATGCGCTATGGATGCTGCGAGCAAATAAGCAGTGGTCCGTTTTTGCTCTTCAAGCCTTGCTTTTTCTCTTTCATTCTGCTGCATCCTGAAAATTCTTGTGGTGAATAAAATACCCAGGAATCCGATAATCCAAATGATGCTGTGTCCCGCAATAATTGCAATTATATGAGATTTCGCAATTTCCCTGAGTGGAATTAATGGAACTGCGGCGCTTATTCCACCTCGAACATCACCAACCTCATATCCCTGTTGCGCATGGCACTGTAAACATGGCGCCTGTGTTACTAACGGGATCATCAACCGTAAATGCGGGAGATCGTTAATCATGACAACTGAGCTGTACTCCGGAAATCCTTCCTCAAACAGTTCAAGTGCGTCTGTTTCCCATTCATCAGGTGCATTTGCCGGTCGTATCGGGTTCAAACTGGTAATGTGCCCCTCTACATCAAAATGTTCTTTTGCTATCTCATGAACCTGGCGGGTCATATAGGCCGGGTTTACCAGGGTCAATTGGTTGCCGGATTCCACATCAAGATCACGGAATGGAACAGTCAGATATGGATTAGGTGGTGTGGACTCATCCACCGGTACATACACTCCACCATGGGAAGCACTCCAGTAACGGTAAATGATATCCTTCCGAATCGAAATACGTGCTTCAATTCGTGCGGATTCGATTATTTCATTTTCCTGTACATACAGATTCCAGGCCAGTGAACCAATAATCACAATAGTCCAGAAGACAATGGTGATAATCAATGGACTTCTGTTTTTTGAATGGTATTTTTCCAGGATGCTTTCCTTCTCCATAGCCCTTTCTCCTGAATCTTTCCACATTGATAGTAAATATAAAGTGTGAATAAAACTTTCCTATAAAGAAAGCCAGACAATTATTAAAATCTGAATTAAATAGTATTCTAACAGAGAGAAAGATTGGCTGAATTTGGAAATCCAGCCAATCTGATTATATCAGAACAAGCTATTGAATAACGGGATGATTACTTGAGTAACACAATCTTTCTTACTTCCTGCACCGGGCCTGCATTCATCTGCACAAAATAGATTCCGCTGGCAAGGTGTGAACCGTCAAACATCACCGAATGTGGTCCAGCGGTCAGATATCCCGTTTCAAGATGTTCCACCTGTCGTCCAAGAATATCAAATACATGGAAGGAAACATTCCCGGCCATTTTCATCGTGAAATGCAATGTTGTCGATGGATTGAAAGGATTCGGATAAATAGAATCGAATGACCATTCAAATGGCTGGTCCGTCCAGCCCTCATCCACAGGAACGACATCAATGGTAACGGGAACAGTCAATGTTTCCGGACATGCATTCGAATAGAAATTAATGAAGACACTGTACTGATCAGGCGGCAAATTGGCCCCACGCAGCATGACGTCCATATATCCAATTGCGTCCGGTGCAACTGTACCGGATGTTGGATCAATTGTTATCCATGCAGAATTGGCGGCTAATTCAAAGAGTACAACATTATCCTGAACACCGTCGTTTATCGTTGCAAGAGTATAGATTAATGGATTCCACTGATAGGTGATATCCAATCCAGTAGGCGTATACTCTGTTTCGATGAACGAGTGTGTTTCAACGAAATTACCGGTTTCAGGGTTCATCTTGACGATGCTGATCTCTTCCTGACCAGGGTCGCTGCAAATGAAGTACACAGGGTAATTGGCATTATCTTCCGGGAAGTATGCACCACCCCGCGGAGAGAAATCCTGGTCAATATTGTCAATTACTTCGCCATTGTAATTAACAAGGAAGATGTCTGTGCCCAAATCACCAACCCAGAAGGCATCTGCCTGCGGATCATAGATGATATAACGGGCAGGATTAACGGGAAGATCCCATGTGGAAAGCACCGTCAAGCCTTCGTCACCGACTTCTATTTCATACATGAGACGATTGTCTGCACCGTACAGTTTACCGTTTGCCCAGGTAATGCCATAAAATCCTGCAGGCGACGGTTCTTCAACCGGTTGATCGTATACTTCAAGCAGATTACCGGCATCATCGTACTTATACAACTTGTTAGGGCCCGAAGGATCATAATTATCCGATCCGCTGATCCAGAAATGCTCACCGTCGAATGTTATACCACGGTTCCGTGTTTCGCTATTGTCAAGATCAAAACCGAAAACGACATCCCACACTTCATCAAGATCGTCAGTTTCACGGACAGGACCACGCTGCAGATCGTCTCTCAATGACCATGTTTCCGCCTGGCCGAATGAAAGTTCCGACCACCAGACCAGAAGACCATTGCCATTATTGGTGATGGCTATTTCTATGGATGTGGAATCTTCCTGACCGATGATTTCGAAAATCTCTTCCGGTTCTACCTCTATTTCAGGATGCGGAAGCTCAAAGTTTTGAACGATTGTTGAATCAGGGATAACTTCAACGTTCAATGAATCAACGTCATTATAGCATCTCGCTGAAGCTCTGAGCGTGTAAATGCCTGCAGGAGCATCTTCTATAAGGTAGTATCCTTCAGTCGATGTTGTTGCGGAATACTGAGTACCAAGAATCTCTACAGATGCATTGGCAATCGGATCTTCCGTTTCAAACCTGTAAACATATCCTTCAACATTCCCTCGGAGAACATTCACATCATTTGTGAACAGGATTGCCCGTCCATTGGTGATAGTAGCTGTTCCCGGACGATGCTGGTTCCAGTAAGCCAGTTCAAGACCATCCGATTGAGTGCCATTTTCAATACCGGTAGTCCAGTAATAAACATCTGCACCGGTATGATCTGCACCTGCCATGTGTTGCATGGCATTATACTGGAACAGGAATTCGGTATCACCAGTTCGGGTTTCGTGGTCATCAATCTGATCATAAAAAATCACTTCGAAAGTACAGGGGCTAGACCCGTTGTAACCGCCCAAATGATACCATTCGACGATAAATCTACCATTTGTATCATCATAATAGGAATAAACACCACCGCCAGATGTGGTTCTTTCATCCCAGTAAGGTGCAATCATGTAGTCCGGACCGCTTGGCGAAGGAATCGGGTAGTTCCTCGGATTCCGCATATCTGCTTGTTGCCCCATGGCGACCCATCCATTGCTGCATACCGTCAGATGGTTAAATTCTTCACCATAATACGTGACGGTAAAAGGCAACACTATCGCCGTAGCATCATCCTGATCGTCGCCTGTATCGCTCAAGTTCAGGTTCTGGCCGTCATAATCGTTATTAGAAGCTGATGGATTAATCTCGACCCAATCATAGGACGGTGCGTCTTCATAGGCAGTGTCCGTATTATCAAAGGCATAATATCCATATCCATCCGGACCTGATGGGTCCTGACTTCTTTTTGTTCCAAAAGTAATGGGAACAAACACAGTATCCGTTTTACCGCTCTGGGTGATCATGATCAGTCTTGTTCGTGCCACGGTTCCTCGAATAGCATCGGGCCTTACTTCAATGGTGAACTCATCGCTTTCATCATCAGCTCCCACCGGCATTGCAGGAAATTCTGCTACACTCTGAGTCACCCGTAAAGTAGGATCCATGGATTGAAGATATCCGGTGATCGGACCATCGCCATCACTGTCACCGATATTAGCGACTTCAATAGTGATGTTGTCTGATTCGCCCGGAAGAATACCGCCGGGAATGTTCACATCCACAAAAGCAAATTCAACAGATGACAGTTCGAGAGAATAACCGTGAACCCAACTTCCTTCATCTGCGGAGAAAACGAAATCAATATGTGACAACCAGTCTTGTTGTGCCTGGGGCAGAACCTGCACAAGAATCAATCCATCCGCCTCTTCGGAAGCTCCTGCCGTCAGGCTGGTAACAGTTGCCTGTCCGGAAATCTCACCCAACCAATCATCATCGCTTGATGCCGTAATTGTCAAATCGTTGATTGTGGCGGTTCCGAAATTCATCGCCTCAATCTGTAATCCAACTGTTTCACCGGCTTCTGCAATTCCGTTCCCGTTTCCATTTGTTCCACCGGTACCATTATCGACAATCGAAATTTCTGAATAGCTGACGTGTTCATCCAATGCTTCGATATCAAATTCAATCTGTACCGGTAGACAATTCTGTTCGGAAACAGTAAGTACAGCTTCACCTTCAAAGCGTACCGGTGTTTGAAGAATTACAGTACCGTCAATATCGGTTTCAGCGGTAACAATGATTTCCTCAGAACCATCTACTTTATAGAAAGTTACCCAAGCACCTTCAACAGGTTCGTCGTTCAGGGTTACTTCCACTTCTATTGAGTTGCGGCCAAGTTCAAATGTATTGATGGTTTCAACATCCAATTCATCCGGTATATCAGTCCATAACCATACAAGAGGATCACCCATCAGGTTGAACCAGTGATTAAACTGGTTGAGCGCAGAATTGTCATACCCGTTAAAAGCGTTATAAATGTGAAACTTCGCAGAGTAATTCATATCGCCCATGGCGGGATTCAGCAACTGGTGTGAACTGTGACCGGCGGCTGTTGAGAGCATGTTGTTGTAGCGTGGATTTGTATGCGATGTTTCGCATCCAAAGGCGCCAATAGCGCCCCTTGGACTGTTTGCCGTTCCGGCACGCATATATGTTTCATTGATACCTGTGTCACTCGCCCAATTCCCTGTATAACAGGTCAAATCAATAACGACTGGAAGTTTGTTCTCGTTGTTCAGATTCCCTATCTCACTAATATCAAGGCCGGAACCGATGTAGCCACGAGTAGCATAAAAACTGACACCGGTATTAATTCTGTTGATACAGGTGCTGACAACCTGTGTATTCGATAGACCTCCCCAGGGGGATATCCATGCTGTATCAACAGTTGTGTATCCAAGATTAAACATGTTCCTGCGATGATACCGTCCGACTAGAACAGTTGAAAATCCGGAACTGGCAGATGAAACCGAAACCATCCCTCGCAGGTACCAGGATGTATCATTCATATTCGGATCAGTTTCATAAGCGAGTACCTTATTTACATAATTAATTACATGGGTATTTGATTCCATCGACATTCTTCCAAGACTGACATCCGGAAGCGCGTCTGTCCCCGCGACACAAGAGTATTCATGATCGCCGTACCCATGTCCGCCATAAGCTGCCACCCCTGCGGGCGGAACAGCAAAGGGACCTGTATTATCGCCAACAATAACGACATAATCGAACTTCGTCTCCGCTCCCGCATAACGATCCCGAAGGGCATTACGAATACCCACATCCGTCCAACTGCCTACATCAGGATCTGTATCCAGGAATAACTCCAGATCCCAGCCTTTTTGCCGTTTCCATTCAAACCAGGGCTCCATCATCGCCATCAAAGTGGCATTGTTACGCATGACAACCTGTACGCCACCGCGATAAAGAACATATTCATCCAGTTCATTTTCGTCCCAATCGAGCAGTTGACGGTAGAAGGGAACAAATGTCTGACTGATCCGTGTCGGCCAGGCATCCAGAGCGTTGCGTTCATCCGTCCCTTCAAACCTTATAGCGACTTCCAGATTATGGTATACGCGTACTTCATTTCGTGCGGGATTCACCTGGACAGGGTAGGTTATCAGGTTAGCGACGCGGAAATCATGCATAATGGCCGGTTCTGTAACCTCAGCAAGGATTTCGGGATACCAGGCATCCTCCGGATGTTCTGCAATTTGAAGAATGGAAGTTTCTTCATCCACCCGATGGAAGATTCCATAATCTATACCGGAAAGAGTTTCATATTCACTCGAAAGGATTTCAACCGTAACACCGCTTCTCGGTGGAAGCCGGAATAAACTTGAAGCTACCGGCACAGGTGGTTGCCCATCCTCTTCAAGCATTCCACCTAATTGAAATTCTGCCGTCATTAAATCGAATCCGGTCTCTGAATCTTCATTTGTGATCCATTGCGGAGATTCCAGTTCCAGGTTAAAACGGACTTCGGAATCAGTCCGTGAAATCATCGTAGACTGAAAAGGATTCAAGTTCTGAGCATCTATCCCAGTTTGCGTTGTTGCGAAAATAATCGGGATAAACAGGAAAAAAAGTGAGACAAACAAACAGGTGCGCTTCATCGTACCCTCCGGTCCTGCATCAAATCTTGTCACCGTAGCCAAACCCCAAATACATATATTAAATATGTCCAGACATCTTTCATGTAATGAAAAATAGTAAGAGGATATTACATATTTTGTGATCGAAAGCAGCAATAATTGTTACCAGTATCCTATCAATTCACATGAAAACTGACGAGGCAGGCAATTCGCTCCTTCGTAACATAATAATTTATAAGACTATATGGTATTGCCATATCTACTGCAATGAGCGAATTTCGCTGTAACTTTACAGCATTTGTATCTGATCCGCAACACTCCGATCGTAATTAATTGTTTCAAACAGAGGTAAAAGACAAAAGGCTGGTAAAAATATATTTACCAGCCTTTACTATCCAGTGATCCACCAGCATTTTTATCTATGATTTTGCCAGGTTCCGCAACACTGTATGAAGGATACCACCGTTCTTATAGTATTCGACTTCAACAGGTGTGTCGATACGCGCAATCACCGAAACCGATTCACTGCTTCCATCCTCACGTTCTATGACAAGCTCCAGCTCTTTTCGAGGAGTAATGGAATCATCGAGGCCACGAATATGATAAACCTCTTTTCCTGTCACCCCGAGTTTGCTGTAGCTGTCGCCGTCTTTGAACTGAATCGGAAGTACTCCCATGAAAACCAGGTTGGAACGGTGAATACGTTCGAAACTCTCTGCAATAACAGCTTTTATTCCAAGGAGGTAACTTCCCTTGGCAGCCCAGTCCCTGCTTGAACCGGTACCATATTCTTTGCCCGCAAAAACAACCAACGGCGTTCCTTCTTCCTTGTATTTCATGGATGCTTCGTAGATGGAAGTTTGCTCTCCGGTCGGGATATGCACACTCACACCACCTTCAACACCTGGAACAAGGAGGTTTTTCAGGCGAATATTCGCGAAAGTACCTCGGATCATCACCCTGTCATTGCCACGTCTGCTGCCGTACGAATTAAACTGTTTCTGCTCTACTCCATTTTCAATCAGATACTCACCAGCGGGAGAATCAGGTTTTATCACCCCTGCCGGACTGATATGATCTGTTGTGATCGTATCACCAAGCAAAGCGAGACACCGTGCATTTTCGATTGGCGCTAAAGGCTGCAAGTCCATCGTCATATCGACAAAGAAGGGCGGTTCCTGGATATATGTGGAGGAATTGTCCCACTCAAAGATCTCTCCACCGGCAATTTTGATGTTGTTCCAGGTTTGATTGCCATCCCATACACTTCCGTAACTCTTGCGGAACATGTCAGGATCAAGGAAGTCATGTGTTGCTTTGACGATTTCCTCATTAGTCGGCCAGATGTCCTTCAGGAAAACGGGGCCATCCTTACCTTCTCCAATCGGCTCATTGACCAGGTCAATGTCGATCGTTCCTGCGAGCGCATAGGCTACTACCAACGGAGGGCTTGCAAGGAAATTTGCCTGTGTGTGCGGGCTTACCCTGCCTTCAAAGTTACGGTTACCCGACAGTACTGCTGCCGCGACAAGATCGCCTTCCTTGATCGCCGAAACAACCGGATCCGGCAAAGGTCCGCTGTTTCCAATACAAACGGTGCAACCATACCCTACCACATGAAACTTCAACTCTTCGAGATAGGGCAATAATCCGGAAGCTGTCAGGTAGTCTGTGACAACTTTTGATCCCGGTCCGAGGCTTGTCTTAACCCACGGTTTTGTTTTCAGACCTTTTTCGACGGCCTTCTTTGCTACAAGCCCTGCTCCGATCAGAACGGATGGATTGGAAGTATTTGTACATGACGTGATCGAAGCGATGACAACATCACCGTGTTTGAGTTGTTCCGTCACTCCGTCGGATTTGAATGTACCTTTAGAATTCAATTTATCTTTTGGAACATTAAAACCGAATTGCTTCACATCCCTCGTCATTGCATCATGGAATTCTTCCTTCATTTTTCGCAACGGTACTCGATCAGCGGGACGTTTCGGTCCGGCGAGACTTGCTTCTACATCACCAAGATCCAGTTCCAGGGTTGCTGTATACTCAATCTCTTTTTCCTGATCGGAACGCCAGAGCATATTGGCTTTGCAATATGCTTCCACTGTTTTTACTTCTTCCGGTGTTCTTCCGGTGAACTCCATGTATTTGAGTGTTTTATCATCTACGGGGAAGAATCCCATTGTAGCGCCGTATTCCGGTCCCATATTGGCAATGGTGGCACGGTCAGGCAAGGTGAGATTGTCCAGTCCGGGACCGAAGAATTCTACAAATTTTCCCACGACACCATGCTGACGAAGCATCTGGGTTACGGTCAACACCAAGTCTGTGGCTGTTGCTCCTTCGGCCAGGGCGCCTTGGAGACGGAATCCAATAACCTCCGGTGCTAACATATAGATAGGTTGGCCGAGCATGACTGCTTCTGCTTCAATGCCTCCTACTCCCCATCCAAGGACGCCAAGTCCATTGATCATCGTCGTATGGCTGTCGGTTCCAACAAGTGAGTCCGGCAGCAGGATTGTTTCACCGTTCAAAACGCGGCGTTGTACACATTTTGCAAGAAATTCAAGATTGACCTGGTGTACAATACCGGTCGCCGGTGGTACAACACGGAAATTATCAAAAGCACCAGCGCCCCAGCGAAGGAATTCATACCGTTCACGATTTCTTTCAAACTCCAGTTCAGCGTTTTTGGCAAGTGCTTCATGCGAACCGAAGAAATCAACCTGAACCGAGTGGTCAATCACCAGGTCGACAGGGACCAGCGGATTGATCTTCTTTGGATCACCACCAAGTCTCTGCATAGCGCTGCGTAAAGCAGCCAGGTCGACTACTGCAGGCACCCCGGTAAAATCTTGCAGAATCACTCGAGCTGGCAGGAAAGGAACCTCAACTTCACCAACATCGGAAGCTTTCCAATGTGCAAGGTTGTTTACGTGTTCCTCAGTTACCAGGAAACCATCATGGTTCCTGAGTAATCCCTCAAGAAGAATACGTATGGAAAACGGTAATTTGGAGACTTTTGCTATCCCCTTTTCTTCTAATGATGCAAGTCTCCAGTAGTAAGCATCGCCACCGGGAGCGTTCAGAGCTGTTTTCGCCCCAAATGGATTGTCGGATCTTTCTGCCATTGTCTACCCCTACGTTGATGTCGCTCGGTGCCATCGTAATCAGATTTCGACGACATTGAAAAGTAAAAAAAGATACGTAAAGTGGTTATCGGGGACAAGAACCTGATAGGAAAAATCACGATATGAATTACTGAAACCCTTGCACCTCTCTTGCGAATCCTTACCGGTGACCACTAACTTTCATAGGCTTGTGGCATTTTGGGAGAATTCCATGAATATTGGGAGTATGCTTGGCGCAGCAGTTGGCATTGGATTGATCGGTGGCGCCATTTACATGGGTGTATATGAAATCGAGATCATGCCGATCCCCGAGGTCTGGGGCATCTTTTTGAGTATTCCTTCGCTTATGATTGTGCTTGGCGGTTCAATGGCTGCAAGCATGATCTCTTTTCAGTATGATACTCTGGGTTCCGTTTTCAGAAGTATTAGTATCGTTCTTTTCAGGAGCACGCCTGATTTTGCTGCACAAAAACGTGCCATCGTTCGCCTTGCCACAAGGGCCACTGACGGAAATGTTGAACTTGAAAGAGCTGTTCGCGGTATAAAAAATCCATTTCTGAGAGATGGCATTCAGATGCTGGCAGATAATTATACGCTCGAAGAAATCGAAGATATTCTTGGACAAAGGATCGAATACAGACTTAGAAAAGAACGTTCCGATGCTGAAGTGATCCGTACCATCGCAAAATTCTGTCCGGCATTTGGAATGACAGGTACATTAATCGGTCTTATTAACATGCTTTCAAGAATGAGTCTTGAAGGCGATTCCATGACTCATATCGGCGCTGATATGGCAGTAGCGCTCGTTACTACGTTTTACGGCCTTATCCTTGCTTACATGTTTTTTATTCCCATGTCTGTAAAAGTAGAGAAACGTACGGACGATGAGATTCAACTCATGCGTATGATTACGGATTCTATCCGGATGATCCGCGAAAGGTGGCATCCAAGAAAAGTGGAAGATTATTTGAACAGCTATCTTCCGCCTGAATCACGGTCTCGAGCAAAAAGGCTAAGTGAATACAATAAGTAAACACAACCGGTTGCGATAAGTATCAATGGCAAGAAAAAACAATACAAAGTGGAATCAATTCAAATCGCCCGATGTCAATAATTCTGACGATGGCGGCGATTCCTGGATGATGAGTTACGGCGATATGATGACGCTGTTGCTCGTCTTTTTTGTCCTGATTGTTTCCATCTCGGAAATTGATCCGGTTCGGATGCAACTGGTTACCCAGTCAATGAGAAATGCTCTCGGTGAATCACAGTTTGTACCTTCATTACGAGAAGTTGAACAGGAAATGCAACAGTCCATTTACGACCTCAATATTGAAGACATGGTTTCAGTTGAACGTACCAAAGAGGGAGTTCAACTTCTTCTTCAGGGTGAATCATTTTTCCGTAGCGGAGATGCTACTCTTCTTCCTCATACATATGAATTCCTCGATGAAATCGCCTGGCAGATAACAACGACACCATATATCGTTTCTGTAGAGGGACACACTGACAACCTTCCGATCAGTACGAGAATATATCCTTCAAACTGGGAACTTAGTGCAGCCCGTGCAGCTTCTGTCGTAGAATACTTTGAAACGAAAAACCTAACCAGGGATCGATTCCGTGTGGTTGGATGGTCCGATACAAAACCGGTCGATCCGATTCTGGGAAACAGCACTCCAGAAGCTCGCCGCCTGAACCGGCGTGTTGTGATTCTGTTCAGGAATGAGTTTGCTCCGAGAGAAGCTCTCGGAAGTCAGTGGGATGACTACAATCTGGATTACTGATAAAACCTCCAGCATGTTTCTACATACATATCATACCTGTAATTGAAGTGAATATCTGTTGATTATTCAAATAATACTTATATTACACCAAATAGTGATACTATTTAAATCCAATTTAATTCTTCAAATTCATGAAAATAAAAATAAATGCTTACCAGGTCTTTAGGTTTAATCCATAGATTGTGACCTTATCTTATGTTCCTGTTGGCAGTTATTGAGGGTTTAACGATCACTGAATACTTACAACTGTTCAAGATACTATTAAGCAGCATCAACCTCTTTGCCAGTTGTTATAAGCCTTAGACAATTTTGCTGTAAGAAATGCTATTCTCAGGAAATTTCTAATTGACGGAACTGGATAAGAAAATGCAAATGAATGACATTTCAACATCAATTAATCATATGGATAGAAACACCGAGTTCATTCTTGATTCCATCCATGCCGCTGTATTTATCCTGGATACAGATGGAAAAATTTGTCTTCTTCGCGGTAAACTTCTCCAAAAACTGCATCTCGATCCAATTGATTATATCGGAAAAGAATTCAAACTGTTTTTTTCTGATATTCCTCAAATTCATGAAGGGATAGTGAAGGCGCTATCTGGATATGAATGTAAAAATGAATTCATGCTTAAGGATCACTACCTGGAAGTTCACTATTCGCCTGTGACTGAAGAAGATAACAGTATTACAGGGATTATAGGCACCGCTACGGATATAACCGCCATAAAGAAAACAGAAGAAGCTCTCCAGAAAAGTGAAGGAAGATTCAGAAGCCTCGCGGATAATATTCCCGGTGCAGCATATGACTATTTCTATCATCAGGATGGAACGCGATCACAGCAGTATATGGGACCTGGCCTTGAAGAGATCATCGGAAAAACTCTTGATGATGATTCTGGAAAAATGGATATCGTATTCAGCAGAATACATCCTGATGATATTGATAAAATTCGTCGTGAAGGAAAAATTGCCGAAGAAACCGATACAACTCTCGATTGCGAATACAGGGTATTAAGTGATTTTGGTAATTATATTTGGGTTCGATCCATTGGTAGAGCTACACCGGAAACGGACGGATCTTATCATTGGCAAGGCGTTTTGATAGATGTGACACGGCAGAAACGTATCGAGGAAGAGCGTCAGAAATTGCGGGAAAGATTCCTTGACGCTCAAAAGAAGGAAAGTTTGAGTATTCTTGCGGGTGGAATCGCACACGATTTTAACAACCTTCTTGTTGGAATCCTCGGGAATGCCAGCCTCGCTCTTACAGAAATATCCGGTAATCCTTCTTTGCAAAGAACCATCCAGGCGATTGAGCAATCAGCAGAACGTGCTGCGGAATTAACCAGGCAGATTCTGGCATATTCAGGAAAAGGTCACTTTATTGTTGAGGAATTCAACCTGTCTGATCTTGTTCTGGAAATGAATCAGTTGCTTAAAGCGACCGTTTCCCGTAAAGCCATACTTCAATTGAACACGGATTCCTCCCTGCCCCTGATAAAAGGAGATATTTCTCAATTCAGGCAGATACTGCTGAATCTTGCCATCAATTCATCCGAGGCCCTGGATAACCATACCGGTTTTATCATCATCAAAACGGGTAGAGCATTCCTCAAATCAAATGTTCTTTCAAAACTGATCCTTGGGGAAACTCGAAAAGAAGGGCTTTTCGTGTACCTTGAAGTTGAGGATAATGGTAGCGGCATGAAAGCTGAGACTATCAACAAGATTTTTGATCCCTTCTTTTCGACAAAATTTACGGGGCGAGGTTTGGGATTGGCTTCCGTACTTGGCATTGTGGAAGGCCACAAGGGTGCTATAAAAGTAAAAAGTTCAGAAAATGTCGGAACAACAATCCGAATCTACTTTCCAACTGTTCATGAATACGATGAGGATGTAACAGAAACCAGAACGACTGAAGATATGAAACCGACTATCGCTACTATCCTCGTGGCGGATGATGAGCCTTCGGTGTTGCTATTGGCGAAGAGATCCCTTGAGATCGCCGGGTTCAGAGTATTGACTGCGAATGATGGCGCGGAATGTATTAGGATCGTTAATGAGAGTCAAGATTCAATCAGTGCAATAATCCTTGATATGAAAATGCCAAAGTATGATGGCAAAGAGACATTTGATTATCTGTTGGAAAACAAGTTTGATATTCCTGTAATAATCTCATCGGGAATATCGTTCGACGAGACACAGCGGGAATTCAGGGATTATCCTGTTTTTGCTTTTCTCCAGAAACCTTACCGTCCAGTGACATTAATCAACACTGTGCATAAAACTCTTGAGCTCTGATTTTTAAATTCCTCATTCTGTCTGCTCTGCTTCTTTATCATTACATCATCATCTTCATTTGATTATGTTCCCTTGAGAGCAAGATGTACCATAGACCATGGACTGAAAATGCGGAAGTATAAGAAGAAAAAATCCAGAGAACCACGTTTTAATCAAGAGAAACAGTACGATACTCCTGAATTCAGGAACTTGAAAACAAGAATCGGTACTGTTCTCAGGAAGAATCCAGGGATAGCCTATCGTGAGAAGGATCTATACTTTGAACTTGATCTGAGACCGTCGCAGGGAATGCAACTTCGTACCGCAATGAATGTAATTATCCAGGAGGGTACTGCTATACGATGTAAAGGAAAACGTATCCGCTATTCGGATCATCTGGAACGTACAATTCATGGAACAATTCAAATTTCTGCAAATGGAACCGGTTTCATACCAAGTGAAAACAGATCAACAGATGTTATGGTACCGAATCAGCATCTCCTCGGAGCGCGGCACGGTGACCTTGTGGAAGCAGCGATGTTACCTCAACGCGGATATTCCCGCGAAAAAGCAAAAGTAATTAAAATCCTCGAAAGAAATACAGCACCTGTGATCGGAGTATACAGGTCACTTCCTGGTAGAGGCGGCCAGGTCTACCCGGATAATCCCGCATTCCCGGGCCCCGTTTTTATCGGTGAAGCGTTTCGTAACAATGCTGAAGACGGTGATCGTGTTGCAATCGATACTGGCGACTATTCACGTTATGGCAGAAATTTGCGCGGAAAGGTTGTACGCGTATTTGGGCACCAGGATGATCCTGAGGCAAGGTTCAAGTCTCTGACAGCAGAATACAAATTCAGATCCGCTTTTTCTAAAACTGCCCTGCAGGAAGCGGACAGGTTTGATGAGACTATTCCGGAAGAGGAAATAAATACACTTGAAGATCTGCGTTCAACGCTGACCATCACCATCGACCCTGAATCCGCTCATGATTTTGATGATGCTATCAGTTTGAAAAAACTCCGCGGAAATCGCTACGAGTTGGGTGTTCATATTGCTGATGTCAGTTGGTATGTGCTTCCTGGAAGCGCACTGGATACTGAAGCGAGAATGCGAGGTACTTCTGTATATACCAGCCACGGTACTATCCCCATGCTACCCGACCGTCTTTCATCGGATCTTTGCAGTCTTCGCCAGGGTGTCGATCGACGAACGGTAAGTGTGTTCATGGAGATGAATCATGGCGGAGAAATCTTGAAATCACGCATTTCTCGAAGCGTGATCTGCAGCAGAAAACGTTTTACATACAGGCAGGTCCAGGATATCCTCGATAAAAATAGTGACAGGTACAGCGATTCATTACCCGACTGGAGAGCTGATCGTATTTCAGTCATGCTCGCGCATCTGGATACACTTACAGAATCCATGCGAAAACTCAGGTTTCGTAATGGCGGCATTGACCTGGATATTCCCGAGTACGAGACTGTCGTTAATGAAAATAATGAGGTGACTGGAATCTCAAAAAGAGAACATTTCCGTTCCAATCGCATTGTGGAAGAATGTATGCTGGCGGCAAATCGTAGTGTAACTGATTTTGCTTTGAGGGAAACGGGTTCTTCGCCAAAAAGTTTCATATTTCGTTGCCATGACAAACCAAACCCGGAAAAACTGGAAGACCTGTATGCATTCGTACAATCTCTGGACGTGGAGTGGCCTTTTGGTTCAAATTTTGATACTATCACATCGAAAAGAATAAATTCATGGCTTCAGAGCCTATCTGGTCATCCCCTGGCGGATGTAATCCGAATCCATACGCTCCGCGCACTTGCGAAAGCATCGTATACAATAGAAAACATCGGTCATTACGGATTGGGATTTCCCAACTACACTCATTTCACCAGTCCCATCAGACGTTTGCCGGATCTGATCGTTCACAGGTTACTACTTGATTCGTTATCAGGAAAACGGAAATATGGTCCCGATAAAGTCAGAGAGATCAAAAGGCTGACGATGATTTCCAGTGAGAGGGAACGCGCCGCTCAGGAAATGGAACGTTCATCATTCAAAATCCGGCAGGCAGAATTTTTACTCAACCACATCGGCGAGGAATTCCAGGGTCTGATCGTTAGTGTCATTAGAAAAGGCGCTTTTGTACAATTGGAAGATATCGGAATCCAGGGGCTTTTGTCAGAACATGCTCTTGGGGCGGTTTATTATGATGCAAATGTAAGCGGTTTCGTTCAGGTGGACGGGAATGAACTTTATACTCCAGGGTTGACGGTACGAGTCCGCGTTGTCGATGTTGATACAGCTTCCGGTCAGATCAACCTGGAATTGGTATAATCATACTGTGAAAAGAATCCTTATTCACATGATCATGTCTCGAGATGTTTTATTGTCAGAGCTTCCTGGATTTCATCCCAGCTATTGGCAACAAGGTCCGCTTTGGAGGTTTTTCTCCTCTTTTCCTCCCTGACAGCACCATCAAAACGGATCACCTTCATCCCAATGTTCTTGGCTCCCGCGACATCTGTCTCTTCAAGATCACCAATATGCAGTGCTCTTGCAGCAGAAATGGACAGGTCGGCTAAAGCTGCTCTGAACATCACAGGTTGGGGTTTTGATACGCCTACGTCGTGTGAATACACTCTTGATTTAATTACACTGAATATCCCCCATTTCTTGAGCAGTTCATCAATAACCCGGGGGCCGCTGATGCCAGTGTCACAAACAAGTGCGATAGGTGTTATTCCTGCAATATCAGTTAAAAACTGGATGGCGCCGGGAATAGGCTCAGGTGGCTTCTGCAGCAGAATGTCCTCAAGAATATCAGCGAGTTCCTGTGATTTTTCGTTTGATATCTTCGCTTTAAACCATAAGATGATATAGGCTACAGCATCAAGTGCGCCCGGAGTTCGATGTTCCACTTTCCATTGCTTCATCCATAACTCTGAAAATTCCTCAAACGCTTTTTGAATATTTTCAGTCGAATATTGAAAACCTTCATCGGCAAACCACGATTTCACAGCATCTATTCGTTCATCTTTTCGGGTAATATATTCTGTATCAATAGCTATCGTATTCCAGAAATCAAGTGTTAACCCTTCGATGATAGAATCCTGAAATCGAACAATTGTCCTTTTCATACGTCACCTCTTCTATACTATCTGGAAAAAGTACAATCCAAAAATGTATTTTTCAAAACAGATATTTAAATATCGTAAAAATGGATGATTGTTTTCAACAATAGCCCGGATAGACATATTCAGGGGGACGTTTCATTTAGTGAAACCACAATTTACGTTTCGTGATGTACGTGAGAATTTCAGCTCTGTCATGGTTGCACAATCACGATCCATGTATGTACCTTTGACTGTTTTTCATGCGGAACACACGTTATAATCCTGATAGAGGAGGCTCCCGATGGAGGGCGCGAAAACAGCACTTTACGAAAAACACATTGAAGCCGGCGCAAAAATGGTGTCTTTTGCCGGTTTTGTTATGCCCATTCAATACCACAGCATAACAGCAGAACATCAACGTGTTCGCAGTACAGTAGGTGTATTTGATGTATCGCATATGGGTGAGTTTATTATCAGAGGCGAAGGGTGCATCAGATTTCATCAATAAAATAACCGTTAATAATGTCTCAAAACTGCTTACCAATCAGGCTCAATATTCAGCAATGTTGTACGAAGATGGTGGTATTATAGACGATTTACTCGTCTATAAAAAAGAAAATGAATTTATGGTCGTGGTCAATGCGGCAAATCTTGAAAAAGATTTGAACTGGATGAAGGATCATTTATCTCAGGATGTGGAATTAATTAATGCAAGTGATTCCATATCACTTCTTGCTATTCAGGGAAGGAACGCCACGGAAGTCATTCAAAGTCTGACCGATGTTCAATTGGACGAGATCAAGTATTACTGGTTCAGGCAAGGCGAAGTTGCCGGTGTTCCCGTAATTATCAGCAGAACCGGTTATACGGGTGAAGATGGTGTGGAACTGTACGTCGCGAATGAATATGCAACTACTCTATGGGATGCAATCTTTAAATCGGGAAAAGATTTTGATATTGAACCAATCGGATTGGGTGCTCGTGATACACTCAGACTGGAGATGAAATTTGCCCTGTATGGCAATGACATTGACAAAACTACAAATCCCATTGAAGCAGGACTGGGATGGATTACAAAGGTGAATAAAGGCGAGTTTATCGGGCGCGAAGCAATCATCAAGGTAAAAGAAAAGGGAATAGCCCGAAAGCTGATCGGATTTGAGATAGAAGGAAAATCTATCCCAAGGCACGGTTATGCTTGCAAGCAGGGCTCGGAAAGTATCGGTACTGTCACTAGCGGTTGCTGGTCACCCAGCCTTGAAAAGGGTATCGGTATGGCATACCTGGAAAAAGAGTATACTCCTATCGGCACAAAGTTCATGGTCGAAATCAGGAATAAGCTTGTACCGGCGACAGTGGTAGAAACACCTTTCTACAAACGACCATATTAATAATTATATGATAAACTTCAAGTTGCTTCCAGACTTGAAGTTTTTTTTATCTTTATAATTGTACGTACATTATAGTCGTATATAATGGTAGTACAACTATAAATCTTTGTAATCCTTTCATCTTGAGAGTAATAAGGGATTTTTTACATATTCCACTAAACTCACAACAAAAGCAGGAGTCTTCCGAGAGACGATGAAGATGCATCGTTGCATATGTTCATTCATCAAACATGGCAAATAGTCTATTTTTTCAAACAACATGAGTGAAGTCCATGCCTACATATTCTTATCGTTGTCCGAATTGTGGACATCAATTTGAACTGTTTCATTCAATCTCGGATTCCAGTGACAAAAATTGTCCGGAATGCGATACTGTCGCAGATAGATTGATGGGTGCAGGCGCTGGAATCAGTTTTAAAAGCAGCAGCGGTGGATCAAAAGCGTATGTACCTCCACCACCTCCTAGAGGAGGCTTCACCTGAGCAGGCGGATGTTGACCACTGGATGTGGTTCTAAAGAATACAGCTCGTTTTGACATCAATACGAGCTGTATTTTTTTATAAAAAAAGGCTTTCCATTCATATGAAAGGAAAGCCTTTAAAACTCGTTTTCTGGAACTTATTCTGCTTTTACGATGCACTCGCTATCTTCATCATGCACCGGGCATACTTCCTGGCACTGCGGCGTGTCAAAGTGACCTTCGCATTCAACACATACATCCGGATCAATCACGTAGAACTCATCACCTTCACTAATTGCCTCAACAGGGCATTCCGGTTCACACGCGCCACAATTAATGCATGTTTCGTTAATGAACAGGGCCATTCGGACCTCCATTTTAAGGTAAAAACAGCGGTTTTTTCATCTGCTTGCAATGAATTTCTGGCTAATGTAAAGTCGCTGTTTTTTAATGTCAATATGTTAAAGGAGACTAAGGTGCTTGCTGTTTCATTCACAACATCAATCGAGTAGGGTGAGGCGAAACGATCAGTTTCGCCTCATCCCTCTCACAGAACCGTACGTACGGATCTCGTATACGGCTCCTGTTTCCTTTCCTTCATTCGACTGAAACAGAAATGATCTTCTGCGTCGTATCGGTTGAAATGTAAATACATAAACTGCGGGGCTTCGATCAGGGCCAAATGTCTTCTATTCCCTTAGGCGGGACAATATGCATTGAACTACCTGACCTACTCCACTGGACAGCTTCTACCAACAGCGCCCCTGTCACAGTTTGCCGTCAGAAAAATGCCTCATTTCCTCTGAAATGACTCGTGTCCATTCATGTACTGACAAGACAGCGATAAAACCTTCAAGGAAACCTCATCCCTTCGCAACTGCGAACGCTTTTGGCATCTTCCGCAGCCCCTGCGAACAAATGTTGCGCCAACGATGGCAAGCCAAGACTATGGACAACAAGCCGCAGGTCGTTCCGGTTTTCCCCTCCACACGGTTACCCGCTTTCACAGGCCGGAACTTCAACACTACTATGGAATCATCTGACTCCCTGCAGTGCATCTGAAAGACTTGAGTCGCCTCTTGACCTTTCATATCCAGCAATACGGAACACTACAGGGGATCCCCAGGTAAGTGATATGTCCTGTGTATGACTACATCCTCAATCACTGGAAGGGTCTGAACTGGTATCGGGCTTCGCACTATTTAGCACACTCACCCACCCTTACAGCCGAATCAGGTTCACAAACGTTATGCACCATACACTGCCTATGGCTTCCTTCAGACATTGCCGTTACCAACAACGCCCTTGCCAATCGGAGTTGCTTCCCCCAGAACGGGCGCATTTGAAGAGCATATCACATGCTGGGCACACTAAAAAACCCTGCTTTCGCAGGGTAAAAAGTCACTTACTTGTATATTATCAGACTTCCAGTATCTCTTTTTCTTTGGATTCCATTGCACTATCAACTTCTTTGATATACGAATCGGTCTCCTTCTGCACATCGTCGAGCAATCGGTACATATTGTCTTCAGGAAGGTCGCCAGATTTCTGCAATTTCTTCAGTCCATCATTTGCTTCACGTCGAACCTGACGAACAGATTGTCTCGCTTCTTCTGCAAAACGATGAACGACCTTCACCAGCTCTTTACGTCGTTCTTCGGTAAGTTGAGGGACTGCAATGCGCAGGACCGTGCCGTCATTTACAGGATTTAACCCGATATTGGCCTGCAGAATCGCTTTCTCAATACCTGGAATGGCATTTTTGTCATATGGTTGCACCACAATCAAACGTGGTTCCGGTGTCAACAGGTTGGCACATTGATTCAACCTCATCTCTGTACCATACAAGTTGATCACGATGTCTTCCACCAGCGCGATTGATGCTTTTCCCGTACGAACATGCGAAAGATGTTCTCTAAAAACCTGAACGGATTTTTCCATCCGGTCTACAGCATCCAGCATAATGTCGTCACTGTCCATGGTAGTCCCCTTAATCACTCACCTACACTGGTTCCGATATCCTCTCCACGTATAACACGCAACAAGTTACCTTCCCGGGTCATATTGAATACACGGATCGGGATATTATTGTCCCTGCAGAAAGTGATAGCAGTCAGATCCATCACTCGAAGGCGTTTACCGATAACCTCTTCATAGCTTACGTGCTTGTACATGCTGGCATCTGGATTTTTCTCCGGATCGCTATCATATACTCCATCAACACGCGTACCTTTCAAGATAATATCAGCCCCGATTTCGCTTGCTCGGAGAGATGCTGCTGTATCTGTTGTAAAATATGGATTACCTGTACCCGCAGCAAAGATGACAACTCGCCCCTTTTCGAGGTGACGAATGGCTCTTCTGAGAATATAGGGTTCTGCTACTTCATCCACCGCTATTGCAGACAATACCCTTGTTTTTACTCCATTTTTTTCAAGGTACTGCTGAAGCGCAATCGCGTTGATTACTGTAGCCAACATACCCATATGATCGGACGGAACCCGCTCCATCCCGCGTCCAACTGCCTGTAATCCGCGGAAGATGTTTCCACCGCCGACGACAATTCCCAATTGAACGCCTAACCGATTGATTACGCGCAATTCTTGTGAAAGACTGGTCAGGACCGATTCTTCCAGTCCATACTTATCCTCGCCGGCAAGTGATTCACCGGAGAGTTTCAACAACACTCTGTTCCAAGCCGCACCGGCCACGGTTATTTCCCTTCGCCTACTTTGAAACGCAGGAATGCTGCCACATCAATGTCACCACCTGCTGCTTTCGAGGCTTCTTTTATCCTTGCGGAAACCTTCATCTTCTGTTCTTTGACATACAATTGGTCCAGAAGACAGTAATCTTCATAATATTTGTTCATTTTGCCCATGGCGATCTTGTCAATAATGTTCTCGGGCTTACCTTCGTTCCGCATCATATTTTTGTAAATTTCAAGCTCGTTGTCGATGGTTTCGCGGGGAACCTCTTCCTTCCTTACGAACAAAGGCGAGGCGGCAGCAATCTGCATTGCCAGATCATGTGCGAGTTCTTTGGTTTCATCGGAAGCCAGAGCGTCGGCATCACCAACAAGCTTGATCACTACACCAAGCTGATCTCCCGGGTGCATGTAACTGTCCAGGTATTCATTCTCACCGGCTGTCAATGCGCCTGCACGACCCAATTGAAGGTTTTCACCAAGCTTTCCAGCCAGGCCCTTCAAACCATCCAGGTTAAAAGAATCAATATTCAGCAAACCTTTTTCATCTGCATCGTCTGCTTTCTCAACAGCCGCTTTTGACAATTCTGCGGTAAGGTTCAGAAATTCCTCATTACGTGCTACAAAGTCGGTTTCACTGTTGACTTCAACAATACCCACTGCAGAAAGATCATCTGCGAATGTAATGTAAACACGTCCTTCTGTCGCTTCCTTTTCCTGGCGTTTTTTCGCAGCAGACATACCTTTTTCACGGAGCCATTTCACTGCAGCTTCAAAATCTCCATCTGTCTCCTGCAACGCCTTTTTACAATCCATCATCCCGGCGCCGGTCTTCTTACGGAGCTCAGCAACTGTTTTTGCAGAAATCGACATAGTTCTACCCTATATGTGAAAACTTGTATTCAAAACTTATGTTTCCCATCGTTATCTTACTGAAGAACAATGGGAAGGTTCAATCTGCTATTCAACACAATCCGGATTATTCATCCTTTTTGGGAGCAGATTTTTTGGCCTCTCTATCACCGGCAGGTTTGGATTCGCTTCGCTTTTCACCACGATTTTCCTGTGTCTGCTTGCCACCGGTTTCTTTTTTCGGACCACGGCTGCGGTTGCTACCACCACGACGACGGTTGGTTTTTTTGTCTCCACCATCTTTTTCCTGCGAGCCGCCTTTTCTGCGACGTGAAGTCCTGCGACGGGTGTCAGCAGCCTTTTTCTGCGTTCCATCCTTCTCTTCACGTTCCACCTGATGCGCCTGTGCTACTGCCAGACCTTCTATAATTACATCAGTAAAGGTCTTCATGATAAGTCCAATGGACTTGTAGGCATCATCATTCGCAGGGATCGGGTAATCAATCGGGTCCGGATCAGAGTTTGTATCGACAATCGCAAAAACGGGAATACCCAGTTTCCTGGCTTCACGTACTGCAATTTCTTCTTCCAGGGTATCAACGACAAACACAGCGCCTGGAAGTTTTTTCATGTCACGAATTCCAGACAAAGCCGTTTCCAGCTTTCCGCGTTGTTTGTCCAGTGTGAGACGTTCTTTTTTACTGATGATGTCATAGGTACCATCTACCGTCTTCTTTTCAAGTGTTTCCAGTTTTTTGACGGATTTTCGGATGGTGACAAAGTTGGTAAGCATCCCACCCAGCCAACGTTCATTTACATAGGGCATCCCGGAACGTTGAGCTTCATTACGGATAATATCTTTCGCCTGTTTTTTCGTGCCGACAAAAAGGACTGTGTCGCCCTTTTCTACAATCTTGCGGGCTGTTTCACAGGCATGATCCAGCATTTGCTTGGTTTTGTAAAGATCAATGATGTAGATGCCGTTCTTTTCCATAAAGATATACGGCTTCATCTTCGGGTTCCACCGACGGGTCAGGTGACCGAAATGACTGCCTGCCAAAATCAACTGCTGGACACTAATACCGCTCATTTCTCTTTCCTTCATGATGCCTTCCCCGACAACGAAGCAGGGGCGCTCACAGATTCGCACCCTTGGCCGGTTCAGGCTGGTTGAGGCACTGATGTACCTGTGTAACACTATTCCTTATTTACAACAATCGGGAGCGCAGTGGCTCCCGATCAAAAAACCTACACCAGAATATCAATCTCAAACGTTGGAATAACGTCAGGAAACAATCTGTGTTAACGTTTCGAGAACTGGAATTTCTTGCGTGCGCCAGGCTGACCGTATTTCTTACGTTCAACCATCCTCGGGTCACGTGTAAGGAAACCAAGCTTTTTCAATACAGGGCGCAGGGTTTCATCGGTTTTGATGAGGGCACGGGAAATTCCCAATCGCATGGCGCCGGCCTGTCCGGAAAGACCTCCACCGACACATTTTGCATAAACATCGTATTTGCCCTTGCCATCAATCGCTGCAAACGGTTGCTCAATGATCTGCTCGAGAATCGGCCGTTTGAAGTGGTCCGGCATCGATTTATCGTTAACAACGATCTTCCCGTTTCCCGGAGCCAACCACACTTTTGCAACTGCCTTCTTCCTGCGTCCCGTTGCATATACTGCATTAATTGGAATCTTCGCCATTCTTTATACCTCTAAAACGGTAACGGTTCTGGTTTTTGCGCTTGGTGCGGATGCTCAGGTCCCGCATACACTTTTAACTTGCGAAGTAACTGACGGCCCAGGCGTCCCTTGGGCAGCATGCCCCAGACAGCCTTACGGACGATGCGATCCGGATGCTTTTCTCGCATCATGCTGAGGGTCGTCTTCCGTTGTCCACCGGGATAGCCGGTATGACGCAGGTAATACTTATCCTGTTCCTTGGCGCCGGTTACATTCACTTTGTCCGCGTTCGTCACAATCACAAAATCTCCGCCATCCACATGCGGGGACCATGTCGGCTTATGCTTACCACGCAGGACAAATGCCACACGGCTCGCGAGACGCCCCAAGACCTTGTCTTCGGCGTCAATCACGTACCAGTTCCGCTCAACCGTATCTCGGTTAAGATGGGGTGTTCTGTTTCCCTTTACAACTTTCACTGTTCTACCTGTCGTTTTTGCAAGACTACGAAATATAGTAGCATAGGTAAACGGAGTCAACAGAATACTCTGTCACCAAGGGCTCTACAGGTTTTCTCCCCCTGCCCCATGTTCCACTTGATTTGCGTGATCCGCAGCCTTGTGATGAGTCTTTTGAGGGAATGTCAAAGCGGCCGAAAACAGCCGCTTTTCTGTACTTCTTACACCTTATTCGAGCGCACTACAATCAAAAGAAAATATGATCTTTACACAAGTACTCTTTTTTTCTCCGGAGTCACCTTGAATACTTGATTTAAGCAAGTTTTCAGGACTTATCCTGTCATCCTGAGGTTCTTTCCCTTACCCGGGCTCCATGCTCGCGCCAGTTCGTCATTCCTTCCAATATGAGCATTATCAATCACACTTTCCTGTAACACTTTCTCAATTCCTGAAGCAATCAATGTACACACTCCCTGTTCATCCTCCACCCTGCCGATAATCCGGTATGGTCCCGGACCTTTGAGTAGCGTCGCGTATCTCTTGTAAACACGTGGAAAGACAGTCGCTTCAAAGGTTCCTGTCAGATCCTCGAGGGAAATGAATTCCATGTTCTCTTTCGAATTACGAGTGGCGATCCGTTTGTGAGCGTACGCCCAACCGACCATCACCACGTTACGTCCCTGGCGTTGTTCCATTTCCCGTGCAAGCGTCACTCCCCGCAAAGGCAGGTTCAGCAGAGATAAAGGATGCGGACCCGTGGAGAATCCAAGGATCTGGCGTTGCATGGCGTACTTCTCCATGTCATCCCAATCCGGTGCATCAGGAAGACTTGAGAAAATATCCTCGGCTTGTAGCGCCAATGGTCCAGGATTCTGTTTCATCGCACGGAATCCGGCACGCAGGTTTCGCAGTAATGTCGGACGGTTTTCCGCGAATCCATCCAATGCTCCACAGCAGATCAACCCTTCCGCCTCATCACGGTTCACATTCACCCGGCGAATGAACTCACCCAATCCGGTAAACGGTCCGTCCTTTTCACGTTCTTCAATGATCCTGTCCGGCGTTTCGTCATGCAGAACACCAATCCCTCGGAGCCCGAGTTGTATTACATTGTCTCTTCCTGTATGCTCGAGCCCGGAATGGTTCACATGAGGTGTACGAACATCGAGTCCCATACGCCGCGCTTCTTCCACATACGCCGCCTGGCTGTAGTATCCGCCGCCGTTTGCAAGAACACCCGCCATGAACTCCGCCGGGTGATGTGCACGCAGGTAAGCGATCTGTACCGAAAGAACCGCAAAAGATGCGCTGTGAGCCTTGCAGAATGAATATCCGGCAAATGAGTACACCTGGCGCCAGATCTCTTCTGCTACGCCGCGAGAGACGCCATTTTGCCTGCATCCTTCGAGGAATTGCGCCTGCACTTTCTCCATCTCGTCGTGTGAACGATATTTTCCGCTCATTGCCCTGCGCAAAGAGTCCGCTTTTCCGAGAGAAATGCCCGCAATGTGATGCGCCACCTTGATCACATCCTCCTGGTAGATCATTACGCCATAGGTTTCTCCCAACAGGTCCTTCATCTTTGGATGTAAATATGACGCCTTGGACGGATCACGAACACGTTCGATAAACTGCTGCATCATTCCCGATTCACTCACACCGGGACGAATCACCGAACTGGCCGCTACCAATAGTACATAATGATCACAATCGAGCTTCTTCTGCAAGGCGCGCATTCCCGGAGATTCCACGTAAAATACACCCATTGTGTCGCCATTACGGATGTCATTCCATGTTTTCTTATCCCGAAACAGGTATTCCACATGGTCCACAGGCGGACGTTTTCCCGTATTTGCTTCGATGTTGATCACCGCATCCTTGAGTACCCCAAGCGCACGCTGGCTCAACAGGTCGATTTTCACCAGTCCAAGGTGTTCGATTCCATACATGTCATACTGGGTAACGACAAATCCCTTTGCCGCCATTTCCAGCGCGGTCCATTTTGTGATCGGATCGGGTGAAATAACAATCCCACCGCAATGGATCGACAAATGTCGTGGAAGTTTCAGAAGACCATCCGCGTCTTGTACAATGGAACTCCACGGTTCACGGTCAAAGGGGAGTTTCGAACATTCGGGTACTTCCGTTTTCAGGTCAGCCAGTTTTTCGACACGCGTGAAATGCGGTACGTAACGTGTAATCCTGGAGATTTCATCTTCGGGAATTCCACGCGCCAGGGCGGATTCACGGATTGCAGCACGTGCAGCAAAGGTGACATGTGTCGAGATCATTGCGACACGATCATCCCCATATGTCTCATATACCTTATGCAATACTTCGTCACGATCCCGCCAGGAAAAATCTAGATCGATATCCGGCGGGCTGGTACGTTCAGGATTCAGGAACCTTTCAAAGTAGAGATTGTACTTTAGCGGGCATATATCGGTCAGTTGCAGGCAATAGCAGACAATACTGTTTCCCGCCGAACCTCGTCCCAAGGTCCGGACGCCCTTCGACCATGCATCCCGTGCGATATCGTGTACAACGAGGATATAGGAAGTAAATCCGAGGTGATCAATGACACCCAACTCGTAAGCCAGCCTGCGCCGTGCTTCCATGGACGGATTCTGACCGTATCGTCTGCGCAATCCTTCTTCTGTTCGCGAACGTAATTCTTCAAACGGTAAACGTCCCGCCGGAAGAATTGCCTGCGGAAATTTCAACGTTCCGAGTCGAAGGTCAACTTCACATTGTTCCGCAATCAAACGGGAATTGAATACAGCTTCCGGCAGGTTACGGTACATTTGCAGCAATTTTCCGCCATCATCGAGTGGGCGTGTAAGAATTTCTCCCTTTTTTGCTGTTTTCCGGAGTACCTGCCGTTTCCCGATTGCTCTAAGGAGATGATGCAATCGCTTTTGTGATGGTACAGCAAAACCGACCGATCCAGTAACAACCATCGGGATTTTCTGTCCTTTGCAGAAATCATACAGCATGCGGGTCTGTTTGCGGTCGGTGTCGTTATAAACAGAGGTGAGTTCCCCATATATACTGCCCGGTGGCAGGACTTCACGCAGGATTTCAAGAAGATCCGTATGTGATGTGGCCGCGATAACTCCTTGCCCCAGGATTTTGATCTCCTCGGTAAGCGAATAATCCGGTTTAAGCTGACGATTGCTGGCAAGACGGTTCAGTTCGCCATATCCCTCGAGATTACGAGCCCAGAAAAGGACTGAATAACGTTCATCACGAGGATCATCCAGGAGAAGCCCCAGAACAGGATGTATACCCGTTTCTTTCGCTGTTTTGTAGCCTTCAATCAATCCAGGCGTACGATTCCTGTCAGTGAATGCGACGGCCTTTTGTCCCAGGTGAGCAGCGCTTTGCACCAATTCTTCAATCCGTCCGGCTCCTTCATAGAACGAATAGGGTGTACGAACATGAAGATGGACAAAGTCTTCCTGCTTCAGTTCTATCATCAGGCAGCTCCTTCCAGTTTGGTTCCTGGAAGGGAAGTAGCGAAACGGACTGCACCACGCCCCCATCGAGCACGAGTGTCTGAAACAGCCTTAGTCAAGCGTTTACTTTGACCGATCCTCGATACTGGTGTAAACAGGTCTAATTGCGCTGGATGAAGTTTGCTTTCGTAGATCGTTACGCGGATCTCAGCAAGCCGGACACGCCGTTTCCAGGCTTCCATGCACATCTGCGCAGCGATACGTTGCCAATGACCTTCATGATTTCCTGCGGGTATACGGTTTCTTGCTACTGTACGACGTCCATCCGCGTATACAATCAGAAGAAGAATTGCAACAGGTTCGGTTTCACGATACTGCAACGACTGAACACCTTCAGCTATCAGATCCGCAAGTATTTCCCGGACTTTAACCTGATTATCCTCGTCACCACCGAGACGACGTTTTCCACGCCATTGGCTGTGGATTTCCGGACGTCCTCCTCCCAATGCAAGTTGTCGTAGTTTCGGACCATCTTTTCCGAACATCTCTTCCAGGATAACATCGGGTAAAAGTGCGATTTCGCCAAGTGTCGTAACACCGATCTCGTTCAGAGAATGCCTGTGAATCTCCTCAAGATCGGGGAGAACCTCCAGTGGTAAAGGCGTGAGAAAATCATGTATTGCGTGTCCCGGAACGAATGTTGTACGTGATGAACCAGTGATTATTGCAGCGATTTCGGAAACAACTCGTGAACTTGAAACTCCACAAGATACCCGGTGTCCCATTTCCTTGATCCTGTTCATGGCGCTTTGTACTGCATTCTCCAGGAAACGGTCTCCACCCGGCCAGAAGGATGTGAACACACCCGTGCTCATACAAACCGTGATTCCCAACTCATCCTCGAGAATGCTTTTTACCGATTCTGTTTCATGTTCATAACGTTCTAACGTAGCAGGAATAATAAAGCATGAAGCAGGATTCAGGTTTTCCACTCTCACACCCGGCACAATCCCTTGCTGATGCGCCCGATCTTCACTGGAAATCACCAGGGCGCGTGTACCTTCACCAGTGATTACAACCAAAGGCCGTTTTTCTCCAGGTGGTAAAAAACGGCGTTCAATGGATGCTGCAAAACCCGGTAAGCGTATAGTGATATACTTTCTATTCATGGAGACAATATACTAAACATATGTTCAGTTTTCAACAAGACTGATTTGTATTCTTTCTTCGGATTAATAGTTACGACATATCAGATGCTTTATATTCTTCAGGGAGGAATGGGATAACTGTGAATAATGGAGCCACGATGAAAAACATTTTATCTCTCTCCCTTTTCTTTCAGTTTCTTCTTTGTATATGTCCACATATCAACGCCACAGAGTTATCTGCTCCTGATGGATCTATTGTTTCAATCACTCGTGACGACTTCGGAGTCCCCCATATTCAGGCGGAAACTGAATCCGGCGTTTTTTTCGGACAGGGATACGCATTGGCCGAAGATCGTATGTTCCAGATGGACACATGGCGCAGACGTGGCGAAGGCACCCTTGCTGAATGGTTTGGTTATGAATACTGGACCGTCGACTACTGGGAAAGGATTATCGGATTTACAGATGAAGAACGTTCGATAACCTTCCAACAACTTCCCCTTGAAACAAGATTGATCCTTGAATCCTATACAGCAGGGGTAAATACATGGATTGATTCGGCATATACGCAACCGGATCAACACCTCCCCCTGGAATACGAAACCTATCCTCTCGACTACTGGACTGTCGAAAAGTCATTAGCGTTGATCGAATGGAATGGAAGAAGTTTCGGTGCAGATGGCGGACAGGAACTGCACAGGCTCGAAGAACTACAGGAACTCGGATGGGAGTGGTTTGAAGCGAATCGTCCCATTAATGATCCGGATGCACCAACGACCATTCATCTCTACACCCCTCCACAACAAATCGAATACGACTATTCAGGTATGTCTGTCCCTCACCATGTTCTTCAACAGATCGCATACCAGAAAGAAGAGATTGTACGACTGGAACGTCAACTCCACATTCCTCAGACACTTGGAAGTTTCGCGGTTCTTATATCGCCACAACGTTCAGCATCGGGAGGTTCCATGCTGCTGGGCGCTCCGCAGATGTTTATCCCGGAATACGATGTGCCCGCTTTTGTGTGTGAAATCGAACTCGATTGCCCCACTTATCATGTCAGTGGAATGAGTATTCCAGGGATTCCCGGGGTTTTTACCGGGAGGACGCAAACCTACAGCTTCACACTCTGTTGTGCAAAGAGCGATAATATTGATGTATTCATTGATTCAACAGAAACGTCTTCCTTCGAGCGGTACTGGTTTAACGATGAATGGCATGAATTTGAACTCATCCCGGACACGATTTTCTGTTCCGATCATGATCCCATTCCATTTCAACGACGGCGAACAGTGCATGGTCCTGCAGTCTGGCATAATCTGGAGGATCACCAGGTTTTCTCCCGTAAATGCGTAATCTGGGGCAATGAGATAACATTTATGAACACCTTCATAGACGCAGCTCGCCAGGAAACAATTACAGGTTTTATAAACACATTTGAAGGTGCAGCACTCGGATTTAATCTTCTCTGTGCTCAGAATAATGGCGATATCCTTTATGCGCATGTTGGCGTTTACCCGGACAGAAACGACGGTGTAGATCCACGTCTGCCCAGAAGAGGCGACGGCAGCGAAGAATGGCAGGGATTCATGCAGTTCGATCAGTTGCCAAGAGCATCCGGACAGGACCAGGGATATTTTGTCAACTGGAATAACAAGCCGGTTTCCTGGTGGAATAACGGTGACAATATGCCATGGGTGGGTAATGATCGTGTATCGGACATTGATGCCTGTATAGCGCCGCTGCAACAAGTAACATGCACTCAACTTATCCAGGTTCAGGAACAGATCAATTCTCGCGGCACATGGCAACAGGCATCCGACTGGGGAAATCCCGCACAACATTCCTGCCTCTGCCCTCCCGGACAGAGTGGTTTTATCAGCAGATTCGGCATACCGGATGAACATAAAAACGATCAATGGCCGCTTCACATTGAATGGCAAATGAAATCCTGGTTTTGGATGGACACATCAATATCACCAGAAGATTACAATCATCACCCGACTGAGTTTCATGTAAATCATTTTTTCCCGAATCCATGTAATTCAAACGCCAATATCGGCTTGGAGCTTCCTTCAAGTTCAGATGTAGATGTAGAGGTTTACAATTGTCTTGGAAGGGAAGTAGTAGCGTTTTCTCTTGAATCATTACCTGCCGGATATCACAGAATAGGCTTGCCTGTGGAGAACCTGGCAAGCGGATTATATCTCGTGTCTTTCGTGTATGAAGGAAATCAAATAATTCGAAAAATGGTAGTCCTGAAATAAAAACAGCCGATAATTTCTTACCGGCATATATGGAATCAGAACAACTGTTTTGTTTACCAGATTAACCTCAATCCCACACGAGGTGTGTTCGCGATGGTGTCAAACAGGTAACTTACACCTGCTTCAACCTTCATATCACCCTTTACTCTTGTTCGAACTCCCATCCCAAGGGTAACATCACGATATGTCTGCACATTTCCTACATCCTGCGCAACACCGGCTCTCAGTGCGATAATCCTCATCATGGTATACTCGAGCCCCATTGCCATTCTGTCATTGGTTTCATCATTCAGGGAAGGTTTGAAGTCGAGAGTAAACATGGCGTTTTCAGTTGGATTGTATGCAACACCGATAAACATCGTCCTTGGAACACCTTCTGTATAGCTGCCGCTCACATTGCTGTCCCAGGTAATGTTATTTATCAGGTCACGTCCGACCCAGGCGAGGCTCAATCCACTTACATATGGAACATCCCAGAGAAGACCAATGTCCATCGAATACCCGAAAGCATTTCCCTCCACCTGGCCAATTCCCTGCCCCTCACCCTCAGGAGTGTTGTTGCCGAAGCTTGCCCAGCGAATCTTCGCTGTCATTCCGATCCGTAATCCATCCGGGAGGCTTTGCAGACTGACCAGACGGTCGATCAACCCAATGTCCTTGATATTAATACCGCTGGCCAGTGCAATTGTATTTTCACGTAATACATCATCACCTGATGTTTCCGCGTAGAAACCAATTGCTCTTGATCCAACCGGTACACGAGCTGCCAGATAATTGTAGGGAATCATGTTGAATTGATTTGTCCAACTGAATCCGAACGAGTATCCTTCGGTCCTTGCTAACGCAGCCGGATTCCAGCGTGCTGCGTCTTCTTCGACCGCAACGGCGGTATAAGCTCCAGCCAACCCCAACGGTCGTGTACCAAGCCCGATATCAACAAATGCTCCCGGGATACCTGACAGATCCTCCCCGATTGACGGAGAAACCACGAACAGGAGAAGGACAAGACCGGTAAAATATGTCTTCAAAGGCTTCATCTTTCATCCACCTATTTGATTAGCACGACCGTTTCCAGCACTTCTTCCGACTCCCCTGTGGAGTCTTCGACTTCAATATGAACCACATATCGCCCATTTCTCGCCATGGTTCCGGCATTTGTTAATCCGTCCCAGATAATCGGGTCATTGGAACGCGTATGCTGGAATCCTTTGGCGACCGGTGAACGATCAAGAAGCGTTCTGACCGGTTGTCCAGCCATATTAAAAATCTTGATCGTCACTAGCACATGAGGGTCAACATCGCTGTGTACCGTAAACTCAATGGAAAGCGGTGCATCCGCATATGGTTCGTAATATGGACTGAACGGATTCGGATCAAACCTCAGGTTTTCGATACCTAACGGTTTTGAATCAACAATGATAGTGAACATGTTGCTGATGGAAGTGGAAGATCCTGTAAAGAAACGGAAAATCGACCTCTCATCTTCAGAAACAATACCACCAATGCTTACCCAGTCCGAAACTGAATAATCCCAATATGCAATCTGAGGATCTCGACCAACCGCACTCATCGGTAAAGGAAGCTCCAATGTATACTGCATTTTCGCTTCATTCAGATCACCTTCCAGTTCGAATTGATACCCTTCCTGGAAAACAGATTCCCTGGCCCCGACAGCGAGCTGAACAGATTTTAATGGAACCTGTGTCAGTGAGATCTTCCCTTCTTTCCCCGCACGTGCAGTTGACAAGAAGTTAATTCTGAGATTAACACCTTCATCGTTGGTGCCGGTATATGTCATACCCGGGCTGGATACAACGGGTAACAGGACCGGTACTTCCAGTGTAGCTTCAACATCTGAATAATCATCGCGGACCGTTACCTCAATCTCACCGAAATGATCTTCAACTGTCTGGAATACCGCCCTCATTCTGTAGGGTACTTCTGTCAGACTCCCCAATGCGCATGTGTCCGGCGACCATGTGGCGTCAAACATCGTCAAAACACCGCCCGTATCCAAAGCGACAGCAGTGAATGTTATGCTTTCACCGGAAAGCACCTCTTCTGCTGCGTTTAAATCAATCGAAGCAATTTCTCTGTAACGGTTTGTTATTGCTACCGTTTTTACAATCTCGACGTTCTGATCAGTCTGCGCAATGACCACAGTGACAGTATCAATCACATCGTCTTCCGTAGCAAGATAGATCGCTTGATTGGGTGAACCGCTTACAACTTCCGGGTTGTTTAAAGTTGCATCCCAGGTTATGTTGGAAATGCTGCTCGTGATATTGTTGTCACCTTCATCGTACACACGAACGCTCATCAGCATGGGAACACCAGGTACAGCTTCCTGGAAACTTGAAGGGGACGTTGTTGAGAAAGTAGCTCGACTTGCCACACCCGGCGCGTAAATCCTGATGGTTTGCGCAGCATTCTGCCCGCCGAAAATGGTGCCATCTTCCAATTCAATCTCCGGATAGAAAGTCAGGTACCCGCTCTCTTCTTGACCGGGGATTTCACCCACCAAAGTCACAACTTCTTGAACTTCGGAAACCGGACGGTCTGTTTGAAGTCGGCGTCCAGATGAAGCACCAACTAACCCAATTTCACCTTCAGGAGCCTCCTGATATTCACTACCTTCAGACCCAAGGATTTGTGTACGAACTACTTCGATAGTCGCAATACGAACCCTTGATGGTTCTACACCAAATACACTTGAAATACCATATAACAATTCTTTTCTGGCGTTTTCGAGGAGCTCACGACTTACTCCGCTGAATTGGAGCTGAACGCGTATTACCACACCTTGCCCAACTGGCTCGTTAGATGAAGGACCTGTCATCGGATTAAAGACAAACTCGTGGGAAGCTTCGCGATTCGATGTTGACAAAGTGATCACATGAGGCCCCGGTGACAACCAGCCATCCCGTCGATCCCGAATGTAGTTCACCACCCAGTCACCGTATGGTAGCACAGCATCAGTACTGCAATTACCGTTTGCATCAGTAACCAGGTTGAAGGTCTGTGATCCATCCAGTGCAACCACACTGACGTTAATGCCTTCCAGGTTCACACTGTCGGCATCCACCGGTTGTTCATTCACATTTACGAAAATTCGGCCGTCGGGAAGCGCAATATTGCGAGTAATGGCATCATTAGCGGCCAAGGTAAACGGTTCAGATTCCGCGGTTCCGTAATTCGGGTGAGTCGCTGTCAAACGATAGGTTCCAGGTGCGGCGATGGATTGAATGCCGAAGTCTCCGGAAGCCGTTGTAACAGTTTCGTAAGTGGTGGCCCCACCTACTTTTCTGATCACTACTTCTACGCTGCCGATACCAGTCCCGAGGTGACTGACAACACCATAAACAGCCGCGGTTCCCTGGCTTTGCACCAATCGGAAATTGTTGTCTGCAGAACCCTGTGTTGAGATCACCAGTTCACGAGTCTGTGGGATAGCCACTCGCCCAGGTGTAGAAAGAATGTATGTCCCATCAGCCACATTCGAAAAACTGAATTGTCCGTCACTGTTTGTCATAGCACCCACAGCGGTTCCGTCACTGTTTCGCAGGCTGACATACACTTCGGGAACACCAGCGTCTCCGTCGGCATTGCGTACTGTTCCAAAAACAGAATTATCTTCCGGAACCATTTGAATTGTAGCTTCCTGAAGATCATTACTGATCGTCACCTGGGTCGGATCGGATATACTATTCGCGATTTCATACCCGAACTTTGAAGCGCCAAGGATATCATATACGCCATTGTCCAGACCGGCAAACTGGAATTGACCGGACGCATCGGTGATCACAGTGTAAGGATCTGATTCACCAGCAAGTAGAATACTGACTTCGGCATTGGCAGATTCACCATAGGTTCCGTTTACAACCCCAACGAGTCCTGTTATAACAGGCTCCACGAACCAATCCAACTCGGTTACTTCGCCAGCAGGAATCACCATCAAGTAAGGTGAAGATGGCGTCACTGCCTGGTATCCGTTCACGTCAAGCAATACACGGACCTGTGCAGGCCGGATTCCACGCAATCTTGCGTATCCATCACTCTCAATAAAACCGAAAGTGAACTGGTTGCTTCCTACAAGGCTTTCCAACTGAATACTGCCACGTGTGATATTGGCGTTATTCTGGTCCCTGACATGAACATACAGGTTCCCGGCTTCTTCGCGGTATCGGAGATCCAGATACAGATGATCGCCCGATTCCAGATACCTCGTATACGCAAAACTGTTTTCATCCTGTTGAGAGGCAAAAATTGTAAAGGGTTCTTCCGGTGCTGCAATAGCATAGGTAACAATGGTTTCACTCTCATTTACTACAGTTGAAGCTTGTGTTCTAATACCGGATTCACCAATGATTGTGATACCCGGTGGACTGCTGAACCCGGTCACTTTACCAACAATATATCCCGGCAATGGAGTCAAATAGGTAGGATACGGACCTGAGCCCGGCGCCAGATTATCGCGTGAACTCGAGGTAAATCCTTGCATCACAATCGATGCATTGTAGGTTGTCCCGGGATCAAGATTGTTGAAGTGAACAAAACCGGCTTCATCGGAACACTTTACAATTGGATCGTTTCCATTTTGCGGAGTAAGAGTAACTCTCGCATTACTCAGACGATGGATTATACCATTCTCTGAGTCGTTATAACGAATTTCAAACACAAGACCATTGCTTAACTTTTCCAGGACAACACTTCTCGATGTCGTATCAAGTCCTGAAGCAAGTGTCACAAATAGAGTATCGTTTAAATGGGTTCTTTCGGAAAACACTAGTCGATGTGTTCCACTCCGTAACGATCCAAAACTAAATACTCCGCTATACTGCTCAACAGGTCCATCATCGTCCACTTGCACGAATAGATATGGAATGTCCGGGTTTTCTTCGTCGGATGAGCTGAAAGTACCGTTAATTACACCAGCCTCCGGAATTACAGAGAGGTTCAATCCTTCGCGATTTTCTGTACCGACTACTACCTCAAGTGGTTCAACGACATAGTAGTCTTCCGGAGCTATGGGATATACTGTGTATGTAGAATTCCCGGGAACATCATCGAAACTATACATTCCATCGCCAGTCGTTGTGGCAATCCTTGATAGACCCGTTCCTGTAAGCCGTACACTCCAGCCTTCCACGACACCCACATTCTCAATCGACACAGTACCATTGAGAGATACCATCGTACTCGATGATGTGAAGTCGATGTCTGTAACTTCCTGGTTAATGGAAAGAGTAACCGTTTGTGAAGCCGGTGCGAATGCATATCCAGCCAGGGACGGTGTAATTATCCATTGACCGTCACGAAGTAAATCGAAGTTGTAGATTCCCCCTTCACCGGCATACACCTGCCTGCGGATAGTGTTGGGGCCATCCGCACGGACAAGGGCGCCGGCGACACCTACAGAACCGGTAATTGTCCCTGTCTGCCTGATTGCTTCAAGTTCCAGACCAGAAATGTTTGTTGTTCCCACTTCAACTATAACATCCGCTTCCACATAACCGGCTTCATCAATAACTGACTGCAGCCGGAAATTGGTATTCGCCGGTATGCGTGTAAACTGGAACTCACCGGAAACATTTGTATTCAGCGACAATTCATTTCCGGTAGCCAGATTTGTCGCAATTACTCCGGTATTACCTATCGGATTACTGCCCTGATCAACCAATACGCCGGAAATTATCAGCGTATTCGCCTGTAGCTGGAATAATGCATTATTTGTATTAACCGCGATCGTTTGTTCTTGAGTCACATATCCTTCCAGACTTGCTTCCACCAGGAAGTTTGGATTCGTAGGATTCAGTTCTTCAATACGGAACCTGCCATTCGCACCTGTGAAAACTCGTCTTGATCCCGTATTCCCGCCAAGATTTACAGTAACCTGGGCACCCTGTAATCCGTTGGAAGTACTCGCATTGCGGACATATCCCTCGATGAATCCAGTATTTTCCACGATTTCAAGGGACAATTCCACATCCTGGTTTTCACCCACAATCTGAGTTACCGGGGTATGGGAATAACCGCTCTTGATCACCTGAACAGTAAAAGTCCCGCTGGGAATGTTAGAGAATTCGTAGCTCCCGTCAGAAGCAGAAACTGCACTGAATTCTTCTCCGGATGAATTTAACGTGGCAATAATAGTTGCATAATTGACCGGATTCGAGTCCTGATCATCGACAAGACCGTGTATGCCTGAACCGAGTTCAATCATCGTCAGGTTTGCATTTTCCCTGGTCTGTCCATCGAGAATCAGACCAACCGCGAGGGTGTCTGCCAGAAATCCTGTTTTTCTGCTTATGATTGTATAATTTCCACCCAATAAACGATCAAACAGGTATGATCCATAAGAATCGGTAACAGTGTTGTATTCACTACCACTCGCTGCCACAGCTTTTATACTGGCTTGCGGCACAGGATCACTGCCACTTTCGACAACAGTACCGGCAATATTGGCAAAGTTCTCATTGACTTCCCAGTTCACACCGTTTCTGTTATCTCCCGGCTGAACAACCAAAGTACCCGATGTTTCCGTAAATCCTGCTGCTGAAACAGTGACACTGAATGTCCCGGGCGAGATATTCAACACGTAACTGCCATTACTTTGCGTGACGGCTGAATAAGATTCACCGCTTTGTTCTGCATAAACGAGAGCATTGGAGACCGGGTATTCATCGGTAGAAACATTGCCTCGAATAATCGCTTCACTTGTTTCCATCTGCAACTGGATCCAGACCTCTTCACCGGCAGTTACAGTATGCGGACCATCGGAAACATTCAAATATCCATTCTTCTGCAATGTTACAAGATATTCCCCCGGGATTACCACAGCGGAAAAACTGCCACCCGTATTTGTAACGGTTTCATATTCAACGTCACTTCCCGTTGCCTGGATGACAACCGCAACGCCAATTATCGGACTGCCGTTGATCGTCGTAACAGTTCCACCAAGAATCCCCGTATTTTCAATGAGGTTGAAATTGATATTTGAATTGTCAACACCTGGCTGTATCGCAAAATCTTCAATTGTCGAAGAAGTGAAACCGGAAGCTCTGGCTGTCAGATCATATGTTCCAGCAGCAAGATTGAGCATGTAATTACCGCCTGAAGTGGAATAGACCTGGAACTCATCGCCATTCGCACGTGTTGCAGTTACCATAGCGCCTACAATACCCTGCCCACTACTTCGCACCCTGCCTGCCACTGAACCACCGTTCGGTTCCAGCGTCAAGTTTACGCCATTCAGATTCTGTCCAGGTCCTACAGTCCATGGACCTGAGCTTTCCATGCCGTATCCTGCAATCTGGGCTGAAATCAGGTAATCACCCGACGGTACATTAATTGTATACTGACCAGAGTTGTTTGTCACTACAGAAATTCCACCGGTAGAAACAGTAGCACCGCCCAGTAATTCGCCATCGACAGATTGGACAATACCAGAGATAGCGGACTGATTTTCAGTCAGATGTATTACAAGATTGGAAATTGCATCACCCGGAAGAAGATTAACGTCTACCACTGTACTGGTATGACCGCTTAATATTCCTCGCACCTGGTAGTTTCCGGCAGATAATCCGAGGGAAAATGCTCCACTATTGGAAACCGCACCTTCGATTGGTTCACCAACAGAAGGTGTAGCGCGGACAATCAAATTGTTATCGCTGCCCGGTTGACCATTGATATACACATTCCCGGATATAACCGCCGCTTGGGGATGCAAAGTGATATTGAGGATTTCATTGTCCCCGGAAATAATGACTTCAGGGCTTTCTTCAAGGTAGAATCCGGATTTGTATGCTGCCACCGTCCAGGTTCCGGTACCGAGCGTAAGCTCATATGTACCTGCTTGATTCGTATAGGCGCTTACTTGATTCTCACCACCAAGGCTGGCGGTTACATGCGCAAGATGGATGGCTTCGCCGTCAGCATTAGTAACACTACCGCTCAACGTGTAATTGTATGGATACAGCCACCTGTCCACAGTCCGGGTTTCGCCAGTTCCAATAGTGAAAGACGTATCGCGCGGTTGATGTCCTTCTGCTGTAGCAGACAGAACCCACGTTCCACCGGGTAGATTTACCGAATAGTTGCCGTTCAACCCTGAAGTTGTTTCATACTCATCGCCATTGGAATTGACAAACTCAAGATCAGCACCACTGATTCCTGTACCTTCGCCTGCAGTAAACGCTCTACCATTCACTGTTGAAGGCGGTCTTTCAAGGACAAGCGTACAATAGCTGGTTGAACCACTTGTAATCGTGATTTCCTGCGAAACAGCTTCTGAGTAGCCTGCTTTACTTCCGGTTATAATATAGGTCCCCAGCGGAAATTCTCGACTGTACCATCCCTGGTCATCCGTAGTTGACGGGTTGATGAAGGGACCATTGACTGTCTGGAAATCAAGCTGAACATATTCAAGAATCGTATTCTCTGCAGTCCTGGAAAGTACTACCAGAGTTCCAGAATCTATTGAGTAGTTGAACAGAGAAGTATCCGACATTGCGCCATATCCCTGGTCATCAGCGGCAATTACCTTCCAGTGATACTCACCGCTTTGCAAAACCGATGAAGCAGGGATTACAATTGCATTTTCTGTTGTTTGCGCTGACCAGATCGGTACAGTTACCTCACTGCCACCACCAGAAGTCTCCAGGCGTGATATGTAGACGAAATAACTGATTGCGTCCGGTATATTGGACCATTGCATCAGGAATTCGTCATCAATAATTGAAGCTCCTGTGGTCGGCTGGATGTTGACCGGTGCATCAAAAGGCGCTTCAACTTCGATTTCAAAACCAGTTGGATTGCCAATCACTGAGCTGCTGAATGCCGGATGGTTCCCATAATTATTCAGTACAATCCAGGTATATCTTGGCCTGTTGTTTGGATCGTCGTCACCAACAAGTGGTGGGACCATATAATTGTCGATTGTTCCTGATGGATCGTCAATACCATATTGAATGGAGGTGTTGGGAGTAATTGCATGCCATATCAGATTGGCGCCTTCGACACGCATTCCTTCTTCATCGTCAATGATCTGAAATGGTTGGTCGGCTACAATGATGTAATAGAACGGCACATCATCAATGGAATTCCACTCAAAAACGGGTGCGACAGTATTGATTCCTGTTTGCCCGGATCCAGTTTCCGGTACCGCTCCAACCGGTGCTTCAGACGCTGCGATAATCAAGGTGAATGGAGCTGAGTTTCCTTCCTGGGTTGTGATCAAGCAAGTTAAAACACCACGTTGCGGGAAGGCGCTGTGACTGAAAGATATAAAACCACCACCCGATTGTAATGGTGAAGCCTGAATCAATTCATATTCCGAATCAGGACCAGGAGTTCCCTGAATATATAACAAACTTCCGGTAATAGCCGGCGACCACGAAATCTCAACATTATCATCGGGTTCCGTTATATTCAGAGGAACCGATGTTAATACAACTTCAGCATCCTGGTTAGTGTTTGAAACGATAAAACCGTCATTGATGATCGCTGCAAATACACCGGGACTGAGAGCGAACAACAAAAAACAGCTTAACAGGGCAATATTTTGTAATACACGAATATTCATCTTCCTCACCCTATCATGTAAAGGCTTAGAATACATAAGTCAACCCCATCCTGAGCATGTCTTCCGGTAATCCATCCAAAAGTATCTCAAACTCGAGGTTGTTCATAAGCATGAAACTGAATCCCATGTCAAAACGTGGGATAAGAACCGTTTGGTCTTCTATTATCGGCTTTTTGTTATCCGGGTTTTTATGACCTGTGCTGTAGACGCGACCATGAACAACGCCAACCCCCAGGAAGAAACGTCCCGGATTTATACCTAAATAAGCCTGGAAATTCGGATCAAAACCAATGGAATATGTGTTTGTACTATACTCTGTATCGGCATAACCTTTTTCACGGATATCAAGTTCATATCCAAGGTCACCCATGTAATAACTGAAACTTAGAGAAGGCCTGATCCCTTTAGCACGGCTGATACCGACTGAAAACGATGAAGGGACATGGAAATACATTGTAGAACTGGGATATGATCTGTTCGGATAGGTTTCAGTCATCTGTGTGATGTCAGCAATGCGAGTTACATCAAATCTTTCTTCCCCTTCATTCGGACTGAGATTGATTAACGGGAATGCATCTGTCTGTATCAGGAATTCACCGTCCATACTTGCTTTGGTAGCGACTTTCAGTTCTGCGCCAATACGCCAGGAATCTTCCCACCCCGGCACATACTGCATACCAAGTTTTAAGGCATAGCTGGAGCCAGTGTAATCTCCTCGTGCTATGCCGCCTAATTCATTGTACCAGGGGTCTGAGTCATCACCAAAGGCATAGATTTGACCGACACGAGTCATCATCGCATCGACGTTGTATCCACCTTCCATTTTGAAATCGAAATAAGTACGTGAAGCAGAAAAACCGAGTGTAAAAGAGTCGCCAAGATCTCGTGATGCAGCAAATACCCATTCATCTGCGGAAAACTGGAGACGATTCCTTACAGCAATATTTGCGATAAACTGAATTTCACGGGTTGGATCAGGATCAACACTATCAATACGCTGGCTGATACCGGCGAAAACAAGATCCATATTCAGTTGATACAACCGGGCATATCCTAATCCGAATTGCCAGGGATATACAGGATGAACATATGCGAATGAACTGAGCGCATTCGAAATATATCCCACTCCCCCTTGTACAGTAGGTGTAATCAGCGGTCCGGTCCTGTTGTAACCTGCCAGAACGCTGTATACCTGGGTGTCCATCTCCGTCTGGATCATTTCAGGCCATTTGATGGAAAGAGGGAGCTTGAATGTATAGCCGAATTCCGGACGCTGGTAGATGTACCTCATTCCAGCAGGATTTCGGAAAACCTGGAAAGCATCGGGATTTGAAGGAGCTATTCCACCTGAAACCACACTGGATATGCCGGGGCCTGTCAAAATCTGGCTTCCCTGCGCAATATCCAGATTCATTGCGCCACCATAAAAGTATCGAAGAACACTATCTTGAGCTTGCAGTGTAGAAAACATACATAAAAGAACCGCGATCACTATAATAACGCGCAATGTTGCACGAAATCGTTTATCCATGTTCCATCACCCTCCAAAAAATATCTCATAACCTGTATTAGCGAATCTCAGCAGAAAAGGATGGTTTCCACAAAGGTATGTACTCTACTTAATGAGTACCAATATCTATTTCCCCAATTACGAAATTTAACAAACCAATCGGAGAAAAGGCTATTCCCAGTTTTTACAACACTTATATCTATTTTTTCTCCTGGGATGCATGTTGAATTTGCACGATTTCCCCGAGCCTGCAACAGGATACCGTTTACGATCATTAATATATGCGATTTTTATGGCAATACCGTTTTATTTCACCAGTAGATCAACACTTACTGATTATAAATGAAAATGTGGATTTTTCCATTATTATCTTTTCAAAGACGCTTTCCGTAATGAAACGGTTAATGTAATATACTTGAGATACCTGATGTGTGACAGACGTTACAAAACTCGAGAATCAGCTATTCATTAATAAAAAATGAATCTTTACCAGAAACAACAACGTTACTTGGATTATAAATTCGGTTGGAATTCTTACCAGGTCGTTACAGCAGCCAGGACTTGCCCCGCTTTTCGCCATGGAGGCAGTGATACTCTTCGCTGCATTACCTGCAGAGGGTCTTGCTCAATTTCAAGCAAGAGAGCGTGATAGACACGGCGCATGGCTTCAGATGTAATCAAACGTGCTGCTACATTACGCGGACGGTATCTGTCCGCCTCATCATAAGCATTCTTTGCCATCCCGATTAATTTTCGAATCAGCTTCTCAACTTTATAATTTCCGCGTCCTTCACGTAGATCTTCATAGGTGACCCCATAACGATCAAGAAGCTCTTGTGGAACATAGACCCGCCCCATAATGGCATCCTCACGGAGGTCTCTAATCACATTTGTCAATTGCAATGCACGTCCCAGAGACACTGCATAACGCTTGGCCTGTTCTCCAGCGACTCCGAATACTTCAATACACAGCAGACCTACGGTGCCTGCAGCACGATAACAGTACTCATCTAATTCTTCGATTGTTTTTAATGACACATCTTCGATATCACTTTCCATACCAAGGAGCAGATCATCGAAATATTGCCTCGTCAGACGGTACCTGCCGACAGTGTCTGTAAGTGCAACTTCAAGTGGGGTTCTTGGATCTCCACAATAGACACGCTCAAGCGCTGCTCTTACTTTCCCGAGCGCTTTACGTCGCAGCGAGGGTTCGGGCAGGTCATCCACGGCATCATCAGCAGCTCTGCAAAATGCATAGACCGCATATATTGCGTAACGTTTGGTACGAGGTAGCAACTGGAACGCCAGAAAAAAATTACCGGCTGAACTTTGTACCACTCGTTTGCAGTATGTGTATGCATTCTGAAGATGAATCAACGGACATTCCCTGTGAAGGCCGATGCCAATATCGCCAATTTTTGTACTTTTGTGACTTCTACATGACGGGAAGATACGATAAAATCTGCCTCTTTCAAAGAATTGAGAGCCGCTCTTCCACCGAAATAAAACAATGAAAGCTGCCTGCGAAGTTTTCGATCAACAGCATTGAGGAGTGGTTTTCCTTTACGAAACAGTTCTTCAGCGCGTTCTGCTTCATATTTCAGCAGTTCTCTTACTGCCTGTGGCGTTGGATGCTTAAGGAGGTCTTCCTCAGATACGTTATGCTTATGCAGGTCATCAAGAGGTAAATAGATTCTTTGACGCTCACGTAAATCAGAGCAAATATCCTGTATGAAGTTTACCAGTTGAAGAGCCGTACAGATTTGATCTGAGTAATAATCGAACTCCGGATTTTTATATCCGTAAAGACGTAACACCAGTCGTCCTACTGGATCAGCCGATCCGCTTGTATACTTCAGCACGTCTTCCCAACTTTTATACCGGGAGATGAGCTGATCATCACGGAAAGCTCTCAGCAATCCTTTTAATAGCTCAATTTCAAGTTGATGTGCATGGATCACCGGTTCCAGGGCTATGTATACAGGATGGACAGGTAGGCAACCTTGATAAAGTTCCTTTAATTGTCTTTCCCATTCCTTTAAATTGTTCAACCTGATTTCTAATTCTTTTTTGTGAGGTTTCAGATCCTTTTTTCCGGATTCTGACTCATCTGCAAGGTCATCGGAGATACGGGCGAAAGCATAGAGCGCAGTATATTCCTCCATTTTAAGTGGCGATAAAAATACCGATCCCACTTGAAAATTCTCGTAATGTGAAGTAGCCAGTTCAGAACACCATTTTCTCGCCTGGGGAAGCGTCCAATTTCTCTTGGAAAGATCCAGGTAATTCAATATTTCGATTCCTGTCCTGATTATTATTCCATTACCGCTTGAAGTGAATGTAATTCTTCACCGACAATCTCGAGTTCAGCACCGTCAATTCGAATGCCATTCAGCCTTGCGCCGAGTGTTTCAATTGAACCCATAAAATCAAGATTCAATTCAAGCACTCTGTCTGAATACCGTAATTGCTGCACGGAATGAATGCCATCCACCTGTGTTCTCAAGTATTCAATCAGTTGGTTTTTAAGCGAATAATTGACTCCTGTGATTGATACATCGAACGAAGCAGGTGAAGATTGCTGCTGCGACCATAATCTCAACACTTCAAGTAAAAACTCTTTTGAGACACTATCTGCAGCCTCACGATAGGCACGCGCAACAGCATCAACAACAGTAACAGACACTTCCCTTCCTGTTGCATCCCCCGCACAGATAATCTCACCTGTATCAGCTCGAAAAACACGCGCCTGGATAACTGCGTTCACACTTCTCATCGGGCCAAGTTGTCCGCGAAATTGTGTTGCCTCTTCAGCCCTGGCATTGCCAAGAATAATGATGGAGGCTCCGGTTTCCGTGCCCAATGCAGCAAGTGTGGCGGCTTCAGCGGAAAGAATAGCGCCGACTCCATACTTGGAACGAAGATTTTCTATCTGGGTCGGTTCGACAACATCAATTCCATTATCAATAAAACGCTCGATCAAAGCGATTTCCGCTGATGCAGATCCCCGCTCTGGTGAGTCGGAGTCGTCGAGTAAAACTAAAAATCGTGGACTGCCTGCAAAACGATAGAGCAATTCTCTTGCAAGTTGATCGGTTAGAAGAGTATCCTGGATGGCATGTACCTCGGCGCTTACCGTGATACGCCATACGCCATCCGATTCCTGGCGTTTGTTTAATTCGGTATAGCTACGGACAAAACCTGCTGAACGATTCAGTATCTGATCGGAAAGCATTTGATAATTCGCACTGATTGTTTCTGCAGCAATGATTGTCCCTACCCCTTGCTGAACAGCATTTCTCAGGGCGTCATTTAAAGCAGCATCTTCAGACTCCCCGAAACCTTCCGCTGTTATTGTCCCCTGCGCCAAAAGGACGACGGGCAGAAAACAAATCATTATGACACACAAAACCCTGACAAAACCGGCCATGATTATCTCCCGACTCTCGCCTGATAGTGTGGTGATCCGGCACGCTGTGTTTGTAATACTCTACACTGACTATCTTCTATATGTTTTTATCCAACAGAATCGCGACCGATTTTCTGTAGTTCTGTACATCATTTTCGACAGTATAAACAGGCATACTCTGTTTTAATATGAACTCCTGCAGGTCGATTATTGTTTAATTAGAATACGATATTTTTTCTAATTATTGTTTTAGAGTATTATTACAAAAGTATTTACCAAATTCGTGAATTGCAGGTCTTGAAAGATTTGACAAAGCCTGTCTTTACCTGATTCACCCACGACCAGGATCTGATTCTATCTTGTAATCTCACAACTTGTTGCAGCTTAACCTGCTATTTTTGTGCCAGAACATCCTTCAGCTTGTCAATTGTTGGAATTGGCGTCGGATCAATCTTTTTTGAGATGGCCATGTAATAGCTTAACCAGTCACCGAGTACTGTAAGCTCCAGCATTCTTGCCAACCTCGTCTGTGATTCCGGAATAACTTTTACCGATTCAAATCCAGCATCGCTCGCCAGCTCGAGAGTGACATCCACACGGTCAAGTATATCTTGAGGAGAATCGGGATCCACAAGGATGATCACAGCATTTTTCTCGCCCAGTCCGGTTCTTGCATCATAAGCGACTACTTCATTGTGGTTCATTTCCGGTAGTTCGCCCCAGTGCGCGGGTCGTTTCGCATTTTCATTGATCTGACCGGCCCATCGCCTTGCAACCGCGCTGAACCTCCCCGTTCCATAGACCATGGGGTAACGTTCCTGGGTTAATTCCAGGAGATCAAACAGAATATGTTTTTCGTCAGGTTCACGACTGCATAACTCTGTATTTAATTCAATTGAGTTGTTCGTTTCATTCACTTCATGATCATCCACATGGCACCATTTTCTTCCGGCGAACACAGCCAGCGCAGTTGTGAACAAATCTCCCAGGGCTGCACGTGGTGGCCTGCCACCCGGAACAGGCCATGGCTCAACACCTCGTTTAATCGCCCAATCCTTCAGTTTGCCACCTGAGGTAATCGCGTCAATCATACAACCCCGTTCATCCGCTTCCTCGGCAGAAGCAAGTGTCTCTGCCGTATTCCCTGAAAAACTTACCAGAAGTACCCGTGTGTTTTTATCCACCCATCGTGGAAACGCCCCGCCACGATGAACAATCAGGGGAAATGAAGAACGGTTGTATGTCATTGCAGAAGTAAAATCACCGCCGATAGCACTTCCGCCCATTCCTATCCATAGCATCTTCTGCGGTGCATCCAATGATTGTTTCTTTCCTATCGAAAACCCCAAATCCCAGCTTCTTCTGAACTGTTCCGGCCAGCTCAAAAGATTATTCCTCATATCCGAATGATCATACTCATTATAGAAGTCCATAATCCTCTCCTTTCGTAGGCAATACTCTGCCGTTGAAAGCTACTACCTGCAACGATCATGTGCAAGCAGGCAATTGTTTTTACTGAATGGCTTCTGTTGATCATTCAGTCTGTCGGAGAATTAATTATCAGGATAAAGATGCTACTTACAAGAAGGTCTTAAACGTTTTTTGTTGAAGATGGCTTGTTTTCTCTCTTCTTACTTGACAAGGAACTTATGTTTACTTATCTTATGTTCACTATTCTCAAAAACAACCACCATTTTTTATTTTTATGGTGTTTTCCGGCATTCCGGACAGGAGGTTTATATGGCAAAGCATTTGACAGATCGTCAAAAATCCGTACTTCGCCTGATTCATGGTGGAATCGTTGAACGGGGATATCCCCCGACATTTCGAGAAATCGGTGAAATTGAAGGGATTAATTCTACCAACGGAGTCCGGGGAATACTGGAAGCGCTTGAAAAAAAGGGCTATATCATACGCAGGCCATACCAGAGCAGAGCTATTGAAATGACCGATAAGGCGAGAGATTTTCTTCATTCAGAAGGGCATGAAACCGATTCTGATCCGTGCATAGTTTCCGGTACGATAGAATTGAATGATTCCATTTTACCGTCCAGCCAGGTGGAGACAATCCCGATTATCGGACGTGTCGCTGCAGGTTTGCCGATAACTGCCGAAGAGAATATTGAAGGTTACATCGCCATTGATGCGGATTACGCTCCCAAAGGCGAAACTTTTGCGCTTCGAGTTAAAGGCCAGTCCATGATTGAAGCGGGCATTCATGACAGCGATGTGGTGTTCTGTCGCGTGCAGGAGAATGCAGAACCGGGTGAAATTGTTGTTGCTCTGATCGGCGATGAAGCTACTGTGAAATATTATCACCCGGAAAAAGACAGGATTATCCTCAAACCGGCGAATGTCTACTTCGGACCGATAGTGGTTGAGAGGGATACTCCCGACTTCCGGATTCTCGGTAAGGTTGTCGGGTTGTATCGCAGATATTAAACTGCCACCTTTTTGAGGAAATAAATCCTCTGGATTACACTGATCGAAGCGGAATTTGTTGTTCATGTTGCGAATTGGAAGTATATTTGTAATCTTACGGATTACAGATTTCCATAACTAATCGGAGTGATGAATGATCGCCGTTGAAGTTTCCGGTATTTCGATCAGTCCACCATACCAGGGATATGTTGTCATACTGAAAGAAAAAGAAGGGGATCAATGGTTGCCAATATTTATCGGTGCAACCGAAGCGCACACGATTTCGCTTCTTCTTCAAGGTTTGAAATATGTCCGTCCATTGACATATGACATGTTCCACAGCCTGTTGAAAGCAACGACATCAACAGTGGAAAAAATTGAAGTTACATCCCTGAAAGAGAACACTTTTTACGCTTTAATCCATCTGAATACTCCTGATGGCGTCAAGGAGATCGATGCACGTCCGAGCGATGCCATCGCTCTGGCATTAAAGACCGAATCACCGATCTTTGTAGCACCGGAAGTGTTTACTGAAGCAGGAATGCGCGGTGAAGTAGCACAATCAGAACCAATCAGTGTTGAGAATAAACTGGAAGAATTAAATCAGCAGTTAAAGGAAGCGGTTGACACTGAGGCCTATGAAGAAGCCGCTCGTATTCGTGACAAGATCAGGGATATTGAAACAAATGAGAGCGAACCGGACATGCCATTGGGTAGTCAACTCTTTGGAATTGTCAATAATGATCTCAGTGATTCCGATTCTGATGAGCCAGTCGAATTCGATCCTGACGATGACGATGATGATGATGATTAGTGCTATGCGTATTTAACAAATAGATTTGGGTGCATTTTATTTTGCACCTTTTTTTTTGGGTATTCTTTATATTTCCACCAGAAGAATGAGAGATTCAGATATCCAAACAAATAGATTTTATTGATTGAAAACAGTATCTTCGATTACTTTTGCGAGCATGGCGGAATTGGCAGACGCGCAGGACTTAGGATCCTGTACCTCCGGGTGTGAGGGTTCGACTCCCTCTGCTCGCACTTTGATGATTCAAGGGCAATAAAATTTTGCCCTCTTTTTTTCTGAACGCTATACTTGGGAATTGAATTTTCAGAATCAATTTTCCTTAATCTGGAAGCGCCAATGCAACGGTCCAGAAAAACTTCCTCATATTTTCATCTTGTTTCAATCCTCGTCGGTTTTCTTTTGTCAATCTGCCTTTTCAGTCTGCTCTCCCTCGCATTCAGTGACTTCCGCGCCGACGCCAGGGGTCTTGGTATGAACACAGTGAGTGTCGTCGCCAATTATAAGGGTCACCAGGTTTCCGATCTATGGGAACCACGGCATCCGCTGATGGAAACATTCGAATATTACAGGGATAATGGCTACAGCATCGCTCTATGGGTGGGAAATTCCCAGTTGCATGCAATCAACCGTATTTCTGATAATGACAAACTTGCTGTTGAATGGGCCAACCGGATTTCAGATGCGAGAAATGACAGCCTTGTTTATCTTCAGGTATCCATACCAAATGCGAGTATGAACGATTTTCTCGCGTATTACTTAAGCTTTCGTGAACAGGGGTATATCCCCGACTATTTTATAGCCCCGATAACCTTTGACGATTTACGTGAAACCCGCATTACACGCTGGATCATACAGCATATCCCAGCACTATCTGATGAAATGCGTATCGCCGGGGGGCAACCTGTCTCAGTGATCGAAGACAGCCTAAAAGCTCTTGCATCTCTTGAGGCCAACTCCAACCCTGTTGAAAGAAATCCCACTGCGGGAACCCCACAGGAAAAATTGGAGATGGCATTAATCGACATTCTTGAAAATCACTGGGATGGCTTCAGGAACCGAGGCAATGTCATTTCAGCAATCACATTTCACATCCGTACACTGTGGTTGCGATTGCAACGGATTCTGCAACCGGAAATCCCACGTGCAGAGCCGATACCTCGAGCACTACGAGACAGAAGTTTCGACACGATCACTGCATTGGCTTCCTGTATACAGGCGGACGGTTCGCAATTATTTCTTTATCAACCGCCTCACCGTCCGAATGAACCGGTTTTTTATTATCAACGGGATGAATACGATTCGTTTTATGAAACATTAAAAACATGGTGCGACTCCAATCAGGTGCTTTACTCGTCTTTTGAATCACTGGTCCCTGAAGAGTACTGGGGATATACAAATGAAGGGTATCCGGATGTTTTTCACTTCCAGGGGTATGGTCATCAACTTCTTGGAAGAGAAGTAGACAGCACCCTGAACAGCTTTCGCAGAAATGGCGAGGTTTCCCATATGGAGGCGCTGACTGATGCTATTCAATAGCTGGGGATACCTCCTTTTCCTGACCATTGCCATTACTGCGCACTGGATTGTCCCGAAAAAATGGCGGGTAATACTTCTTGGGCTGTTCAGCATCCTTTTTTACAGTCTCTGGAGATGGGAATTCAGTTTCCTGGTGATATTCTCCGCATGCGTCGATTTTGTTTCTGCGGGCAGAATTCACTCATCGGAAAAGCCTGGAGTTCGAAAAACATGGCTACTGATAAGCCTTATCATTAACCTCGGATTACTACTCTTCTTTAAATATACCTATTTCTTTGTGGATAATATCAATTTTATTGCTTCACAGGCAGGATTTTCAGGGTTTTCCGGCAGTACAATCGCACTGAGAATTATTCTTCCCCTCGGAATATCTTTCTATACATTTCAGACCATCAGCTACACCATTGATGTATACCGTCGAGTAATCACACCGACGCGAAGTTATGCCTCATTTTTCACATATGTCACCTTCTGGCCTCAGTTAATCGCAGGACCTGTATTACGGGCGGGTGAAGTTCTGCCTCAACTGGAATCGGATCGTGAAGTAGATGCAGAAGATATCCATCAGGGAATAGTGCGCATCCTTACTGGACTATTTAAAAAGGTGGTGATAGCTGACAATCTCGCGCCGATTGTTGACCACTTCTTCCGCATGGATCCTTCCTCATCCGTTGCTCCGGATGTCTGGGTGGCTACTTTCCTCTTCGGTTTTCAGATCTATTTTGATTTTGCCGGGTACTCAGACATAGCCATCGGATCAGCAAGACTTGCTGGAATAAAACTTATGGAGAACTTCCACTGGCCTTACCTGGTGGCGACACCGAGGGAATTCTGGCAACGATGGCATATATCATTATCGTCCTGGATCAGGGATTATCTCTACCTTCCTTTAACCGGTCAGAAATTCCGTACGGAAAGCAGGGATGGTCTTGCGGTCGCAACCCAACAGAATGGCGTACGAAAAAATGCAGCATTATTCCTGACGTGGTTCATCATGGGACTGTGGCATGGCGCAGGATGGAATTTTGCATTGTGGGGAATTTACCAGGCTGTGTTAGTGATACTGTTCAGGGTTATCAAACCGCTTGACAGAATCGCCAGTCGTTATCCTGCGTTCATCTGGTTTCCATTGTTACCCCTGATCATGGCGGGCTGGATCTTCTTTCGAGCAGAATCTGTCGAGCAGGCTATGCAGCTTTTTTCAGTCATTCTGTCCACCATCAAGGTACATGTTTGCTGGTCATTTGTTGCATGGATTGGATTATTTGGCGGCGCTGCTACTTACAGCAAGTATGCCACTCGTTTATTTTTTGCGGAAACACTGGTCTGCAATCAGTCCGACCCTTATGGGCATCCTTGACAGTGACAGTAATTTACAGCATGGGTAATTTTTACGTTATTGTTCATCTATTTGCGACCTGTCCGCCAATTCATCTATTTCCAGTTCTAACATCAGGCGACGGTACATACCAACCGGTTTTATTGATTATATTGCGAGATCTTTCACTACAGACGAGAGTACTGTGTTTTTTCATGAACACTCAGGATCAATTCCACTTTATGCAGTAGCCAAGATTATTTCATTCGTATTAATCATCTCACTTGGCTTTGTGTCGTTTTTTGCTGGAAAAAAAGACACATTGCGAAAACGATTCGCCATTTTCTGTTTTGCGTGGAGTCTGATACCAACATTTTCGCTGTTCATGGACTTTTCTCCTTCCCAGGAACGCGCGCTGTTCTGGGCTCACCTCCTCCCCGCCAGCGGTATGCTTACTGCCATTGCAGCTTTCAAATACATAGTCACTCTTATCGGATATGACAAACGACTCGATGAGAAGGTGTTTTTTATTAAAGTACGCCATTTGATGGTTTTTATTATCAGCACAATAAGTGTTTATATCATTTATGTTGTTTTTACCGACAAATATGTAGGTGGTATTTATTACAATGAGTTCACCGGATACTCGGTAATGATCAACAAAGTACCTGTTCTTCTCATTATTCCCCACATCTTCCTTGAAATCATGGTAATAAAGTTAATTTTACAGGGGTTGCAGAGCGCAAAAGACCGTATTCATAAAAATTTCATTCTCCAGAATCTCGTCGGGTTGGCAGTCCTGATGTTTGGCGCGGTGTTCTTCTCCGCTTTTCTGCCGAATATGGGCATTCATGCAAGTACAACTACCTTCAACATTTTCATTCTGGTTGCAGTGTATTTTTACGCAACCCTGCTTGGGTACCAGTTACGGCAAAATGAAGATCTTAACCTGCACCTGGAAAAGAAGGTCGCTGAACGTACAGCAGAGCTGAAATGGACCCAGGCAAAATTGATTCATTCAGAAAAAATGGCTTCACTGGGTGATTTTGTTGCTGGTGTATCGCATGAATTGAACACTCCGTTAGGAGCACTTCGAAGCATGCAGGATACATTGATTCGTACGACAAGAAACATTCAGTCCCGGACAAATGAAATCTGCGGCGAAACTGCTTTGAATGATCCTGTGCTTATCAAATCAGACAAGATTGTCACTAATGCGGAAAAGGTTATTGATGAGAGCACTGGTAGAATAGAGACCATACTCAAACGACTGAGAAGTTTCGCCAAACTCGATGAAGCTGACTGGCAAAGAGTGGATATCCATCGAAGTATTGAGGATACCCTGGGCTTATTGCAGGAATCTCTTAACTCCAGAATTGAAATTGTACGTAATTTTTCGGAGATAGACGAGATATACTGCAACCCAAGGCAGATAAACCAGGTATTGTTGAACCTGATTACAAATTCGATCCAGTCAATTGACCGTGAAGGTAGTATTGCTATTTCTACAACTGGAAATGAAGATTCCATTACGATTATCATTGCGGATAATGGTCGTGGCATTCCAAAGAACCATTTAGGCAAGGTTTTTGATCCGGGGTTCACCACAAGAGGTGTAAAAGTCGGAACCGGACTTGGCCTCGCGATTTGCTACCAGATTGTCCAGGACCACAATGGAGAGATAACAGTCGAAAGTGAACTGGATAAAGGCACCTCAGTTTCCGTAAAGTTACCTTACAGAAAGTAAGCCGCATTTTATTCGAAAAACTATTGAGGGAATTATGCCCTGCACATTTGTACTTTCAAAAAAAGAAGTAGAATTTCTGTTGATCAGTCTTGGTGAAAAAGGACCATTTCTTGATGTTAAAAATGAAGACCTGTATGACAAACTTGAAGAAGCACTTCAACTTTTCGTACAGGAAATGTTCCAGAAAGGATTGTATTTCAAAGCGATCCATGAGAAGGAAGTTGCTGAAACGCTTGCGAATGAACTCCAGGGGTATCTCCAGCAACGTTTTCCCATGGATAATATTATCGTGAAGTACAAAGATCTTACACTTCCTGAAGCAGAATAAACGTACTCAAATCTTGTTCATACGAGATAATTCAAGTTATTCCTGTTTTGGAGAGTCCATAGAATGGAGTTCCACGGTTTACTGAACGGTACAGGTTCTGTTCCTGGTCGAGTCTCCGGCATACTGGATAAAAGGGTTCGCAAACGCTTGCACAATCCTGTACAGATTGTCCGGCCATATATTCGTGAAGGAATGGTTACCGCGGATATTGGTTGCGGTTTGGGCATGTTCTCTTTTACTATGGCGAGGATGGTCGGTCCTGAAGGAAAAGTGTATGCAGTGGACATTCATGAAAAACTGATTCTGTCCATCTGGAACCGTCTTCAATATAAAAAGCATGCCGCTATTCGTAAAACGCTTATTCCCTACGTCAGCAGGGATGGCGCTCTTTCTTTCAGTCATCAACTCGATTTTGCACTTGCATTCTGGATGTTGCATGAAACCGTGGATCGTAATGATTTTCTGGGCCAGATCTACAGGTCGCTGAAGGATGATGGAATGTTTCTGCTGTCCGAACCGAAAATCCATGTTTCAGCCAGAGAATGGAATAATTCTGTCGATATTGCGCTTGCCAATGGATTCACTATCCTGAAACGTCCACGAATCTTTTTCAGTCAATCTGTACTACTGGCAAAATCCGGCACAAAAAACAGGTTCATATATTCTTGATTATCATTTTTTTATTTTCATTTTATTATTCATTTCGGAATAACAGAAAATATGAATGATTTAGTGTTGTACAGACTCACGAATCAAATTCTCTTGTTGTAATCATTCCAGCGAAGATATATATTGATCACCAAAATAGCCGTGTAAGGTCAACATTTTACAAGACACGCGCCCGATTATGTTTGTCATCGTTTTGCTAACTGCGGTGCTCGTTGGGTATGGAGCGTTTGAGTTTACCGCTCACCGCCGGCGCGTCATTACAATCCCGGTGCGAATACATGTAAATGGAACACGCGGTAAGAGTTCTGTTACACGTTTGATCGCCGCCGGATTGCGTGCCGGGGGAATTAAAACCCTCGCTAAAGTCACCGGAACACTCCCTCGAATTATTGACGAGAAGGGATGGGAAATCCCTATCACTCGCATCCATCCTGTCAATATTATCGAACAAATCAAGGTATTTCGCTATTTTGCCAAGCATAAACCGCAAGCGATTGTGATCGAATGCATGGCGGTATTACCGGAATACCAATGGATCTGCGAACATCAATTCGTCGATTCAACCATTGGCGTGATAACAAACGCCCGGATGGATCATGTACGCGAAATGGGACCTTCTCTTACCAACATCGCGAACAGTCTGTCAAACACCATTTCAGCCAACCAGACCACTTTTACCGCTGAGAACCGTGCAATGCTGATCGACATCATGAAGAAACGTGCTGACAGCGTACACGGAAAACTGGAAGTAGTGAAATCCAGCGAAACATCGGACGATGATCTGCGGCGTTTTGAGTACATCGAACACCGAAGTAATGTATCGCTGGCGCTTCGTGTCTGTGAAGAAGTTGGTGTCGACAGGCAGGTAGCCCTGGATGGGATGGTCAATTCGACTCCAGATCCAGGAGCCTTGAAGTATTATCGTGTAATTCACAGCAGCGGTCGTCGTTTGATGTTCCTGAACGCGATGGCGGCCAACGACCCGGAATCAACCCTTGTTGCATGGGAACGTGCATGGTCCCTCTACCCCGATTCCGGTCGTGCCATTGTTCTGTTGAATACACGTGCAGACAGGTTTGAGCGCAGTGTTCAGCTTGTCGAGATGATGGGACGTTACATGAAGTTCGATGTGCTGATCTCCATGGGTGAAAGCACAGATCTTTTGAACAATCATTTACGGCGTGTTCGTATTCCATCGAGTAAGATTCGACGGATCGGACAGGTGACTCCGGACAAAGCCTGGGATTTAATTTGGGGAGAAGTGGAGGACGAGGCATTGGTATTCGCTATGGGAAACATGGGCCACGGTGGATTTGCCGTTGCGGAACTGTTCCGTGATCGGAGGGATCAGAAATGATTGACATTTCCGTTGGTCTTGGAGTTGCGTTCAGCCTGATATTTAATGAAATTTTTGGTGTTTCTGCCGGTGGTATTGTCGTACCCGGGTATATAGCGCTGCAGATTCATAATATCTGGATGCTCGCCGGTACAGCCCTTGTGAGTTTCGTCTCCTTCGGCGCTGTTCGTATTACTTCACGTTTTGTGTTCGTCTATGGTAGACGGCGTCTTGTGCTTTCGATCCTCTTCGGTTTTATCTTCGGTTATATTCTGCGAACGTACCTGTCCGGACCATTGTTTGAACTGACTGATGTCAGGCTGTACGCTATTGGATATATCATTCCCGGACTTATCGCCAACTGGATGGAGCGTCAAGGTGTATTCCGCACCCTCGCTGCAGTGTCGATTGCAGCAATTGTGGTACGTCTCGCTGTCATGCTTATAGGGGGAGGACAGATCCTTGCCTAGGAAATTTCGCCCTTCCATGAGATCGCATCGCACGTTGGCGATCCTTACTGTCGTTTCGATTCTCTGCTATGTCTGGGCGGAAAATTCGCGCGTAGTAGTACGTACACCCCATTATGATGATATGCTTGCCGCTGCAGAATGGATGCAGGCGGCAATGGACACGCTGCGTACCGCTCAAGAATCCCGGGGAGTGTTCCCCGATGAAATCAACGATCCAAACCAGACAGGATTGATTGGACAACAATATTCTGTTATCACTACCGATATTGGTGATCTTGAGACCAAATGGACAGCATTAAATCCGAACGTAGCCGGCGTTATGGTGAATTATCTGAGAGACGCCGGTATTGGACGGGGCGATGTAGTCGCTGTTGGCATGACCGGTTCTGTTCCAGGGCTCAATCTTGCCTTTTATGCCGCCTGTGAAATTCTTGATGTTCACCCACTGGTGATAACATCTGTTGGTTCAGGTTCATGGGGCGCTAATGATCCCAATTTCACCTGGCTTGACATGGAACATCACCTTGTGCAGCGGCAGATGTTGCGTTACAGGTCAATTGCTGCCTCGTATGGCGGTGGTGAGGATAAAGGTCAGCGTCTGTCACCTGAAGGACGTAACTTGATCAGGGAGTCAGCAGAACGGAATGACGTTATTTTTATTGAAGAGTCAATACTTGAGAACTCCGTTCAAAGAAGGCTGGATCTCTTCAATCAATTCAGCACAGGGCAGGAAATAGAATTGTACGTCAATATCGGTGGCGGTCTGGCCTCCATCGGTGACGCCAGGAATCTTTCACCGGGAATGATTCCGGAAGGATTGTGCTTCCCGCTTCCGATACGTAATTATCCTCGTCGCGGTGTAATCCATTCTTTCTCTGATCATGGTACTCATATATTGAATATTGCAGATGTTCGCATTATCGCCCAGGAATATCAATTGCCGTTAAATCCGATGCCACTTCCCGAACCTGGCGAGGGTAGACTTTTCAGTGAATTACGCTATAATCTCTGGATAACTGCGCTTGCTTTGGTTATAGTATTGTTGACGTTGATCATTGTTTTGTTTTATGATCGACATGCACAACGATTGGATCGTGATGGTGAAGATCCTGATACCCTGGTGTAACTATATGATAGACCGTACGCCATTGAATCGACTTATTGCATCGATTTTCGTCGCCTTGATCCTCTCCATGATCGGCAATACTTCTGCAATAGCAGGTCGTTGGAATACTCTTGAACCTGATTCTGGTGGTGATCGGGTCCGCTTGGTAGTCAGTGGAAACACGAGGACATATTATCGCCTGGAACCAGGTGAAACGATGAGCCTGGACATCTCGGAAACGGATGGTGGAAAGTATCGCATTATCACACGCGCCGACATGTCGGGACATGACAGAAACGAAGTCGTGTATACCTTCCGCATAGCCATTGACAACGAGGAAGAACGTCTCTACAGCCGGGCATCCGAACCGACAAGATCCGTTCATCGTCGTGGACTCGAGGAAGACAGGATTGCACAAAGCCGTACTTTGGAGCTGGAGATTCCTGCTGAGGCGGAATACATTACCATCCGGATCGGTAGCAGCTCCAACGATGCTGTTTATTTCAGAGTTCAGCATGAACAGGAAGAATACAGCGAATCGGCTGATTACGTTTTCTACTCCCCCAGGAGTTACTCGCAAGCGGTTGGAATTTCCACTCGAGAGAGGGTTTCAACCTATTATATGCTTGATGATGCGGATCGTCTGAATGTAGAAGTGATCGGACCGACCACCCTCAAGGTACTTACAAGAGTTCTGCTTGATGAAAGCATGCGTGGGCGGATTAATTATTCAATCGCTACCTACGAAGACGGAGTGTTAAAAAACACCTTCCCGCTTTCCACCATTGCATCACAGATTTCAGTGATACTTGACCAACCTGGCGTGATCCCGTCAAGAGGAGAAAGTTTTTACGTTGAAGTTCCTGCTGGACGGCACCGATATTCATTTACTCTCCCGGAGAATCATCGTCAGGTCGCACTCAGGTTTTTCATCCCTGAACAGCATTTAACAAGATCATCTCATTGAAATGCATATACATATCATTGAAAGCGCAGACTACACAGTCTGCGCTTTTTTTTGAAAAGAGTAGACAACTGTAATTCTCTATTGAGTTTTCATATCATTACATCCTATTTTAGAAACGAGAGCCGGAAGAACCAGGAGGGATAATGAGAAAGGTTTTTCCTGCTCTCATTTTTTTATGTCTTCTTCTTCCATTTCGAAGTGTTCTGGCGGAAGATGTAAAACTGTTGGTAATTCTCCCCGATCAGTACGGCGCTAACTGGTACCTTCATCAGGATAATTACCTGCTGCACGGCTGGAATATCACCTACACAGGTTTGACGGCGACAGTTCAGCCATGCCAGGCATTCGCAGAGAATGTAAACTGTCCGCCGATTGATACTGACCTGTTGCTTTCCGAAATCGATGACATCACACAGTGGGATTGCATTGTCATTGGCACTTCGACCCAATATGGCGGTAATAATCCATTTATCCCGCTAATGAATGATACTCATACGCTGGAATTATTGCAGCAGGCCGTAGCGAATGATGTCGTCATTATCGCCTGGTGCGCTGGAGTACGTTTACTTGCCGCGGCTGATGTCATTGATGGAAGGAATGTTACCGGTAGCGAAAACTTCTCCCAGGAATATGTGGCAGCAGGTGCGAACTTCATCACTCCCGATGTACCGCCTGTGCGGGACGGCTGCATTATTACCAGTACTCGAGGACAGTATTATTCCATTCAGTGCTTCGATCTTCTCGAGGAAGCGGTGTACGAATACATGGCACAAACATCATCCGGGGAGGAATAAAATGAAATACCTTGGATACTGTTTACTACTGATCCTCTTCATGACATCTATCGGTTTTGCTCAAGTCGATACATTGTGGACACGCACTTTCGGCGGCGAGTTCGGGGAAGGCGGACAAGCTGTGATCGAAACTGCTGACGGTTCCATCGTGGCAGCCGGATACACCAACTCCATGGGAAATGGATTATATGATGTGTACGTTGTCAAGACCGATGCGAACGGTACCCTGATTTGGGAAAACACGTACGGCGGCTCTGACAGGGACTATGGATACGAGATCATAGAAACCTTTGACGGCAACTATGTTATTGTCGGCTATACAATGTCCACCGGAAACGGCGCCAAGGATATCCTGCTGTTGAAAATCGATCCCGACGGTGAAGAATTATGGTCGCACACCTACGGATACAATGGTGATGAAGAAGGATGGGCCGTTTGCGAAGCGCAAAACCATGATCTGATACTCACAGGCTACACGGATCTTATGGGTCTCGTGGATGACTATCAGTGTTATGTAATCCGCACCGATTTCGAAGGAAACGTGATATGGGAAAACCAGTTTTCAGGCGATGAATCCGAATGGGGTTGCGCAGTTCTGGAAACACCGGAAGGAAATATTGCCATTGCTGGTGGAACAGGTTCATACGGTTCACGAAACAGGGATGTATTACTGATTCACCTTGCCCCCGATGGTGAAGAAATATGGATATCCCATGCCGGTTATGGCGACTTCGACTGGGGGAATGACATTGTCATCGCTCGCGACAGCTCATTTGTGATCGCGGGTCACTCCGCCAATCATGGAATAGATGCTGACAATGTATATGTCTTAAGTTTCTCAGAAGAAGGGAATCCGGTCTACCAGAGACGGTATGGCAGGAATTTTTACGATTATGGCCGTGGCATCTGCCATGCAGGTGAATCCGGTTACATGATTGCTGGAATGTCCAAAATCGGCCTTTATACAGACCTTTACATCCTGAAAACATCCGATACCTGTGTACGTGAGTGGGAGATGTTCCTTGGTGGTGAAGGAAATGACTGGGGCAGTGATATTCAACCGACTTCGGATGGTGGATTTGTCATTTCCGGACACACTGATTCCTTTGGAAGCGGATCTACGGATCTATGGATAGTACGTCTGGCCGGAGAAGAATCGTCCACCAGGGAAAATACACAGGAAACACCCGGACATTCGATGCTTGACCAGAACTACCCCAATCCCTTCAATCCGGAAACGTCCATATCGTTCACGATTGAGAAGAATTCCCACGTCTCATTGGCTGTATACGATCGACTCGGCAGGTTTGTCACGAGTCTTTTGAGTAGTACCATGAATCCAGGGATTCACCAGGTTACATTTGATGCATCCGGTTTGGCGAGCGGAATGTATTATTACAGGTTAACAACCGGTGAAATATCCTGCATGAGAAGCATGATCGTTCTTAAGTAATAGTCTGTACATTGGAAGTGAGGTTTTCTGAATGGCTGATTCCTGGAATCAGCCATTTCTTTTGTTCCAGCCTCCTGATTTTGCACTCTTTTGCTACGTTTGTTGTCTGATTTTGGGAAATATGGTTTTTCCTTGATGATGGTTCAAAAAGATATAGGCTCTCCTTTCCTCTTTTATCCTGCTATTGTTAATTTTGTGTTTACCTGGTCATTATCCATCACTGTTGATTGTAATTATTACTGATTTTTACTGTATGTATGAATGAGAAATGATTATCTTTCTGTATCTTCATTGATTGGCACACAAGTTGTAATAATCATTTGATTGCAAAGACTGGATGAATGGGATATCCATAAATTACGGCATCAACAAGTAATTTGTGGACAAAAAACAGGAGGGATTTGCCCGTGGCACGAACTCGCATATGTTTATTGGGTTTATCAGCAATACTTGTTTTAGCGATAGGTAGTATTGCGTTTGCAACAGATGAAGCACATGGATTTTTCCGTTTTCCGGATGTGCGGGATGATCTTGTTGTGTTCACTTCGGAAGGCGATCTCTGGGCCGCTTCGCTTTCGGAAGCTTTAAATGATGGCGCTGTCGCACGTCGCCTCACGCGTCATGATGGTCAAGAGCATTATGCACGAATCAGTCCTGACGGCGAATGGATTGCTTTTACAGGTGAATACGAAGGAAATGCTGATGTGTATGTAATTCCTTCTGAGGGTGGTGAACCCATACGACTTACTTTCCATGGTGGTCCTGATGAAGTGGTCGGTTGGACAGAAAATGGTGAAGAAGTAATTTTCCGCAGCATGCGGCATGAAGGTGTAGATATCTGGAATCTCTTTTCTGTCAGCCCTGAAGGCGGATATCCTGAACCTATAGGACTCGATAAAGGCACAAGGATCAGTTTCGAGCCCAATGGAGATCGTTTCGCCTATACGCGCCTGCGCCGTGAAAACCGTCCATGGAAACGTTATCGTGGTGGCTGGGCGATGGACATCTGGGTTGGTAATCTAAATTCCATGCAATTCGATCTCGTAACGGAATTCGATGGTACCGATGCTTTCCCCATGTGGATTGGCAATCGTATCTATTTCCAATCCGATCGTGCGGGCAGGATGAACATTTTCAGCATGGATCCCGACGGCGGCAATCTTCGCCAGCATACATTTAACGAGGAATGGGACCTGCGTTGGCCAGCCGGTGACGAGAACAACATCGTTTATCAACTGGCAATGGACATCTGGGCTTTTAATATAGCAGAAAATGAATCGCAAATATTGAATATCGCACTGCCGTCGGACCGTTTCCGCGCAAGAGAACGGTTTGTGGACGATCCTACCGGTTACATTCATGACTACAGCATCCCCAACACCGGACGGAGAATCGCGATTGTTTCCCGTGGTGAAGTATTCACCTTCCCGGTGGATGAAGCCGGCTATATTCGCCAGATTACCCACTCCCCAACTTCACGGGAAAGCTACGTAGAATTCAGCCCCGATGGCACCCAGTTAGCCGTGATGTCCGACGCCACAGATGAAATGGAAATCTGGCTGTATCCGTCTAACGGCGGCGAAGGACGTCAGTTGACCCGAGGAGGCGATCAATGGCGTTTCCCGATGAGATGGTCGCCAGACGGTGAGAAACTCGCATTTGCAGATAAATCGGGCCATTTATGGATTGTAAACGCTGAGAATGGCAGAAGAACTGAAGTCGATGAGGCTCCCGGTGAGATAAGGACATATGAATGGGCGCCTGACAGCAAATGGATTGGTTGGGTGCGGCCCGGTGACAGTTGGGCAAATGATATCTGGTTCTACAATACGGAATCGGAAGAGAAGTTTGCCCTTGATCGTCCCATGACAGATGAAACGGATCTGACCTGGGATCCATCAGGTGAGTATCTCTATTATTGTACAGAAAACTGGTTCAATCCGACTCTCGGCTCGCTTTCTACCGGTGGATATGTGTACGGTCCTTCCTCGAAGCTCTATGCCGTCGCTTTGACCGATGAATTCATGAGCCCATTCGCTCCGGAATTAGTTGAAGCGTTTGAGGAGGAAGAGGAAGAAGCAAGCGAAGAGGAATCCAGCGAGGAAGAAGAGGAATTCACAGTAACGATCCAGCGTGATGGATTATTGGACCGCATCTATGAAATTCCTGTAGACGCCGGAAATTACTTCGGTCTCACTGCAACCGAAGGTATGCTGTATTTCGGCGGTTATGATAATTACGGAATGATGCCCGAGGCGCCGACTCCTGACGGATTCGATCTGTACGTTTTTGATTTCGGTGAAGAAGAAGTAAGTCATGTCGGTGGTAATATTGGCGGATTCGTCATCAGCCCCGATCATTCACAATTCCTCATCGAAGATGCCTACGGCAACCTTATCGCAATGGCTGCCGGAAGCATGGAAGTTCCCGATGAATCAATCGATCTCGGCGGATGGTCGTTCGAAATCAATCCGCGTGCTGAATGGACACAAATCCTGCGTGATGTCTGGCGCTGGCAGAGAGACTTCTTCTACGATCCCGACATGCACGGTGTTAATTGGAATCATGTCTGGGATCAATACAGCTCCCTCCTGCCTCGTATTTCCAATCGTGAAGAGCTTAACGATCTTATCACTGAAATGATCGGTGAGTTGAATGTTGGCCATGCCTATATCTGGGGTGGCGATATTTTAGGCGCTGGTTGGGCGAGCACCGGTTATCTCGGCTGCGACCTGGAAGCAACAAATGAAGGTGCGTACCGGATTACCCGGATCCTGCGTGGCCAGGGATGGGGTGATGAACCGATCAGCCCGATCCTTGAGGCTTCCGAGGAAATCAGTGTCGGTGATTACATTCTCGCAATCGACGGAATTCCACTCGAACGTGGCGATAACATCTATGAACGATTTGTAAACAAAGCCCGTGAAGATGTGTTACTCACCATCAATTCCACACCAAGAATGAACGGCTCACGCGACGTGCTCGTGCATACGATGGGATCGGACTGGTGGCTTCGCTATCTCGATTGGGTACGAAATCGTTGTGAATATGTAAACGAACGCAGCAATGGCAGGATCGCATATATCCATATGCCGGATATGAGCACCGACGGTCTTTCCATGTTCGGACGTCAATTCCTGCCACAGTACAAGAAAGATGCGTTGATCATGGATATCCGTTATAATGGCGGCGGTTTTGTTGCACCCATGGTACTGAACACTTTAAATCGCGAAGTATGGAGCGTTGGACGCGGTCGTCATACTCCACTCTACCGTGTTCCCGATTGGGGATTTTATGGTCCCATGGCGGCAATCTGTAATCATGAAGCCGGATCAGATGCGGAAACCTTCTCTGAGGGATGGAAACGTCTCGAAATGGGCGAATTGTTCGGAACCCGTACCTGGGGCGGCTGGGTTGGTATTCGTGGCGGACGTGGCACCGTTGATGGCGGTGGAAACACTCAACCGGAATTCTCCGGATGGGGCGCATTTGATGGTCAATGGCTGATTGAAGGTCCAGGTGTCAGCCCGACCATTGAAGTCCTCGACGATCCCGCAAGCCGTCTACGCGGAGAAGATCCTCAGCTTGATGCAGCAATTGATCATCTTCTCGAAGAACTCGAGGATTGGCCGGAACTTGCCGATCCGCCGGATCACCCGAGAAAACCGTTACGCATCAACCACATGCGATAACGTTAGTCATAGCTTGAACACTGGGCTGACCGTTTCAGGTCAGCCCTTTTTCGTTGGTTCAGTTGGAAATGGTTCCTTATACCCGTACTTTTGATAAGTACTTGTAGAGGATGTAACATGATCACAAACAATGACAAATCTGCATATGGAAAAGCATTCACCAGGGTCCTGCTGCATATACAGGAAAACCTTGACACTTCAATTTCACTCGAGCAAATGGCGCAACTCGCCGGTTTTTCGCCATATCACTTTCATCGTCTGTTTCATGAATTCCTTGGTGAGTCCCTGATGAGTCATGTACGGCGACTCCGCCTGGAGCGTGCAGCTTCATGGTTGAAAAACAGCAATCACTCAATCAGCAGAATTGCTTTTGACTCCATGTATGACAACCATGAATCGTTCACAAGAGCATTTCGCAGGGCATTTCAGATTTCCCCCAGGGAGTACAGGATCCAACATAAGGAAAACACAGACCTTCCTTCAAAAGTCGGTATTCATTACCTGGGAGGATCAATCCCAGACAATATCCCCCAGTCACTTCCTGATACGGAGTCTACAGATGTCACCATTGAATCATTGGACAGACTGCGTGTAGCGTTTTTCCGGCATATCGGTCCCTACGAAGAGGTTGATGAAGCCTGGGGGATGTTAATGCATTGGATAAAAATCCACCAGTTCGATTTTGATTTCAGCAAAATATTATCCCTGGTCTATGATGATCCTTCAATAACAGAACCGCGTTTCATTCGTTACGATGCCTGTTATATTGTGGATGATACCGTTGAACAGGATGGGGTGGCAGGATTTCAGGTGATCGAACCGTGTAAGGTGGCGTCATTTATCCATCATGGTCCGCACCGCAAAATCGATGATACTTACCGAGCCGTATTCTTTGGATGGTTACCTCAAACAAATTACGAACTTGCAGACAGACCGGATATTCACTTTTATCTGACCAGACCGCATGAAACCGAAGAGTCCATGCTGCAGACCAGAATATGTGTACCCTTACTGCCGGAATAGTTATTCTGCCAGCATCATAATATCAACAGGCGTAATCGTCTGATCTTCAGTACTGGTGTTTGCATCAACCTGTTGGAAACCTTCTTTTATCACCTGCACAGAATAATTACCAGTTTCCAGACCATTCACCAGGAAAAAGCCTGCGCTGTTGCTTTGTGCATTCGCAACGAGATTATCCTGGTCATCATAGATGCTCACTAGTGCACTGGAAATCGGAATACGTTCGAATGTGTGCACAACACCCGATATTATGCGCGATTCCGAATCTGGACGCAGGTAAATGTCATGTATGATATTACTATCTTGAACATAACTGAAATCAGCCCGAAAATCGCTGTATTCCACTTGCATATTGAGTTCAGTATCAATCAGATCTTCATTGGTGTGCCAGGTGAAATAAAGGTCAAGCTGCCCGATTCCACCCGATGAATTCCAATCTGATATCCCATAACTTTCAAGAGAACTGTTGCTGTAATACTCCCAATCGCCATACTCATCAATCTCGAAAACTTCATTTCCCTGTCGAAAAAGGATTGTGTTGTCCGACTCATAATAAATCAACCAGCGGAACCAGACGTCTGCCATTTCAGCGGGAATTATCTTCGTACGTTCATTTTCTTCCGTACATCCCATCAAGCCCGTCATCGACAAGGCAATTACAGTCAATACCTGCAGCAATCGTGAGTTCTTCAACAACATTATTTCACCCTCTTTTACGCTTGCCAGCTCCCTGCCATTTTCAATATAGTAAGAATCCCGCATCAATACACATATTCTTGTGATTCTATTCCCTGTAATCGCGTTTTGAAAACTATCATCCTTTCCCGTTCACAAGGTATGGCTTGCCATTTGGTCTGTTAACCACTAATTTTCCTTTTCAACATCAGAAACCAGACGGATTATTTCGTGGATACAGAATCAAGAATTACCGCACCGATGCCTGCACCGGAAGATTTTGAACTGGATCGTTCCCTTCGACCGGTTCAGTTTGAGGATTTTGTCGGCCAGGATAAGCTTAAATCCAACCTTGAAGTGTTTGTCACCGCCGCCAGGCAACGTGAGGATGCACTCGATCATACCCTGTTTTACGGTCCTCCCGGGCTTGGGAAAACTACTCTCGCCGGGATTATCGCATCAGAAATGGGGGTTAGTCTCGTTACCACCAGTGGCCCAGTGCTCGAAAAAGCTGCCGATCTTGCTGGATTGCTGACCAATCTGCAGGAAAATGATATCCTTTTTATTGATGAAATCCACCGGTTAAACCGTGTTGTGGAAGAATACCTGTATCCTGCCATGGAAGACTATCGCCTGGACATTCTCATCGACCGGGGACCGGCAGCGAAAAGTATTCAACTCAATCTTCCTCCTTTTACACTCATTGGCGCCACAACACGCGCGGGACTCCTCACCTCTCCCCTGCGGGCACGGTTTGGAATTACTGGACGGCTTGATTACTACAACGCTGACGAGATCGCTACAATAATTCGAAGAAATGCAAAAAAGCTGGATGTGAATCTGGGCGAAAACTCCGACATGGAGATCAGTAAACGGTGCCGTGGAACCCCTCGTATCGCTAACCGTCTGCTACGACGACTCCGTGATTTTGCAGAAGTGGAAGGCAGCGGAGTCCTTACCTGTGAAATTGCACGGAATTCACTTACACGACTCGATATTGATGAACGCGGCCTGGATGAAATGGATAAACGCCTTCTTCATGCAATTGTCGAGAAATATCGGGGTGGCCCGGTCGGATTGAGCACTTTGGCTGTGACAGTTGGCGAAGACGCTGGCACTATTGAGGAGTTGTACGAACCCTACCTGATTCAGCAGGGGTACCTTGAACGCACTCCACGGGGACGGATTGCAACAGAATATGCACTGGAAGTATGCGGAGTAAAGGGAAACCCAAGACGACATCGAGGCGGTAAAAATCAGCCCAGTTTATTCTGAATGATATAATCAATGGCTTTTTAATACCAATAATCCCTACATCATATTACATGTAATAATAATCTTACAGTGTAAGATATATTACTTCATTTTGTTAGTTTATTACAGTCTCATTTCACCGCGTTTCTTTACCAGTGACCATCAGGTTTCTTTCCCATTATTCTATGTTATTGGTATAACGCCATTTACAAAATCGCGAGCCTTTTTTGTTTGGCAACCCTAATTTTGGCACAACGATTGCTGAATACCTGATCAGAAGATTCATCTACTTCATTAGCAGTAAACATCGTAACAAAACAAAAAAAGGATAAAATCATGAAGAAGATCTCATTAGTACTCGCGATGGCTCTCGTTTTGCCCATGTCCCTGTTTGCACAGGATAAAATTCAGACAAATGTTGACAAGATTGTTTTCGAAAATGTAAGAATTGCGTTTTCCGATGAACAGACTGTCGAAGTTACCACAGTTGGAAACAGTAATGATCTGATAGCTTTTGTGGAAGGCGAAGGTTTTGACGTTTTTCAGGTACGCAATGGTTCCGAAAACAGTAATTCAACAGTTCAGTATACGGTTGTTTTCCGGCCAGACATGGCAGGACTTTACACCGGAGTTCTTTATATAACTAACGGCGGTGAAGATGTTGCCAAAGTACTTCTACTTGGTGAAGCGGTGGAAAGCGATCTTCGCAGCATGCAAAGAAATGAATTTGAATCAAATCGTCACCAGGTAATACGTTAACCGTTCTTTCTCCCGCACAAAATGAATCCAAAATAAAGAAAACAGGTCTGACCGAATTTCTTCGGTCAGACCTGTTCTTTGAGCCACCTGGCGGAGTTGAACCGCCGACCTACTGATTACGAATCATCGAAAAACAATCACTTACAAGAATCTACAATACATTACCACAATATTAACAAAGGATTGCATCTCTGGTTTTGTCGGCACTTAATATGACCAGTTGTTGGAATTCGTAGTTAAGTGCTCCATCAGTGCTCCATTTTCTCCTGATCCAATTCTAATGCAACACATTTCCAATCTTCAATGATGGATTGGTACATCACTTCGTGAATGTGTATCTTAGGATCAATATTGTGTAGAAGGTATTATCTGTCAGATCAATTGTTCACAATCGAAGAAGAAAGGGAACACTATCTTCAAAAATTCAGGGATTAGAGATAACCGCTCTCGTGGCACAGTAGCAGATTTCTTGAAAGAATTCATTGTAGATGACAGTTCTTTGTCCGTAGTCTCTGCTTTTTTCACCATCTTTGCATACAATGAACTCAAGGAACAGCTTGATAGAATAAAAGAAATGCGATTCCTCTTCGGTGATCCAGAATTTATCAAATCTGTTGATCCATCCAGGAAAGCCTTAAAAGCATTTATTGTTAGTACAGATGGTATCGTACTTCGTGATGTGCTGAAAATGAAGCCAATTGCGAAAGAATGCTCTGAATGGATTAGGGAGAAAGTCGAAATTCGGTCAATCACAAAATCTAACTTCCTTCATGGAAAACTGTATCATATCCTTGACGGTAAAACTGAACAAGCAATGGTTGGAAGTTCAAACCTTACAGTTCGTGGAATAGGTCTATCAAAGAATAGTAGCAATGTTGAACTAAATCTAATCGTTAAAGATGATCGTGACCGTGAGGATCTAAAACTCTGGTTTGATGAACTTTGGAATGATGAAGATGCTGTATCTGATGTAAAAGAGGAAGTTCTACGATATTTGCACCAACTTTATTCAGATGCATCCCCTGAGTTTATTTACTACAAGACACTTTTCCATCTATTCGAAAAATACCTTGATGACAAAGAACTAAGTGAAGATGCATTAGCTGCCACTACGCTCCTTGATTGCGATATCTGGAAGACTCTTTACGATTTTCAGAAAGATGGTGTGAAAGGTGCCATTAATAAAATACTCGAGTTCAATGGTTGCATTCTTGCGGATAGTGTTGGATTGGGTAAGACTTACACAGCTCTTGCCATAATAAAGTATTTCGAATTACGAAATGAACGGGTATTGGTTCTATGCCCGAAGAAACTTCGTGAAAACTGGGTTGTTTATAGGCGAAATGACCAACTGAATCCATTTATCAATGACAGATTTCGCTATGATGTTCTGTCTCATACTGATTTAAGCCGTGAATCAGGCATGACAGGTGATATTAATTTAGCCACATTAAATTGGTCCAATTATGACCTTGTTGTTATTGATGAATCACATAATTTCAGGAACAATAGTCCAGGCACTCGTGATGAAGATGGTAATATTATCAGGCAAAGTCGATACCGGAGATTGATGGATGATATAATAAAAACTGGTGTACGTACAAAAGTACTGCTTATTTCAGCGACACCAGTCAATAACAATCTTAAGGATCTCAGGAATCAGATATATTTCATTTCTTCAGAGAGCGATTCTGCTTTCAGCGACAATATTGGCATCCCAGATATTGGTGAAACACTACGACAAGCCCAGGCACAATTTACCAGTTGGTCAAAACTCCAAGAAACGGCAAGAACCACAGGTTTACTCTTAGAACGTCTCGGAGCAGATTTCTTCAAACTGCTTGATCAACTGACCATTGCACGAGCACGTAAGCATATCCAAAAGTATTATGATCATGAACTGGAGAGACTGGGACAATTCCCCGTCAGACTGAAACCAATATCGAAATACACAAGGATTGATCTCGAAGACCTGTTTCTCTCCTATGACATGATTGCAGAAGATATTGACAGTTACAAACTCAGTCTTTTCAATCCCGCTTCCTATTTGAAAGAGGAAATGCCTGAAGATAGACGTCGTGAATATGACCGTAAAGAAGGAAACTTCACGCAAGCACAACGTGAAGGTTTCCTGGTTGGAATGATGAGGGTGAACTTCCTGAAGCGACTGGAGAGTTCAGTCCATGCTTTCGCACTCACCATGCATCGTACTACGGAAAAGATTGAACGACTTGAAGGAAGATTACGTGCATTTCAGCAGTTTCAATCCGATAATCCAGAAATAGATTTAGGAGCAATCGATCCTGAAGAAATTGATGATGATGAACTTGTAGATGCAATGGAAGTCGGTAAGAAACTTAAATACCGAACTACAGACCTCCGGATTGATGATTGGCTAAAAGACTTGGCAAAGGATAAGCAACAATTACACGGTTTATATTTACAGGCAGTTGATGTCAATCCAAATAGAGATGCAAAACTTCATGAACTGAAAACATTGATTGAAGCAAAAATAAAACACAGAAGAAAAAGTAAATCAGGGAATTTGACAAGGAAAATACTTGTATTCACTGCTTTTACTGATACTGCGATGTATTTGTATGAAAATTTGTGTGACTGGGCTCTTGAGACATTAGGATTATATTCTGCGGTAGTAACAGGAAGTGCAGCAAATCGGACAAACTATGTTCCTGCAACAAAACCAATAAAGACAGATTTCAACAGCATCCTTATCAATTTTTCGCCTCTATCAAAAAAACGTTCCCGGATGGATCACATGCCACAGGAAGGTGAAATCGATTTACTAATTGCTACCGATTGTATTTCAGAAGGCCAGAACTTGCAGGATTGTGATTTTCTGGTAAACTATGACATCCATTGGAACCCTGTCAGGATCATTCAACGATTTGGTCGAATAGACAGAATCGGAAGCATCAATGAATCTGTTCAGCTTGTGAATTTCTGGCCAACTGATAATCTTGATAAATATATAAGTCTAAAACAACGTGTTGAAGCACGTATGGCGCTTGTTGATATTTCAGCAACTCTCGAAGACAACATACTCAATCCGGAAGAGCTTGAAGATTTGGTCAAAGCTGATCTGTTGTACCGTGACAGACAATTGAAACGAATGATGAAGGAAGTACTTGATCTTGAGGATTTGAATGAATCACTATCATTGACAGAATTCTCGCTTGAAGACTTCAGGATTGACTTATTAAACTACCTTGATGCAAACAGGGAAGCTTTAGAAAGTGCTCCATTTGGGCATTATACAGTAGTCCCTTCAGAGGGAAATTCACATCCTGCAAGACCAGGTGTTATTTTCTGCTTGAAAAAACGAACAGGATCAATCAAAAAGGATTCGAGCGAAAGAAGTTCCGGTACTGTAAATCCTGTTGATCCATACTATCTCGTGTATGTACTTGAGGATGGCAATATCAGGTTCACATTCGTACATCCGAAACAGATTCTGAATGTATTCCGTGATTTATGTGCAGGTCGATCAACAGCGTTTCATAAACTCTGCGCTGAATTTGATCAAGCGACTGGATATGGTAAGGAAATGGGTGATTATTCAGTCTTTCTTGAAAATGCCGTAACATCAATCAAAAGGACATTCAGATCACGTGCAACACATAAACTCAAAGCAAGTCGGGATTTTATTCTTCCTTCTAAAGAAGACCAGGGACAATCTACTGATGACTTTGATCTGGTAACTTGGTTGGTGATTAAGTCGAATCAATAACGATGGAATAAACCGAAATCAAGAATGATGACAAGAGGATTAGTATGGCTGACTTTCGCAACCAACTGACTGAATGCCTCAATAGCTTCAAACCAGAGAATATCCGAAAAAGTTCTTTAACTCTTTTATCAGAAATCGGATACGAGAGCCAGCGTACAATTGAAATACCAAACTCATCCCCTGTAGAGCTACGGTCCTTTATTGCGCACACTGAAGGGTACTTCCGTGAGGACAAAGCTCTCTATGAAGATTGGATAGCTGGGGACTTCCTGTTTCAATTTACCGCAAGTGAAATTACCGCAAATGGTGATCTGTTCAGTGATTTTGAAGCAAAAAACTGGCAATCTGTCCTGTTTTTCACAATCAGACTTCGTGGAAACAATTATGCTCGCGGAAAGCTTGCAGCAATTACCAGGGAAATCAATCGTGCTTTCATGATTCCTTGCGTAATAATCTATTCATATTCGGATAAAATCAGTATTGCAATTATCCATCGTAGACAGCACAGACTTCAGGCATCAAAAGATGTGCTTGGCAAAGTTGCTCTAATTCATGATATCTATTGTCCTGAACCACATCGTGGTCACAAGGAAATTCTGAACGATTTCGCTCTAACGAACCTACCTGGAAAAGTTACATCATTTGAAGAATTACAGAAAGCATGGTCAACAGTATTAAACCTTGAGGTATTGAACAAAAAGTTCTACCAAAGGATTTCTGACTGGTTCTTCTATGCAGTGAAAAATGTACATATCCCCGATAAAAAGCGACCTGGTGAACCTGAAGAACGGTTCAGACAAACAGCAGTCATTCGATTGATTACCCGTATCATATTCCTATGGTTCGCAAAAGAAAAAGAAGGACTCATCCCATCAGAACTGTTTGAAGCTGATCAAGTCAGTAAATACCTGAATGACTTTGATTCGCAGAGCAAAACTTCAGGTAAGTACTACCAGGCGATTCTGCAGAACCTGTTTTTTCCAACCTTGAGCGTAAAACAGAACGAGAGAGAGTTTCGTGCTGGCGAGGATTACTCTGTACGTCGCAGCAGTTTTATGCAACATGATAAATATCGGTATCGTGATTGTTTCCTGAATCCGGATTTAATGCAAAATATCTTCATAGACATCCCATTCCTGAATGGTGGCCTTTTTGAATGCCTTGACCAGGGAAAGGGAGATTCTGAAATACGTATTGATGGCTTCTCTGACAATGCTTCTCGTCAACTATGGTTTGCAAATGCCTTGTTCTTCGGTAAAGATATGAAGGCTGATCTTAGTCGGGAATATGATGATGAACGGAAGTCAACGGTTATCATTCAGGGATTATTTACAATCCTTAACGATTACAAGTTTACTGTTGAAGAAAACACGCCAATCGAAGAAGAGATCGCATTAGATCCTGAACTTCTTGGCAGGATCTTCGAAAACCTGTTGGCACAGTACAACCCGGAAACGAAAAAATCTGCAAGAAATGAAACAGGATCGTTTTATACACCACGTGAAATTGTCAATTACATGATTGACATCAGTCTGAAAGCGTATTTAAAAGACCGAATGTTGGAAAACCACCCTGATATTGATGAAAAAGAACTATCTGAAATACTTGATAAACTGGTAGCATTTGAGGAAGAACAACCGGATATCTCACCAGAATTGTCCGTTTCATTATCAGATGCTCTTTACGACCTCAAGGTGGTTGATCCTGCTTGTGGATCAGGAGCATTTCCCATTGGATTGTTGCAGAAACTTGTCTTCATCCTGAACAGGTTTGACCAGAATCATGATCGATGGAAACAGCGTGTTCTTGATCGTACTCATCCAACCATGATGAAGAAAACACGTGAGATGCTTGATGATCCTGATTCCGACTATCTGTGGAAAGCCAACCTGATCCAGTCTACTATTTACGGTGTGGACATTCAGCCAATCGCAGTACAGATCGCAAAACTACGTTGTTTTATAACGTTATTGGTGGATTTCTCTGTTGATCACAACGAAGAAAATAGAGGTGTCCCTCCACTACCGAACCTTGATTTTAAATTTGTCGCTGCAAATACATTGTTGTCTGCTCCAGAACCTAAAATGCAGGATGACAGCCTGAATTTGCAGGATGATTTCTTCAGACAATTACGGTTGGCAACGGAACGGTATTTCTATCTGAGTGAATTGGCAGAGAAAAACAAGGTTCGTGATGAAGTCCGAAAACTGATTCAGGAAGTAATTGATACGAAAAGAGAAACATTATCACGTATTCGAGGATCAAGATCAAAGCAGGTTCAGGCACGACATGCACGACAACTTGAAATGTGGGAAAGTTACAAGAATATTTTTGTAAGTGAAGACAAAGAAGTGGAATTCTTTGATACAAGGTATTTCTTCCCGGAAGTTGAGGTGGCAGGTGGATTCGATATTTGTATTGGAAATCCACCCTATGTTCAACTTCAGAAACTTGATAGTGATGTCAAAAGTGATTTAAAAGATGAAGAATATGAAACCTACAAGGCAACAGGTGATATCTACACATTGTTTTATGAAAAAGGAATAGGTTTGTTAAATAATAACAGGTATTTATCGTATATCTCTTCAAATCGATGGATGCGTTCTGATTATGGAGCGTTATTCCGCAGTTATTTATCTAAAGATGTAAACACTATCCAGACTTTTGATTTTGGTATGGCTTTAACTTTCAGTGCAGCAACGATTCTAACCTGTGTACTGTTGTTAAAAAACTCTAAGGAAAATTGCACACCGGTTGGATGTTATGCAGAGAAAGGACGTGATGCTCTCCAAAGCCTGGAATCGTATTTCAACCAGAATATGGTAAAAAATCCGAGGATAGATGATGAACCCTGGGTAATTCTTTCACCAGAAAGAATGAAGATCAAACAATATGTTGAAGCGCAAGGGGTACCTCTATGTGATCAACAATGGGGCTTAACAATCAATCGTGGTGTTTTAACTGGCTTAAACGAAGCATTTTATATTGATACAGAAACACGTGATGCTATCATAGCAAAAGAACCACAAGCTGCAGAGATAATCGTACCACTACTTCGAGGACGGTTTGTAGATCGATATACGACGAAGTGGGATGGTACCTGGATGATAAATTCGCATAATGGCATAAAACATCTTGGTATTCCACCAGTTGACATAGAGAGTGATTATCCCGTGATCTTTCAGCATTTGAAGCGTTACGAAAAGAAGCTTCGAAAACGCCAAGATCAAGGTGATCATTGGTCCAATCTTCGAAATTGTGCATATCTAAAAGATTTTGGGAAGAAAAAGATTATTTATCCTGAAATCACTAAATGGATTCCTTTCTTTTATGATAATCGGAGCAAATTCTTCATTAACAACAAAGCGTTTATCCTGACCAGTGATAATAGTTCTCTGGGGTATCTAATATCTGTTTTTAATTCATCCTTATTCCGTTGTTGCTTCAAAGATACTTTTCCAGAACTTCTTGGTAATTCATATGAGGTTCGAAAGGTATTTCTTGAACAAATACCGATTAAGCTCCCCAATAACCATTCTATCGAAGTGCTTTTTGAATGTTTGGTCGATTATACACAATTTACCAAACATCCGGATACTGACAGCTCTCTTTGGAAGTATGCACCAGGAAAAGTGGCAGCATTCCTTGAAGAGCTTATTGATGGTTGTGTGATGGAGTTGTACTTCTCCGAACACATGGCTGAACGTAATCTGTGTATAATGGATGAAGTACAAAAATCTCTGGAACCGTTTGCAGATGATATGTCAGATGATTCCCGTCGAAAACTAATAGAATCCTTTTATTCCAAAGTAAACAAACCCGGTCATCATGTCCATGATCGAATTGCACGTTTTGAATCGGATAGTCCTGATATCCTCGCTGTTATTCTCCGTGAAGGTGCAGTCGATGATCGTGCAGGACGTAGACGTTTGTTTAACCTCATTCGCTCTTCAATGTCTGCACAAAAACTGTATATCAGCTATGATGAAATTCTGCAGTTCATACAACAGAAAGACATAGATCTGGAACCATCTTCCTTAAAGGTTTACCTGACTGATCTTACCAGGGAACAATTCATCTATGATGCTGGAAAAGGTTGGTATACCATCCTTTCAGAACCTTTGGCTCTTGACAGGAAACCAGTATCCAGGATAGTAAAGCATCTGAAGAAAACATTTCCTCTTATGGATTTTTCCTGCTGGTCCACAGAACAGTTGAACCGTTTCAGTCAGCACATTTTTACCCGTTTTAAAACGTTTGTATATGTTGATCGTGATTTCCTTGAAGCTGTTGGCGAATCCCTCATCGAAACAGGATTCAGAGATGTCTTTATCAATCCGGGTGTAGAAGAGTACGACAGGATCATTTCCAGATCAGAGAATCCTATCCTTGTACTTCCATCAATTTCCCGTCAGCCAACTTCTGATACAGGATATGCACCACCCGAGAAAGTGCTCGCCGATCTGGTAAAAGAGAATCTGCGATTTGAATTTATGGACAAGTCGGAAATGTTGACACTCGTTCAGAGAGCACTACACTCAGGACGTATAACTTATTCTACATTAAAGAGTTATGTAGATCGACGCGAAATAGACGATTGGTTCCCGTTTTAATTAATCAACTCCGGTATTCCCGGAAAACTGGAGATAGTTAATGATTTTGGAGCACTGCTTTTCAATTGACTGGTTAAATAATATCAGTAGAGTACAACGTTACAAAAACAAGGTACTCGCAGAAAAAAGTATCAGGGCTTTCGATCTTCTTGATAACCTGGTTCAGACTGATCTGGATTTTATTTTCAAGGGTGGTACCAGCCTGATTCTCCACTTGCCTGAAATTCAACGGTTGTCGATAGATATTGATATTGTCACGGGAGCATCAAAAGACAAAATCAATGAAACTGTGCAAAAAGTAGCGGAATCATCCAGATTCAAACGTTCTGAAGAGAATGACCGTGGAGAAAGAGGGTTACCCAATCGCAGGCATTTCAAATTCTTCTATGATTCAGCCGTGGATGGCAGGGAAGAATATGTATTGCTTGATGTTGTAGAAGAAGCCAGTTGGGATTTAGCAACAGTAGAGCTTCCTGTAGAAATGTCATTCCTGGAAGTTGAAGATCCATCAATAGTACGTGTACCAACTGTCGAATCACTTATTGGTGATAAACTGACAGCATTTGCTCCACACACACTGGGAGTACCATATCAGGGAAAGAATGGAAATCCACAAGAGAGTCAAGTAGCAAAACAGCTCTTCGATGTTGGCGCGCTCACCCCGGAAATAAAAGATATGAGAGCTATGGCTCAGGCATACCAAAGAAGCTATGAAATGGAAAATGGTTATCGTGACAGAAGCTTTACAAAGGAAGAGGTTCTGATAGACACTCAGAACGGTGCGCTTGATACATGTGGAAACAGCCTGCGAAATTACAATCTGCTCCATGATGATAATGATAAATTGCAGACTGGTATCAAAAACCTGCAAAACCATTTGGTAAACGCACAGTTTAACCAGAACATCGGTGCAAAAATTGCCGCTGCCAAAGTATTCATGCTGACTCAACACTTGTCACACGAAACTGAGATTGATCCAGCACTACTGAAGTATTTGCAGGATAATCATCTTGGATGGATAAAGCAGTTATCCTTACCGGAAAACATGAATATGATGAACAAACTGAAAAAGTCTGTACCAGAGGCATTCTATTATTTGGCATTAGGATCAGGACTGCGACCGTAAGGGACTCCACAGACAGATTTTTTGAAGAAAGTATCGCTGTGCACAGTGATGATTGAAACATTTACCAATGCTTCTTCCTGTATCCTTTCCATTCTGTCCAATCAACGATCTTGTCCTGCTTATCATCCCACACAGCGACACGAAGGTCTTTTTCTAAAGGATTTCTCCCGAAACGATAAGCCCAGAGTGGGCAGTTTGTACAAAGGCATCCTTTGACAGCGAGGTAACTCTCGCAATTACACCAGAGGCAATGCTCACGAACGGCTTTTAGCGCCCCTGGAACACCGAGACGCCTCTTCAGATTCGACGATCTCCTGCGAGTTGATACTTTATCCCTCTTGTCTATTTTCTTCACTTCTGGGAGCATGTTTACCTCGTTTAGAATTAACACTTCTACCAAAAAGTACAGTATCGAATCTGTATATAAAAAGTAAGTATCTACTTAGAGTGACTACGATTCTGGACTACTAACATGAAGCCTTCTTGCTTAAGTACCGTACCTTTCGTACCGTTTTCATTTGAAAGTGTTGTCAGTATTGACTTTCTGACTATACCGTTTAGTATACTGTTTTGTATTTATCGTACCGTTTTATTGATACAGTGGAATTCCTAACTCGGTACGGTTCAGGAAAAACGGTACACCAGACGGTACAGCAGTTTTCTTAGCTCTGACAAGGCTTTGAGCCTAAAACGGTACATTCGGTAAGGTATATACACCATGTTTTTTTCTGGTAACGATTCCTTTTGGAAGTAATCTTTTACGTATGATTTGACTAACCTGCGATGCATCTTTTCCAATTACTTCTTCGATCTCCTTTGCAGACAAACCATTGGGATGTTTATTAAGCACCTTAACAATCATCTCTTGCTCGGGTGATGAAGTTTCAACATTATCTGGTAAATCCCAGCAAAGAGAATCTGAAGCACGTTTTAGCTTAAAGGATTGCTCCTCAATTTCGCGCCCCTTGATGTACAATTCGGCCTCTTCATCCATTTTTTTTGATGTCATGACCATAATCGTGTCAGCCACACCGGAAATTGCGTTCGATCCCAACACAGCTTCCAGTGGGTCTTCACTGCCCCCTTTGCGTGTGTGGTGAACCATGATTATAGAAACACGTCGTTTAAGAGCAATCTTATGAATCGGACCTAAGAACCGTGTGTATTTTTCGTATTCATCTGTACGATTTGAGGTCTTCGGTTGAATTCTGGTCATCGTGTCGAAAATAATCATCGATATACAATCGTCTTTTCTTAAACAATCATCTATTAGTCTTACACCTTCTTCATCCATTGGTATACAATCCGTTGATAATACCAAGTTTTCGAGATTTTCAATAGAATAGTCTTGATCGATCAGAGAATACATCCTTGACTGTAGACGCCGTTGGCTGTCTTCCAAAGCTAAATAGATAACTTTACCAGGTATTGCATCCAATTTTCCAAAGACTTTTTTGTTACATACAACATTCAATGCAATCTGTAAAACCAGGAACGATTTTCCAATTTTTGGAGCACCTGCAAGTATTGTCAGTCCTTCAGGTATCAAGTTTTGTACCACCCATTTCAAGGGAGTGAATTCCTTTTTATATAGTTCGCAGCCAGTAATAGACATTGGATCGGGGAATATTGGAGTTTCATTATTATTTTGATCGATATCATTGAGGTACATATGATAATCTATTGGCGCGCTTCGAGGTTCTTTTATCCCAGCTTCAATACCAGACCGTATGGTATGGTGAATTTCACCTTCTGAGAGTCCTATTTTTCTGGAAACCTTCTGAAGTTCTTTTTCAAAGCATTCACGTTGAAGTTCACCACCGCCAACCAATTGCCCCAAACTATATGAACACTTATTCAAGGTGTCATTCCGTTGACCTTCCTTAGCGTTTTCAAGAAGTGATAATTGGTTTTCCAAGGCAGTTAAGCCATATGGTGCATGTAGTGGACCCCATTGTTTAGACAGTCATTGTCGAACTGTAGGTGATGGATTCATTTCTTGTCATGCAGCTTTTACGTTCTTTTCAGCAAAATATTCAGCATCAGGAGTTTTTCCGTCCAGCGCCTGATGCGGTCGACGTTCGTTGTAAAAGGTAATGTATTTTCCGATTCCTTTCTCAGCTTCCTGCATCGTTTCGTAACAATTCAGGTAAACATCTTCGTATTTGAGAGACCGCCACAATCGTTCGATGAAACGGTTATCAATCCAACGTCCTTTGCCATCCATACTGATTTTGACACCTTGCTGTTTCAGGAGCCCAGTAAAGGCTTCACTGGTAAATTGCGCTCCCTGGTCAGTGTTGAAAATGTCCGGTTTGCCATACTTGCAGAAAGCTTCTTCCAACGCCTCCACACAGAACAGGTAATCCATAGTGTTCGAAAATCGCCAGGACAACACCTTACGACTGTGCCAGTCCATGATCGCCACCAGGTATCCGAATCCTTTCGCTAACGGGATATAGGTGATGTCTGCACACCATACCTGGTTCGGATGGTCAATCGTCAAGTTCTTCAGCAAGTACGGATACACCTTATGATCTTTCCCTGGCAGGGATGTCTTCCGTGCCTTCGGATACAAAGCCGAAAGGCCCATCACACGCATCAATCGTTGCACCTTCTTACGGTTGATACGCATTCCTTCCAGACGAAGCGTATCGCGCAACATCCGTGTTCCTGCGAAAGGATGTTCCAGGTGCAGTTCATCCAGACGACGCATGATCTTCAAATCCTTCGCCGATAGCGGTCTGGGTTTGTAGTAGAATGAAGAACGGCTGATCTGCACCAGTTGACATTGACGGGTAATGTCAAGTTCCGACTGGGAATGTATCATCGCTTTCCGCTCGGACCGCTGAAGGGACCGAGCGCCTGTGATAAAAAATCACGTTCCATGGTCAATTGACCAATCTTCGCATGAAGATCCTTCACTTCCGCTTCATGACGGTTGGAATCAACCTGATTCTCGCCACGGAACACACCGGAAGCGTTCTCAACAAGCTTCTTTTTCCACAGGGTGATCTGGTTCGGATGGACATCAAAATGACTGGCGAGTTCAGCGACTGTACGGTCACCTTTCAATGCAGCCATTGCAACTTTCGCCTTGAACTCAGGGGATAACTTGCGACGGGATCGAGACATGATCTGCTCCTTTCCGTTACCTGCAAGATAAGAGCTGATCCATCAACTAAGCCACTGTCCTAATTTTGGGGTCCGTTTCTGTATTTCCATCATTGCAGGTTTGTTTCATTTGATCACCCAAGTTCTTTTGCTGTAGTTGTAGTATGACATTTACAAACCAATCTGGAGCTTCTGCGATTTCACGATCATAAGGAGAACTTCCTGGTAACCATTCATATATAGAGCCAGTCTTGTGGTAGGATGGTGCAACCACTACATAACCACCATCACTTTTGATGTCAATTTTCTCTCCAATCTTACAGATGCTACTCTTTATCGTAGAACCTTCTGGATAACGGAAAAAATAGTGATATCCACCACCTCCTGTTTTTTGGGTAACTGTTTCGGGTAGAACTTTGTATTTGCATTCAATGTTTGATAAACTTTCAATGCCGGTTTTCCCATCAATATCTACGACGAAGAAGCCTGCTTCCTTCCCAGTAGCTACACCAATACCTGTTGCCTTTGGTGTTTGATCAAACAAGACTCCAATCCCTTGTGCATTGGATACAGCGTCCTTCACACCATGCTTGCACAAAGGGACTTTGTTCTGGTTAACAGGAATAGTCTTCCATCCAAGTATTTCGCCATATTGAATGGCATGTTGTACAATGCTTTCCATTAATTCCCTCCATAGCCATTCTGTTCATCAACCCACTGATAAAAAGCATCTCTGTCAATGAACACTCGCCTTCCGATACGTCTGACAACCATTCTGAAACCGTTATTCTCTTCATGAAAAATCAACCAGCGCAAGCCAGATTCGTTAGGATATAAACCTTCCTTAACAGCTTCTCTGACCGTTAACAATCGTCTGTCTGTTGTGTACATTGTAAATCTCCTTATGTGTAATGAAAAACCCCGTCTTCCAGGAGAGTCTACCTGTCCGAACCCTTGCCACTTGGATTCAGATCAACCTCCTAAAAGACGGGGCGCTTGAAAGTCTGTTTTACAGGTTCAGAACGAATCCCTATGTCAAGAATCTACTTATTACTTCTTTACTATTTTAATATTTCTAATCCCTCCTTGGTTCATAGAAATATTTAATCTTATCATTCCTGTATAACGTTCATTGCAACATTTAACCATTTTCAATGATAGCTCCTGCAACACATTCTTTATTGTCATATTTCTACAACCTCCAAGAATAGTGTACAATCGTTTATAATAGGAGTAGCAAATGATGTGCCAAAAAAAAAGGAAGTGATAAACTATAAAATATCAATCGGTAAGAATAGGAGATGGTATGTCACAAACTGCCATTTCAAGCCAAAATGACATATATATGACAGATATACTTAAGATAACTAACTTGTCAAGAAATATCAACTGATTATTTACGCTCTCGGAGTAATGTGTATATTTGTATCAACATGATCCAGTTATTCTAACCTGTATCAGAAAAGAGCAATGCAATGCAACACTATCTGTGAAATATATTAATCACTTATATTATATAATATTTGAATATTTATCCCAACATTTTTTTGTTCATCGATTCTACTATATCTGCAGTATGAGTTTCTCCAAGGTGTGAGTACCTTTTCACCATTGCAAGGCTCTTATGGCCAAGAATATGTGCAATTTCAAGCTCACTTGCCTTGTTCATGGCAAGATACGACGCAGCAGTATGTCGTAAATCGTGCCAACGGAAATCTTCGATCTTTGCTTTTTCGAGTGCTTTTGTCCAGGGAGCACGAAAATCCATTGGTTTCTGTGGATTTTTTCCAGGGAAGACAAAATCAGTATCAAGTCGCTGTCGCTTTGCAAAACGCTCCTGCATAAGTAGAAGTGCCTCTCCTTTAAGTGGCAGCACTCGTATTTCTTTATTCTTTGTCTTATAAAGAGTAATTTTCTCTTGTACCAAATCAACCTGGTTCCATTTAAGGGACCATATCTCCATCCGCCTTGCACCTGTGGAAAGAGATAGTATTACTACCGTATATAGATCAGTATTACTACTGTTTCTACAGGCTTCCAATAATCTTGGCAGCTCATCGTCTTTATTAAGGAATCTTACTCTACCAGGTGGTTCCGAGAGTTTTGACACCTTACGCATTGGATTATCCTCAATCCACTCCCATTCCTTCATAGCCACTGTAAAAACGTGAGATAATGCTGCGAGATACCTATTCACGGTTGCATTCGTTCGTTTTGACTTGGCAAGTTCGTCACGGTGTTGTTTAATCAACTTAGAGTTGGCATCGAATAAATTGTAATCTCCCAAATGATCTCGCCACCAATTCAATTGGGTTAGTTGATCCTTAGCACTCTTCTTTTTCGGAAGTTCTTCTGATATATATCTATCAATGGTTTCTCTAAGGCTATGCTTTTTTGCCTCCGCTGTTTTGAAATATAAACCTCTTCTGATATCGGTTTCTGTTTCTTCTGCCCATTTATCAGCATCACTTTTTCGCTTAAAAGTTGCCTGTACCCTTGGATGGCCCTTTACACGAATGATAACACGATAGCTTTTCTTCTTTCCATCCTTGCCAATTCGCTCCGTAATGCTCGCCATTTTTACCTCCAATTGTTGTTACAAACAATCTACAAAAAACGACAACAAATAGCAACTACTGATTTATAATCAGTTGAATTCGTGCTCTAAGAGACTGTTATTACATAGTAATATATTCACGTGTACTTAGTATTGGAGCACTTTTGGAGCAGTCTTTCACAAAAATCGCTTCAAGGAATCACTGGAATGTGTTGAGATAACTGCATTACATCAGGTGAACAAGGAAGGTAATAGTTGTGGTGATTTATGGTCTATGGTTACAAAGAAGTGCTCCAATACTGCTCCATTGAGCGAGAAAAGGAGACGGGCGTTGTGCCTATCTCCTTGTTATTACTTGAGCCACCTGGCGGAATTGAACCGCCGACCTACTGATTACGAATCAGTTGCTCTACCGACTGAGCTAAGGTGGCCTTCTCTATTTGAATGCCGCTTAATATAGGTATTGTACCGAAAAGTATCAATTCTGTAAAATGACTCTCCAGAGCGGTTTATTTCAAACACTTCAGATATCATATACACCTGAAATCAGTCATCATCAGGATTACAGAAAAAAAGGTGGGAAAATCCCACCATATTCATCAATGATAATCAGATTTCTGTGATCACGAATCAAAGAATGGTTCAATATTCTCAACCGGAACCCTGAGTGTCTCAGGTGAGTTTTCTTCGAGGACCAGGTGACGAACCACTTCGAAGATTGTCTGTGTACGAATCGGCTTTGTCAACACCAGGTCGGCACCGGTGCTCAGCGCTTTTTCCGCATTTTCACGGGTATGATAACCGGTAATGACAATCACGCGGGTGTCTCTCAATCCCTGGTCGCTGCGAATATCCCTGAGCACATGAAAACCATCCACACCCGGCATCATCAGATCAAGGAACACCAGGTCAGGTTTGATACGGCTCAATTTTCTGCCGGCATCATAACCATCCGCTGCCGTTGTAATAATGAGTGCTGGAAATTCCTGGCTGATACAATCAAACAGGAACTCTCTCTCCAGTTTGTCATCTTCAACGATCAAAATCTGTTTTGTTGTTGATGGGTTCTCGCTTGAAAGCGTTGTGCCGCGATTATGCTGGCTGAGGAACCTCTCGAGATCCGCGCGACGGATTCTGCGATGCCCCCCTGGTGTGCGTGCAGCAGGAAGCCACCCTTTACGCACCCAGCTATTTACCGTCTGATAATGAACCCCTACAATCTTTGCGACTTCAAACGTCGAGAGAAGATCTTTTTTCGAGGAACTCATGAAATTTCTCCACGCTTCATGAAATAATGGATAATATATGAAAAAGCTATCGGTATTACCAATGAATTGAAGTTATTTCATAAATTTTGGAGAGTGCTTTTTCGATAAACATAAGATAATAGTGAATATAGATCAGAATCCTATATGATAATTTAAAAAAGTATAAGAATTTCTGCTCTTATCCCTTTCTGTTTCCACTGTTATATAACACTATTTTTGCGATTGGCAGTATAAGTATTCAACATACAACGAACACATTTAGTCTTGTCTATTCGGATTTATAAAAATTAACTATCCTGTTTCGCAAGTTACCCGGAGGCAGTACTACCTGCATCAGAAGCATCTGTTTCGGGCATGGAATACAAGTGATCCTTGAATCCTTAGGGAAATTGGAGTACTTTGAGCAAAATTGAGTCGGAACAGGCTTGGAAAGGTTGGAGAGAAAGATGAAACGGTACTGGGTACTATTATTTGTACTTCTTTTCCTGAGTTGTGCACAACAGACAGCCACTACAGATGAAGTTCTTTATTACGAGAACCGCAGCGAAATTCCTGTTGAATATACTTGGAACCTGGAAGACATCTTCCCGTCCGTTGAAGCATTTAATGAAGCATTCGCAGAAACTGACGCATTAATTGAAGCAGTGAATTCACACAGGGGACATTTAGGTCAGTCTGCTTCCGAGCTGTCCAGCGCACTGGAAGACATGTTCCGCTTGCAGGAGCATTATGGCGAGCTGGATGTTTATGCCGGACAGTTTTTCGATTCCAACGGCAGGAGTGACGAAGCAAACGAGATGTTCAACCGGGTTAATGGTCTCTCTGCAAGTATAAGCCAGGCAACAGCTTACGTAGAACCGGAAATATCGGCAATTTCCACGAATCGTCTGCGTCAATTCATGCGCAGCTCATCATTGGCGCCTTACCAGCACTATCTTGATAACATCATTCGTTTGAAACCACATATTGCTTCAGGAGAAGTGGAGGAAGTGCTTGCATCGGCGAATCTCCTGGCTCGGAACCCAAGAGACACGTACGGTCAGCTTGTTACGTCCGACATTGAATGGCCGATGGTTCGTGGCGAGGATGGAACCGAATCAAGGATTACTCCCGCGCTGTACTATAGCTTCGTTGCAAGCCAGGATCGGCGTGTCAGGCGTGAAGCCGCATTGGCGCTGTTCGGAACCTATTCACAGTTTGCCAACACATTTGCCGGCACCTATGGCGGACATGTGCAACGCGATATTTTCCTCTCAAGAAATCGCGGGTATGAACGTTCCGTTGATATGGGACTTGACGCCAATAACATCCCTTATGCCGTAATTGAAACTCTAATTGGAACAGTGCATGACAATTTCGAGCTCATGCATCGCTATGTCGAACTACGTAAAGAAGTTCTTGGAATTGATGATTTCCATGTTTATGACATGTATGTCAACCTCGTCGCTGAAGGCGATCGTCATGTATCCTATGAAGAAGGTAAACAGCTTGCCCTGGATTTCTGGCGTGAAACCTATGGTGAAGAATACTACAACATAGGTGTTGAAGCATTTGACAATCGTTGGATCGATGTATATGCCTGCGATGGAAAACGTGGTGGCGCTTACTCATGGGGAACATACAACTCGCATCCGTACATGCTGTTAAACTGGGGCGGCACACTTGAGGATGTATTCACCCTGGTGCATGAGATGGGGCATTCTATCCACAGTCACCTTGCGAATACAAACCAGCCTTTCCATTCAGCCGACTATTCGTTATTCGTGGCTGAAGTTGCAGCAGTCACTAGTGAAGCCCTGTTCCTCGATTATATGCTGGACCAGACTGATGATGAAACTGAACGTCTTTTCCTGCTTAACATGTATTTGAACAACATAACGGGAACATTCCTTCGCCAGATCTTTTTTACTGAATTCGAGTTGCGCGCCCACGAAATGGCAGAAAACAGCGAGCCCTTTACCGCCGCTACACTTGGCGATATGTATGGCGAGCTCTGGCAGCAGTATTACGGTCCCAACCTCGTGCTGGATGATGAATTCAAGGCGGGATGGTCGAGAATTCCGCATTTTTACCGCACATTTTATGTGTATGTTTATGCCAGCAGCTTTGCGGCAGGCGAAGCAATTGCACAGCGTGTCCGTGAGGGTGATGCAACCGGAGTGGACGATTACCTGAATATGCTCAAACTGGGTGGCAGCGTTTACCCGATGGATGCTCTGCAAGCTGCGGGAGTAGACATGACCAATCCGGAAGTGATCAGGACTGTCATGAGTCGGTACGGTGAAACACTCTCTGAAATGGAACGGATATTAGGCAACTGATAAGTTCACTGCCTTAAACAGTTACTCATCAGCCACCTCTCACTGGAGGTGGCTGTTTTTTAAAAGAGAGTTTCTGGCTCATATTTTGCCCACTCGTTGTCAAAGGATGTGATCTGGCTCCTTGATGTACCAGTAATTCGTCTGTAGCTTGTACTTGTCAACATGGCTTTCACGTTACTACATAGTGAATTAAGGTCGAGGTAAATATGTCTTACAGTTCTCGTCTTCAAAAATCCTTTGTAATTCTGTCCAGTATACTTTTTGCCACACTCTGTTTCGCCCAGGAGCAGGTGCCGGAACCTGTGGGCGAACTCACTCTGTATATTGGAGACATCCGTGTCCGTGAAGCTGGTCAGGAAGTCTGGGTCCTGCCGGAATTGAATCAGCCCGTACACAATGGCGATGCTATACGTGCAGGTGCGGAAAGTCGGGCTGAAGTAGTGCTTGCGGATAACGGAGTCATTCGAATTGGTGAGCAATCCATCTTTGAATTCGAAGACATGGCGCATGAAGATGGAGAACTATCTGGTGGTGGCCTGCTTTTCTTTGGAAGGATCTGGTCTCGGCTGCGTAATTTGGGGGATTCGGGAGTCCAGGTTCGCAGCCCGAATGCAGTGATGGCTGTTCGCGGAACAACCTGGCGCGCGGATGCTTACACCGACTCGAGTCTATCAGTCTGGGTATACGAAGGCCGAGTTGATGTGAACCGTCGTGAGGAACAACAGCAGGAAGCCTCTGAAGACTCCATTCGGATTGTGCCCGGCCAGCCTGCTCCTCCCACCCGCGTTCCCGTACAAGGCCCTCGACCTGTTCCCGGCCCCTACCAGGTAACCCTGCAGGAATGGGTGCAAATCACGGAAGGTATGCGTCTGAATGTTCTACCGGACGGACGTTACGCAACTTCCCTGATCAACCAGTCAGTCGATTCCAGTGATGACTGGGTACAATGGAATCAGTACAGGGACGAAGAGACTGATGAATAAATCTTCACGGTAACGCAAGGTTACGGACAGAGTACCAGAACAATCGAGACTACTATGGGCAAATTCTTTACAGGATTACCAAAGACGATCCGTTTTGCCGGATTGGGTCTTTTTGTAGGTTTGTTCATTTATCTGCTTGCAGTTCATACACCGCTTTCGTCATTAAATGATGCCTTTGAATGGCAGACCTATGACTTACGGTCCCGGTTGACTATGGACCCGGAAACAACTATTGAAGAAGTAGTTATCATTGATATCGACACCCGTACAATCAGCAGACTGGGTCGATTCCAGCAATGGTCCCGTTCAAATTATATCCGCGTTCTGGATGCTCTCGAGCGTGGTGGTGCTAATGGGGTGGCGTTCGACCTTTTATTCGACCCCTATCATGATGAATTTGCCGATTCGGCATTCGCCTATGCAATCGGCAGAAACGGCCATGTTGGCATCGCGGTCGATTTTGCACCTGCAGACTCAGTCAATTTTATTTACGCGATGGATGCACCACCTCCCCGCCTGATGATTGAGGGGCGTGATGTCGGTTTCACCGGGGATCCGATTTGTGCATGGAGTCGTGACAGGCTGGAAGCCAATATACCCGGGCTTGCGAATCATGCATGGTTTTTCGGTTTTGTTAACGCCCAGCATGACCATGACGGTGTTATTCGCCGTGCTCCTCTCATGATGCATTTCGCAGATCGTTATTATCCATCCCTGTCCTTTGCCATGGCGGCTCATATCAAGGGATGGGATCTATCCAATGTCACCGGGGACCGCACACAAATCGTCGTTCATGACTCTCTTGGAAATGTTGCCCAGACTATTCCGCTGGATAATAATGGACGTATGCTTCTGCATTACCGGGGACCGTTTCAAACGTTCCGGTATATTTCACTGTATGATGTTATCGAAGAACGTATCCCGCCGGAATTCTTCCGGGACAAGGTTGTTTTTGTCGGAGCATCCTATGCCGGCCTCGCCGATCTGAAGCCTGTACCTGTACAGTCTATTTATGCCGGAGTCGAAATTCACGCAACTTCATTTCATAACCTGATGGTTGGCGATCCGATGAAAGTCACCCCGCAATGGATTTCACTGCTCCTGGCGCTCATTCTTACAACGATCACAGGCATGGCTGTTGGCGTGCTCAGAGTACGACAGGTCTTTTTTATTTTACTGTTTGTTGTATTGGGATATTCGGCAGTTGCCCTGTATGTGTTTGCCTCCCATCAACTTGTTATTGCCATGGTGTTGCCGCTTGGCGCGATGATCTTTTCAGGTATCGCATCTTCTACATACAAATATGTTGTTGAAGAGAAAGACAAACGTTTCCTTCGTTCTGCTTTCACACGGTATGTGTCCGATGCTCTCGTAACCCAACTCGTACAGCATCCGGATACGTTGAAGTTGGGTGGTGACCGTCGTGTATTGACCCTGATGTTCAGCGATATCCGTTCGTTTACAACGTTAAGCGAACAGCTCGATCCGGAAAGACTTGGGATTATGCTCAACCGGTACCTGACAGAAATGACAGACATCATTTTTGAAGAACAGGGCACACTTGACAAGTATATCGGCGATGCTGTTGTTGCCATTTTTGGCGCACCACTCCCCTACGAAGATCATCCACAACGGGCGATTGATGCTGCTATACGCATGCAGGAAAGAATCCTTGAGCTTCATTCCATCGACTTGTATAAAAATTCACCCTTCGAAACAGTACGTGCGGGAATCGGAGTACACACAGGCCCGGTAATGGTCGGTAATTTTGGTTCAGAAGTTCGATTCGATTACACGGCAATCGGCGACTCGATGAACCTTGCGAGCCGCCTTGAAGGACTTACCAAGTATTATCGCTGTAAAATCCTGTGTTCAAGCGATACACTTGAACATCTGGATGATACCATTGTTCACAGGCGAATCGACCGCGTAAAAGTTAAAGGGAAGCATGAACCTGTCGATCTGATTGAGATTCTCGGGTACAAAGGAAAGGTTGATGTACCCGATGGGATGCTCGAAAGTTTCGAGCAGGCTTTGAAACTTTACCTTGAAGGCGATTTTTCAAAAGCGCTGGATCAGTTCAGGGATCACTTGAAACGTTTCCCGGGTGACGGTCCGGCATTGTCCATGGCAGAACGACAGCAGGAAATTCTTGACAAAGAAAACTTCCAGTGGGAAGGCGCCTGGAACATGATGGTGAAATAAAGCCAGGTATTCAGTCTGTTACTGATATTTGAAGATAGTGAGAGCAGATTAATAGTCTGCTCGTTTTTTATGGATCATACACTCATGTGTGTGCTTTTATTAAAGAGGAAGCAGAACTTGTTATTCTTCAGGAAAATTCCCCGGAGCTGTGATTTTCGGTTGAATATCCAGTATTTTCAGCGCATCTTTTCACACCTGAGAGGTTGACTGAAGAGACCAACGAAACCATTGAGTTCACGGTACATGTTTTTCGCAAACGCCAAATCGCAATTCAATCGTATAAATCGATTTTTCCAGATCGTTGGATGTATCTTATTGTCTCTTCTCTTGAGCGATCGTTTGATTGCCGACTCTTCTGCAAATCAAACCCAATTGGCAATGCAAGATCAGCAACAAGATTCACTGGTAATTCCGTCGAACGATCCTGAGTCTCTTGAACTCGCAGCAAATGATTCGCTTGCATTAGATACACTATTAACTGACTCCCTGAATTTCCTGCTTGTCGATTCACTGCTATCAACCGATTCCCTTGATTCTGCTGAGTTGATTAATGCAATTCCGATCTATACCCCACCCCCACCCTTTGATTCGTTAGCTCCACCTCGACCAGCAGGAACTTCAAGATACTCACATGATTACTTCAACTGGTTCCCGTACCAGGATGGCGGCGAGCTCGTTTCGGTCCTTCCGGGGCTATTCTCAAGACATAGAAGCCTCTATGGAACTCCTTTTTACCTGATCCCCTCGAGAATTAGTGGTCGTGAACTACTAGTGACGTATCGTGGACGACCGTTTAATGATCCTGTCACCGGCGCAATGAATTTCTCCATCGTAGCGCCGGAAGAAATCGGAATTGTGGATCTATCTCAATACTGGTCCGGACAATCCAGTTTTTCATCCGGTCCTGTACTCGCAATCATTCCTTATCACGAGTATACAAACCGTCCAATGGTGCAAGTAGTATACAGGCAGGGATATTTCGGGCTTGGAAATGCAGACTGGCGTCTTTCCCATAAGCTGCATGACTATTTTCGCTATTATTTCGGTGTGAATATCGGCGAGTATGAAGGCCGATATGTCAATTCGGCAGCCTCATCAACGCTCATCCGTATGGGCGGTGAATTTAATCTTGGTACGTCCGGTATTCTTGGCGTGTACTACAACCAGTCAAGACTTCGTTACTGGAATGACCGTAGTACTGGAAAAAGCCATAACAGAAGGCATGACCTGGACCTCATCTGGCGTCTGCATGCGCCAAGTGACACAAGTTTTTATGAAATCGGGGCATGGCACACCAGTTCCTTCCGTAAATACAACGAATACGGAACCCGTAATGGCATCCGTTTTCGTATGGACCGTCTGCTGGACAAACACCGGTTGACCTTATCCGCTGATGCAGAACATCTTTCAGCTACCCTGAACCGTTTTGAACATAAGGCTGATCCAAAAGGGAAACGTACAATCGTTGGTGTTACGCTATCGGATCTTTACTATTCAGACTTCCTGCGCATCAATGGAAGTGTCCGGACAGAAACGGGGAGCATCGGCACAGTCGAATCCACTCCCGATTCTGCTTCCAACATGCTGGATGCAGGTCTGAAGTACATCCTGCGTCCCGGTGGTTCATTTACTGCCGAATACGGCGACACTGCAGGTATGACGTTTATTGGCACATCCTCATTGGGATGGCGTTGGCCGGGTTTGAACGAGAGTTATGGACACTGGACAATTACAAGGCATGAATCCGATACAGACCCCGTATTTCCTCCCACTGGCTGGTACAGGTATGAAGGAACCGCATCCTTGAAACCTGTTGGCGGTTTGTTCGCAGGAATTGGTGGAATGTATCGATTTGACAGTAACAGGTCTGTCCGGATAATGGCTGGTTATCGCAGGTACATCGACCCGATTACACAGGTTGTTGTTTCCGATTCATTATGGTCCAATAAAAATGATGATGACCTGGAAGGTTTCGAGTTTGACGCCGAAGGCTGGATTCATATCTATAAACCGGTGTCATTCGCCTTTTCGATGACCTATTGCAATATTGGTGATAAGAATCAACCGATTCCCGAGTATTATGGATGGACGAGCCTTCGTTACGAACAGGAATTCTATAACGGACAGTTACGATTCAGAAGCGCCCTGACAGGATACCTGAACGGCGAGTATACATACAACGAAGTGCTGGCCGGTGGTTCAACACTATTGCACAGACAATCGGACAGCTTCCAGCTTGATTATCACATCGCAGCACGAGTACTCAGTTTTGAACTGTTCTGGGGAATTCGAAACCAGTTCAGTGAAAGGTATGAATACATTCCCGAATATCCGTCATTGTACCGTGAAGAATACTGGGGCGTACGGTGGGTCCTCTGGGACTAAACGAAACCAGATTGCGATCCTTTGTTTCCCTGAAAAGGTATTCCAATTCAGATTATAAATCAATTCCAAGAGCAAGGTGGGCGTCCCTGCCCGCCAATAGCACGATAGCGGCATTTGAATGAAATATGATCCTTATACTCTATCTCAGTGTGAAACTCGATCCGCCGGTCAGCGGACAGGTCGGAGCATCCGATTGGCGGAAGGGAAGTCCGCCCTACTCTTCACCTGATACTTCTTTCTCCTGTCTGCTCATTTGATCTACAATATATTCTGCGCAGTTTCTATTTCCTTCAGGTGTAAAGTGACGGTCTGTCGGCAGGAAAGCCACTCTGCCCATCTCAAGTGTAACTGGCGCCAGATCAATGCAGCCGACATTCCTGGATATGCACCAGTTATTCAGCCATCTTTGAGGAGCCCAACGATCCGCGTTAGTCCCTTCCATACTCCCTGACCACCATTCATCATCAGCCTGGATATGGCTGGGAATGATAACGACGGTAAAATCACACTGGAATTGTTCGCAATATGCAGCCATGGAATCAAGGCTGGTTTCAACAGTTTTTATCAGAAGAGAATCGTTTGTGGGAAATCCTTCCTGGTATAAAGCAGCAGGATTTACAGGCGGCGACTTGAAATTTGCCAGGGATCTACGCACCAGCGAGAAAAGCATGCTGTTTTTCCATAACCAGTACCGTATGGCATAGGTTTTTTCGCGCCATCCGCCACTCATGGTCTCATCGCCTACTCGTATAGCTCCGGAATCATCGATCCAGATGCTGCCAAGTCGTTCAGGATGACAATCCTCAAAGTCATTTCCTGTGAAAAAGAGCAGAAAGGCCCGGTCAGCGCCCCACCTTTCGAGAAACCATTGGAGCCTCGCTGCAGTCTGTGGAAGGCTGTATCCCGGTTGACCAATGTTGTATACTTCAACTGTGTCTCCAACCATCTCCTGCACTTGTCCGGGAATCGATTCTTCTCCATCAACTCCATTTCCAAAACAGAAGGAATCACCACAAAAGACAAAACGTTCATGTGGATTGTCCGTTTCCCTGCAGTTGTTCTCCGGATCCGTACCACGATTTCCGGATGGAGATGTAATCACACGATAGCTGCCGTCCAACACAGAAAACACCTGGTCCAGGTTCGCTTGTAACTGGTAGAGTTCATTCCCTTCTCTGGCAACAAACGCAGGTTCAACTCCCAGAAGCGGTTGAGGTGCAAACAGGCGTAGAATAAACTCGCTTAATACTACCGCAAATCCTATCGCTGCCACCATTAAGACAGGTCCGGCCAGGCACTTTCCAAGTTTGCAACTCACCCTTCCTCCTTCAGGTATCCATATAAACCGCTGATGACCGATTTTTTCCCGGGATAATTCAGTCGAAGGAAAAATACTGAAGTGACATCATATAGTGTTCTGCGGGATCATAGTGCCTGCAATCGCTCAACACTGGTCAAGAAACAATAGGGCGAGATCCGGCAGAATCCGTTGTCAAATATGTGAAGGTTCTCGCTTCCCTATATGCATATCCATGATTTTACAGAAATCAAACGACAGGAACTTTCACAACAACAAATGGGACATGTTTTGCGAGCAACACTATATTTTTATTTTGGTTCACGCACAAGCCTGAAGCCGATATGATCTCCCCTGCGATCATCTTCCCTGCTCTTCGTTCTTCGCATACATGTACAGGCGCCAGTATAGTCAAACCATGAACCACCGCGTGTCACACGGTTTGTATTGTTTTCATCCACCCATGCAGATCCATTCAGAGGTGCATCCCAATAATCGGGATGATAGGTATCTTCACACCATTCCCGCACATTTCCCAGCATATCGTACAATCCCCATTCATTGGGAGCTTTTCGCGCCACCGGGTGGGTTGATCTTCCAGAATTTCCTTCATACCAACCATGCAGATCAAGATCCTGAGGGTTTGATCCGGTTTGAAACACATGATCCGCACCTGCCCTGCACGCATACTCCCATTCAGCTTCGCTAGGAAGGCGATAATGATAGAGAGCATCCAATTCATTCAGTCGTGCAATAAACATTTGAACATCGAGCCATGCGACACTTTCAACCGGTCTTTCCGATCCCAGATACTTGAACCGTGATGGATTTCTCGGCATGATCATCTTCCATTGTGCCTGGGTCACTTCGGTTGTCATTATCTGGAAAGCTTGGACTTCCACGAGATGTTGAGGAAATTCATTTCCGCTGGAATAGGATTGATCTTCGCCGGATCCCATAATAAACTCACCGCCGTGAATTTGGACGAATTCCAGTTCCGGCATTGTAGCAAGATCAGTTTTCGGTTGAAGCTGTTGGAATTCACTACACCGAAAAAACAATGGGATTAACAGTAGTATTAAAGATACTCGCATGATCGGTTTATGTTGTTGATTTCCCCCGTTTTGGAAGACGGATATTGTATTGCTCTATTTTTCTGTCGAGGGTTGTACGAGCAATATTGAGTTTTTCACAGGTAGCCTTCTTTTTCCATCCTGTGACCTGGAGTGCATGGATAATATAACGGCGTTCGATTTCATCCAGTGGCAAGAGGTCTTCCGGAAATGCGAACATTTCATCGCTGCCGCCTTTTTCTTTACACTTCTGAATAGGGGTCGGCAGGTACTCTGGTAGCAGGATTTCCCCTTTCGCCATAACCACTGCATGGCGAAGCATGTTTTCCAGTTCGCGGACATTCCCGGCATAGTCATACTGTTTCAAGATAGCCAGTGCGTCCGGATCAACCCGTCGTATCTGCTGGTCCAGATCCCTGTTAATCTTGGCTATCAGGTATTCCGCCAGTTTCGGAATGTCTTCACGCCTTTCCCGCAATGGTGGGACTTCGATGCGTACAACTGCGAGACGATAATAGAGGTCTTCACGGAATGTCCCTGCAGAAACCATTTCTTCGAGATTACAATGGGTCGCAGCGATAACCCGCGCCATGAATGGTATCCTCTTATTTCCCCCCACACGGAAGAATTCCTTTTCCTGCAATACACGAAGCAGTTTCGCCTGCAGACTCAAGGGCAGATCGCCTATTTCATCAAGAAACAGGGTACCTTCAGCGCAAACCTCGAACTTACCCCTGGTGGTCTGAACAGCTCCTGTAAAGGCGCCTTTCTCATGGCCAAACAGCTCACTTTCGATCAAACCTTCTGGAATCGCACTACAATTTATCGGTACAAATGGAGCTTCACGGACCGGGCTGTTATAGTGAACGGCTTTCGCGATCAGTTCCTTTCCGGTACCGGACTCTCCTGTGATCAGAACACTGACCCTGCTCGTGGTGACCTGTCCGATTGTTTTAAAGATTTTCTGCATTGCCGGGGTGGAACCGACAAGGTTGTTCATCCTGTATTGAGTAGATATTTCATTAACAAGGTTCGACAAACGTTGTTCACGCTTTACGGTAGCGAGGGCGCGATCAATGGTCAATTCCAATTCTGCTGTGTCGATCGGTTTGCGAACATATTCAAAGGCGCCTAGCTGCATTGCCTTGATCGTCGTTTCCATGTCTTCGTAGGCGGTGATCATTATTACTGGAATGTTTTCCCGTATATCACGGATTTTTCCGAGGAGAGTAATTCCATCCATTTTGGGCATTCGAATATCGCAGATCACAGCATCGGGATCGGTTTCCATCATCATATTCAACCCGCTTTCTCCATCATGTGCGATGATCCATTCATACCGATCCTCGCCCACATTCAATTCGATGGATTCCGTGAGTTTTACATCATCATCAATTAACAGAATTGTTGCCATGATCGCCTCTATTACGTGGGAACAACCCTCAATGCTGCGGGATCCGCCTGGTATGCCGGTGGTGTTGGTGGTAACCGTAAAACAAACTCTGCACCATGAGTTTCATCGCTTTTGCATTCCAGCTCACCGCCATGTTCCTGGACATACTTAAGAGCATTCGCCAGTCCCAGGCCGGTACCATCCGCTTTTGTTGTAAAAAATGGATTAAATATATCTCTCTGAATCTTCTTTGGAATACCTGGACCCGTATCGCGGATATGGATTTCTACACCTTCCCCGTATGCCTCCGCTGTCAGGTATATAGTACCATTTTTTCCCATAGCTTGTGAAGAGTTGATGAGAAGATTTAAAATCGCACGCAACAATCTTCCTTCATCTGCCTGGATGGTAGAAACGCCTTTATCCACAGTCACTTCGGTTACAATACCTTTCGAGTGCAACTCCGCACGAGCCATTCGGATACTTTTATCAAGAAGGGTCTTAATTTTAATCGTCGAAACATCCAGCTGAGTGCGTTTTGCAAAATGCATCAGCTCACCGATTGTCTGGTCCAGTCGGTCAATTGCATCCAGGCTGATTTGCACACGTCTTTTATCACGTGCACTCAAATTCTCTCGCCTTGATAATCCCTGCAGATTCATCTTCATACTTGCCAGGGGATTCCTGATCTCATGAGCAATACCGGAAGCCAACTGCCCCACACTCGCAAGCTTTTCCGTTTCGAACAGTTTCTGATTCGCTTCCGATACACGTCGGAACATCATCAGGTTTTCCGTCACAGATGCAATCAAGCTGGCAAACTCCGTAACAAACTCATAATCGAAACGGTCATAATCCACTCCGGTAGTCTTCGGCCCCAGGAACAGCATCCCTACAAGACGATCCCTGTAGGTCATTACTTCCGAATGGGCAGCGGTTAATGGGGAAAGAAAATCATCATTTTCCGTAAAGATATCAGTATCATCTTCCCGAACACGTTCAATTGAAGTTTGCACCGAATTCCCGCGAAGCCGAATGTTCGTTACTTCCAATCCCACTGGAATATCATAATACAAAGTCAGTTGAGCATCCTCGATCTCGAGGGTTTTGTGGGCTTCTTCAAGGATGGAACGACCAAACCGCAGAATATCGGTATACTGAGAAACTATTTCGCGAAGTTTGGGAATAGCTGCAAGTTTCGGATTGTGCAGGTGGCGTCTCTTTACATTGTAACGATACCGCAGGTATTTTCTCATTCCAACAGAAGCAGCCGTGATTGCTATTATTGCCAGCAAATGAACAAGCAGTCTTCCAATACTGCCAGGATCAGGAACGATAAGCGAGGAAAGAAACAACAGGAGTTGATATAAAAGAATGATCCCGGTAATACCGATAAAGTAAACCAGAATATTTTGCCATAGAGACATCCTCATTATTCATCCAGGGTTGTTCTACAAGCATCAATCATTGTTTCTGCCAGACTCCGGTAAGGTTCCTCCAGTCCCATGTCAAGAGCACGTTGAAATGCCTGGAGTGCATTTTCTGCTTCACCCAGTTGGAAATACACATCACCTTCCGTCCAGTACGGTATGGAAGAACCACGCCACATATTCTTCGCAAGCTCAATCTTTTCCAGCGCAATACTACGCTTTTCTGTACCTCTTCGTGAAATAAGAAGCTCAGCTTGAGCCAGGTTCAATCGCGCCTGGTAAAAGGTTTCCTGTGGATGAGACTGCAAAGCCTGTCGATAGGAATTCACGGCTGCAGACCAATCCTGCATGGCGAACTTCCTGTCTCCCATATCAGCCTGGTGACGCGCATCAGTAATCATATACTGCACAAATGCCAGATATTGTGTCCAGATATTTCCACTGCTTTCCGTGCGCATCAATGTCATCAACAACTCTCTTGCCAGGTAAAGATCGCCTGTGGAAACGGCACCCAGTGACATGGCTTCCATGAGTTCCGTATTTTCAATATCTCGTGCGACAGGAGACAGAACAATCATTGCTGTCACAGTATCTGTTAACGCAAAGGCTGCTTCTCCAGTCATCAGTCTTGCTTCAAAATCATCAGGATTTCGTTCGAGCCAGCGTTGTCCCTGTTCAACTACAGTAGTCCACTGTTCAAGTTGGTATGCTTCACCGGGATGGATTACTCGTGCCGCACAACCATAAAACAGAAACAGTATTACAGGCGCAAGTACAATGCAGGATAAAAATCGTAGTTTGAAATGATTGTGCATGAATCTCTCTGCAGTTTAAACCTGCCCCTATTCCTGTCCAATGTATACAATCAAAGAATCACGTGATGCAAGTGTTCCCAACCGATTGAAATATTCAACTTTTACCACGCCGACACCATTATGCAAAGCTTCGAAGTAATAATCGCCGACAATCCCGTCTGCATCAAGATTATCACTTGTTGCTACAGAAGTCGGTATAAAATTGCCGGCTGGTGTTTCAGGTGAACCGACAAGCCAGGATGAGAAGTGCATTTGCCTGCCGTATACGCGGACAGGATCTTCCTGCGTTCCCTGGAACAGGATACAAAATAATTTACTCTGGTCACCGATGTCCATATTGTTTTCTTCAATCGTCAGATCCATGAAATGCAATGAAGACACCGAGTTCAATTCTGCATCCGCGCTATCAAGTGAAGTACCGGCATATCCGTAATAAACACCACGAACAACAACTCTTCCCGAATCGGTTGATATGACCCCTTACATCCGGTAAAATTCCCCTGGCCATGGTTGTATCAACCGTCGCCCACTCGGATGTAACATAAGCCGAAGCATTCGTTGAATCATCCTTATTGAAGGTGTAAAAACGAATTTGCGCCCCATGTGGACGAATGTTATCCTCCATTACCCATGGGACAAGGTAAGTGTCATCACCCGCTTCGACGGTAATATCTTCCAGATCCAACGTAAACGAGATAGCATCTGGCCCCGGGCCTACACCACCGCCACCACCGCCTGAACATCCTATCAGGAATAGAATACTAACTGCAAAAGAGAACCATCTGACCACGAAAAAACCTCCAGAAATCTGTCCCAGGCAAGCTGTATCAAGTCGTATATAGTAAATATATAGTATACGAAGGTTTTTGGACTATTGCGACACTGGAATCTCAAGATCATTAATTCTTGTGAAAACCTGTTTGCATTTAATAACAGTGTTCTTAATGGTAGAAGTCCGGATGCAATCCGAACAGAATCCGTGTCTGTGATTCATGCGAGCAAAGTCCCAGGCAATCTTCTGATGATCATTGAACATAACCAACCGATTACAATACCGGATGCAATTGCAGCCAGGAGACTTGGTCCGGCCATGACAAAAAGAGAATTGTCATGCACCAGTACAACCGATACCACAATAAATTGAACAACCATGTGCGACCATGCCCCTACCACAGACACACCTATCGGGCTGATCCGGTTCCCGAAAACAGCAAAGAGAACAGACATCACGCATACCGAAATAATGGCCCCCGAGAATGACAACAGGAACGCCGGACTTGTATAGGTCTGAAAGAGAAGTGAAATAACGATCACTCGAAGAAGATTTACGCTAATCGCAGCAGGAATCCCAATCGTATATAATGCTACCAGTGCTGCGCTGTTTGCCAGGCCCAGTTTCACCCATGGGACAGGCGATGGAATAAGATGTTCCATTCCGGCGAGAGCAACTCCGCTTGCGGTCCATAACGCAACACGCGACCACCAGCGACTGCTTTTCACACTGATCGTTCCCCTGGAATCAGTGTCAGATGTCGTTCTCGTTTCCTTCATCAGCCGGTAATACCATCAATGGAAGAGTTTTCCGAATGAATAACCCGGATTGTTATCTCATTGGGAACACAGACAATCGATTGCCCGGACATGTTGATATACCCCTGCTGGATACAAAAATGATGTGGGCAAGGTGACTGGATCATGCAAATGCCATATTCATCAACAATAAATGTACATAACCCTTTCTTACCCTCGACTTCATACCGGGCGTAGACATCAAGAGGAACAATCATCGTTTTTTCACCGCCGACATACACAACAGCCTGCGCTCCGGGCTCTGTGGCTGTCGATGTAACCATTATTGCAACCGAAGCTATAACGAGGATAGCGATCAGAAGAAAATCCAGAGGTTTTGTGACCGGTTTCCTGTTCACTCCTTCCTCGCAATTGTCAGTGTCACTGCTTTTGCCATCATTCCCCAATGTTTCACAGAATGAAATCCAGCATGTTTCAAGAATGTATGCAAATGAGAAACCGTCCAGAAATGACGTGATGATGTGTTAAGATACTTATAGGCGGGAACATCCCCTGAAACCAATCCTCCAAGAAAAGGTAAAATCCTATTTAAATAAGTGTTTGCGAAAATATTGTCCGACCATTTGCCATCTGTTTTTGGATGGAACTCGAGGATCACCAAAGATCCGTCTTTTACAAGAACACGGTGAATTTCACGCAATCCCTTTTCTCTGTCGGAAAAATTTCTCAGACCAAATGCAATAGTGACTCCATGGATACAATTGTCACTATACGGAAGGAATTCTGCTTGCCCTTGAACAAGAGGAACAGATTGCAATGTCTTGCGTTGACGAAACCCTAAGAGCATTCCACGGGATGGGTCAATACCATACCATTTGGAACCGGGAGAGATTTTTTTGCCTGTCTGGACCATATCGCCCGTACCGGTAGCAATGTCCAGCCAGGATTCATCCTGGGAGATATGCGCCGATTTTAATGCGAAATGACGCCAATAGGAATCCACATGGAAACTCAGGATACGGTTGGCGAGATCATACCGGGGTGCGATCCGGTCAAACATCCGCCGTACATCTTCCCTGTCAGGGCCGGTTGTATTTGTCATAATTCTTCATCAGCCTGTTGAACATCAATCTGATGAAGGAAAGTACGGTTTTTTACGACCGGATAGGAACTTCCGATTATCGAGCAGAGCGAGTTATCCTTCTATTCCGAGCGTAATGTTTGAACCGGATTCACATGCGCAGCACGCATCGCTTGCCCACCTGATGTCACGAGTGCAATCGCCAGAGAACCTGCTGCCGTGATCAGTATTGTAAATATGTCAACTGATGTATGATAGGCAAAGTTTTCAAGCCAGCGGTTCATCAGCAAAAGTGCGATAGGCCAGGCGACTATGTTGGCTATGATCACGGGACGTATAAATTCTCCTGAGAGTAAAAATATAAGACCCGTAGTGGATGCACCCATCACTTTGCGTATACCAATTTCCTGTTTTCTCGCCTGGGCTGAAAATGAGGCGAGTGCGAATAAACCAAGACCGGCAACAAATACGGCGATCACTGTAAAATAGACCAGGAGTGTTCCCATTCGGACTTCCCTTTGATAAAGATTATCAAAGGTATCATCGAGGAACTGATAATGAAAAAGTGCGCCGTTGCTGAACCTGGTCCATAAGTTTTCTATTGCTTGCATGGAATTTACAATATCATCAGGATGCAATCTTACAATGATCATATCCGGGCTGGACTGGAGATGAATCACTGTCGGTTCAATTTGAGTGTGCAAAGACTGAAAATGAAAATCTTTAATGACACCGATAACTGTCAACTCATTCCATTCGTTGCCTTCCATTGACGTGAAACTTCCGAGAGTCATGCCAATCGGATCCTCCCACCCAAGCCTCCGGGCGGCTGCTTCATTAATGATAATTGCCGTTTCGCTATCGGTGACAATCTCTTCTGAAAAATTTCTTCCCTGAACAACTTCCATGTCCATCGTTTCAAAAAAATTATAACCAACATTCATAGAATGCATCCATATATCAGCATCCTCTTCCGCATCAGTACGATGAAAGGTTTCATCACTCATGGATATTGTCGGAATATGGACTGTCGATGCGTTTGAAACAACTCCCGGGATTTCATCCAGTTCAGCTTGAAATGCCTGCCATTGTTCACGCATGATATCATTATTCAAATGAAGAATCAGGAGGTGTTCGTCATCAAAACCAGGGTTGACATTACGTACATAACGCATCTGCTGCCATACAATCAGGGAACTGATAATTAATACAATCGAAACGATGAACTGAAAAATTACAAAGGTTGTGCGCAGTCTGTTTCCTCTTTTTCCACTGCCAAGTTGCCCCTTCAACACATCGACAGGTTTGAATCCTGAAATCAGAAATGATGGATAAATTCCTGCGATCAGTCCGATAATAACGGCAAACAATAATACAAATGGCAAGTAGTGAATGTTTTCGGTTAACGCCTGTTCAAGCGGTTTCCCCGAAAGCTGCGAAAAAGACGGCAGCAGGAGAAATACAAGGATCAGTGACAGAATAGCTGCGATTACGGATATTAATACTGATTCGGACAATAGTTGGCGAACAAGCTGAAACCTGGTCGCTCCCACCGATTTGCAGATCCCTACCTGTTTTGCATACCTGGCGCTGAGTGCGGTGGTAATATTGATGAAATTCAGGCATGACAGAAGCAGAATGAATACCGCAATTGCTGTAAACTGGGTAACAGTCGCCCGTGAACCTGTTGGCAGGATATTAAACTGGAAATTATTATCGAGGTACGCTTCCTGTATCGGCTGCATCCTGATATGATAATACCCTCCCACGTTCCGAAGTGTCTCTCCGTCGCGACGTTCGACCATCGTTTCCAAAGCGGAGGACAAACTTTCAACCGTTACTCCTTCTTCAAGGAGTGCATAGCAGTAATACTGGTTATTGGCTAAAAACTGAGAATTATCATCGACTGCAAGACTGGCAAACGAACAAATGACTGGAAAATCCGGGAGGTGACTATGACCTTCGGAAGGTGCCAGCACACCAGATACTGTGTATGAGTGTTCATTATTTAATACTATTTCTTCTCCAATTGGATTTTCGTCACCGAAAAACAACTGCGCTGTTCCCCCGGAAATTATTGCAAGTTGAGGCGCATGCAGCGCTGACGATTCTTCCCCTCTCTGAAGATGATAACCAAGTACTTGAAACAGGGATGAATCCGCCCAGCAGACATTTGATAGAAGATAAGTAACATTGTTATAGCTTACGGATTCCTCGCGTTCAATAATTTTGATTCGTACTACCTCTTCGATTCCATCAGTTTCATTCAACAATGCAGGACGAATAGGCACCGAAGAGACTGGCACACGCAATTCATCCATTTGACCGATTTTCGCTTCTACATAAATTCGCCTGAGCCTGTCCAGATTTGGATGGTATAGATCATAGGTCGTTTCGTATTGAAGAAACAATACAATGAGCCAGAAAGCAGCCAAACCGATAGCCATACCGGAAAGGTTTATCAACGTGGATAATCGGTTCCGTTTTGCATGACCCAAAATCATTTTTATTGTGCTTACGGACATGATTCCCTCCCTGTTAACATCCATTTGACAGCGATAATAGCACCGAAGTTACAGAACCTTATTTTTTTCAGGAATGCAGCATAATGATCATACAGCAAATCTGCCGTTTTCTTTTGCTACTTCCAAAAGGAACTACACACATCTAATAGATTATATTTCTGTTGTTTATATATCACCTGTTTACAGGCATATGGATTGCATTCTTTCAAGGATTCCGGGACAAAATACTTACCTATACGCCGAGGTGATGTATGCTGCAGAACATCCTGATGATCGCCATACGAAATCTCCGTAAGAACATCCTGTTTTCCATAATTAATGTTTCAGGTCTGTCTATTGGAATTGCGGCCTGTGTAGTGATTCTTCTTTTTATCCAATATGAACTCTCTTATGAGAACATGCATTCCGACAAGGAGAATATTTATCGTGTTCTGACCATTGATCATGCCCTCGGCACGAACCGGCAGCGTGTGGGAATTACCATGCCTGCGTTGGGACATGCGTTAACAGAGTCATTTCCTGAAGTACGAAGTTCGCTTCGATTGACCAGCGGGGGTCAGGCGCTGTTTATGAATGGTGAGAACCTGTCGGTCTATGCCCAGCAGTTCCGTTCTGCAGATTCCAATTTTTTCGATTTTTTCAACTACCCCCTGCTCGCGGGTGATCCGGCCACTGCGTTACGTGATCCTTTCAGTATCGTACTTACTCAATCCCTTGCCGATCAGCTTTTTCCGAATGAAGATCCAATGGGGAAACAACTGAGAACCGGCAATGGTAACGATTTGCTTGTAACTGGCATTCTTGAAGATCTCCCCAACAATACTCATCTCGAATTTGATGCACTCGGTTCAATAGCAACACTGGAGACATTAGCAAGGCAAAACCAGCCACCGGATGCAAATCGGCCTATCTGGCTTGAGCTATGGGGCTTGATCGCCATGCCAACCTATGTACAATTTTATCCGGGAACCGATCTTACCGGTATGGATGACCGGATGACTCAGCTATGCCGTGACAATAATGTGGCAGAGAATTTTGACATTACATTGCAGGCTTTTACAGATGTCCATTTACGATCCACCGATGTCATTTTTGATCCTGTCCAGAACAAGGGCGATATAAATAACGTCTATACATTTGCATTAATTGCTGTATTAATCCTCCTGATCGCATCTGTCAACTATATGAACCTGTCTACAGCTAAAAGCGCGCAACGTGCCAAAGAAGTCGGCTTGCGAAAAGTTGTTGGTTCGAGACGTTCTCAACTTATCGTTCAATTTATTGGTGAATCTTTACTTATCACTTTACTTGCGACATTACTGGCGATTCCAGCCGCTATTATGCTCCTTCCGTGGTTAAATACACTGGCAGACACGACTATTTCCTTCAATCTTCTTCCCAACCCGTTATTAAGCGAATCATTAATCGGAATATTTGTACTTGTGGGAATTCTCGCGGGATTGTACCCGGCTTTGGTATTGGCAAATTACCAACCTATCACTGTTCTGAAGGGATCGTTCCGTACAGGGAAAAAAGGTGCATTCCTGCGTAAATCACTGGTGCTGATCCAGTTCACCCTGTCAATTGCACTCATCTGCATGACATTTATCATACAAAAGCAGCTTTTTTACATCCAGAACCGTGACATCGGATATGATCGTGAACAGGTCGCTGTTTTCGACATGTTCGACAGGAACATGTCCGAGAATCTCCTCACCTTCCGCGACGAATTGAGCCAGCACAGCGCTTTTGTTTCTGTCGCCACCAGCGGCAATATCCCCGGACGTACCTTCGGACGGACAAGAATCCGTCCGGAAGGCGCATCGGAAGACGATATCTGGATATGGAACAGGATTTCCGTGAGCCCGGAAACAGTACCAACCCTGGGGATGGAAATGGCTCTCGGCCGGAACTTCTCCCGTGAATTTGCGACCGATACCGGGAATGTCGTCCTTATCAACGAGACCGCAGTGCAACAACTTGGCTGGGATGAACCCCTCGGAAAACGTCTCTATTTTGGTCAGGATGATTCAACCGGAACAGAAGTTATCGGCGTTGTAAAAGATTTCAATTTTATCGGTATTCACCAGTTTATCGAACCTGTCGTCATGTTTCCCATGGGATCATTCCCCGGAAGCCTCCTGACTGCACGGATCGCAGAGGGTCGAATACAGGAAGCGATGGCGATTGCCGAGGAGAAATGGAACACTCTCTTCCCGGACCATCCATTTGCCTATGGTTTCATGGATGATGAATTCGAAGCGATCTACCGTCGTGATTTGAATACAGGTGTCATCGTCAATGTATTTTCTCTGCTGGCAATATTCATCGCATGTCTTGGTTTGTTCGGTCTTGCCGGACATTCCACCGCACAACGCACCAAGGAAATCGGCGTCAGAAAAGTACTTGGCGCATCCAGTATTACGATCGTACGTATCCTTATCATTGATTTTGTCAAGTGGGTTGCGTTCTCCAATCTTCTTGCATGGCCGCTGGCATGGTACGCTTCAAACCACTGGCTTGAAGGATTTGCGTACCGCACAGAGTTGACACTGCTGCCATTTGCTTTTGCGACATTGATCAGCTTGTTTATTGCGATCATCACCGTGTTCAGCCAGTCATACCAGGCAGCATCATCCAATCCGGTAAAAGCATTGCGATATGAGTAGCAATGATAGAAAAAGATTGTCACTGATAGAATCAGGTGTTGTACAGGTTGCTGGCGTTTGATACTAAAGCAACAAGGATTCGCACAAAGAGCATGCGAGAACCTGTACATTTAAGGAAACAATTACACCTGCATGATCTCGCGGTAAGTATTATTAGATATGGCTACGCAATTTCAGGCGACAGGATCATGCAGAACATCAGGAAATGATTATTATCGATAGATTTGAAACACTACGATCTTTGTGGAGGAACTGATATGTTTCGTCAGACGGTTATCCTCTTTGTTCGGAATTTCTTTTCCAACATAACGTTGAATCTCCTGAACCTGTTCGGTTTGGCGGCAGGATTGGCAGCATGCATGCTAATCCTCGTCTACCTGAACCATGAATTCGGTTATGACAGGCATTTTGAGCACCCGGAACGACTGGTTCGCATCAATACAGATCAGAATGTTGGCGGGACACAACACCTTCATCTGCCTTCCACCTCTTTTCCGGTGTCGGAAGGACTGGCCCGTGAGATCAGCGCGGTAGAAAACTATGCACGGATGCGTCAATCGATCTCGGAACGTCCGGTTTACGTTGAAGACCAGATATTCATGGAGGGCCCGTTCGCCTGGGCAGATTCGACATTTTTCGAAACGTTCGGTTTTCGACTCATCCTTGGTAACCCATCCTCCGTATTGAGCACACCGAATACTGTCGTATTGTCGCAAACAACCGCTCACAGATTCTTCGGGGATTTTAATCCTATCGGGCGTGAAATCCGTCTCGGTGAAACGGAGCGTTATACTGTTACCGGTGTCATGGAAGATATGTCGGATCATTCCCATCTCCCGGCGAGTTCTTTCATCATGTCGATGTCGTCCATGCAAATCGCCGGCGCGGAATACTGGGTGGGACGTTCCAATTATTATGGGTATCTTCTGCTCGCGGAAGGTCATACAGTCGAAGAAGTTCAGCCACTTGTGGATGAAGTGTACGAAGCCAATGCTCGTGAACTGCTTGACATGCTCGGCGCAGAAGTTACCGTAACGCTTGAACCGATCCGGGATATCCATTTCGACAACAGTTTCGATTTCCAGTTCGGATTCACCAATGCAATCACTTACCAGAAACTGGCAATTTTCGCAGTTCTGGGATTCTTCATTCTCCTGATCGCCTGTGTCAGCTTTATTAACCTGGCGACGGCGCGCAGCAGCGAACGTGCCCACCAGGTGGGTATTTCCAAGGCAATTGGCGCTACAAACGGTATCCTTGTACGTCAATATCTTGGTGAAACCCTCTTATTATCATTTGTCGCTCTTATCATTGCTTCCTTCCTGGTGATGCTCCTGTTGCCGTTTTTCAGTGAATTTGTTGGACGGGAGCTATCATTGAACCTGTCTCAGAACCTGCATCTTCTCCTGGGATTTGTTGTTCTGGCAATTCTTCTCGGTTTTATCGCGGGAATCTATCCAGCCTTTTTCCTGACCGCTTTTCAGCCGTCAACGACAATCCGTGGGGATATGTTCACCGGTATCAAACGATCACGTATCCGCTCGGTTTTAATCGTATTCCAATACGTGATTACCATCGTTTTGATCATTTGCACCTTTACCGTTATCCAGCAGCTCCGTTACATCGATTCCTATGATCCCGGATTTAATAAGGATCAATTGATGGTCTTGACAGTCGGACCGGACATGACCGCAGAAAACTGCGAGTTTCTGTACAATGAACTGCTGCAGCAACCCGGGATCCTCGCAGGAACAGTATCAAACCACCTTCCAAACATGGGGTACATGGAATACACCTATCAGGTTCCGGAACCGATCAATAACCAGAACCTGATGACACGGCAACTGACCGTCGATTACCGTTTTATCGATGCCCTTGAGATGGAGCTATTGGCAGGCAGGAATTTCGATCCGAACAATCCAAGCGATATCGGAGAGAATATCATCATCAACGAAACCGCTGCGCGAGCTTTAGGTCTGGAAGATCCCATCGGCCATTTTCTCGACGCCGACCCTGCGGACGGTGAAGACAATTATTTGCCGGTTACGATCATCGGCATGGTTCGCGATATCCATTTTGAATCATTCCATGATGAAATCGAACCGATGGTGTTGACCCAAACAGACGGCAGACCTCGCCGGATTGCCTTCCGTCTCCAGCCGGACCGGATTCATGAAAGCATTGAGACGATCAGAAACCTGTGGGAGACGAACTTCCCCTCTTCCCCGTTCCGTTACCAGTTCCTCGATGACCGTTTTGAACAACTTTACAATACGGAAATCAGGCTGGGGAAACTTTTTGCATTTTTCACAACCCTCGCGGTAGTTCTTTCCTTGATCGGGATTTTCGCACTGGTTGCCTATTCCGCGGAACGCAGGTTAAAAGAGATCGGAATCAGGAAAGTCCTTGGGGCATCGACCGGAAACCTTATGATGTTACTTACGAACCAGTATGTCATCCTGATCCTGATCGCGAACCTGTTCGCCTGGCCTGTCGCATGGTATGCGATGAATAACTGGCTGAATAACTTCGCCTATCACGCTCCGTTCGCATGGTGGCTGTACCCGGTGGCAGGGTTGGTTGCACTTATCCTCGCAGTGGGTACTGTCAGCCTGTACGCCCTGAAAGCATGCCATGTAAATCCTGCGGAGACCTTGCGCCAGGAGTAGGAAACAGATACTATTCGAATAGCAGTTTTATGACCATTGAAATATTGTCGTCTATCATCGACCATTACTGTGCCCTCAATCATTGATTGCAGGGCATTTTTGAAAGGGAAAGCCATGTTTAATACAGATGCACTCCATCACGGCCACGACGAAGATCCTGTTACAGGAGCGATCTCCTTCCCCATTTATCAGACTTCCACCTTCTCCCAGGAATACCCCGGCGATCCCCGTGAATACCAGGGAAAACGACTCCTCTACGCCCGTACGGAAAACCCGACCCGCACAGCACTGGAGAAAAAGGTCGCCTGCCTGGAGCAAGCGAAACATGGAATTGCTTTTTCCAGCGGCCTGGCGGCAATCAATGCAATCCTGCTGACCCTGAAATCAGGGGATCATATTATCTCGGTTCAGGATCTCTATGGCGGCGCGTACCGTCAATTCACTAAAATCTTCGCCAAGTTCGGTGTTGAATTTGATTTTGTCGACACAACCGAACTGGATAATATCAAGCAGGCGATTCGTTCCAATACAAAAATGTTATGGCTGGAAACCCCGACCAATCCTCTCTTGAACGTGACCGATATACGTGCGGCTTGCGAGCTGGTACAACCTCATGATATCCTTGTCACGGTTGATAACACATTTGCAACTCCCTACCTGCAACGTCCGCTTGAACTGGGAGCAGACCTGGTGATGCACTCCGCGACGAAGTATTTGTCAGGCCATTGCGATGTGATCCAGGGGATTGTCCTGACCAATTCCGATGAGCTGCATGAAGAAGTGCGATTCATCCAGAATGGCGTTGGCGCGGTCCCGGGACCACAGGACTGTTTCCTTACCCTCAGGGGGCTCAAAACCCTCGGCATCCGTATGGAACGGCACTGCAGCAACACAAAACAGATCGCCGAATTTCTCGACAATCACCCCAAGGTATTGAAAGTATTTTATCCGGGGCTTGAATCACATAAGGGACACGCCTTGGCAAAACAGCAGATGACCGACTTCGGTGCGATGATCTCATTTGAACTGAATGCCGACCTGGAAACGGCGAAACAGTTCCTCACAAATCTGAAGTATTTTGTCCTTGCGGAAAGCCTGGGCGGGGTGAAAAGTATGGTCTGCAATCCTCCCTCCATGACTCATGCGTCCGTGGAACCGGAAGTACGACACGCCGCAGGAATCAATGACGGTCTCATTCGACTCAGTGTGGGGATTGAAAATGTTCAAGACCTGATCGCCGATCTGGAGCAGGCCTTGGAAACGATTTGATGATGTTGATCTGAAAATAGGACAAAGAAGTTCCATCAGTTTATGACTGTTAAGAAGCCAAAACAGATGTCACTCCAGCGAGAGGGTAGTCCGAAAATACAGAATTTCATTGAAGATGTCATTCCCGTGGAAACAGGAATCCAGAAATAGCGGGACGAAGTCGCGCTTCAACACAGCAGTACTCAATCCGAATCACTATTCAGGAGGTCAAGGAGTACCTGGCCTCCTTTTTTACTGAATCCCGGCACCTCGGCAATTGCCTCCGGTGTCGCTTCCTTCAGACGCTTCAGTGAACCAAAATGTTTGAGCAACGCTTTTGCTTTCGCCTCACCGATCCCCGGCAGGTTGGTCAGTGTCGAAGAGACCTGCGATTTTGCACGTAACTTCCGGTGAAAGGTTATCGCAAAACGATGTGCTTCATCTCGCAGACACATGAGAAGTTTTAACGCTGAAGATGTTTTCGGCAACGTAATCGGGCCCGGCTGACCGGGTTGAATGATCTCCTCGAGCCGTTTCGCAAGCCCTATACACGGCAGATTTCGTAAGCCGATCTCGTTCAGGATCCTTCTCGCGGCATTTACCTGCCCCAGGCCACCATCAATTACTACCAGATCCGGTAAAGGCTGTTTTTCCCTGAGAAGCCGTCGGTATCTCCTCCCTACAACCTCGCTCATGGACGCAAAATCATCGATCCCCCGGACAGTTTTCACCTTGTAGTGACGGTACTGGCTTTTTTCCGGGCGAGCATTACGGAACCGGACCATGGAAGAAACAGGATTTGTCCCCATCAGGTTCGAGTTGTCAAAACATTCGATAACGACGGGCAGGTGGTCCAGTTGTAAAGTCTCCTGCAACGCCTTCAGGCTCATCGGTTCACGGTCCCGGCGTTCTTTGGCGATACGGTACTCTGTCAGCAGCAACTCGGCATTATGTTGAGCCATTTCCAGCATGCGAACCTTATCGCCGCGCTGGGGAAGACACAGGTAAATCCTTCGATCCTGATTTTTATTGAGAAACGATTCGATGAGCTCGATCTGTTCATCATCCAGCGGACCGGGCAGATGCACTTCTCTCGGACGTATCCTTGTCTCAGACAGGTAATAATTCGCCAGGTATTTTACCCAGATGTCGCCATCGTTCTCAGTGGTATGGAGCCGTGAGAGGTAAGAATGCGACCGTCCGATCAGTTTCCCTGCACGGATACGCAGCACAGCGATGCAGCCATCCTTGTCCTCCCGTGCGATACCGAAAACATCACGCTCCTGCTCTTCGATGGAAACCACTTTCTGCCGTTGTGTGAGGCTGTTGACTGCTGCGAGTTGATCACGCACCTTGGCGGCTTCTTCGAATTTCCGGTGCCGTGAATATTCCTTCATTCTCTCTTCGAGACGCTGGATGAGAGCATTCCCACGCCCCTGGACAACATCAATCAGCCGCCGTAACGATTCGCTGTAATCCTCCGGGTTCTGCAGCCCTTCGCATGGCCCCAGGCAATTCCCCATATGATATTCAAGGCATACCTTGTGTTTCCCCTTCTTCACACTGTCCCTGGTAATCATGAGATTGCAGGTACGGATATGACATGCCTGCCGAAGAGCATTCACTGTGGATTTTACACGTGTCACATCGCTCAACGGGCCAAAGTAGAGCGCCTTGTCGTTTCGGGGATCACGGGTGAGATACACCTTCGGATACAACTCGCGAGTCACCTTGAGATAGGGATAACTTCGGTCATCGCGAACATCAACGTTGTAGCGCGGACGGTGCCGACGGATCAGGTTCGCCTCGAGGATCAGGGCTTCCACTTCATTGTCGGTAATAATCGTCTCTACATCGCGTATTTTCGAGACGAGGAGAGAAAACTGGGTACGTCCATCCGATACCCCGGTGAAGTAGCTGCGCACCCTGCTGCGAAGAACTTTTGCCTTGCCCACATAAATCACCTTACCCCGTTCATCCTTGAACAGGTAACATCCCGGTTCTTTCGGAAGAAGTTCCAGCTTTTCCTGCAGGCTGAGCGCCGTTTTATGTGTTGAATCGTGCATTGTTTCCAATCAGTCAGGTTATCTGTTTCCGGTCCCTGAAATCGATACTTTATTATACAGGAAGAGGCAGGGTATTTACAAAAACCTGAGACTGATTTGATAGACTCATGAGACATATCCAGTCTGAAAAGTGATTATACGTAATTCGTATATCCTGCTTGTCAGATTCACAGGGCAGTTTTATGGAGGAATCCATTCCCTCCACTTGAATCACTGAATTCGAAAGAGTTTTATTGTATATTCAAATAAAATACACTACCACCTCGAAATGGAAACATGCAAACTGTCGGGGGCAAAATGGACCAACGTGTTCTTGTAGTAGATGACGAAAAAGAAATCCGTGAATTACTGGTAATGGCTCTTGAGGATGCCGGTTGTACAACGTTACAGGCGGAAACAGGCGAAGAGGCCCTCGAAATACTCAAAGAGGATAATATCCAGGTGCAGATCCTCGACCTGCAACTCCCGGGGATCAACGGAATTGAATTATGTCGGCAGGTCCGTGAAGATTACCCGATTGCTATCCTAATCGCTATCACGGGATATGCCTCCGTTTTCCAGATTGTCGAAGCGCGTGAAGCCGGTTTTGACGATTATTTCGTAAAACCGTTCCAGGTCTCCTCCGTGGTCAAAGCGGTCAAGGATGGTTTCGAACGCCTCGCACGGTGGCGTAAAGGACAATAGGTTTACCTGAAGAAATACAGTTTTTAGTGACCCGACTGAGTGCCTTGTACTCTGTAATTTCAACAAGGGCGGATCAGTCGGGTTTCTCTGTAGGGTAGAGTCACTATCCCCATGCTGGTGATGGCTTGTAAAACCTGCGACACACTTTCGGCGAATACACCATACCTCCTTCGGCTCTTTGGCCCGTGTGCTTGTCACACGGGTGTCTCTCATAAACTCAGTATTACATCCAAATAAAAGTGAGAAACCTGAGTGGCAAGCACTCAGGCCAAAGTTCTCTGTCAATGTGGTGGACAGGATTGGGTTTTCGATACTCATTATTGATAAACTATCTTGATGGACTGCGACACACTTTCGGCGAAAGTGTGCTACTGTTCAACTCATTTTCGGAGTAGCTCATTTTCGCCGAAAATGAGTTGTAGTTTGGTAGACCATTGGAGATAGATACCTGGGATATAAAAATATGCTCCTGTTGGCGTAAACCGTGTACAACGTCGTTTATATAGTCCAAACGCAAAAAAACGGTCCGGGAAGGGTTCTGCAGTTCAATGCTTCATATTAATGCCAACATGAGAATGTGAGATTGTAAGGAGATTGCTTCGAATTTCTGCGTAAATGACAACTACACGCAGAAATTCTCGCAACGACGTACTCTGACCTACCGTCTCCGATGGGTGGCCACGTTTGCTTGTAAAACGCGGACTACATCTCTCATTTCATCAGAACGATTCTTCTATTTGCCGATATTCCCTCATCACTGGTGCTCACAAGCAGATAAACCCCTGACGGCAATTGATCACCTGTAAACAGAAACCTGTGATATCCTGCCGGAAGCCATCCATGATGCAGGTTAATAATGTGCTGTCCCAGAATGTTATACACGGATAGTGTCGTGTTTCCCGGCTGCAGGTTTTCAATTGAGATGGTGAGGTGATTATTGAAAGGATTAGGCCATGTTTGAATGCTGATTGACTCCGGCAAATACTCATCGGAGTTTTCCCAAACAGGTGATAATATAGGAACCCCACGTTCTCCCGCAGGATTGATAATATTTGCTACACATTGCCAATTGTAATAGTCATCTCCGCTGCTCCAAAAAATCCAGGTGTTACCAAGGTCATCAAGATAATTTGACCGATTATTTATCATTGATTCATTCTCTTCAATAGCGTGTGTCCAGTTATAATTCGCTAAATAATCATACGAATCAATATTTAGTCTATTCATAAACCGAATGCCATGTGAATTAATTTTTGTAAACTGCTGAAATCCAAGAGAAGTATCGCTCAGCAGTCGATAATCATGATTAAGAACTGTATTTAAAGAGTCATCATATAGATAATATGCCATTGTAGCATTGACCTCACTATTCCGAATTTGCATAACAAATCCATAGTACTCATCCCCAACAGTGAAGACTTCACCCAGTGTTGAATGTTCTATATGGGGAACCTCACGTCCATCACCAAATGGCAAGATACCTTCATTGGTAATTCCAGTGATCCAGGTATCGCTATGCGGTGTCCAACCCAAAATCATTGCAAAACCAGGTGCCATTTCATAAGCGTCTGCTCTGCCATAACGAAGATCCCAGAAGACGACATCACCGTATTCCCACAGAATCTCACCTTCATTGCTGACTTTCAGCATGCGATTCTGCACTAATATCATTACTCCACCTTCACCGTCCGACACACAAGTTGGGTGTTGATGCGGGATACCTGGATTATCCAATAACACACATGTACTATCCTCCCACATCATATTCCCGTCTGCATCATAACGATAGACCCAGATATTCCCTTCATAATCTTCGGATGGACTGTCATAATCATACCAGACAACCAGTACTCCATCATCTTCCTGCGGCTCAAGGTGCGCGCAAACTGCCGCTGTATATAGATATTCAGTCCGCTCATAGATAATAATTCCATCCGTTCCCCATTGATTGACACCGTTTTCGTCCAGTTTTTGAAGGCGTAATCCGGCTCCTGTGTAAGCATGGTAGTAGGGATCCCAATTCGCATTCCGTGAATCCGACCATGCAATAAAGGTGCTTCCCTGTTGTCCGTATGCCATTTGTACAGCGCGAAACGGATATTCATACAAATTATCCGTGATCGCCATTGTCACATAATGATCTTCATCGGGATATAATGGCCATAATAATGTGCCATCGGGCATAATCTTTTGGGTGAGAATGTACCATCGGCTTTCATCTTCAGTGTACATAAACCGATCTGCACGAATACAGGCAATGACACTATTATCATCACTTACCGCATAATCAAGTAATTGCCTGCTTTGGGCGTCAAATGTAGTTAACACCAAGCCACTGGATGGCTCGGTCGGCCATTCGGCAAAGGATGGGAAGCACAGTACGGAAAAACTGAAAAGTGCGATGATCCCGGAAAGATTCTTCAAATATGTGATATTGCAGGTGTTGATCATCATTTCTCCTGACAATATTCATTTCCAATAAGATACAACTCATTGTACAAAATAAATCATTGGAGAAATATTGACAAGAATATTACGGCAGGAAATCCTATTCTATAGTAAAAAATCCACAGAGGTAGAGTGTTCATAATAAACAATAAACCCCACCGGATTATCTCCGATGGGGTATCTATATGAAAAAAGTTGAAAATTTACAGATTATACCCAACCACGTTTTTTGCATGCTTCCGCGACACGGTTGATCGCGATGACATACGCTGCATCACGCATGTACAGGCCTTTTTTCCGTGCAAGTTCACTGGTGGATTTGAACGCGGAGGTCATCTTGGTATCCAGCTTTTCGAGAACCTCTTCTTTTTCCCAGTAGTAGTTCATATTGCACTGAACCTGTTCAAAATAACTGCAGGTAACACCACCGGCATTGGCGAGGAAATCGGGTATTACAAAGATTCCACGTTCTTTGAGGATTTCATCCGCTTCCGGAGTTGTGGGACCGTTGGCGCCTTCTGCCACGATCTTCACATTCTTCTGGATTTTCAGAGCTGTTTCGCCGGTAACCTGGTTTTCAAGAGCTGCCGGAACGAGGATATCCACATCCTGCTCGATCCATGCATCACCCGGCAGGACTTCGTATCCCTTTTCCTTCGCTTTACCCTTGTCGATACCGCCAAAACGGTCGGTAATGCTGAACAATTCGTCGAGGTCAACGCCATCCTTCTTACGGAAAGTGTAAGAGGTCTGATCGTTCTGATCCCAGGAGGATACGCACACTGCGGTGCCGCCGAGCTGCTGGTAAAGCTGAATGGCATACTGGGAAACATTGCCGAATCCCTGGAAGCTTGCGCGGGTTTGCTTCGGATCAATGCCCATTTCCTTTAACGCTTCACGGACGGTATACATCACACCGTAACCGGTGGCTTCCGTACGTCCCAACGATCCACCCAATCCAACGGGTTTACCGGTAATGAATCCCGGCTGCTTTACTCCGTGGATGGCTTCGAATTCATCGAGCATCCAGAGCATATGCTGGGCATTGGTCATTACATCGGGCGCCGGTACGTCACGGATCGGACCGACATCACGTGCGAGCTGACGTACCCAACCACGGCATACCTGTTCCTGTTCACGCATGCTCATGTTGTGCGGATCGCAGATGACTCCACCTTTACTGCCGCCCAAGGGAATGTCAACAACAGCGCACTTCCAGGTCATCCACATGGAGAGCGCACGAACTGTATTCACAGTCTCTTGCGGGTGAAAACGAATTCCGCCTTTTCCAGGACCACGGGCGTCATTATGCTGAACCCTGAATCCACGGAAGACTTTAACGCTACCGTCTTCCATCCGCACCGGAATTGAAAAATGATACTCACGCAATGGTTGACGCAGCAGATCACGTGTCGACTGATCCAAACCGATCAACTCGGCAACATGGTCAAACTGGCGCTGGGCCATCTCAAATGGATTAAACGCATTGCCAGCCATAAGACTATGCCTCCTATAACAAGCCCCACTCTGTCCGGGAGCATGAACGAAAACTACAAAAAGACAGCGGTTTATGTAGCACTGCTACTATAAACCGCATGCGAAAGGTTTCACGAATGTACATTCAGATATCTCAAACGTCCAAACACATTTAATGTCTCCAGAGGCCGCATTTTCACCCAGATAAACATAACATTAGTTAAATACCCTATAATGATTATTATCAATATGTTCCTGCATTCAAATGCCGTGCTGCAACATGGTTTTTGGAGGAGATTTGAAAGAGTAAAATAGCATATGGCAAATTCCATTCAGAAAATCTGCAATGAATGGCTGCCCAAATGCAAATATCAGCAAATAGCTACAGTTAAACATTTGATAGAAATCCGGTTTTCAAAGATCAACAACGGCTCTGAACAGAAAAAAAAAGCTGCCTAAGCAGCAGCCGATACTAAATAGATTCTGTTCTTTTTCAGCTATCAAGAGGATTGACTGCACCTGAAAGAGCATCATTTACGATCTGCGCGGCAACTTTGTATTCATCCTCTGTGTCTTCACCGCCAACCAGGATCGTGCTGAGGCACGTTACCGCCAGTGCATTGGTACAATTGCACTCCTGCGCCATTTTACGCAAATAACGGATTCCTTTCCGATAGTCACGTACAATGGTTTCAACGAAAGTAATTTCACTTTCAGTAGCCGACAATTCAAACAGATTCCTTCGTACTTCTTTGGTCCACAGGGATTGATTTTCAGTATCACCTCCGGCAAGAAGCGTCGCCAGGGCGGTTAATGCCCATCGATCAAGTCGGCTGTCCACAATAACTTCCAGGTCATCGCAAATCGCCCTGTAGACTTCGTCCTTAAGGTCGTCTTTCCAACTCTCCTTGTGAACCATCTCAACTGCATCAAGTCTCAGTTTTCGTCGGGATGCAAGTCCATTCCAGCACGGTAACAATTCACCCAGTAATCCCGTTTTATCCAACCAGCGCAATCCATTTACCCTGTTGGTCGATTGCATCACTGACCAGAGTTCCTCGCATGACCTGGTATCCCTTTGTACCCTGGGGGCATCCAGCGACATTAAAGCAGTTTCCAACTTTTCATCCGGAACATAGCCATCATTTGCAATGGCTGCTGCGATACTGATCCATCGCCATGGTTCCTGCTGCAGTTCTTTTACTTCAAACGTCATAAAACAACTCGTCCTGTTGTTAAGGATTCCCGCTTGGTATCCTATATGGTTTTCTCAGATGTCAGAAGAAGTTGTAAAATAATATGTGGATTGGAACGGATTACTCATCACAGTGCAGAATAAACGCTTTTTTGACTCTATCGCCTCCTGGAGGCGAACTCACTATTCGGTATTCAAGAATTGTCAGATTGATGCTGGAGATAAAAGAGCTGTTTACTGCTTGTCATATCTTCATTTATTAATGTTAACTCAACTTTCTACAGGGAGAAGATCCATGTGTGAATCGTGAATATCTACCCTAAAATATTGTCTGGAATATAAAATTCATCAATTGATGTTTTATCTTTCTGAGTATCTTTTTCCCGATCAGCGGCATTGTTAAGGACACAGTCTATTTCTCCCATAACCGTCTGAACCGGAATCGTCTGCAACAGATTATAGATGGTTTCTACGACGTTTCCTCGTATTCTTCCATCCCATTCCGGAACAACGACACGATAATATCCCTCCGGCATCCAAGGACGGAACCTGCGAACATGGATGGGATCAAATATCGCAACCATCGGCGTATTCACTGCGGCGGCAATATGCATCGGACCAGTGTCATTGGTCACAACCAGTTTCATCTGCGAAAGTAGTATTGCGGTCTGACGCAAGGATAATACCCCGCAGAAATTTTTTACGCTTTCGCCCAGGGATTCTTGAATACTGGTTCCCAGCGACCGTTCTCCCGGACCACCAACCACAGCAATGTTATACCCCATATCTTTCAAATTCGATGCAACTTCAATAAATCTTGAGAGTGGCCATGCCCGCCTGAGATCCTGTTTTCCCGGGATTACCGCCGCCCATTTTCCTCTGCCTGACTGTTCCTGCAGTTCTCTTCCTTCTTTCGAAACATCAGGAAAACTGAGGCGTCTCGGAGCGGCACTCGCCCCAAGCTGTTTGACAAGTTCCAGTTTGATCAATGGTTCCGGACCTGCAGTCGCCAGTCTTTCTTTAACACTGATATCGAAGTAAGGCGCACGGCCGTCAGTATTTCTGCCTGCCCAAACCGCCCCCCGGATTCGTTTCAATACAAGGCCGAGGGTGATTGCCCCTCGTACGCTCGCTACATTGTTCAAACTCAACAGGATATCATAATGGTTGTTTCGAAGAGACCGGATTTGTCTGTTTGCTTCACGAAAATTACTCGGACGGAGAAGAGAGACTGGATTCCTGAACCGTAATACATCGAATGAATACAGGTTGTCCAGTGATTTATGCCCTTTGAGGAGTTCTACAGCGCGTGGACTGCTTACAAGGTCTATTCTACTTTTCGGATATCGTTCTTTTAAAGCATCGAGTGCGGGTGTCGAAAGCAGCAGATCTCCAATTCCGGCAACCTGGATTGCAAGGATGGAAGGCGAATCGCCCAGGGATACCTGCTCCCTCGATTTTCTGTGAATCAAACTGGAGACAATTGATACCATTGATTTTATCCGATCATTGATAAATGATGATCCTTCCAGTGGTCCATCATTTCTTTGATTTTGATATTTTTCGGATCAGCACTTTGCGAATTCGGTGATCATCTGCGTCGACAATTCGAAGTATCCATCCACGTGTCTGGATAGTTTCGCCTACTTTGGGGATCTTTCCTGTTCTTTGGAAAATTAAACCGGCGACTGTCTCATAGCCTCCTTCAGGAAGATTAATATTCCAAAGTCGTTTTAATTGCTGAATTTCTACTTCCGCCTCGACAAGGTAAGCACCTTTCGCAATGACTTTTCCGATTTTTGCTTTCCTGTCATATTCATCTTCAATTTCACCAACAAGCTCTTCCACCAAGTCTTCGATGGAAACCATTCCGGCAGTTCCACCATGTTCATCAACGACAATCACCAGTCCCATTTTTTCATGTCGGAACATGCCCAGCAGTTTTGATGTATCCATCTGTTCAGGAATGTATCTTGCTTCTCGAGTAATACTATCCAGATTTACCGGTTTCGAGAGAAGATCTTTTATATGGATAATTCCCTTGATATGATCGATATCATCGGTATACACCGGAATACGTGAATACCCTGTTGATTTTGCCAACTGCTCCAATTCCTGAATAGATGTATTATCCCCAACTGCAGTCATTTTTGTACGTGGAGTCATGATTTCACGTACTTTCTTCTCTTTGAGTCCGAGAACATTTTCCACCATCTCTGCTTCGTTGTCATCCACGACTCCCGACTTTCTCAATTCTTCATTAATGATCCGAAGATCTGCAATTGTAATTTTTTCTATTTGATTTGATTGTGTATTGACTCCAAATAATTTCAAGATCATGGATGAACAAAACCTTACAATAACAATCATCGGCAACAGGAGCAGGTACATAATCCATAACAGGATACTGCTTCCCAGTGCGACTGATTCAGGACGTTCTCTAGCGAGGGATTTAGGAAGAATTTCACCAAATAGAAGTAAGATTAAGGGACTGACAATGAGTATTATTTCCACCGGAACGCCAACACTGCTTAATAACAAGGCAAAAACGGAACTGTAAAAAACATTGGCCAGGTTTGTTCCCACCAGAGTTGTGGAAAACAGCAAATCCGGATTTTCATAGAATTTTGAAGCAACCTTCGCCCCGCGACGACCATGCCTGTTGTACACATCCATCAACAGTTTTCCTGCAACGGTAAATGCGGTTTCACCACTGGAAAAAAAAGCGGAAAAAAGGATGGCAATCAGCACCAGGATGATTTCGAATGTCATTCTGTCGCCTCAAACGTAGCTCTTGCGGCAGTCGATTCAATTACTTCCTTTTTGAAGGCATCTGCCATTGTTTTCCTGATCTGGAAACGTAACAACATATCGCTGATATCAAAATCGGGGGGATCGGGTTTCGCATCAAATTTATCAGCAATTGCGTACAGAATACCGGCAATCTCAGCAGGTATTCTTACAAGAATCTGCTCCTGGCAGATCACAGTCTTTCGAGGAGCGTTCGCTATCGCCTGTGCTGCGGTTTGACCATAGGCACGGATCAATCCCCCGGTACCCAGCTTGGTGCCTCCATACCAGCGCACCACACCTATACATACTCCCCACAAATCTGCTCCGGTGATGGCCTGTAAAATTGGTGGTCCTGTGGTGCCGTGAGGTTCGCCATCATCGTTATACCTGCTGATTCCATCCGGTGGAGGTGCAATCCGATACGCAGTTCCAACATGTGTGGAATCGTAATATTTTTTTCTCATCCCGGCGATAAAACTCTCTGCTTCCTCTTCACTGTTCACAGGTGTGGCCAGTGCCAGGAAAACACTGCCCTTTATTTTCTGTTTTGCTTCACCGGCAGAACGGAGAGTATCATATTGATCTATCGGGTGATCTGTTTCCATAAGAAGTAATTTAAATCTCCAGTTTCTTCATCTGTTTGTAGCAATAAATCACCATCTCATCGAGTAGATCCCATCGTCCGATTCGTACAATGCGACTTTCGCTAAAGGACCGGCGACAGCATGATATCCATCTACATTAACCGGCGTCTGATCTCCTGAGTCCACATCATAGAGGTAAAATCCGACCTGTTCTTCTCCATCAAGCCTGTCGGCGATGACATAATTGCCGTCATCTGTCACCGTCGGGAAGCAAGCACCCGTCATGATTGTTACTACATCACTTGGTGTCTCAATGTATGCATGACCAATGATGGAAAGTGGACCATCCTGCAACGCGGAGAAATAGAGATCATGCCCCATTCCTCCCCATACAAAATCAGTTCCGGGGATATATCCTGCAGCAATTGTCACAGGTTGAGGATCATCGCTCAATTGTGCAACCCTCAGGCGTACATCACCGAAGTATCCGACCAGGAACGCCACATAAGGCTGGTTGGGTGACACCACCGGATACAACCCTTCAGCACTCAATTCTCGGATCAACTGCCCCTGGGAGCTGACATGGATAATACTTCCCGATGCACTTTCACAGACAAATTCACGGTTGACATAAACCCAGGAGGGTCTTTGACCGCCAGGCCAGGCCAGTCTCGTAGAACCACCCATTTCATGGATATAAACACCAGCATTAATTTCCGGAGAGCTGAAAATGATAAAAGATCCGCCTGGTGTCGCTGAATAATCATAATTATGGTTTCCGTCCCACAATTTTTGTGGAAAATGGCTGTTCAGATTTACAATATAGATCCCGGTTGAATCCGTAATGCTGCCGTAGGATGCCAGGAAACTTTCACCATCCGGCATCCAGACCGGATGAGTACCACCAGGCATAATCAATTCCGTTGTCACATTGAGGCCATGATTCACCGGTGTCGAATCATCACATCCCTGAATCCAGACAATCGAGAGGATTATTATACAACAGGTAACTGATTTTACAATAGTGTTCATTGTAAATATCTACCTCCGGTAAATGATCTTGTACTCCAGTTCCAATGTTGCAGCAGGACGTACCGTTACATAAAAAGCGGCAGTGCGAGCATCTTCCTGGGCCCATCGAATCTGCTGACTTCCCGCACGTGCATATTCCACGTCCCAATTACCGAACAATCTTTCAAGCACTCTTACATCTACTTCTCTTTGTCCTGAATTTCCAAGAACTACACGAAATACCTGTTCGGTACCCCCATCATCCCTTGTGGATTCTGCAATACGAACCCGTTCTGCCGTCAGATCAAAACTCTGTGCAATCGTCAAATCTACCGGTGAACCGTTCGGGGTGTCATCAATACGGTCTTCTCCAATGAACAAGGATTCACTCCCCCTGTCCTCATAGATACCCACATCACCTGAAGGCATGGGGTGTTCCATGGAAAAGCCCAGATGTGATGTAATCCTGTCATCGAAGATAGCTGCATCATAGATATAGTACCTGTCAATTTCGATGTTTTCTTCAAAGAACATTGGGATCAGTGCTGTATAATTATTTGCGAGTATCCCATCTTCGTTAACGACAAATCTCCGGATTTCACTGAACTGAGAAGTCTGTTCACCAACTCTCGCGCCGGGAAGCGGATTATCACGGTCAACCCTGCGTTTGTCACCGGCAAGGTGAATTGTCCCGGCTGCTAAAATGATACGATCAAACTGCAGATCCAGCCCGGTTGTGTTGGAAACAACAAAACTTCCCCGGACATTTGCTTTATCATCGTTTATGTTTACACGGTATGCAGCAGTCCATGTGATATTGTTCGTGCGATACATCAAAGAGACTCTGATATCGACAGCTCTTTGCGAACGACACCGCCAGATAATTTTTGGACCGGTGAAGGTGTACAATGACGGATCAATAGACTCGGGAACAAGTACATCGCCAATTTCAACAAACCTGATGGAATCGCTTGCCTCGTCACGTATCAGCAGGTATGAGTTAGCAATATCCACAAGTGTGCCGGACACCTCTGCAGTATCACTCAATGCAAGTGTAATTGCCTGTCCAACTTTTGACTCCCAGTACCCATCCAATGAAAAGGAATCGCCATTATATGATACATCAACGGTTTCCACATGCCGGTTATTCAACACTTCCAGAGATATTGTGGATTGAAGCAATTCTGGAGACAATCCTTCCAAAACTATCTCATTCTCACCTCTCTCAAGCGACAGGGATCTTACTTCACGGATCTCAGCAAATCCACGTTTATAAACGACAACTTCCCTTTCCTCCAAAACGCTTGACGCCAGGACAACATTAAAAAAACTCGAGAAAACTATCACACCTGTTGCCAGGAAACGAAGTTGGTTGAACTTCATACATTCCCCCTTACATCATCGAAAAATCCTGAAAGGATTAATACTGGTTCAGAGTCAGGATATATAATCCCAGGTATAAAGTGCCCGCAATTCCGGATAAAATGGACAAAAAGATAAACTTTCTCCTGTAAGCGGCATGGAAATAAATATAGTGCAAGAATCCAGTTAGAAACACGGGAAGGTAAAAGATTGTGCGTGATTGTCCTGAATTGGAAGGAAAAGATCCCGATAAAAGAAGAATGACCGTCAATGTTGTCATTGCCACAAGGAACCATCCAAAAAAATTTGAAAGAGGGACGCCATACCATTTTCCACCGTTCAACCATCTCCACATCATTCCATGTACAGAAACCGGATCGCCAATAAGATCCCAGAAGACGACCACAAATGATCCAATGAGGATGACTGAAAACCCTCTCGGTTCAAAATGAATAAGTTCCGATATGGATAGACCAATGAAAACGCCACTATATAGCAATAGTACCCACATCAATACTATGGAAACTGGTACACCAAAATAGAGTCTTGGACCGGCGCCTGGAAGGTATTGGTATTTTCCGAAAGGTATTCCGGTCCTGATACCGACAATTTCAAACAGCGAAGGAATGAGCAATGCACAGGTAAGAAAGATACCTGCCCACAGTATACCACCACAGCTTACCATATGAGCAATAACACAAAGGAGACCGCTTAACATCATGATGGCGTTATACAGAGTGTTGGGGGTAATACCCAGGGATGTGAGTATTCTATCAAGAATCGCCATTAAAACAACAACAGCACCTGCAGATATTATAATCAATTCTATAATCGTCATGCTAAGAACCATCAGTATGGTATGTACTTATTCTTTCACCAGTTTATAAATTTTCAATGCACTTGAGAACATCCAGTCAAATGTGATTAATGAGCGAAACATTCCGACACTGCGTTCACTGAATACGAATGCAGTAATCATTCCAAGCAAAGAACCGGTGACAATGACCAGTTTCAGCCAGGCAGGTGTTCTATTTCTGTGGAAAAATCGCATAGTTGTAAGGTGTCCATGATGAATAGAGAAAAAATCCAGTCATACAGTAATATAAAGACTGTTCAGATGTTTTCCCTCCATTTTATTGCGCTATTTGCTATCACCATTTACTTCAACGATCTAAACAATGGATCCAGCATCACCTGCTCATTAAAGCATTATTCACCCTCGAAGACAAATGTTTTCTTGCGAAAAGACAAATGAAATTGTAGTTTTCAGTACTCACTGGAGGTAGTGTGAAAAAAACAGCTCCCGGTCTATCGGATTTAATTGCACGCTTGCTACTGAGTGGGATATTCCTCCTGATGGCTGGAGACATGCTCATTCACCCGGAATCTGTAATGGAATCGATGGTGGAAGCCGGAATTCCATTCGTTCCCGCCGTATTCGTAATTATGCTTACTCTTCACATCCTTGGTGGACTGGCCCTTGCTCTCGGTTACAGAACCCGAACTGCCGCCCTTATCCTTTTTTTCAGCACCATCGCTGTAGCGTTCGTTTTTTACCCACCGTGGTCTTCCGGGAACTGGGATATATTCCTGATCCATCTGGGTATCTGCGGAGGTTTGTTGCTGGTCCATATCCACGGTCCCGGAACATGGTCGTTTGACGGAAGGAATATGGTCCCTGTAAAACGCAGACGTTCTCTGTAGTTACGTTTTCTGCCGGTTTATCTCTCAAGACTTTTTCCATTCATGAAAATTTGCTATTTTCGTTACTATCACATGCTGCAATTTCATCCACCGGTTTTCCCATGTACTTCAGATTACACGAAGGTTGAAATGAAATCTCAGCAGCTCCCTGAATGATGCGGGGGAACAACAAAATGCCAGATAAAAGTAAGAAGAATGATACAATCCCGACTTCCAATTTCGTTCGGAAGCTTTTTGCCGGTGCAGTCATCCTTGGCGATGGCGCCATGGGAACACAGCTCTACGAACGTGGGATTTATATCAACCGTAATTATGATGATCTGAACCTGACAGATCCTCATATTGTAAAAGCAGTACACCGCGACTATGTCCATAGCGGCGCGAAAGTCATTGAGACGAATACCTTTGGTGCGAATCCATTCAAGCTGGGAAAATTCGGACTCGCCGATCGTACCCTGGAGATCAATAAACAGGGCGCGCTGATCGCCAGGCGTTGCGCGGATGAAGGCGCCAACGTCCTTGTCGCAGGTTCTATCGGCCCCCTGGGAAAACCGATGCGGCCGGTTGGCAAAATATCGCATGAGCAGGCGAAAAAGGGATTCGCAAAACAGATCGAAGGCCTTTTGCTGGGGGGAATTGATCTGTTCATGCTCGAAAGTTTTATGGATCTTGCTGAAATCCGGCTTGTGATTCAGGCGATTCGTGAAGTATCCGACCTCCCCATCGTGGCGCTTATGTCACTGAATGATTCCGGTATGACATCTTACGGTCTTTCTGTCAAAGAGATCACTCTCGCACTGGACGAAGAGCCTGTAGATGTGATCGGCCTGAACTGCTCCACAGGTCCCCTGGCGATCCTGGAAAGCATCAAGGAGATGAAATCCTATACGGATAAACCTCTGGCCGCCTTCCCGAATGCCGGTGAACCGAAAATGATCGAAGACCGGATCATCTATTTCTCCACACCGGAGTACTTCGCTGAGTACACCAAAAGATTTTTACAACATGGAGTTCAGTTTATCGGTGGTTGTTGCGGAACTACACCTGCGCATATCCAGTTCATGTCTTCCGCTATCCGCGCCCTGCGTCCTGTTCATGAAAAACAGGTACCATCATCTGAAAAAGCGATCCAGGTTAAAACGATCGAGGAAGATGAAGCGGAACCGGTTGCTCCAAGGGCGGACCGCTCCAGGCTTGGTCAACTGCTCGATAAGAAAACATTCCCAGTTTCCTGTGAACTCCATCCGCCTCGCAGCCCTGCTGTAGGAGCGATTCTCAGGCAAGTTAAAATGTTGCAAATTGCCGGTATTGATGTTGTGAACATCCCTGATGGCCCCCGTGCATCGGCACGACTGAGCCCGATGGCGCTGGCTCACATCATTAAAAGCCGCACCGGAATGGATACAATCCTGCATTATACCTGCCGGGACAGGAATATTCTTGGAATGCAATCCGACCTGTTGGGAGCTGAAGCATTGGAGATCGACAATATCCTGGTGGTAACCGGTGATCCCCCGAAATTAGGCGATTATCCCATGGCTACCGCTGTCTTTGATGTGGATGCAATCGGACTGCTGAGAATCGCAAACAACCTGAACCGCAAACTTGATCTTGCCGGGAATCCAATCCCGCGGAAAACAACATTTTTTCTGGGTGCAGGGTTTAATCCTGGAGCAATCGATTTACCCCTCGAAGTGGACCGTCTGCATCAAAAAATTGAAGCGGGCGCTGAATATATATTGACACAACCCATGTTCGACCAGGATAAGCTGGTAAATGCACTCGAATTGGCTGGAAAAATCGATACTCCTGTATTCGTGGGAATTCTTCCCCTCGCAAGTTATCGTAACGCTGAATTTTTCCATAACGAAGTACCGGGAATGGACGTACCCAAGGTGATTCGCAAACGAATGCAGGTCGCTTCTGAGAAAAGCAAAAGCGAGGGTTTTGCAGAAGGTGTGCGGATCGCACAGGAAGCTTTGCGTTCCACGAAAAACCTGGTTCAGGGCGCTTATGTAATGCCCAGTTTCGGTAAAGTTGAACTTGCGATTGATACTGTCAGCATTCTGAAGGGACGGCCGACAGCGCAGGAGGTCCTGGAAAAAATGGATGACAAAGACTAAACACTATCCGGTTATCCCGTTAGCTCAGCTACTGAAATGTGATACGGCCAGATGTCATTCCTGCGAAGGCAGAAATCCAAAAATATCGGAACGAAGTTGCGATTAAATTACTGACAAATAGAAAAACATCAAATAACGACCTGGATTCCTGCCTTCGCAGGAATGACATCTCAATTATTATATGGTATCCATAGAAATACACATATTGTTTTTTGGGCTGAGCCAACGGTATAACCGGAAAACTCTATTTACCAATGTGAATGGATTAGAAAATGTTGCTACGTTCGCAAAACAATCCTGTGATCACACGTGAAATGATTCCGGCCATATCGCCACACCTGGTCGATGTCAGTTCAGTGTTTAATCCCGGTGCAGTCAAAATTGACGACACTATCCATCTCCTCTTGCGGGTGCAAAACCGTGGACGAGAAACTTTCACCATGCACTCAACCAGTAAAGATGGAATCAATTTCACTATCGAACACAAATCAGCGCTGTTTTCCAACCTGGATCAATGCTCGGACACAATCTATCACATTTATGATCCGCGCATTACCATGCTTGACAGTACAATTTATATCATATTCGCAATCGACACGGATAAAGGATGCAGACTGGGTTTGTTCACGGCTGATGATTTCAGTGTTCTCGATTTTCATGGATTTATCTCCGACAATGACAGCCGAAATGGTGTACTATTCCCCGAGAAAATAAGGGATCAATACGTACTGCTGGAACGCCCCAACAATGCGTCACTGGAAAATGGACCGACATCCGGCGATTCCATTATTCTTTCCTCTTCCCTGGACCTGGTTCATTGGATACAACAAAAGGTACTCTGCAGCGGTCGTCCTCATTACTGGGATGAGCGAATTGGTTCCGGACCTCCACCAGTGAAAACACGTGATGGATGGTTACACATCTACCATGGGATCGCAACACATTTCGCCTCTTCCAACATCTACCAGGCGGGTGTAATGCTGCTTGATCTCGATGATCCCTCGATAGTAAAAGCCCGATCACGTTATAATATCCTTGAACCTCGTGAATTGTATGAACTTACAGGCCAGGTACCGAATGTCGTGTTTCCGTCCGGAATGATCGTAATGGATGTTGATTCGGATGGATTTGCATCTCCCGACAGCGATGTGTACGTTTATTACGGAGCGGCAGATACAACCGTTGGTCTGGCAACCACCACGATTAATGAACTTGTTCAGGATTGTTACGCAGATCGCTACTATGATCACCAATAAAGCACAGATCTACATTTCCTTTCGAAAAACCGGGTAATAATCCATGAAACAACGGACTCGAGTACTCGCATATACACTTATCCTGATTATTTTCATGCTGATCGCCGGTTATGTCCGGACCCTGATTTACGGACCCGGTGAAATCAGTCGTGATGTTCCGGAAAGTGACCTTTTCCCTGTTCCGCAGATTGAGTTGAATCCACGTGTGTATCGCAGCGTGCCTTCAACATCGGAGATTACCATTGATGGCAGACTCGATGAGATTGCATGGCAGAATGCGCTCTGGACCGAAGAGTTTGTCGATATTCGTGGTGAATCACAACCTGCACCGAGGTACAGTACCCGTGCGAAAATGCTGTGGAATGATGAGTATTTTTATATAGCCGCTGTGATGGAAGAACCTCATCTGTGGGGGACCCTGACTGATCGTGATGCTGTAATTTTTCATGATAATGACTTCGAGGTTTTTATTGATCCGGATTGGGATACCCATGGGTATTATGAACTTGAAGTGAACACACTTAACACCCAATGGGATCTGCTGTTGGGCAAACCCTACCGTGACGGCGCACCTGCAATCGACTCGTGGGATATTCAAGGCCTTCAGACGGCAGTTCACTTGGATGGGACTTTAAACGATCCTTCCGACGTTGACGCCGGATGGAGTATTGAGATTGCACTGCCCTGGAGTGTACTGGAAGAGTGCGCACACAGACCTGCGCCACCACAACCCGGTGATCAATGGCGAATCAATTTCAGCAGGGTGCAATGGCATCTGGAAACTGCAGGCGATTCTTATCAAAAACAGACCGATCCGAACACAGGCGAAGAGCTTGACGAGGATAACTGGGTATGGTCTCCCCAGGGATTGATTGCCATGCATTACCCGGAAATGTGGGGAATTGTAGAATTCTGCGATTCGGGAGCACCGGATTCTGTGTTCATTCCCGAATACAATCTTCAAGCTTTCTGGATGCTACGACAATGGTACTATGCTCAGAAACGTTTCTACCAGCATCATCAACGTTATGCCACCGCTCGACCATTCCTGAACCGTTATTATGAGATCCAGCCTGTCGTGGGATTAACTCCGCGAATAAGGAATACCTACAGCGGGTATGAGATCGCATTACACATACCGGAGGATGTAAATACTGTCTATCACATTGATGAAATGGGCAGATTCTGGTGTAGCATGGAACGGCGTTAATTCTGATCTATGTTATAATAACGCATCTTTTCCCATAACGTTTTACGGCTGATTTTCAGGATTTGCGCTGCCCTGGTACGGTTGAAACCGGTATGTTTGAGGATCATCCGAATATGCCTTGCCTCTGTTTTTTGCATAACCTGGTCCAATGGCAGAAGCTCATCCGATTCCTTCTCACGTGAATCTTCTTCCTTTTTTGCAAATGCACGCAATCCTGCCGGTAATTCATCAAGCGTAATAGTTTTGTCCGTGGTGAGAAGCACAGCACGTTCCACTGCATTCTTCAATTCACGCACATTGCCAGGCCAGGAATAGTTCTCAAATGCAGCATATACGCGGCTTTCAAACCCTTCTACATGTTTATTGATCCGTTTGCTGTGCAATTCACGGAAATGATCGGCCAATAGTACAATATCACCCTTCCTTTCGGACAAAGACGGTAACTTGATTTGGACAGTATTAATACGATAATACAAGTCTTCACGAAAGTTTCCGCTTTCTACGAGGTTCTCAATGTCATGCAGTGTCGCGCAGACAATCCGTACATCCACATGGATTGTTTCTGTCCCCCCCACACGTTCGAATTCACGTTCCTGCAGAACCCTGAGAAGTTTGACTTGTACTGTTTCACTGAGATCGCCGATCTCATCGAGGAACAGTGTGCCTTTATGCGCCTGTTCGAAACGTCCGATTTTTCGGTAATGGGCGCCGGTAAATGATCCTTTTTCATGGCCGAACAGTTCCGACTCAAGCAGAGTTTCACTCAAACTTGCGCAGGAGACCTTAATAAATGGCTGCTCACGGCGAGGGCTGTTGTAATGGACTGCCGATGCTGCGATCTCCTTGCCTGTTCCCGATTCGCCGGTAATCAGTATGTTGGCGTCGGAAGTCGCTACGGTTTCAATCAGGTCATAAATTTCCTGCATTTGCGGGGAACGTCCGATGATTTGCCCGAAACGGTACCGTTCATCGAGTTCCTGCCGTTCTTCTTCCTTTGATTCGCTGATGATCTGGTCGCGTTCCACAATTCCACGGATCCGTTCCACCAGTTCAGCAATACGAAATGGTTTCGCAATGAAATCAACGGCGCCCAGTTTCATCGCTTTAACGGCAGTGTCCACATTTCCAAAGGCGGTAAACGCAAAAACGTGCGTTTCAGGACGCGCTTCCTTTATTTTTTCCAGCAGCTCGATCCCGCTGAGACCGGGCATGACCATGTCGGTAAGAACAATGTCATGGTATCGTTGACGAAAGAGTTCCAACCCGGTGTTGCCATCCTCGGCCACCTGCACATTGCAGCCTTCCGCTTCCAGAGCATCACGCAACGCCAACCGTAGCGTGGGTTCATCTTCCACGATCAAGATCTTTCGGCAAAGTCCATTCGACATAATTCTTCCCATTAACTGTTACATTTTCGTAACACAATATACATAAAATTCAGCAGAATGTACATCACACGTCGCAACGAGCAAAGCGACGCTGCCCGCAGTGTCATTGCAAAACCTTTTGCATCGTAGTTGTTTTCTGATGTAAAAGGTCGAAGCAATCCGCTGCAATACGAGTAACGGTTGACCCGATCTGTCCGTCAGCCGACGTATCTGGTGTCAAATACAAGACGGTGGATGGCCTGGTGAAATCCGGCGAAATGTAGTTTGTGTGGTCGGCTTCCCGGGTTTCAGACAGTTTTACAGACGGCAGGTCCGGATAGCTTGGTAACAACGGAACGGACTATTCGGGTTTCAGAGGAGGGGGGTGGCAACATGCCCTCGTTAGGTTCGTCAACACGATGTTTCGTTGACGATCTAACGAGGATAGAATTAATAGTATACAATGTACTGTTGGTGATGCGAAACGAGTTGACTGACCTCACAACACCTTGATCAATGCCAATCCCACACCAAACGCGGCAAAACCGCCGACATTCTGCAGGAACAGGTTCCCCATGCCGCTCAACCAGTGACCGGATTGGAAGAGATGGCTGGTTTCAAGGATATAGGCGGAGAAAGTAGTGAAGGCTCCCATAAATCCGATGAGCACGAGGGTGCGTGTCGCCTGGTTGAAAAAGTCCTTCTGGTCGATAATCCCCCAGATAATTCCCACCAGGAGGCAACCGATGAAGTTGACTACGACAGTTCCCCAGGGAAAGGATGTTCCACCAACACGGTGAACAAGTTGTGATAATCCAAAGCGGGCGATAGTGCCAAGTCCACCGGCGACAGCTAATGCAAGCAGTTTCTGAAGCATGGTTCAAGAGTCCTAAAGAAACAAAAATCCTGCCGTAGCAGGGAGTTTTACGTATGGCGAACGGCGTTCTTCCGTACCCATCCCTGCCTTCTCAAGTTTGTTCACAGGAGTCATCAGCCCGGCAGGGCGGTTCTACGGGGGACTCCATCCCCTAATTTTGCAACCGGAAAGATAGAAAGCAGTAAGGAGAAAAGCAATCAAAGCGATTCACAGGTGCTCTGTCATCGATTCTTTATTTTCAAACAATAACAGACAACATTATTTTATGCACCCTTTCACAGTAGATTAAATGCCATTAATTTTAACCAACAACCGACTTTATTGAATATGATAACGACCATTGGAGTAAAAGTGCGAGTTATTACCGTTCCTATCCTGCTTGTCCTCAGTTATTAAGTTGTTGCATCGTTTGGATATGGACAATCTGCCGATTCATTAAACACAGCCAATCAACTTGAAGATCTGCAAAGGCAACTGGATTCATTAAGAACTGAATTTGAACGTCTGGATAAATATTCGCATCCAAATGACTTCATCCATCATGATGCAATGAAACGGCTGGGCACTGGATTCGGAGTGACCATCGAGTATGCGGCGCCATTCAGGTTCAATGCTGAATTTACATACACAATAAATTATACAGCACCCAGATTCCTCAGAAGGAAAAATTACACGAATTACCCAAACCCACGTATCGGGATTGCCTTTGGATCGCAATATTTCCTTTATGAACCATGTTCGCCAACAATCTGGTCGTCTGATCCAATCAATCATGGAACTGCCGTCTATTGCAAGCTTCTGTTTGGATCTTCCATTATGTGGAATTTTATCAGCACAAGCTCTTATCTGAAATTCATGTGGATGTTTGCAAGGAATCCCGATATTCCGGATGACATTGACTATGAACCAGAAATGACGGCAGGCTTCGGCATTGGCATGAACCTGGAATTCTGGTTAAGCCCCGGAAATTGCATTACACTGGGTGTCCGATTGGAGGGTGATCCACGATCTCTCAAACGTGACGATGAGTATTACATGAAATTTGACTTCCGTCCTGAAATCGGAATACGAACCTACTTCTCCGATGCGAGAAGGCAGTTGGGGGATCGTTAAGCACGCAATGGGAAGTGTGGCCCGACTGCGTGCAGTCGGGTGTCATAGGGAAGTAAAAAGTAGGTTGGGTTCCCCGAACCCAACACCATTGTCGGTTTGTCAAAACCGACTCACACAGGCTTTTGGATGACAGAGCATGAAAAGTAATTCAATAAGAGATATGTGTAGTCTTACGTTAAATACAAGTTTCACCGATTCCCCAAAATTCATCTAATGTAATTGCATCTTTGTTGGCTGAAATAGTAATCGTTTTTGAGAATTCTTGGTTAGAATTAGAAGGTGAAACTACTACAGCCATTATTAAACCAAACAGTAATGCTTTAGGAATTCGAAATTTGCTATTATAATCGCCAATAAAAGTTTGATCAACGAATTCAACAGTATCCTCAACGCTACATTCATGAATTAGACCACACCTTATCACTTCATAAATGACATCAATGATGTCTAAATAACTATCGTCTGATTTATTTGTACTTAAATTATTTGATTTTACTTTTATTCCATTTGCAATAATACCGGGAAAACCATATTTCGTTATAATCCTCATTTTACTAATTAAAAAACTCTTATACCTTTTATTATTTGTTTCACACTCAGGTTTTTCAAGTTTTGCTGTCGCATCAATTGCGGAACATACTAACGATAAAGCGACATCGTATCTACCATTATTGTATTCGCTAATCGCTCCCTCAATAAAACTTGCAATACTCATATTCCATCACCTCGCATTTATTCATAATATAGGTAATCTTAATAATATCAAGCTACCACCACGTCCGTTTCCGGTATTCATCGTACTCCGGGTACTGAAATACCAGTCGTTTCTCCTCGTGATACCGCCAGAACAGCACATTCGCCATCCACAGGGGCGCCGTGATCAGCATCGACAATGATTCCTGAAACAATGGATACCCGACCAGCCATAGGAAAAATCCGACATACATCGGATGACGAAATCGTTTGAAGATCCCCGTTTCCACCAGCCTGTCCGGACCGACAAATCCACGGAACTGCACCACCGGCCAGAGAAAAAACACTGTCCCGGCAATGAACATTACAAACCCAGTCCACCTCAGGTAAAATGGGATAGCAATACTGTACGGATCGATTTCGCAGAGGATAAACCATGACGGCCACAATACAAACATGACCACCGCCATCCATACTTCTTTGAATTCCGGCTGTTTGGCGAATATACGTCTGGTCAGGAAGACTTCATACAGGAACCGTATCACTATGCAGATCACTAACACACCGGCCAATAACAGAAATGCAGTTGTTTTCATTTATTCATCTCCCTCGAAATGGACGATACACCCAGATTTCTTGCTACTTTATCCTGCACAGAATACAATGCTTGTAATTCCTGGTAGGTAATTCCATGAAACACACTTTTGATAGCATCACGGACCAACGGAACAAGTCCGTCCTTCAGTTCCCTGCCTTTTTCAGTGAGAAAAACCATTTGCAAGCGTTTATCGATATCATCCGCTTCCCGATAGATAAGCTGATTTCGTTCCATGACCGTGAGGATCCGCGAAAGATTGTGACGGTCTTTGGTCACTCGTCCAGTCAGTTCATTCTGTGATATTCCATCCTCTTCCCACAAACGGTTCAACACTGCCCACTGGGGGATTGTGATTTCGTACCCTGCCTCTTTGAACACTGCCTGGAGATACTTGTTGATCATCATGGACAGACTGTTCAGGACATATCCCGGCGACTGATCCATGGAAAACGGATGTTCATGTGGTTGTTTATTCATAGTTTCTCAACATGTTGCCACAACAACGTTGCTCTAACAACATACTATATGTCATTAGTAACAAAGTCAATGATCCAAGTTTATTATTAATAAAATTACTCTGTGGTATTAATGATAGCGATGCATGAAGAGTTTCTTTCCATTCACTAATAACACTTTTATTCGGACACTATAACTTGTCCCCTTGAGGTGAATGAAATTCCCTGTTGATGCTGTGTTCCAATCATTACGGATTCAACGATGGGTGGGTTTACATTCTGATCTGCTTCCCAGACAACGATAAAATTGGCGCCTGATCCTCCGCTTTCATCTCTTTGAGGTACTACATAGCGTAACGATTCCAATGGAGCCAGGGTTACTGTTGTTTCAATGTAACTGTTCAGCAGATGTCCTTGTGTTTCGTAATAGTCAACAGTCACAATCCTTATGCTTTTTTCCGGATCAATATTCCTGATACTTAAAGTAACAGTTAAGAGAAATGGTCTTTCACTGTTTCCGCTGTAGATATGAGAATACGCAGGCACATAAATCTGTTGACCATCGAAAAGCTCTGGGTTTTCAGCAGCTATTGATGCTTCCGCGAATACGAAAAAGATAGTCGAGATAACAAAAACTTTTAGAATATGTTGTTTCCACATGAATTCCTCCAATGAAAAGTCGAATCAGGATTGAATGTAACAACAACAATCCTACTGTACATGCATTTCTTCTCACTTTAGCCAAACAATGTCTGTATTTTTCACTTGGAGGCGAGTTTCCACCCCTGGATATATACATCTTTAATTCCTTTCCCACACAACTTTTTTAAATTGTCTATAAAAGAAAAGCCCGGCCAAATGACCGGGCAGATATATCGGTAACTCTACTTTTCAAAATCGGGTGGTCCGACCTTATTTCCAGGGTCGGGCGTCACCTGAAAGTTAGTCTTCCATTGCAGCGTGAGCAGCGGCGAGGCGTGCAACTGGTACACGGAACGGGCTGCAGGATACATAATCCAAGCCTACCTTATGGAAGAAGTGGATCGACTTCGGATCGCCACCATGCTCACCGCAGACACCCAGATGGATGTCTTTACGGACCTTCCTGCCCTTTTCGACTGCGATCTCGACCAACTGGCCGACACCGGTCTGATCGATGGACTGGAACGGATCATCCGGATAGATACCCATTTCCACGTAATGCGGCAGGAAGCTGCCGGAGTCGTCACGGCTGAAGCCACAAGTCATCTGGGTAAGGTCGTTGGTGCCGAAGCTGAAGAACTCGGCGACTCCCGCTACCTCATCGGCGGTCAGGGCGCCACGCGGGACTTCAATCATGGTACCGACATGGTAATCGACTTTCACATCGGCTTTCGCGATCACATCTTCCGCTACCTCGCGGACGATCTTCGCCTGGTTTTCGAGTTCCTTGACATTTCCGACGAGCGGGATCATGATCTCAGGATGGACTTCCACGCCTTCTTTTGTCAATTGAGCGGCGGCTTCCATGATCGCACGGGCCTGCATCGCGGTGATTTCCGGGATGGAAATTCCGAGACGGCAACCGCGATGTCCGAGCATCGGGTTGAATTCATGGAGGCCTTCGATACGCGCAATCAGCTCATCCGCGCTGACATTCAAGTCCGAAGCGATCTCTTCGATCAACTTGATCTCGTCCTTATGCGGGAGGAACTCATGCAACGGCGGATCGAGAGTACGGATGGTCACATGGTACGGGCTCATCGCCTTGAGGATGCCGTAGAAGTCATCACGCTGGAACGGCAGCAGTTTGGCGAGGGCTTTTTCACGGTCTTCTGCGGTGTCGGAAAGGATCATGGTACGGACAGCCTTGATCCGTTCTTCACCGAAGAACATGTGCTCTGTACGGGTGAGTCCGATTCCCTTGGCGCCGAAGTTACGGGCGGTCTGGGAGTCTTTCGGGTTGTCCGCGTTGGTGCGGATCTCGAGACGACGGAACTCATCGGCCCATTCCATCAATTCTTTGTATTCCGGCATGGCATCAGGATCGGCATCCGCAACCGGAAGCTGACCTTCGTAGACAATACCTTTGGTACCATTCAGGGAGATCCAATCGCCTTCCTTCAGGGTAACGCCCTTGGCAGTGAGGGTACGTGCCTGGTAATCGATATCAAGGTCGCCAGCGCCGACGATGCAGCACTTGCCCCAACCACGAGCGACGAGGGCGGCATGGCTGGTCATTCCACCGCGTGCGGTGAGAATACCCTGGGCGGCACGCATACCGTCAACATCTTCCGGGGAGGTTTCGAGACGAACGAGGATCAGTTTGTCGTTCGGGTCTTTTTTAATCATCTCATAGGCACGGTCGGAATTGAGGACAATCTTGCCAACTGCGCCACCGGGGCCTGCGGGGAGACCTTTACCCAGCTTGGTCGCAGTCTTTTCCGCAATCGGGTCAACCATCGGGTGCAGGAGTTCATCCAACTGTTCCGGCTTCACACGCTTGAGTGCGGTTTTCTTGTCGATCATGCCTTCGTTGCACATATCTACAGCCATTTTCACTGCAGCACGGCCATTACGCTTACCGGTACGGGTTTGGAGCATGAACAGTTCACCATTTTCGATGGTGAACTCGAGATCCTGCATGTCACGGTAGTGATCTTCGAGGCGGTCACGAACGTCATGGAGCTCTTTGTAGAGTTCCGGGAACATGACTTCGAGGGACGGCAGATGATCGTTCTGACCTTCCTGCTTGCAGTATTCATTGATCGCGAACGGTGTACGAATACCGGCGACAACATCTTCACCCTGGGCGTTGACAAGCCATTCACCATAAAAATGGGGATCGCCGGTCGCCGGATCGCGTGTAAAGGCAACACCGGTCGCGCTCTTGTCACCTGTATTACCGAAGACCATGGTCTGTACGTTGACTGCTGTACCCCATTCAGCGGGGATATTCTCAATACGACGGTAGGCAATGGCACGTTTTCCGTTCCAGGACTGGAACACAGCCTTGACACCACCCCAGAGCTGATCCCAGGGATCATCCGGGAATTCGACTCCGATAACTTCCTTGACCTTGTCCTTAAACTGTTCGCAGAGAATCTTCAGGTCTTCTGCCTGGAGTTCGGTATCGTCCTTGTAGCCTTTTTCGTCCTTCTTTGCATCCCAGAGCTTTTCAAGCTGGGGACGGATCGCCATCTCTTCGTCTTCGTATTCGAGACCGGCGGCTTTTTCCATTACGACATCGGAATACATAGTGATCAGACGACGGTATGCATCCCAGACAAACCGTTCATTACCGGTTTTTTTAATCATGCCGGGAATGGTGGACGAGCAAAGTCCAGTGTTCAGGACTGTTTCCATCATTCCGGGCATGGACATACGCGCGCCGGAACGGACCGATACCAACAATGGATCATCAGGATCGCCAAACTTTTTACCCATGATCTCTTCTACACGGGCCATGGAATCTTTGACCTGTTCAATGACTTCCTTGTTCAAGTCGCCGCCATTCTTGAAATACTCGGTACACATTTCCGTGGTGATTGTGAAACCAGGGGGAACGTTAATTCCAAGATTGGTCATTTCAGCAAGGTTGGCTCCCTTGCCGCCGAGCAGGTTCTTCATATCGGCTGAGCCGTCGGCCTGCTTGTTGCCGAAAAAGTATACGTACTTCACTCTCGTACCTCCCATAATGGGTTTACTTTATTCCTTATTTGCTTCTTTGTTTCTTCTAAAACGCTACAGCGTGTACGAAAACCTGAGTGAACCCCACAAATAGGTTTCATCATCCTGCCTGGGGACATCCCAAAGGAAATAGGTTATGCCGATATCAGGTGAAATCGTGAATTCACTCACATTAAAACTTGTGGTTATACCTGCTGTCATATCCGACCATCCGGACTCATAACGCCATTTCTGGTCCATGTAACCAACATTGCCGTAAAATACAACCGATGGTAGGTGAATACCAGAGATTTTCTGTTCATTTAAAATGTAACTGGTTGAAAATAAATAATAGGGACCATCTCCACCATCCGGATTTACATCATAATACAATCCAGTTCCGAAAGTGACATTGTTTATCGACCAGGAAGCATCAATGAAGATCTCTTCCGTCTGGGTCCTGCTATCCGGGAAACCGATCCTGCTGAAGTATGCCAGGTAGAAGAATCCACCTGTTACTGAGATGTCTCCATAATATTGTGTATAGGTCAAAATGAGATCCAGTTCGTCGAAATCAACGGTAGACATATCGAACTGACCATTCTCCATGTCAAAAACGGCATCCTCTTCTCTATCCTTCAACCCGAAATTCGCCCATGCGGTTACTGCGACACCTGTTCCAGCATGATTATAAGTAACTGCAGGCTGAATAATGGGGCTTTCAAGGTTCAGGAATCCACGCCAAATATAGTGAGAAGGAATCGTAAGATCGAAGGTCACCTGTGCTAATGCTGGTGCAAACGGAGCAATTGTTATAATAACCACCAGCGTGAGTATCCATCCTTTTTTCAACATTTATCTCCCCCGTGGTGCGATGTTTGATAATAACGACACAACTCTTTCACCAGGCACCGTTCACACTCCGGTTTTCTCGCATGACAGACCAGGCGGCCATGATGGATCAGGTGCAGGTGAAGTTGATACGATTTTCCCTCCGGAACCAACGGTCGCATCGTTTTGAAGGTTTTCACCGCATCATAGGATTCCGGGACAAACCCGATCCTTTTACACAAACGATGCACATGCGTATCAACCGGGAAAACATCCACACCCAGGTCAAAGCACATGACAACCGCCATGGTTTTGTAGCTTACGCCCTTCAAATGGCTCAGTTCCGCCATGGCTTCATCAAAAGTCATCCCTTTGAGAAAATCGGCGGTGTATTCGCCATGCGTGGCGTAGAGATAATCGAGCAGGGCCTGGATCCGTTCCGCTTTCTGACGGTTCAGGCCTGCACTTCGGATTGTATCTGCCAGCTCTTCGAAAGGGGCTTTGTGGACCAGTTCCCATGCAGGGTAGCGTTCAAGAAGAGCGTCATAGGCGAGGTCACGGTTCCTGTCGTTCGTATTGTGCGACAGGAGTGTGTTTACAAGACCTTCCAGCGGGTCGTTTATACCTGGCCAATCGAGTTTTCCCTGTACTTCTTCGAAAGTGTCGGATACATTCCGGACACGGTTTTTCAATACACGCTGGCTTGCGACGGACGGATCAGGAAGCTTTTTCATGCGCTCCCCCATCCTGCTTCATTTCATCCTGTTCTTCTACAGCCGCAGGATCATGACGAAGGACAGCCGCCTCCGTCATTGTCCCCTGTGGATCGAAATTATGCCGTGCTATTTTCAGGAAACGTTTGATCAACGAATGGCTGAATGCTTCGAGCGCCTTGATTTCACTTTTGTGGAAACTTCCCTTGAACCTCTGCAGTTCTGAATTCGCGGATTCGTGAAGTTCCTGCTTCAGACTATCAATTCCGCCGACAAACTCCTGGCAATGCAACCATTCCAGGTATTCATCCACCTGCTCTTCGATCAACGCCTGTGCCGCTGGTAACGCTTCGCAACGCCGTTCGGCAACCTGTTCCAGGTGGTACTTCAAGTCTTGCAGGTCGATCACATGAATATGATCGCCAAGTGTCGAGACCGCCGGGTCCACATCACGAGGGATCGCCAAGTCCGCAATCCATTGCTCTTTCGTCCTGCCTGTATTGAAAAGATCATTGGTCAGAATGGCTTCCCGGGCTCCGGTCGCCGAAAAAATCATGTCTGCGGCAGCAACCTGATCACGCAGTTGATTCCAGGGCGAATAATCGGCGCCATAGGATTGAGCGAGCTTTTGAGCGGCATATTCGGTACGGTTGATGAGAATGGTGTGAATGTTTTTTCGTCTCAGGTGATTGAGCACTGTTTCCGTGGTTTCATCGGCGCCAATAACCAATGCCCGCTGAGGATTCGGGCTAGAATTGACCAGGAGCTCTACAGCCGCTCCGGGCAGTCCACGCGCTCCTGTCCCGAGAGTAGTTTCCGAACGGATTCGTTTGGATACACGGAAGGCATGGTGGAAGAGTTTATGGATAGCCTTCCCTGCCCCGCCGAATGCACAGGTCTGGCTGTAGGCATCCTTGACCTGTCCACGGATCTGCTCTTCGCCGAGGATGATGGAATCCATGCCCGAGATGACACGAAACAGGTGCCGTGCCGCTCCAGCGCCCACATGACGGTACGATAGATCAAGAATTCGTTCCGGCTCGTCAACACCACGCGCACAGTAAAACTCCACAACTTCCTGGCCATGACGCCCTTTGGATGAGTGAGCACGGTAGAACTCGATACGGTTGCAGGTAGCGACAATCGCTACTTCATCCACACCGGTCAAACGTTTGTACTGCAGGACCGCTTCTCCCAGCTCACGACGAGATATTTGAAATGGTTCTCTTTCGGCGAGTGTGGATGTGCGGTGATTGATGCCGAATACGGTCAATACCATGGTTCGTACTTTCGAAATGCACCTGAATGTGGAAAGTAGGTATCTCTTGAAGCCAAGGCAAGAAGGGATTTCAACGGAAGTGTTAGGATAGAGTAACCTTGGTGACTTGTAGTTCCATCCCCCGGGGAGTCAAGCTAACCCGATGGCTGGCCTGAAAAGGTTGTGACGAAGGAACGTTCTTTTCGGGTTTTAAAAAATACAGAGCTTGCAGGTTGGATAATAAGAAGGCCAGATATATCAATCACGTCGTTGCGAAGATTCTGTGTGGCCCGACTGCGTAGTTTGCAGTCGTGGTGTCAACAGAATCTGAAGCAATCTCCTTCGAATAATTGAAAAAGCCGGGTGACCCTGCCTGCAGTTCAAAGCAGGGTTTCCAAGGATTTTGATACAAGGCACATTCACATCTTTTGTCCTGAATATGGACTATTGTTGACACCCGACCATGAAAAGCTGGTCGGACCACCCCAGTGATGTCGTTGCGAATCCATGCGTAAAGTAGTTTCTGTTATGCGCATGGGTGAAGCAATCTGTTCCCGGTAGTACAACCGCCTTCATCATTTTCTAACCTTCAAACCTTGACCTCCATTTCGCCAGACCGGATATTATGCAGTTAGCTTTCTCACAACACTCAGGAGTAACCAACTATCACGTGAGATGAACATGCCTTTCAAGTGCCCTTATCCAAAATGCAATGGAACGAGTATCGATTCCGGAATGCAACTCTGCCCCGACTGCTTCCAGGAAGTAAAACAGTGCGCAAACCCGGAGTGTGGACAATTTTCCAGGATTGATGCCCCCCGGTGTATTTACTGTTTGACCTGGTTCGAGCAGAACGAAATAAAAAAAGAGGTGATCGACAAGGAAACCTCGAAACAGGACATTCTCGCCCACACACGGACCGAAGCGGGCGGCTCAACAAAAATAGGCACTACGGAAAAAACTGCCGCAGGGGATTACATCGAGGGCAACGTCACCAATGTCTACGGCGAGAGCGATTCGGTGACCAAAACCGGGAAAAAGTGCCCGATCAAAAAGTGCCGGGAACTGGTGAAAGACGATTATTTCGACTGCGATCGCTGTGGACGGGACTACATCCACAACCATCACAAACGGGATGATCCCACCGAAGACGAAGAGTACGGCGTTGTCTGCGAGGAATGCCATGAAATCATGCTTTTAATCGTTGACGGCGAAACCGCGCTGGACAACAGGGAATTCAAGAAAGCGAAGAATGTTCTGCGTAAAGCACGTACAAAAGCCAACCGCAAAGTCGATCCCGACCCCGACCTGAACCGCATCGAAGACCTCCTGAAAGATGTGGACCGTTGTGAAAAAGAGAAGGAAGATGAGGAGACGGTACGCCTTCTCAAGGGCGAGTACTGCAAAGGAGATGTGATTGCCGGGCGGTTTGATGTGCAGAAAAAACTAGGTGAAGGCGGAATGGGGCGTGTGTTCCTGGTGAGGGACAGGAACATGGAGAACCAGCTTTTCGCTCTGAAATACATCCTCCCGGAGTTGGCGGCGGCGCCGGGCGGGATCGAACGCTTGCAGAAGGAAGCGAAAAACCTCGATCACCTGTCCGATTATACCAACATCGTTCGGTTTTATGACCTCTACAATGACGGCGGCCGGTACTTCATGAAGATGGAATTTGCGGACGGCGGCACACTCGAACAGAAAATGCTCGACCGTGAAGTGGAAGAGAATCCCTATACCCCGGAAGAGATTCTGCCATGGCTGGAGGGGATCGCACGGGGGCTCGACCATGCGCATGGACAGGAGCCGCCGTTGGTGCATCGTGACCTGAAACCGGCGAACATCATTTTTAACGGCAAGGGTGCGCCGAAAATATTGGACTTCGGGATCGCCAAGGTGCTGAAAACCACGATGAGCAAAACCACCCTCTCTTCCGCTTCGGCGGGGACGGTGTTGTACATGTCGCCGGAACAGATCAAACGTCCGCGTGACATCTGCCCGCAGAGCGACATTTATGCGCTCGGGTGTATTGTTTATGAACTCTTGAGCGGCTATCCGCCATTTGACGCCGCCGTAGCGCACAACAGCCATGTGGACACCCCGCCGGAACCGTTGGAGGATGTGAAAAAACGTGTGAATGAGGTGGTCCTGCGTGCCATGGCGAAAAACCCAAAAAATCGTTTTGCCTCGGCGCGGGAGTTTTTCGAGTCGTTCCGTGAAGCGGCCACCCAGCCGGATTTTGCGACCTGCCCCGTGTGCGGTAAGGCGGAAGATGTGGAACGGTTTATCTGCCCGGACTGCGGAACAGAAGAGGTATGCGTAACCCACCGAAGCAAAGCGGGATTGTGCCCGGAGTGTGAAAAGAAACGATTGGCGGAAGAGAAGAGAATCGCAGAAGAGAAGCGCAAAGAGGCGGAACGGAAAGCTGCAGAGGAAGCGCGGATTGCGGCGGCGAAGAAAGCAGAACAGGAACGTCTGGCCGCCGAGAAAAAACGCAAGGAAGAGGAAGAACGGAAGCGTAGCGCCACACCGGGTTACCTGACGAACGGTCCTCTTCCCCGAATGAAATTCGCCTACATCCCGGCAGGATCGTTTATGATGGGCTCACCGGATTCGGATGAAGATTCTTACAGTGATGAAAAACCTCAGCACAAGGTTACCTTGGATGCATTCCGGATGATGACTACCCCTGTTACCCAGGCGATGTGGGAAAAGGTGATGGGTGAGAATCCGTCGGACTTTAAAGGAGATTCTACTCGTCCTGTGGAAAATGTTTCCTGGGATGATATACAGGAATTTCTCAAGAAGCTGAATGCGATGGATCGCGGGAAAGGCTACCGTTTACCGACTGAAGCGGAATGGGAATATGCGTGCCGTGCGGGAACCACAACCAAGTATTGGAGTGGCGACAGTGAATCGGATCTTGCACGTGTGGGCTGGTACGATAAAAACAGCGATGATACGACACACCCGGTTGGTAAAAAACCTGCGAATCCGTGGGGACTTTACGACATGCACGGCAATGTGTGGGAATGGTGTGAGGACTGGTTTGACGATGACTACTACCAGCGCAGCCCGGAAAAGAACCCACAGGGACCGGATTCCGGTGAATCTCGTGTGTTGCGGGGCGGCTCCTGGTGCGGCGGCTTCAGGAACTGTCGTGCCGCGTGTCGCTTCTGGTATCTTCCGCTCGACCGGGACGACGACTACGGTTTTCGTGTTGTTGGTTCCGCGTGATAGTCCTTTCTTTTTCTGTGTTCTGAAATTCTGTGTTCTGTTTTCTGATGGGGGTCCAGGGGGCTTCGCCCCCTGGTCGATATAGGAGAGATTTTGAAAGAGTCGCCAATATTTGTGAAAACCCAGGATTTTTTGTTGTGGCTACTCCAGAGAACGGAACGGTTCCCGAAGTCGCAACGTTTTGTCATGGCGAAACGTGTGCAGGATGATATACTGGATTTCCAAGCCGCTCTAATTTTCGCTACGAAACGTAAAGATCCGTATCCTTCGTTGTGTGAAGCGGATGCGCATCTTGAATTATTGCGCCATCATATCCGAACATGTGTGGATTTGCAGTATCTTACTGTCAGGCAGTATGAGTATTCTGCCGGATATCTCGTGGAAATCGGGAAACTTCTTGGCGGATGGAAGAAATCTCTAAAGGCTCGCCGTCAGCCTCTCAATCCGACGGTTGGGGTGAACGGGCAGTAACCAACGTTCGTGTGTTGCGGGGCGGCTCCTGGTACAACAACAACAGGAACTGTCGTGCCGCGTATCGCAACAGGAATCAACCGAACAACCGGAACAACAACAACGGTTTTCGTGTTGTTGGTTCCGCGTGAATCCTGAACACCGCCAGAATATCCGGTCTCTACGGACGCCGGATCAGGCACGGAAAGGACACCGTTCAATCCAGCTCTTCACGGGGCAAATATAACCCGATGGCAGGGCGGTTTGTAGGACTCGTCTGAACATCGTCCTGTCATCATTCATTATGGTATCGGGTGTCTGATAGGTGATATGCCCTCGTTAGGTTCATCAACATGCTGTTTCGTTGATGGTCTAACGAGGATACATTATTTATCTCGACTTCAGAGAATAACGATCCTCCTCGTTAGTTCATGCGTCTTCATAAACTGCATTTCGACGTCCTGAACCTAACGAGGGCATGTCTGCAGGACCACGCAAAGAGCGTCATTGCGAGAAAGACTGCCGGAGGTGTTGCTGTTCCCGGCAGTCGACGAAGCAATCCCCTGCTACTCTGACGTTGCGCGGATGGCTGCCGGAGTCGTTGCTATACCGGCAAACGACGCAGCAATCTCCTTCCGGTTGTAGAAGAGTTTGTCTGATGAGTGATCATGGGATGTGAGTAGTATTGGAAAGGGATTGCTTCGACCTTTTACATAAAACAACAACTACCGTGCAAAAGGTCTCGCAACGACGTGTTTGTTGTTTTGAAACCCTGCCTTGAACTGCAGGCAGAGCCACCCATCGCAAAAAGCTGGTAGGATCAACCCTCCAATTTATGGGTGAGTTGTCATTGTAGCACCGTGCTTTAGCGCGGTGAAGAAAAGGCGAATAATTGTTCTGAGCGCGCTTCAGCGTGCTTGCAGAAGGTTTACCATTGGCAGGTTGCCTTTTGTGACAGGAAGGAAAAGTACGCTGAAGCGCACTCTTCTACTGTGTGTATAAATAATAATAACTATACCTTACCCCACCGCCCTGAAGGACGGTGCTACGTATTCTGTTCATCGCCATGAATTGAATCCATAACTTTCAAGACATGACACCCGACTGCATCCACCTGCGCAAACAGCAGCTGCAGCGGACAGGCCGCAGATCAGGCGGGGGTGGCCCGACCAGCTTCTCATGGTCGGGTGTCAAAAAAAAGATGTCACATTGGAAACCAATCGAATTGTATAAAACATATTTGTGAAACCCTGCCTTGAACTGCAGGCAGGGCCACCCATCGCAAAAAGCAGGTAGGATCAACCCTCCAATTTATGGGTGAGTTGTCATTGTAGCACCGTGCTTTAGCTCGGTGAAGAAAAGGCGAATAATTGTTCTGAGCGCGCTTCAGCGTGCTTGCAGAAGGTTTACCATTGGCAGGTTGCCTTTTGTGACAGGAAGGAAAAGTACGCTGAAGCGCACTCTTCTACTGTGTGTATAAATAATAATAACTATACCTTACCCCACCGCCCTGAAGGACGGTGCTACGTATTCTGTTCATCGCCATGAATTGAATCCATAACTTTCAAGACATGACACCCGACCTTGGACTGCAGATCGGGCCACCCGTCTTTCCAGATTTGACACCCGACCATAAAAAGCTGGTCGGGTCACCCCTCTCCGGACCGTTTTTTACATCCAGGCTACATCTTTACCGGAACAACGCGGAAGGATCGGCTTCGTTGACAATAACATCAATGAGGATATCGTGGAGTTTGGTGCTGTTCTGGATACGTTTCGCCATGAGGTCATTGAGCATGGGATTCGCCAGCCATTTTTCAGCGGCTTTGTAACCGTTGTATTTCGGACGGAACTGTTTGTCCAGCGCTTCTTCATAGGTACTTAATAAATCGATTTTTTTTCCATGGAGGACATCGATAAGGACTTCGGCCGCCAATAATCCCGTTTCCATAGCCTTACCGATCCCTTCCCCGGTAAAATTGAAGGTCGTACCGAGCACTTCTCCGGTGACCATAATATTCGAAATTCCCGGCAGAATAGAATCCGGCATGCCACACCGCACCGGCGCACCCTTTGGTTCGGATACCCATTCACCATTCGCAAGCAAAGTGTTCAAAGGCTCAAATTTTTCGGAAAAACGTTCCAGGCGTTCCGGTAAGGAGCGTCCCACACGTTTGCCATGCTTGTAAAAACTGATGATCCCCACATTGTACAAGTCGCCACCCATGGGAAATATCCAGCCGTATCCCGGGAGTACCGATTTGTGGTACGATCCTGTCAGGGTTGAAATCTTGTGTTTGGACTCAACATAGCCACGAATCGCGACACCGTCCGGAGTAGTGGATTTGTGCATCTCGAAAGGTTTACACAGGGCGATATCGGCTCCCGTTGCGAACAATATGTAGCGGGTCTGGATCAGTGAATCTGCTTTTTCCACTCGTGGCAGATAAGCTCCTCTTTCCTGCAGGTCGAAACCGCTGATTTTACCATGGCAGAACACTGCTCCCGCATCAACAGCACGGTTTGCAAGAAGAGTATCGAATTTTTTTCGGCGGATGGTGTAGTAGGGTCCCGGCACTTCCACAGGGATCCCGGAGGTGCTGTAGACTACTGCTTTGTCTACTTCATGTGCATGTTTTCGAACAGCATCGAGGTAACCGATGGAATCGAGGAAACGCACGGAATCATGATTCAGGCCATCCCCACATGTCTTTTCACGTGGGAAACGGTTTTTGTCCACCAGCAGCACAGCAAATCCTGCTTCCGCAATCGCCGCCGCTGCGATACTTCCCGCCGGACCTGCACCGATGACGGTTACATCCCAGGGACTTTGCAGATGATCATGAATATCCGTCTGAGAAATGTCAATTGCCTTATTGTATTTCGCATTGTCTTGCTTCATACTGAGAAGATGCGAAATGTTTTTCATCGAATCAATGTTATTCGTCTCGTTTCCGCATGATCCTGTGCATCAAACCGGAGAAAATACTGCCCGCTGGGCAGATTTTCAGCATTCCACGGAATTGAGTAAATCCCCGGCATAACCTCTTCATTCGCCAGATCACAGATTTTTTGCCCTAATATGTTGTATACGGACAGCCGTACCATCCCCGGTGTCTGTACATGAAATCGTACAGTCGTCTGACCGTTGAAGGGATTGGGATATGATGGAAGCAGTGTCATTCCTGGTCCCGGCAATCCCAGTGGACCGTACTCGGCAATCCCCCCACTCTCATCCAGTCGCACTGCGAGGATCTGGTCAAATTCCGTGACTGACAGGAACACTGTGCGAGTGTCGGGATCGTATTCCATATCGGTGGGAATGCCTTCTATACGTAAAAGTTCCTCTGAATCCGGCAGGTACAGGAATCCTCTTCTGTTATAATCTTCCAAGTGATCGACTGCATACAACATGATCAGTTCATCATTCTCTGTCACCAGCATATCCCATGCGTAATTCAGGTAGATAGTATTGGTTGAATCGACAATCTCTCCCGTTTCCACATCGATATGGGCTAATTTATTGGTACCGAAAGAAACAGCAAACTGGTTTCTCGAAGGACGATACACCGCCTGGAAACAATAGGGTAAATCGTTTATCGTGGAAATAACCTCTGAATTTTCACCATAAATACGCATAAGTACCCGGTTCCCGGAATGTGGGCATGTGGCAATCGCGGCATCAAAACTCCATCCATCTGGACGTCCAAAAGCGATTTCACGAACAGTACTCGGCACAGGCAAATGGCTGAGCACATCCCACGATTCAGTTGAGATTACGAGGATCTCACGTTCCAACACATCGTTTGCAAGCAGGTATTGACCATCAGTTGTGAGAAATACTTCGCTGGAATACATACTAGGGATCCACGTGGTAAACTGGCATGGAATATCGGCGATCCGTACGGCGTTTAATCCATCCACTTCGTAAACGACTATGCCATTCCCGGCTCCACCGATAGCGACGTGATCTCCATCAGTTAAGGCTAAGACATCGAAGCTACCGTATGGCGAATCTTCAATGAGGTTCATTTCACCCGTTTGTAGATCCATGATTGAAAGTGCGGGTTCGACTCCGTTGTGCCTTGCCACATACGCATAATGTCCATCAGGGGATATGTCCACATCATGGAGATAGGCGCCGTCCGGTATGACAAATTCCACAAAGCCGGTATTGCTGTTTAATACGGAAAGGTTTGCCGATTGAAGGTTGCATATTACTAAAAGGTCATTTGATATGTCCAGATCCATGTAGCGCGGTTTATCGGCATCCGGTTCGTCACCAAATGTTACCCCTGCCACATATTCAGGATTTTCGGGATCGCTTAAATCGACGAGGTGAATTTTTTCTTCAATCATGATAGAGATAAATGCGGCTTTGTTTCCCGATGGGGATAGTGAACAGTATTGATAGTCAACGTCATCGTTTGCAGCCAGTGCGAAGTCGGTTATCCTGCTACCGGTTTCAAATTCATACAGTTCCATCCTGTGACTGTTTCCTATAATGGCATATGGAATATTATTCTCACGCCCTATCCAATTGATCATAGTGCTCAATCTCAGATCTACTTCACTATTCTCAAAATCGAGAAGTGCAATGTGTTCAGTATAGCTCACTAATGCACGGGTACCTGTTTCGTTTACCGTGATACCTTGCGCTTGTGAATATGCTTCCGGATCGAACGTCAATGAGTCGATGACAGTTCTGCTGTTCATATCGATTCGGTAAAAAGTCCATTGCTCGTCATTCATATATACTTTACATATCAGTGTGCTTCTGTCATCAGAAAGACGTGCCGAAGTGATAGCATACCCGAAATCGATTGTTTCACGGTCATGGTTGTCTTCCATTGAATAAAACCAGAGCTGACCGCCTCCCCAGTTCACCAAGGTGCTTCCATCGGCTGAAAACCCAACACCATCGTATCGTTTAACCGATGCGAACGATTCGAGATACGAGTACCCTGAATATCTCTGGCTATAGATTACCGGTTGTACAGTATCAACAAGATTAAAACTCTGAGTATCAAAAAACTGGCATGGATACTCCGCTGCAATATCGCAACAGACAGCGATTCGTGATTGATCGGGAGTCAGTTCCAGGTATGTCGGTTTGTCTGCTGTAGGTAAGCTTGTAACAATTGAGTGCGTCCGCCAGTCAATGACAATGATTTCATTACTGCCACGGCAGGCGACAAAAAGGTAGTCCTCGTTGATCGCCATGGTTCGAGGATCGCCACCAACGTTTATCACAGCAAGTCGATTCAAGTTTTCGCTGTCATAAATATAGACATTATCCGATATGGAGCAATTGACGAATATCTTGCTTTCATCTGGTGAGAACACGATTTCATACGGGCCATCCCCCTCAACACCCTGTCCTGGATTCCACGCATATGTCAGCATGTCAAGTTCATCAGTTGGATCAGGAACAGGTCCATCATTAAGGAAATCAGGAAAGCAATCACAAGTCATATGAAGTGATGTATCCGCAAGGGCGGGAATGTTGATTTTATGGTATCTTGTTTGAGCGGCAACGCTGGAAGTTGTAATAACGGCAATAATCATGAGCAGGCAGTACATTGTGAATCGCATGAGTCGCTCCAGTTTTTGACAGTTGGCGCAATATAATGCAAATAATGTTCCATTGACTCTGTCAACACGAACTTATCTCGAAAACATGTCACTGTTTTTTATGAATATATGAATTAACAATCTGATACAAGTCATTATCCAAATAATTGTTATTGCGTCATGGTCTCTCCTGCAATCGGACATCCCCTATGAACTGATTTCAAGTAAATACACTGTGATAAATTTCCACACATGAAACAGAGTAAAAAATGTGATGCACAGAAGATGCACCACACCTAAATGCATGAAAACATGGACATCTATTTTACGAATGAAATTCTTCTTACCTGATTCGTGAAACTTGTTTTTAGATGAAGAAAATAAGTCCCCGATGAAAGGTTTCCAGCATGCCAGGAAAGCTCCTGCATCCCACTTTCCATATCTTCCTGTATGAGATTCTCGACCATCCGCCCCGTTATATCATAGACAACAAGTGAGACATGAGAACTGTGTTCCAGTTCAAAATGAATCCTTGTCGTTGAATTGAACGGATTAGGATAGCAGTTGAGGATTTCGAACTCCTGCAGATGACCAGGATCGTTCCACTCTTCGTCGATTCCCGCCGCATCGAAATAATAAACACCCATATCGGCGACTGTATCATTCGGATCGGGGTCACTCGCAGGATCTCCGGCATCAATGCATGGCGAATCGTCACTCAGGTGGTAGTCATTCCTTCCCGGTTGGAAAAACTGTGGATCAATGAAGATGTTGTTAAAATGATCGCAGGAATCGCCGTTCGCATTTGTTCTGTATTGAAAGGCAAATGCGCCGTGGAACCCATCAGGATCGTTCGTAATTCCACCTTCGTTATCATACAGGCAGGAGTACATAACCTGCGTATACGATGCATTAATTGAATGAAGTGCTTCGCTTGTGAAGGAACGGGAAACGATAGTATTGATCAGGCTGGGGTAGGAATGGTTTATGTACATCCCCGCACCCTGCCCGGCATCATTGTCTGCGAAAGTACAATTGATAAGGTTTGAATTGGATGCGAAAAGGTAAACTGCACCGCCATCAGCAGCACATGTGTTTCCAATAAACAGGCATCGCACAAGGTCAATAGTAGCAGTCGAGGCATATACTGCTCCACCACGCTCACCAGCAGTATTTCCCTCGAATGTACAATTGACCAGAACAGGATCGCAGGCAAAGCAGTACACAGCTCCACCGAACCTTGCATAGTTGGCTGTGAACCTGCAATTCTCGATTTCAGCGACACTGCGGTACAAATACACTGCGCCGCCAAATCCGTCCGGGCTGGAACCTGTACCTGTCGCACCCGAAAATGAACACCAGCTTATCCGTGACGTATCCTCGTAGCTGTTAAAACGTACACCTCCCCATCCGGACTCGTTTGCAGCAGCAGGAGCAAAGGTTATTTCCTGATTCTCCAGTCCTTCAGCGATCAGTTTTCCATGAATCTCAATTTCAAAATGTCCAAGGAATTCTATTGCTGTATTGGGTTCGATTCGAAGCTCTGTTCCTGAAATCACATCACAATCTCCATCCACCCGGACTGTTCCGGGCCCCAATACTCCTTCAAGCGTACCATGGATAGGCTGCGCGACAGATACTCCTGCAACGAGCAGGATTCCCAGGAAAAGAACAGTATTCCGATAGAACATGTAAGCCTCAAATCAATCGATAAAAGTGCGAAACATATTACTCAGCCTTGCGCAAACTTATGGTAGCTGGATCAGATCACTTCAACAAAACAAGACGTCCCGATGCCACCGATGTTCCACTCTGCAAGTTGTACAGGTATGTCCCACTCGCCAATCCATCCAGGTTGAGATTAACAGAGTGCAAGCCTGCCGATAATTGGCCAAGCACGTAACGCTCCACAAGTTGACCGTTGATGTTGTAAATGCTTATTTCGGTACGCCCCTGTTTTGATAATGCAAATCGGACATTCGTAGCTGAGTTGAATGGATTCGGATAAGCGCCAATCAGTGTAAATTCGGACGGCAGCTCCGGGTTTTCCCCGACATCCTGCCAGTTCTCGTCCACAAACAAACCTGCAGATAAACTGATACGCTGGTAATTGGCGAGTGAATTGGAATTATCAAAAACCGCATACCAGGTTTCATCTGTCGGACAAGTAAACTCAAGTGAACCTTCGCCTGCAATTTCTTCGGCTGCAAATGCTTCAAATTCTTCGCCGTTTGCAAACAGATCGTAGTTCTCCTGATCGCAGACAAAGAAATCGAGCACACCTTCACCCATAACGGCAACAAAATCAGCATCCGTAAATATCTGGTTGTATGTCGCCTCGTTTATTTTTTCATAGTCGAAGGAAAGTTGATAATGATTTGTCGGTTCGGGTGGCTCGGTTGCTTCTCCACATTGCACTATATCCATCGCTTCGGGGTAACTGTAGCTCCACGAATACTCGTAATCCGTATCGCTCTCTTCAACGGCAAGAACGCCGTTATTGCCTGTGCCCGGATAATTGCCCAAATCACATTGAACATTGAGGTAAATGTTGCGCCCCCCGCCGATGGTGAAAACGATCCGTCCCTCGGAATCGGTATAGCCACAGGAAGCCAGTTGCATGCCGCCATACAGGTATTCACTAATTACGCGGATCTGTGCGCCATCCACGGGATTTTCATTGACATCTGTAATGACCACTTCCAGCGTGGTGGTGTTCGTATGATACCGTTCGGTGACAGTCCAGACCCATCCGTCACTGCGCCAGTCAAACAACGCCGGGAACTGCTTCCCCCATCCTTGATAGGACAATGGATGGTTTACATAGTTGTTCACCGGTTCCCATTGAGTCCACTGGAACCCATCCCAGAACTCATCCCAGACGTGATCTTCTGTAATGGCAGTCGTACCTGCAACCGGAATCAGCGCCGCACGTCCGGCTGCAGCAGTAATATCCTGATGCTCACCACAACGGCCCAGGTGAAGCGCATAGATCCGTACCGGTTGAATCGGGCGTTCCGATCCTGATCCAAAGTCCATGATATCCTGGATATACCGTGTTATTATTCCAATCGCTCCGTTATCATCGGTGTTATTGTTAAAGATATTGCCGTACATGATTCCGCAATCTTCTAAATAATCGCAAAGCGGTGTATATCCTTCATCCGCATGATTAAGAATAAATTCACGCCAGAAACGCCCGGTAGGCGGGGCTGCAGCACTCCCGGTTTCCGGGTTTATGTACGATGGGATTTCATCAGTAATGCGCGGATGAACGATGAACATGTAATACAGTTCACGGTCTATTTCGACCTGAATGGTATCTCCATCAGCGGCACGAATCGCATATTCCGTCGTGGACCAATAGTCATCATCGGAAGAAGTTCCGTGATCATTGATCCGGACATAATCAAGAACCTCATCAGCGGCATACACATCCTGGACGTTCTCCAGAACCAATGTCAGATCCCAGGACATACGTCCGCTGATCAGAAGTTCAGGGGAAAGATGCGCAAGGATATACGCGACCTCATCCACATAAGGATCCTCTGTATTGAGAATCTGCTCTGCAATAATGTCTTGCAAAAATCCCAGATCCGAGTATTGCAGCAGCATATCGATCAGGTCATTGCGCAACCAGGAAGGCGCCCTGTCGATAGCTTCATTGCATATATCGCTGAAGTTGGTTACCGGGGGGTTGGATTCCAGCGAGGAAACAGTCGGATCAAACCGGAACGCATAGTGTTCGCCTGGTGGAACACTGAAATTGTAATCCTGGCTATTGATCAGTACCCAATCCTCTTCTTCCATTAGCTGTAAGTTGTCCTGGAATAGTGCAGACATATCCATCGAGCCAGTATCAGCCTGATTTCTTAAAAGGGGAGTTGCTAAAAGCGTTTCCGTATGATAGTAGGGCAAGTATGTTTCCAACCCCGTCATCCCCGGTGCATCACTTGTCTGCGAATAGACAACCGTAGATGCAGTCATCAGGACAAAAAAAACTGCAATAAGGAAAGCAACAGGACGGTTTTTCATGGTGGCACTCTCAGATGTGGTTAGCTTACAGTATGGGAATAAACTGGACATCAACCCGTGACAATGACGAAAATTCTAATAATAATATAAGTATTTTCTCACTTGAATTGGAACATAGCAGGGCAATATAAAAAATGCCACTTGTTTACTTATGCAATTCCAGGAGAAGGTATGGAAAATAATTCATATTGCCCCTATATACATGATTGATTACATTGAACGATACGGTTCTTATTGCTGCAACCATCCTTTTCGTTTACGCAACACAAAATGGCCAGAGGTACATCATGAAGACGAGAATTGCTACCACGTGTCTTCTCATCGCTACTGTATTTCTTTGTACGGGAAACATCCTGTCAGCAAACCAGGTTGGTACAGATTCCTTTGAATCGATCTACCAATTGTCGGAATACTACAGTTTTTCAGGGGACACCTACGATTCACGGGCGCATATACAGCTTATATACGATGATATGAGTTCCATTGAATTCGAATTCAATGCAGAAGGGATAGGTATTGGACATGCTATCCTTGATAATTCTGAATACTCAATACTTTCATGGGAAAATGCCGGTGTAACCGGAACTGTCGGCGAGGCTTCCCTCCCTGCCTTTCGTAAATTCGTGGAAATACCTTCTGGCGCAGAATTGATTCTTGAGTATACAGTCAGCAATAGCGAGTTACTCACCCTGAGTGAGTTATCTGCAAACCGGATTTTTCCGGTGCAACCGCCACAGGATAAATCATCGCCATATCTGGAAACCATTGAAGTAAATGATAATTACTATTCACATTCGGGGTTTTCTGCTCAGGATATTGTTTCCATTGATGACTACATCACCGTCCGTGGCCGCACGCTGGCAGTCGTTACAATCCGGCCGGTTGAATACAGTCCCGCTGACGGACAAATTCTTGTCCATAATGACATTTCAATCCATCTGGATGCCATTGGCGGAAATATTGGACAAACTTATTCAAATCATTTCAGGTATGATTCTCCTCACTACAATTCCCTGTTTCAACGTTTACTGCTGAACCCGGATACATATGAAACCGATGAACTTCCGCAGTCACTTGGATTCCTGATCATATCCGATCCGAATGATGAATGGTTGAACCTGCTGGAACCATTCGTTGCCTGGAAACGGTCCAAAGGGTATCATACATCATTAGTCACCACTGATGAAACCGGGACAACAAACAGCGAGATCCGTAATTATATAATTGATCAATACGAGAATGCCGACATACCGCCATCTTTTGTCATTCTGGTGGGCGATGTGCAGCAAATTCCCAACTTCATCGGACAGGGAACCGGCACACCCAACACAGACCTTCCCTATGCAGCCATCGACGGGAATGATTATTTCCCCGATATCGGTGTAAGCCGTTTTTCCATCACTTCCACGACACACCTGGAAAATATCCTTCGCAAAACCTACAATTTTGAACAGGTGTTGTGGACAGGAAATGACGGATGGGAAACTCACGCTTCTTTCCTTGCAGGTCAGGACAATTACCAGATTACCGAGGGCACTCACAACTTTGTGATTTCAACCTATCTCGATCCACTCGGATATGAATCGGATCGGATATTCATGGTGTCTGAAGGTGGCTCAACCGGTGACATTACGGATGCTGTTAATGATGGAAGAGCGCAAGTGACCTACTCCGGTCATGGAGGCGAAAATAGCTGGGCGGATGGTCCCCCCTTCAGCCAGAACAATGTTCGTGCCCTGGTAAACACGGTGTATCCTTTCGTTCAGAGTTATGCCTGTGTGACAGGATCTTACCACCAGAATGAATGTTTTGCGGAAACATGGATCAGGGTGGAGCATGGCGCACTCGCTTTTATGGGATCGAGCGTCAACTCCTATTGGACTGAAGATGACCTTCTCGAACGTAAGGTTTATGAAGCAATTTATAACAATCAGACTCCCGGTGATAATGAGAATATTACATGGATCAACGGATGCGTCGATTATGGCAAAATGAGCCTTTACGAACAATGGGGAAATACAGGAACCGTACGCCGGTACTTTGAAATGTACAACATGATGGGAGACGGTTCCGTTGATTTATGGACAAACGAACCGATCTCTGTTACTGTAGACCATCCATCAGTGTTTTTCCTTGGGACCAATGAACTTTCCCTGACCATATCGGATGTGCCTTCCTGGGCGTTGGTGTGCGCAATGTCAGATACAGAAGAAGATGTGTATGCCTCCGGTTATGCCGATGCGAACGGTGAAATTACACTTGTATTCGACACACCGCCATTGGCGCCTGGAGCGATGATTATCACGGTCACCGGTCATGATATTGAACCCTATATCGAATCCATACCGATCACTCCGGCGGATGGCCCCTATGTAGTCGCCGATTCTGTTGCTGTTCTTGATGAGGAAGCATGGAATCCAAACGGCGCGGCTGATCACGATGAAACTGTCGATTTAACTGTATGGGTTCGCAATATTGGTGTGGATGACGCTGGTGAAATCACTTTAACAATCACTAGTGAAGATGAAAATGTCATAATCAATGATGACACTGAAACCCTGGAAGGTATTGCAGCAGACCAGTGCATTGAATTACCTGCCGGATTTGAAATCTCGATTGACGGCACAACACCGGATGACCACAGGATACTATTTACACTTACGGTAAGCGGCGAAGGTCAGGATATAACATCACGTTTCACTGTAGATGTATGTGCACCTGACCTGGTGATCGAAGATATCCGTTTCCTTGATTTTGACGGGAATAACAATCACTGGATCGATCCCGGTGAGACCGGAGAAATGATCGTAACCCTGCTGAACCAGGGAGCTACCAACGCTACAAATATTCTATCACATCTTGATATACCGGATACGTATGTAACAGTGATCCAGGCCGATTCAACCATTGGATCGCTTGCCTCCGGAAGCAGTACATCGATCGGCTATCTTATCAGCGCCGATGAAAACACGCCTATGGAAAGGGAAGTTTCAATTACGATTGCATTTACTGGCGACCACAATTATGCTGATCTCGCCACGTCTGATATAATCATCGGCGACCACCTGCGTCTCCCCTCAGGACCGGACAGTTACGGTTATTCGCTGTATGATCCTCTCGATCAGCCCTTCGGGCAGGAATATGACTGGATAGAGATCTCACAGGATTCACTCGGACCGGGTACACAGATCGCTTTCAATTCAGACGACCAGGCATTCACCTTCGATCTTCCTTTCGAATTTATGTATTACGGGAATGCATATGAAGAGTTCAGTGTGGGCGCAAATGGATGGATAGCCATGGGTGTAGAAACACAGGACGACTACTCCAACTCATCCATTCCCAACGCCGGAGACGGCCCGACAGCCATGATCGCACCTTATTGGGAAGATTTGTCACCCCAACGTTTTAATTCCGGTGGTGTGTGGCAATATTATGACGAACAAAACCACCGCTTTATCGTTGAATGGGCGCATATCGAACAATACAGTCCGGAAGGCAACTTCGAAACATTCGAGGTGATCCTGCTCGACCCGGTTTATTATCCGACAGTGACTGGCGATGGGGCCATCATATTCCAGTACCATACAATGTCTTCTGTTTCAGAAGAAGAAGGAACGATTGGAATTGAAAACCCGGCCGGTACAATCGGTATTCAGTACTTCTATGACGGCAATACTCATACGAATGCGATGGTGTTAGAAGATGAAATGGCGTTGATGATCACAACTGGATTGATCGGTGATCCTATGCCACCTCTACCGTTTTCACTGCTGACACCCGCGGACGAGTCCCTGTTGTCGGGCGATATTGAGTTTAGCTGGGAAGAATCCATTGATCCCAATCCATCTGATCCGGTTGACTACACATTCCACATCTATATCGACGGAGAAGCGGTCCAGATAGGCGACCTCACAGATACAGAGATCACTGTCGACCTCGACACCCTGTTCACACTGGAGAATGGCGACACGCTTACATGGTATGTTACCGCTCATTCGATGTATCCCGATACAACAGTCGAATGCCTGGAACGATTCACGATTATTTATGACATCGACTCAGCTCCGGATGGCGCCAAAGAAGGAATGCCAACGGAATTTTCAATCGCATCGGCATACCCGAATCCGTTTAATCCATCCCTGTCGATCACAATCGGCTTACCGGAACGAGCTGACCTCAGGCTGAATGTGTACAATGTATTGGGACGCCAGGTCGCCACTCTTGCGGACGGTCCCTTCAACGCAGGCTATCACAGCTTCCTGTTCGATGCACAGCATCTGTCAAGTGGAATTTATTTTGTGCGGGCCGACAATTCTCATGGAATCCTGGATATTCGCAAAGTGACCCTTATCAAGTAGTTTTTCAGGATACAGGTTTCTGTAGATCAACGGGTGGCTCATGCTGCCCGTTGATCTTCTTATGCGTTTTCATCCTGTACCTGTGTTTATTTCTTTTATGTAAATAATGTAGTAAATTTATGTAAGGTAAGATTTCGAAGTTTGTCTAATGTTATTTTCATTGTCATACATCATTGAGGTTACTACCAGGGATTCTCGTCATGAATCAAAACACGGACAATAAAGAAGTCCTCACGATTGAACATTTCATGAAGATCTCCGCTGAGATTCAGTACCAGCTCACGGCCATCCGGCCGAATCCGCGTGCGATTCTTGCCAAGATTTTTGCCGGGAAACATGTTCCAGAGGAATATGAAAAATCTCTTCTTGCGGCGGTGAATGTTCTCTTATTCGGTTATGAGGGAAAACGGAGGAAAAGCGGCCCGCATGCTGCCATTCATCCACTTCGTACTACAGCGATCATCAGCCATTGCATGAAAAAACCGCAACTGCTTGACCTGATTGGTGCGCTGTTGCATGATCTTGATGAAGACATCATTTCTGATCTCGCCAGTCAGCGGGTCCAGGAATTCCAGGAGATATTCAATGTAGCAGAAAAATCACTGGACCAGGAACATCAATGGCTTCTCGGTGAAAGAAGGAACCTGTATTTCAAGCGTGACAACCAGCTATACTATCAATACCTGTTACCAATCATCGATTTTGCGAAAAACCAGCAGATGAAGGATCTTCTTCATGTCAAACTCGCAGATCGATTGGATAACACTCTTGATACTCATATTTTTTTACCGGGAGTATCCAAGTACAACTTCTACCGTTTCGTGTTTGATCTTTTCTTTGTACCTGTATTCAGCGGTGTAAAAATTAATGAATTCCATATCGAACCAAGTGAAAAAGAATCGGTATTGCTGTTATCGCAGTTGTTCAAGAATGCAATCTTTCTCTCACTACTCAGGCAGGAAGGTCTTGACATACTGGACGAGACCACATCCAAGCTTTGTTATGGTCTCGCTGTGGCAAGTATTCGAGAAGCCCAATGGATCGCTCTTGTCTTGTTTTCAAGGAGCAGGATTGATTTTAACCGGCAACGAGAAGTCCTGATGGCGACCATGGAATACTGCCATTCCGGCGGGGTAACAAAAGTTCAGAAAGAAAAAGAAGGTGGTTTGCTGGACGGAGCATTTATACAGTGGTTCGCTGAAGATGAGAAACGTAAGGAAAGGTTGCGTGATCTCTTCATAGCAAAAGACCAACTGGCAGAAGTGATTGTCGCTTTTATCGCCACTTTCGCCTGTTTCATTCATGATCCAAATTTCTATATTCAAGGCATAGACAGAAGTGGAGTCAATCCGATATCGAGTCCATGAAAGTGTATATAAGCCGAATTTAACATAATAACATAGTTTTTTATTAATTCAGATAGATTCACCCATTCTGGTATTCAATCAGCTATGAAATTATTTCTGTTCTCATATCGGCTTCTGAATTACAGCAAATAAAAAGAAAAATCCTTGTGCATCTTTCACTATTATGCTTCATATTGTATAATGAAATGAGAATATTTTAAAAAATAACACTTGTAACTTTCGATTCTCAGGTACTTAGCAGTTATATTACCATGGTTACTTATGAATAGTTATAAATAGTCAATTTATATTCAGTATATCTTCTGTGTTCTGTTTGGATGTATATATCATTAAGTGTCAGGAATGGTTACAGATTTCATTTTATGCTTGACCTTATATATGTAAGCGGTAAATCCATATCAATACAGATTATCGTCATCTGATCATCCTGTTATTTCTTACACGGTCTCATTGATAGGATTTATCCTTAACGAGAGCGATAAATGGCAAGAGATTTTTTTAGAAATTTATTCACAGTACCAACCTTGCGGATAATTATTCCAGTTGTTCTAACCGTCATTCTGTTCATATCCACTTTTTACCTGATAGCTTTACCCCACCTTGAAAACCAGCTTTTTCTCGCCAAATACAACCTGACACGTGAATTAACAAATGTTGTATGGGAATTACTTGATCATTACAATTCCAGGGTCCAATCCGGAGAACTTACCCTGGAAGAAGCCCAGGAAAGAGTTAAACAACGGATTCGTTCAATACGGTACGGTCCTGAAGAACTTGACTACTTCTGGATTAATGATCTTCATCCAAGGATGATCATGCATCCTTACCGAAGTGATCTGGATGGACATGATCTGAGCGATTACCAGGACAGTCATGGAAATTACGTATTTGTCCGGTTTGTAGAATTGGTGACTGCACAGGATTCCGGTTTTATCAATTATATGTGGCAATGGAAGGATGATCCCACCAGAATCGAGCCCAAGGTATCATTCATCCGTTTATATGAACCATGGGGCTGGATTATCGGAACCGGAGTATATACGGACGACATTGAAGATGCCATTCATCGCATCACGTGGAACGTGAATAAAGCGTTTATCGCCATTCTGGCAATCATCCTTATCATGAGCATTTTTATAGTTTTTCAAGGGATTGCGAATGAAAAGACTCGCGCTGAAGCTGTCCAGAAGCTTGCAAGAAGCGAGGTAAAATATCGTTCGCTATTTCAGGAATCTACAGATGGCATTTATATAAGGACGAAAGAGGGGTTGCTTCTTGATGTTAACCTGGCGTTTTCAAATATGATGGGGTATTCGAAGGAAGAATTACTTGGGAGTAACGTATGTGAATTATATGCAGATGAAAAAGAATTTCCGGATGTTCAGGAAATGATTGAGTCTGAACAAGGATTACTGAATCATGAATTACAACTTCTGACCAAAGATGGAACACTGATCGATGTGCTCGTCAGTATTTCAGCAAAACAAAGTGAAGATAATGAAACCATCTACCAGGGTTTTGTCCGTGACATGACCCATCTTAAGAGGCTTGAAGAGCAATTTCATCAGGCACAGAAAATGGAAGCCGTCGGACGACTTGCCGGTGGGGTAGCTCATGATTTCAATAATCTTCTTACCGCCATAGTCGGTCGCACAGAATTATTACTGCTGGAAAGCGGCCACGATGAAGAGACTCGGAACGATCTTGATGAAATCCTTCAGACCTCGTACCGGGCGGCAGATCTGACCCGGCAGTTACTGGCATTCAGTCGCAGACAAATTATCACACCCAGAATCATTGATCTGAATGACACGCTTGATAAAATGGTGCGCATGCTCCAGAGAATTATCGGCGAGCATATCGAATTGACAATTGTCAAACATGAAGATTTGTGGAAAATCAAATCAGATCCGTCACAAATCGAACAGGTGATCGTCAATCTTGCTGTAAATGCTCGTGATGCGATGCCGGATGGTGGTATCCTTACAATCGAGACGGCTAATATAGAACTGGACATAACTTCAGCCAGAGATAATTTGGATTTGAATCCCGGCCAGTATGTTATTATAGCTGTGTCAGATACTGGATCAGGTATTGAAGAAGAGCTATTGGACAAGATCTTCGAACCATTCTTTACCACAAAGAAGGAAGGAAAAGGTACCGGATTAGGTTTATCAACAGTATTCGGCATCATTAAACAAAACAATGGCGATATCGTCGTAAACAGCAGACCTGATGGTGGAACCACGTTTACTGTATATCTGCCATATTCTGAAGGTATTCCATCGAGTAGCGATTTTATTACAATTCCTAACGGCTCGATGTCTGGTACCGAAACTATTCTTGTCGTGGAGGATGAAGAACGTGTTCGGAAGTTCGCATCTGACAGCCTACGCCAGTATGGATATTTTGTGATCGAAGCGGAAAATGGACCACATGCCCTTGAAATAGTGTCAACAATTGAAGAGAAGGTAGATATTATAATATCGGATGTAATCATGCCCGGAATGAATGGCGTTGATCTGGTAAAACAGTTGCAACAAAAATGGCCGAATGCAAAAGTACTGTTCATGTCTGGTTATACTGATGATGTACTCTCGGATAATCCCGGGCTTCAGACACAGTATCCCTTCCTGTCAAAACCATTCGGACCGGTTGCATTGCTGCAAAAAGTGCGTGAATTACTGGTGAATAATGACTAGTTGGCAGGTAATTATTGGAAATCTACTCTTTTTTTCGCTGCTTTTTTGCCTATCCCTTCAACTATAATGACAATTTCACCTTTGGGATTTGCTGCAGTGTAGTGATTAACTAATTCCTGCATTGTACCACGCTTGAATTCTTCGAATTTTTTTGTCAATTCCCTGCAAACAACGGCTTTTCTGTCATTTCCAAAAACTTCGCTGAATTCAATCAGGGTTTTTACAAGGCGATGAGGAGATTCGTAAAACACCATTGTTCTGGATTCTGTGGCGAGCAAATCCATGCGTGTTTTTCTCCCCTTTTTCCGCGGAAGAAATCCCTCGAATACAAACCTGTCCAACGGTAATCCGCTTGGAACAATTGCAGAGAGCACTGCACTCGCGCCCGGGATCGGAACAACCTCTACCCTTTCCGCTATCGCAGCCTGGATTAACCGATACCCGGGATCGGAAATGCCAGGAGTTCCTGCATCGCTTACTTGCGCAATGTGTAACCCGTTCTGCAAATGTTCCATAACCTGTGGCAATACTCGTTGAGCATTGTGTTCATGGTAGGAGATCATTTGTGTAGAAATATTGTATGTATTCAGAAGGATGCGCGTATGGCGGGTGTCTTCTGCGACAATCAAGTCAACTGTGCGCAATATTTCTTCAGCACGGTGGGTAATATCTTTCAAATTCCCGATTGGGGTTGAAACGATGTATAGAATACCGGGGGTATGGCGATTGCTGCTATTGTCATTATCAGTATAGTTCATTTCAGGTCCACTTTTCATACAGTATTGTATCATGTCAACCAGTCACGTGCGTAGAGATGGTCAATTCCAACCGTTCTTGTTGAGAGTTTCGGAATCGGTCCAGGGGTACGTTTGAATTGCGTTGATTGAATTTTCCGCATCAATAATGATACTTTTCTTTCATCTTCCCCCCGAGCGATTAAACGATCGGGTGTTACTCGTTTATCGACTAATTCGACAAGCAGACGATCCGCTTCGTAATAACTTATTCCCAGCTCACCTTCATCCGTCTGTCCCGACCACAAATCCGCACTGGGTGCTTTGTTGATAATCCGGTCCGGGACACCTGTATGCCTCGCAAGTTCCCAGACCTGTGTTTTATAAAGATCGCCGATGGGATCAATTGCCCAGGCACTGTCACCATGCAGAGTGGAATATCCGAGAAGGATTTCTGTTTTGTTGCCAGTTCCAAGGACCAGTGCTTTTTCTTCTGAGGACATATCATAGAGTACTGTCATACGCAATCGGGCAAAAATATTTCCTCTTCGCAGACGGTCGGTTTCAGGGATTCGCTCTTCGATATATGGGTCGGCCATGGGAGAAATATCCACTTCACGCCACCTGCATCCCGTGTTTTTAATAGCGAGAAGAGCATCTTTTTTCGATTGAGGATTTGAAGTACGGTACGGCATGATCACAGCGAGAACATTCTGCGGCCCCAACGCATCAACTGCCAGGTAAAGAACCAATGCACTGTCAATTCCACCTGATAACCCTATAACCGCATGGTCCAAACCTGTCCTTCTCACTTCTGTCTGTATAAAATCCATCAACAGTTCATGAACGAGATCCCAATTCAGGACAAGATCGTTCGGTATTTTCTGATCCGGTTCCATCATTGATCCCCCTGGAGAAAGCAGACTACACTGTCAGTCAACACTGCGTATGCAAATAACGTGTAATTACTCGTTTATCGAACGATAAACAACTTGCTGGTTTGCATTACATCTTCACCTTGCACCCGGATAAAATACAATCCTGTGGGCCAGTCTGTAGCGTTAATAAATCTTGAATGAGTACCCCGCAAACCGTTTTCCTGGTAAATTTCCCGACCGAGAATATTGTAGATCGAAAGCTGTGCATCCTGTGGTGTTGAATAATTGACACGGAATCCTGCATTGGCCGGATTGGGCCATGCAACGACTTGTATGACATCGGGAAGAGGTGAATCGAACTCGCCAACAGCACTTGTACGCCCTGGGAAAAATGTCCCCACGGGACGATGGTCACTCACATTGTCCAGGTACAGGCTGCTGTTCCATTCCACATCAAGCCGTAAGGTTTCTGTCCTCCCCCCCGCATACTCATTCATCATCGGGGCAGTCACCAGGATATGATCGATCATTCGTAACGACTGAATGTGAGATGCATGGGAAGGGATTCCCGCTTCTGCCTCTGTGAGAAAAATGTAACTCTGTGGATCATCCAGAAAAACGTTGAAGGCGTTGTAGGAACGATCATCATCGAGGGTGTCATTCCAGTCGCCGACAACCATCCACTTTGTATTCCCCTGATCAACCTGTGCATCCATGTAGGTCTTCAGGGAATCGCACGCTGCACGTCGTCTTTCGAGATTGTCATCCTGGTTCGCAGCGCCCGCTTTCAGATGCAATACGATAATGGTGAAAGAAAGGGTATCGCCATTCTCGATCATGGTGATCGGAAACTGGATAGGTGGACGGATAAACGCGAAATCGCAGTCCGGCCAGAGTTGCACCATTTCGCCAACCTGCACAGTGCTCTCGTTATAAAGGATCGCTGTTTTCTGATAATAACCGCTTTCATATACATCTGGAGAATAAAAACCGTTCCATCCATTCAGGTTACTGACAAGTTGATCGAAATCTTCCGTGGATTCGATTTCCTGGCAGGCAATCAGGTCGAGACCAAGATCACGGATAAGAAGGGTAACATAGTTTACTGTCAGATCATCATTGAGGGGAAAGTTCTGTAAATTCCAGGTGGCAATATCATGAGTTTCCAGAGATCCACGTTCATCCACCAGTCCAAAAGACAATGATGCGAAAGTCAACAATACACAGACAACGAAAAGAAACAAGCGGTTCATGGCGATTCTACCCTGTTATTTATTACATCCTTCCTGCCAAAGTACTTGCAAAACAGATTATACACAACCATTGACTTGAGACGAAAGGGCTCTCGAAAGAGATTTGAATGAAAGGTTCCTGATGAATTGCATCAGATACGACACAATTTCATTTACGTAAAAATGCATAAATTCATTTTCACAGTTTCAGCAGGATCTGATTCTGAATCACTGAAACAGCCTCTTTAAATGCATGTCCTTGCAAAATCCTAATGCATGCAGGTCAGACGAAGTATATCTTCAACAAAATAGAACAACCATATAAACAGGAATACTGGAATGTTGCATCCACGCCTTTTCGGTGTCAGGACACTCATTTTCGACATGGATGGCACAGTCATTCGCAGCGGTTCCATGGCGATTTATGCCCTGCGTAAAGCAATTGACACGTTTTATCAACGGAAGAATCTTCCCGTCCCTTCACACACTGATGAAGAATTGACTATTGGCCTGGGCGCTCCATCCAATGATTTTTATCGTCAGCTACTGACAGAAGACGTACGGGATGAGTGGGAAGAATTCCGTGAACTGGTGCATTCAGGCGAATCGGAGTACCAGCAGAACCATCGAGTCACCTTTCCCGGCTCCCACAAAGTTCTGGGAGAACTGCGAAAGCGCGGATACAAACTCGCATTAATCTCCAATTGCAATCGCGATTACATCGATTCTGTCATTTACAGTCAGAATCTCGCCCGTCATTTCCATAAAACAGCTTGTATCGGAGATTATAAAGGTGCAACAAAAACAGAATTATTCAATCAAGTTATCTCGGAGCTTGGCGGACCTGCTGCTGCTGTTGGCGACAGGTACTATGACGTGGATGCAGGTAAAGCCAACAATATCCCTGTTATAGGCGCTTTGTACGGATACGGAACGCGTGAAGAACTGGCCGAAACCGATACATGGATCACCGATATTCGTCAATTGCCATACCTGTTCGATCCAATCCAGGAAGAAGCGGAGAAAATGGCAGGATCCATAAATTCAGTCAGATCACTGCAACACCCCACTCTTGTCGCTCTCGATACACCTCACATAACCTTTGCCAACGCACTTACAGGTTCTCTGCTAACTACTCTGACAGAGATGAACATACCTGTGAGTGTCATGGTTCCTGAGAAACATTATCGGAACAATAAAAACAGTCCTATTGATTCGAAGGACTATTATTCCGAATGCTTCGATTGGAAACAATTTCAGTCGGAGATTCTTGACCGTCGTCCAGATCCATCTATCGAATCGACCTGGGAAGTGACAAATGGAACCAGAAAAGGTTCACTTGTACCCTACCGGTCCAGGGCGGGAAGTGTATTGTTGGTGGTAGGATCTTTCCTGCTGCAGGACCAAATGGCTGACAAATATGATATCACTTTTACCATCCAGGCCAAGTCTGCAGATATTGCAAAAGCAGTAAAACATTCAATTACTCCACCAGTTAAAGGCTACAATAAAAACGAAGATCCTGCCTATCTTTTCTGGAAGAACACGCACCATTCTGCGTACATTTCCTATGTGCAAGCGTGGAATCCGTTAAAATCTGCAGATCATACGATTGACGGAACAGTACTGACTCATTCAGGCGGGAAAGAGTATTTTGGGAATCACGAAATCTGAAAAGAACAAACCGGTTGTCTGGTTGACAGGCGCTTCGGGTGGATTAGGTCCCGGTATCGCTAAAAAACTGATTGATGATTACACACTGATTTTGCATGAACACCGTCAATCAGAACAATTTCATCAATTTGTGTCCCATTTGCATGAAAAAGGGCATTCCGTAATTGTAACACATGGGGATTTATCCGATCAAAAGACAGTCACCGAATCAATTGAACATATTCGGGAAAGTTTTTCAACTTTGTATGGCTTTGTTCATGCAGCGGGGTATTACGACCACCGAAAGATAACCGACACTACTGCGGAACAGTTTGATCACATGATCCGGGCCAACCTCACCAGTTTTTTCGTTGCAGCAAATGCCGCATCTACCCTGATGAAATCCGAAGAGGGCGGCAGGATTATCAGCTTCGGGATGGCCGGTGCACAAAATACAATCCCCATGGTTTATTCGGGAACTCACCTTGCCGCAAAGAGCGGACTCATTTCACTATCCAGGACCCTGGCACTTGAGCTGGCAAATCGTTCCATTACAGTAAATGTGATCAATCCCGGTCGGATCGATCAGAAAAGCCTGACAAAAGCGGAAGCCAGAAAAATCCCGGCAGATGATACTTATCCGATGGGGAAACATGGATCGTATGAAGACATAGCAGATGCGATCCTGTATCTCCTCTCCCCTGGCGCGGATTACGTTACAGGGACAATCCTCGATGTGACCGGTGGATGGATGGGTAATGATTGGCGATTCCCCGTTTGAATCACCTTTTCCGTCACGTATATTCCATTTCAACAGTTGTAATTTTCAGATTACGGAGCATAAGAAATGCAGATAGAGTTTTCAAAGTACCATGGCGCCGGTAACGACTTCATCATGATTGATAACCGTACCGATGATTACAGGTTGTGGAATGCACTCACACCGGAGGTAATCTCGCAACTCTGCACCCGGCATCTTGGTATAGGCGCAGATGGCCTGATCCTGGCAATAAAACATGATGACCAGAGCGCCCCCTATACCATGGGATACTTTAATGCTGATGGCAGCAGAGCTGAGATGTGTGGAAACGGACTGCGATGCCTGATGAAGTTCCTTGCCGACCTTGGTGAACCCGTCCGGCAGATGGAACAGGTAGGGATTGTAACAGGCGCAGGTATTGTTGCATCACGGTTTGCAGATGAATCCACAATCCAGGTTGCCATGCCTGTCCCATCCTTTAATCCGAAGGATGCGAAAATCAACCTTTCCGAAGAAGCCATTCAATATGAAGCATTGATACCAGGTATCGTTGAACCGGTAACCGGCACAGCCGTCGGCGTGGGAAATCCTCATTTCGTGCTGTACAGTCGTGAGATGTGGGAAGGTTTTGAAGTACATGAAATCGGTCAACGAATCTCGATCCACGAAGAACTTTTCCCAGAGGGTGTGAATGTAGGTTTTGCCCGGAAAGAGGGCCCGAGTGTGATCGCTCTTGTCGTCTATGAAAGAGGCGTCGGCCCCACCCTGGCATGTGGTAGCGGAGCTATTGCTGCTGTTGGCGCCGGAATCGCCGAGAACCGGTTGAATACCGGTACCAGAATCGAAGTTCGTATGCCAGGCGGCAGTTTGTACGTAACCATTTCCGATGATTGGTCGACCGCAATCCTGGAAGGTACTGCGGAGAAGGTATTCGATGGGGTGGTTACTGTTTAGGCAGTAAATTCTTTTTTTCTGATTCGGCAATGTCGCGAGATTATTGACGTTTTCTACCAGATTACATCATGATTATCCATCTACTGAGACCAATAAACCTTGTAATCACTGTAATTGCTGTAATTACAGGCTGGTTATTGTCCTCTCCCGGGTATTCATTTCAGAATATTATGCACCTGGTCCTGTCTTCGCTTGCACTGGCTCTTACCGCCGCAAGCGGATACATCTTCAATGATGTACGGGATGTGGCTACTGATATCATCAACAAACCGGACAGACTAATCCCGTCAGGAAAGATTTCGGTTTCTACGGCGCTTGTGATCGCTGGGTTGCTGATGGTTACCGGAGTTGGCGTGTCATGGTATGTTGGTAAGGAAGCATTTTACTTCATCCTCGTGATAACCGTATTACTGGTTCTCTACTCCATGTGGTTAAGTGCTATCATGATTGCAGGGAACCTGGTTGTCGCCATAGTTGCTTCAAGTCCTTTTGTTTATGGATCCTACGCTGTTGGAGGATCATGGGAAGGCGCTCTGGTAACAGCGCTGGCGTTACCGATTCATTTTGTTCGGGAAGTGTTAAAAGATATTGAAGACATTCGGGGTGACAGGATCGCCTTTCGGAAAACTCTTCCGATTTGCACGTCGCCATCAGTTTCTGTACGGCTGGCTGGAATTGTCATGTTGATGACTGCGATTGCTGTCCCTGTCCCCTACCTGGTAGACTTGTACAGTTGGATCTATTTGGCAGTCGCCGGTGTATTCGTTGCAATACCGCTGATGATTTGGTCAAGTAAATGCCTGCTTTATCCCGAACGTGTAGCGGTCAGTACCATGCAACGTAACCTCAAGATCATAATGATCCCTGGTATACTTGCATTTCTCCTGGATGGAGTTCTGTTTTGAAGATTTACACCATTCCCTGGACACTTGCATCTGCATCACCACGCCGACTCACGCTACTCCGTCAGGTCGGAATAGAACCGGATGTAAAACCATCGGACGTTGAGGAAAAAAACGGTGGCGATAATCCGGTAAAACAGGCGGAATGGAATGCAAGACAAAAACTGCTCGCAGTTCAATCACAGGTATCTTCAGGAATACTTTTAGCAGCGGACACGATTGTGGTTATCCAAAACACTATCCTCGGTAAACCGATATCAAGAACAAACGCAATTGAAATCCTGCAATCATTGTCCGGGAACTGGCATGAGGTGATTACAGCGTATTCGCTGACATGTATTGAAACCGGGAAGTGCTCAACCGACCACACAATCACTCGAGTGCATATGCGTAAATTGACAAACGTAGAGATAAACGCTTATGTCGATAGTGGAGAACCAGATGATAAGGCAGGCGCTTATGGAATACAGGGGAAAGCAGGTGCATTTGTGGACCGTATCGAAGGGTGTTATTTTAACGTGGTAGGATTACCTTTATCCGACGTGCTCCAGGCAGCTAATCAGTTACTGTAGCAATTCGGATTAGTGAAAAACTGATGTTCTCTTGCAAATCTCCCTTTTTTCACGTTAAACTCTGCACATTACAGATTTATTCAACAAGGTTTTGGGAAAATGAGCGATCGTCCCCCTGAGGATCCGAAACAGAAATTTTGCCAGGAATTGATCAAAGCCAGGAAATACTGTGGCCTGGACCTGGTAAAAATATCGGAAAAAAGCAAAATCAGTGTACCATACCTGAAACATCTTGAAAGTGGTGAATGGGACTTTCTACCCCATCCATACGTTCGCTCATTCCTGAACACATACGCTACTCTACTTGGAATGGATGTTGCCGAAGTACTACAGGAATTTGATCGAATCACAAAAATATCACCTGTACCGAAACCGATTGATGCAGTATCTCTTGACGCCACGCCTGTAGAAAATATATCTCGACAGCGTCGTTCCCCGCAACCGACCAATCCGAGGAGAAACGCGAGCGGCTGGGCGCCATTCACAATAGTGGATCTTCTGTATAAGCCTGTGTTCTGGATCTCTATTGCTGTGCTTGTTGTTCTTGTTCTCATGATCACTCAATTACGGAAGAATCCGGGTGAAGATGTAGTGGAAATTCCGTTTGAAGAAGTCGCTGAAGACCATGACCGGCTGATTTCTTCGCAACCTCAAGACACCATGGCCGCTATCACAACTGCTCCTAAAGTGCATGTCGAAGAAGAAATCACATTTGCAGTCAACCTTCAACTTGACGCTTCAGGCCGTTGCTATTACCGTGTATACCTTGATGGAGACACCCTTGTCTCAGAAGAGAGCACACTTGGAATGGGAATGACTGCCAGCATTCGTGCCGATTCACTTATCCAGGTAGTCCTTGGCAGCGTCGGCAATGTCCGTTTATGGCTGAATGGACGTGATCTGGGCAGTCTCGGTGTTGTAGGGCAAGTTGCAAGAATTACAGTGAATGCGGATGGCATTCAGCATATCTGGCGCGGTCAACCGCCCGGAGTGGATACGACTAGCGTCCCGGAAGTGGACGTAGAGGAGGTTGTACCACTCCCTGTCGATGATTCCAGATAAACCGTTGAATTCATCGTTGTGAACTAATACTGTGATATAGTGAATCACTATCCATAGGGTTGCTCACAAGATTTTGTGCAAGATTTGATCTGTCAAGTTCGCCGGGAGTCAAGCGCATCGAGGTCTCGCGGTGCGACTTGATAAAGGACAAATACAGCACCCCTTATCTTCATTTTATTATCAGTTGATTCCATCATACAGCATTTCTGGTTGCATTAATATTTCCAAAGAGAGAGCGCATCACACATTTTTTCATACAAGGGCAAGACGTTGTTCTTATCCTCAAGTTTCTTCTGCTGAATTCGGATGAGTGCGTACTGCTGGATGGTCAACAGCGGCAGAACAACCTCTTCGCGCAGACGAATGCTTTGTTTTGCTTCGAGGGTTTGTCCTCCAGTAATTCAGGCTGAACCGGAGACGAGTAAAACCATCTTTCTGGTCAGCTCATATTCATCGTAAATCATCCGCCAGAATTCTCCAAACTCCTGGTCGTTTTTCATATAGCAGGTAATGTTGAAGTTGGTTTTGCTCATACTTTGCATACTGTTGGTCAGAAAACGCTTGAAACAGGTTAGCTTCCTTATATAGCTGGATCATGTCTTCCAGCTTTCCACGCTCTTCCATGGTCTTTAAAGCGGTTCCCAGGCCATAAAAAACCGGGCACATTCTGCTTCAATTGGCTCGCACGCACCCACGAACGGAATTGCCCGTAAATCTTCAAAACGGAATTCCTTGTTATCTCCACGTTTTGACGGCCGACTGCCAATATTGGCCTGGCCATAATATTTCAAGGTGGTTCTTTCCAGTAAGAATGGGATAAATTTCGGGTGATTTTTAAAGTCCTGGTACGATTGATAACTGATCTTCGCCATTTCTTCTATCAGTGTACGTTGTCTATCAGTCAGGTTATTTCTTTTCTTTGAATACAGTTTGCTCTTCAATCCTGCGGTCAAAAGCATTTGAATGTTGTGTACAGCAGCTTCCTTTATGCCATAATGCGAGCTGATTGTCTGCCCCTGCAGAGTGAGCTGTATTTGCTGATTCTCAATAGAATTTCCCAGTGCGGAATAGAATTTGTGGCTGTTTCCGCCTCCCCTGGCTGGAGGACCTCCGCGTCCGTCAAAGAAATGAACGGTAAGACCAGCTCTTCGTGAGACAGCGGTTACGTTTTCTTTTGCAGAATAGATCGACCAGTTCGCCATCAGGTATCCGCCGTCTTTGGTGCCGTCCGAAAAACCGAGCATGACTGTCTGCTGATTTCCCCGTTGTTGGAGATGCTTTCTGTAGATCTTCGAGTCGTACATTATCTGCATGGATTCTGCAGCTTTCTGGAGGTCGGGGATCGTCTCAAATAATGGAACGATATCCACCGTCAGCTCTGCGTCTTTCCATCCGCAAAGATGAAACAGGGCATACAGGCGGGCTATATCCAGAGCGCCACGGCAATTGCTGATGATGTATCTATGTGCTCCGTTCTCCCCATTCTTCTGCTGGATTTCACGGATAACTGCAACGGATTCTGCTGCATCACGGAGTACGTTGTCGGCAATGTTGGCAGGATCGATCTCACACTCAACCTGCATCAGAATATCAATCTGTTCCTGTTCACTCAACTCTTCCAGATTCAATGGCACCAGCCCGGGATGCGAATCAAAAATAGCAGATAACGTCCTTTGAAGAATCCTGCTGTCCTGTCGAATATCCAGGCTTGCAAAATAGAACCCAAAGCTGTTCACTTTTCGCTTAAATGAGAGCAGTTGATCCAGGTTCAAACCTTGCTGGTCTCTACGCAGAAGCGTTTCAATTTCATCGAGTTCTTGTATGAATTCATTCAGTTGAAGTTTTTCCTGCAATCCGGAACCTGTCAATTCCAGTCGGAGTTTTTCTTTTAATTCGATCAGTCGTTCGTAGATACCGGAAAAAGTGAGGCGTCGCGAAAGCTCTTCAGTATCATTCAAGTAACAGTTCAGAATAGAATGTCTGAGCTCCGCTGCAATCTTCCTTGTCGTTTCCACAGTGACAAATGGATTCCCATCACGGTCACCACCTGGCCAGAAACCAAGACGGATCAGGTTGTTGTTACCGGAGGTTTTGTTTGGAAAGGATCCGGCAATCTCATCGAGTAAATGACCGACTGCCGGATAAAAAACCTGTGCCAGATAATTCATCAGCATCATTGCTTCATTACGAGGCGATGGTTTCTGCTTCCGGAAAAATGGAGTTCTTCCAAGCTGGTCCAGCAGGTTACGAGCTTCTGCAGTCTTGTTTTTTTCAATCGCTTTACTAAGATCATTAATAATTGCAAGAACAGTTTCAGGGTAAAACTGAGTAGGATGTGCAGTGAGTACCACCCGAATTCCAAAGTCTTGCAGGTTTTCCAGTACCTTGTCACTGATGTTCCGGTTGCGTGCTTCCTCCATCATTGACACCCAGGACTCTGGACCATATACACGGTGAATCTTGTTGTATACGGAATCCTCCAGTGCATCAATCAAAACGATTTGACGTTCCACATACTGGATGATTTTGAATAAAAAGTCAATTTGCTCTTTCTCGTTTAAACCGAGATTGTTCTGATTAAAGAAATCGCTGATAATTGTTTCCGGACTTTCATTCGCACTATAGCCCCTTTGGCATGTTTTGTGGAGAAGCGGAAGCCACGCACCGGTCTGCTGAATAGCATCCAACGGTAAATTCATAAACAGACCATTGTAGAGCTGATAACGCAATTCTACTAATTCCCTGAAAGCCTGCGAAACTTGATTAATCATTGTAAAACCTCCAAAAGCATTTTGCTTTCTGCTGCAAGCTATCCATTGAACAGATACGGCAGTTTCTGAACCATAACACGTACTCCAAGTGACGTACAGGTATTATCGCAGATACAGTGTTCCGAAAAGTATCTTGAGACAGAAGCGAGAACCTGTACATAAGTGAAATATACTTAATGAAAAATGCAAGAATTCTACTCAGATAATGATCCACCAGTCACGGTTGTAAAAGAACCCGGTATCATTTACCAAGCATTTGATACAACCTGGTCCTGCGTCCTTCAAAAAGGTGATTGAACTCTGTCATCCATTTGTTCTCGGCGATTTCCAGGTCCACATTAACCGTCTGCACGGAATCCCCCGTATCAGGCGCTTTCACCAGTGTTTCACCTTTTGGACTCACTACCTGGCTTGCCCCGGTGAACAACAGGCTTCTTCCCACTCTTTCTTCCAGTCCATACCTGTTGGTTGTAATCGTATACACGGCATTTTCAACACTGCGAGCAAACATGGCACGTTGGCAATACTGGAGAACAAGATTGGAAGGGTGTGCAATAATGTGGGCGCCTTTTAACGCCAGGATGCGTGCTGTTTCAGGATACACCCAGTCAAAACAGATCATCATCCCTACATTTCCGGCTGGCGTCTCGTATACTTCGGGTTCACCATCGCCCGGATTGAAAAGCTGAGTTTCCCTGCTGAAAAGGTGAATTTTACGATAGTTGTGCAGAGCTCCGTCTGCAGTAGCCATGAGACAGGAGTTATACAAGTGATTCCCATCCTTTTCCGGATACCCGATCACATAGGTGCATTTATTCCGACTGGCGAGTTGTTTCATCAACAATGAGGTAGGACCATCACCGAAAGGTTCCGCTAATGCTTTTAATTCTGCTCGATCCTTGAATTCATATCCACTGACAGCAAGTTCCGGAAAAACCAGTAAATCTGCGGTCCCTAATTGATCGGCAATATTCCCGATTGTTTCAAGATTCGTATCAATCGCTCCAAACTCCGGGGAGAATTGTGCAAAACCTATTTCAGCATTCATCGTATACTCCACAATAGTGATCCTTCAGAAACCAAGGGCGGACCTGTGGTCCGCCCCGATATCATGTATTTCTGAAAACTGCTATGCGCCGTATTTAACAAGACGATCCGCGTGCGCCAGGGCGAACGGCATAAGATTCATCATCGGGAATCTCCCCATTCCACCCGTCTGGGCGCTGGTTTCGCCAAAACCTGTCATTCCATCGGTCCGGACATTATGCCCCCAGATCAACATGGGTACCGGATGCCAGCTATGACTCGCCATGGTCGCCGGTGTGGAATGATCGCCGGTTACAACCAGGACATCAGGCATTTTTTTCAGCAGGGTCGGAATAGCTGCATCCAACTCTTCAATAGCGGCTACTTTCGCATCAAAATTGCCATCCTCGCCGGTTGCATCGGTTTTCTTGAAATGAATATAGAAGAAATCGTAATCGTCATAAGCGTTCTGGTAATCCTCGATACGTCCAGTCAATTCGGGATTACGGCTGATAACTTCCATACCTACCAATTTTGCCAGACCACGGTACATTGGATAATCCGCCAGGGCAGCCGAACGAAGACCGAACCTGTCCGACATGCTGGGCAATGGCAATTTGCTGGCAAATCCACGAAGGAGTACGCCATTCGCCTGGTCCTGGTCTTTCAGGATTTTCGCCGCTTTTTCGGTAAAATCATCCACCAGCCTGGCAGTACGCGCCGCTTCTTCCGCCAATGGCTGACATTTTTTCGTGGGAACACCAGTTAACTGTGGATCTGTATCGTGTAATTTGTCGCTGAGGTTTTGTCCACGAAAGACGAGAAGGAACCTGTGATCTTTTTCAGAACGGATAAAGACCTTTACCTCGCCCAGATCAATTTCCTTTTCCAGCAACTCGCAAAGTGGAGCGGATTTCACGGATGGAATCCGTCCGGCGCGCCGGTCGGCCACATTACCCGAAGCATCAAGGGTACAGAAATTACCACGTGCCGCGACATCGCCTTTCTGCAAGTCAAAATCAAGTCCAAGTGCAGACAGCAATCCACGTCCAACGTTGTTTTCTACAGGATCATATCCGAATAATGCGAGATGCGCCGGTCCGCTCCCCGGTGTGATTCCCGGGCCGATGGGATCGAGCAGTCCGAGACTTCCTTCACTTGCCAACCTGTCAAGATTAGGCGTACGAGCCGCCTCCAGTTCCGTCGGACCACCGGGACGCTTCGGCAAACCACCCAATCCGTCCGCGATCAACATCACGATCTTTTTATCCGAGGAAATCACCTGTTGTTCTGTGATTAATGACATGGAATGACCCTCCTAAACGAGCATACCTGAAGTTTCTGCGAAAAGTGGAAGCATAAGTGTACATGCAAAGATACTCGTTCGGAAGAGCTTCTTCCAGCCTCGAGAGTCGAATGTATGAAAAATCGCTCCACATTCTGTTGAATCAGGTTAGTACTCATAAACGAAAACGGGCGACTGATACCAGCCACCCGTTGTAACAAGTATTCTATAATTGAAGCTTACTTCTTTTCATCATCGTCGATCACTTCGTATTCAGCAGTTTCCACATCCGGTTCATCTTTGCTGCCTTCAGACGCCTGGCCTGCTCCAGCCTGATCGGCTCCTGCTCCAGCTCCGGGATCACTGCCCGGCGCGCCCTGCTGCTGGTAGATGCGGGTGGAAACATCATTCCACACACCGGCCAATGCTTCATTTGCACTCTTGATCTCGTTCAGGTCGCTACCTTTCAGGGTCTCTTCCAGACGGTCAATTGCAGCATTCAGCTTCGCCTTGTCGTCATCCTTGATATTATCCTTCAGTTCTTCGATCTGGCGTCGGCTCTGGTGGACGCGGGCATCCGCCTCATTTCGGACATCGATCTCTTCTTTTTTCTTGCGATCTTCTTCCGCATGCTTCTTGGCTTCCTGCTTCATCTTCTCGATCTCATCCTTGGTCAGGCCGCTGGAGACCTCGATACGGATGGACTGCTCTTTCCCGGTTGCCTTGTCTTTTGCAGACACAGACAGAATACCGTTCGCGTCAATGTCAAATGTCACTTCAATCTGCGGGATTCCGCGCGGCGCCGGTGGAATTCCCGTCAACTGGAAACGTCCGATAGTTTTGTTGTCATTCGCCATTGGACGTTCGCCCTGCAGCACGTGAATATCGACCGTTGTCTGGCTGTCACCGGCGGTGGAGAAGATTTCCTGTTTGCGTGTCGGAATTGTGGTGTTCGCTTCAATCAACCTGGTGTTTATACCGCCCAGGGTCTCAATACCCAGGGAAAGCGGAGTGACATCCAACAGTACGATATCCTGCACATCACCGCTCAACACACCGCCCTGGATTGCGGCGCCGATGGCCACCACTTCATCAGGATTCACACCCTTGTGTGGTTTCTTGTCAAAGAAACGCTCCACCGCTTCCTGGATTGCCGGGATACGGGTAGAACCGCCAACAAGGATCACCTCATCGATATCCTTCTTGTTCAATTTGGCGTCTTTTAAAGCGGTTTCACACGGTCCAATGGAACGTGAAACGAGATCCGCTGTAAGCTGCTCAAATTTGGAACGGCTGAGGTTCATGTCCAGGTGCTTTGGACCTTCCGCTGTCGCTGTGATAAAGGGCAGATTGATCTGGGTGGAAGCTGTGCTTGACAGCTCGATCTTCGCCTTTTCCGCCGCTTCTTTCAAGCGCTGCAACGCCATCTTGTCCTGGCGCAGATCAATGCCGTATTCCTTCTTGAACTCGTCAGCGAGCCATTCAATCACACGCTGGTCGAAGTCATCGCCACCAAGGTGAGTGTCACCATTGGTGGAAAGCACTTCAAAGACACCATCACCAATATCAAGAATGGAAATATCAAAGGTCCCGCCACCGAGGTCGTATACGGCGATCTTTTCATTCTTTTTCTTGTCCAGACCGTATGCCAATGCTGCAGCGGTCGGTTCATTAATGATACGATGTACCTTCAACCCCGCAATTTCGCCGGCGTCTTTGGTTGCCTGACGTTGGGCGTCGTTAAAATAGGCCGGTACCGTAATGACAGCACTGGTAATTTTCTCGCCCAGATAGTCTTCCGCCGCCTGCTTCAGCTTTTGCAGGATCATCGCAGAAATCTCAGGTGGTGAATAGTCTTTATCGCCAATCTGCACACGGGCCACATTGTTGTTCCCGCCGACGATTGTATAGGGAACTTCTTTGATCTCCGTACCGACTTCGTCGACAGTACGTCCCATGAAACGTTTGATGGAATAAATTGTATTTTCAGGATTTGTAATAGCCTGACGTTTGGCTGGTGCGCCAACGAGACGCTCACCATTCTTGGCAAAAGCAACAATGGATGAAGTTGTGCGTGCGCCTTCGGCATTTGCGATCACAGTGGGCTCGCCGCCTTCCATGGCTGCGACTACCGAGTTCGTAGTACCAAGGTCAATTCCAATAATCTTTTCCATGTGGTAAAACCTCTTCTTTCTTACGTCCCATTGACATGATTGAATTCCGGTTCAATGAGACGGTTGTATGTAAAAACCGATTGTATGTTCAAATCGTACAACCTATTTGCAACCGGTATGCCAAAGATTGCTTCCTTGCGAGAGATTGAGAGAAAAATTCCATCCTTTTTACTACTTGACTATTATTTAACATCTTACTATCCACATGTGTAGTGAAAAGACGATTAGTTTATTGAAGTGTCTGCTTTCAGGAGTGCGATTACAAAATGAGTATATATAAAAACAATAAAGATATACACTGTATGACAACGATTTCATGCCATATTATGCCACAATGACAGTATTGTGACATGTAAATTCCAACTCATTCTGTTCTGTGGAAATGTGACTCAAGGAATCCTATTGCGGATTTTATCCCAGGTTGGAGTGATCAGAAAACTTACATCCATGTTTTGTATCATTCGGTCCAGGGTTTCAATCGTAACGCTGAATGACATCGTAATTGAGGGTATGTAGGGACGTGCGGAGGGATCGAAAAGACCGATAACCGCCCTGTGAGTTCCATGAAGCCGTTCAAGGTAAGGTTGTTCGATGATTGTCGAACATCCGGCGCCAAACGGTGCGATTACCGCATTTTGTTCTACTCTGTCAAAGCGGATCAATGTAAAAAGACCGGCCATCACATCCGGTTGGCAGAAAAATACGACTATCTCCGGGGAATCCTTTTCGTCGAGTGTATCCCACCGTTTTGCGACGAGGTATTTCCCTCCCGCTTCGTATTTTTCCTTTTTGTCAAGCCACTCTTCTGCCATTTCCGGGGTTTTAAAATACCTCTCCCCTTCCCATTGCCCTTCCATTCCGCAAGATAGAAAGTAGTTCAGGGTTTCTGATATTGTCGGGGTAAAACCGAGGTATCTTTGACCGCCGGTGCAACCTACCGTATCGCAGGAAAACACCAAAGATTTACCATTCTTTCGCACCTTCGCCAGATCTGCGACAAAACACCGTGAAGCTGCTCCCTTTGCATCAAACGATACATCTTCCGGATGGTCAGTGTAATAGAACACAACCGGCAACTCAGCATTCTTGAAATACTTGCGCCATAATTGGATGAACCGGGTGTATCGTGTTTTCATTCTACCCCCTTGAGATGTTCACAGAATTTCAGTTCGAATTGGCGCTTTCCCTGAGTTCAACCGGTTTGAATACTCTGCTCAAATACAGGAATGGCGTATCAATGACAGCGACGATTATTTTCAGGAAGTAAGTTGTCAAGGCGATCTGCAGAACGATTGAGGTGTCGAACAATCCCCAGAATGCGACAAATGAAAACACCGCCGAGTCGATTAACTGACTTACCCATGTGGAAGCATTATTCCTGATCCAGAGGAATTTTCCACCGGTTTTATCTTTCCAGAAATGGAACGCCCAAACATCATGGGTTTGACTTAGCAGGTAGGCGATCAACGATGCAATCACGATACGCGGGGTGATTGAGAACAGGGTATTCATGGACTCATGAGCAAAATCATCAACAGACGGCTGAAACAAGAGGAATACCTGTGTTGCTACCAGGAAACCGAAGGCGACAAACCATCCGAAGAAAACCGCTTTCCGTGCTTCTTTTTTTCCCCAGTATTCGCTGAAGAGGTCAGTCGCGAGGAAAATCGCCCCGTAGAGCGAATTCCCGCCGGTCGCCGCCAATCCAAAGATGGTGATTTGTTTCAGGACAAATATATTCGCCAATACGATATAAACAGCAATAATCCCATACAGCGCCGCTTTCCCGGCACGGAATCCGAGCAGGACAATCCCGACAACAACAAACGTCCACAGAAAAAAATACAGCTCGTTCATGCACACTTTCCTTCTAATCCACTACTGGTTACCACTCGGCCCATCTGACGGTTGAAAAAACGTAAGATATTCATTCAATTCAATTCCCCCGGGGGGAATAGTTACTGTTTTGGAGACACGACCATACGCAGTATGCACAGCCGTCAATGTATACTCCCCCTGTGGTAAGTCGCTGAAAGTCGCAACACCTCGCGAGTTGGTCCTCAGAGTCCGTCTCGTCGCGCCTGCAAGCGTAACTTCACAATTGCGTAAAGCGACCCCACGGCTTCCACCGACAACATGAACACTTAGAGTCGCCAATGCGGAACTCGTGCTACCTGGACCACCTCTTGACCGTAACACCAGTTCGACATGCACCGTATCATTTTCACCTACGCTCACAGTTTCCAGGGCGGGCAGGTATCCGGGGGGACGGCAGACCACATTCCATTGACCGGCCATTACGTCAGGGAACACAAAATGTCCGCTGTCATCCGCAACAGTATCCCATTCGGGACGAAAGGAAACCTTTACATCCACACCCGCAGCAACAGGACCTCCGGCGGAAAGATAGACAATCCCCTCGATCACCCCGGCATTTCCAGCAGTCGCTACACAGGCAAACGTAAGAAGAATCAGCAGTAGTACCCGTTTCGTAATCAATGTTACCTCCCGGCTCTCCGAAGCGATTTTAGTGGTCCATTGCACCAATTCCGTCTGTGTATTTTTACACAATACTATTCCGATCTTCAGCATCTTTTATTTCATTATAGTAATATTTATGCCGGACGGTATTCTGGCAACAGCCAATGTAATAAATCATCGAAAAATTGAGGCATCTGATGGAACTGAAACGTATTGTTTTTCCCACCGATTTTTCGACAACCGCTGCAAGAGCCCTGGATCATGCACTCGTTCTTGCGCACCAGTTCTCCTCGGAGCTGATCCTGCTCCATGTGGAGACAATGTATGAGTCAGATCCATACAATCCGAAAAAAGAGTTCCCGGAACTGAACAGCCTGTTTTCCTTTATTCGAACCCAAGCGGCTGAACGATATTCCGATTCAACCCTCCCGATCCTCTCCGGTGCGATTCCGATGCGTGAAGAAATTGCACGAGGTACATCGGTCAGCGATGAGATTATCGCCTTTGTAAAAGAATCCAGGGCAGACATGATCATCATGGGAACCAACGGTAAAAAAGGACTCCAGCACTTTCTCCTGGGCAGTACAACTGAGAATACTGTTAAAAAAGCGCCTGTGCCAGTGCTGACCATCGGGCATGGCGGCGACATGATTGTCTTGAATGGCGGCTGCTACAAACGTGTTCTAATCCCGATTGATTATTCCGTCGCAAGCCTGAATGCCATTCGTTTTGGAATTGAAATCGCCAAAAAATTCGCTTCAGAAATACTTTTCCTTCATGTTTTCGAAGATGTTCTTTCGCATCAAAGCCTTGTGTCGGGTGAAACATCGCCCATCCAACTTGATCCGCCAAGCGGTGAAAGGTCCTTGAAAGCCTTCCTGAATTTCGTGGGAAATGAGCTGGAAGATGTAAAAGACAATTATGATTTTATCCTGCGAAACGGACGCGCGGACCAGGTGATCCTGGATGTTACCAGGGAAATGCAATGCGACCTTGTGGCGATCGGCTACCAGGGACAAAGCGCGATAGAACGCTGGCTCATGGGTAAAACTGCGGAAAAGGTGATCCGTAAGTCTACGGCGCCGGTGGTGATCCTGAAATAGTACTCGCACATTCGGGACTCGTCTCCGGAGTATACAACGTCCTCTTGGCTAGTCCTCTGCGGATACCTATATTCTCTACCGCTTTTAACAGGTGACCGCTTGCAAATACTGTCATCTGTTTTTAAGTTGTATACGATGCGCCTGTAGCTCAACTGGATAGAGCATCTGACTACGGATCAGAAGGTTTGGGGTTCGAATCCCTACAGGCGTACAACAATAACAAGGACTTAGGCGACTGCTTGAGTCCTTTTTTCTTTCCATGGGACACACATGGGACACTTAATATTGCTGATTCACCCAAAAATCTGCACTTTAACCTTCAATCACCTGTTAAATAGATGCCCTCTGTGAGACTTTGCTTAAGTACTGTATTAGTGCATTATTGTCCCAAAATGTCCCACCTCTGCCCCGTATTTGTCCCATTATATCTCTCAGAGACTCATATGTATTTGTTTCTTATAGTTTTTCATATATTTCCCTTCTGATTAGTTATCATATGTTGACTTTTGTTGTGACTTTCTGTACCTTTTTGCCAAGTGCAGAAAGGAGAGAATCATGGCATCAATTGAGGAACGTATTTCTAACTCAGGTAAAAAGTCATTCCGGGTGAAAATCAGAATGAAGGGACACCCAAGTACTACAGCGACCTTTGCAAGGAAGACTGATGCCGTTCGCTGGGCTCAACAGACAGAAGTTGCTATCCAGAATGGCAAGTATTTCAAAACGGATGAAGCGAAGAAACACACTTTATCCGAAATGATTGACAGGTATATCAAAACAATCCTGCCAGCAAAGAAGAGTGCTCCTACCCAAAAACAGCAACTTGAATGGTGGAAAGATCAATTGGGTGACTACAGGTTATCCGATATAAAAGCATCAATGATAACGTCATGCAGAGATGCGCTTGTGGAATCGAAGAAATCAAACGCCACAGTCAACCGTTATTTAGCTGCACTCTCTCACCTGTTCACGGTAGGATTAAATGAATGGGAATGGATTGATTCGAATCCCATGAGCAAGGTTTCAAAGCTGAAAGAGCCAAGAGGAAGAGTCCGATTTCTTACTCAGGATGAACTTGAAAGGCTTTACAAGGCTTGCAAACAGAGCAAGAATCAAGATCTCTATACAGTGGTGATACTTGCATTGTCAACAGGTGCAAGAAAAATGGAGATTTGGGGACTTCATTGGAATAATGTTGATTTGATAAATGAACGGATCATTCTCGAAGAAACAAAGAACAATGAACGTCGTGCTATTCCCCTGAAATGGGAAGCCTTGGACTTACTTCGTGAAAAGGCATCTATCCGGAGACTTGATACAGACCTTGTGTTCCCCGGAAAGAAACCCTGGAAACCGATGGACTTCCGTGCTCCCTGGATCGAAGCGTTAAAACAAGCAAAGATTGAAGATTTTCGCTGGCATGACCTTCGCCATACTGCGGCAAGCTACCTCGCCATGAACGGTGCAACACTCATGGAAATAGCGCATGTATTAGGTCATAAAACCCTCGATATGGTGAAACGTTATTCCCATTTGAGCGAAAGTTATACTGCTGAAATCGTTGAATCAATGAATAAAAAGATGATTGGATAGGAGAAATACCAATGGATGAATTTGAAAGGAAGCGTTTTCAAAAATCCATTACAGGTGATGAATTAATTCATAAACATTTGTTTCCCGTTTATGTTTTAAGAACAGCTGTGTTCTATGGAGAGATAATTCCATTTCAACGTGGTTCTGTAGATATAAACAATAACTACCCGAATAATAATACTATTGAAATTAATGCGTTTTATGATGCTATGTATGAAAGCAATGCAGAGTTAGCTGATCATTATGTTAAACAATTCTATTTCTCTCTAATAGAAATTACAGCGTTAGTGAAATCGTATAAAATAGATAGTTTCAGATGGGATGGTCTTATAAGACCTCTCGATGATTTTTTTAGGGCGGACGTCTGGAGAAATTGGGAAGCATTAGCATTACTTGAAACAGACAATCCTGATCTTTTTAGGTTATTGAATTCTGATCAAAATGGAGAATTCGACGCAGGCAAATACTTGAGCAAATACTATGAACTCTTGAATACAGCCATTGAAATAACTGGTGATTTGGAAGTGATTAATAAAAAGAATACAATCTTTATAAAACCGAAAGAATTTGTAAAATGGTGTGTAAAAAAGAAAATCGACGTTCCAGAGTATCTTCAAGGTTTAATTGATAATGGTTCAACTCAATCGGTCCTAAAATCTGATCACGAAAGGAAAGCACAATTATTAGCTCAGAAATATTGTAAAGACTCCGAAGAACCAGTAAAAAAAGAGGATTTATATACCTACCTCCTTACCCATTCCGAAATTGGCGCCGATAACCTATCCAGAAGAGCTTTTGAAAAAATATGGAATGATCTACCTCCCAATTTTCGATGTGGACCTGGCAGACCTCGTAAAAACCCTTAGCTGGGATTCACCTCATACTTTGTGAATTACTGAACAGAAAAACTCTGCACTAAATGTTGCAGAGCATGCGTTATTATTTTAGGGGTTTTTTACATTTTCTTGCTTGACTATTATTGCCTCCAGAAGCGACAAAGTACCGCTCAAAACAAAACTGGAGGACAAAATGGAACAGTCGGCAGAAGCAAGAGCAGAACAAACAACTTACCTCACTGTAAAGCAATTCAACGAGAAACATTCCTGGCCGCCCCCTGGTGGATTGCGTCACCTGATCTTCTACGCAGAAACAAACGGATTCAAGTCAGCTTTCAAGCGAGTCGGAAGACGAGTATTGATCGATGAAGCAGAGTTCTTCCAATGCATTGAACGTAACAATGCAAAGGAGAAATCATGAAAGAGAGTACCTTAAAAACAAGCCAAGGTGGAAATGGTAATTCCTCTTTATTTGACAGTGCTTCTACTAAAAAGACTACAACTCAGAATGATGAAGCTACTGTGAAACCATCAGATTTTCCCCTCACCCGATCTGATGATAAACCATATACTCCCTATTGGGCTGCTAAACGCTTTACACATCAGAACAGGGATAAAATCCGATATTGCAAAAAATGGGATAAATGGTTGACTTGGTCAGGAAAACACTGGGAAATCGATGAAACGGAAGAGATAATGCGTTTAGTAAAGGAATCAGTGAATACCATCTACACTGATGCAGTGAAACTGTCAGATTCAGGAATCGAAAAGCAACTCAAAGGATTCGCACTTAGTTGTGAAAGAGAGAATAAAATGCAGGAGATAATCAAACTTGCACGTAGCGAGAATCCTATTGCAGCAAAACCAGACACATTCGATCAGAATAATTGGTTAATAAATTTAAACAACGGTATCCTTGACTTGAAAAAAATGGAACTGCTCCAATCTGATCCAAGCTACAATCTGACTAAAATCGCTCCTGTGGAATACATACCGGGAAGCGATGCCCCGCAATTCACCCAATTCCTCGAACGGATCTTTCAAAATGACATGGAGCTTATCGAATACGTTCAGTGTGCAGTAGGGTACTCTTTAACCGGGAGCAATCGTGAACAGTGTTTCTTCATACTGTACGGTCGTGGCGCGAATGGCAAAAGCACCTTTTTAAACATTATCTCAGAGATGCTGGGTGATTATTCCAAACAGACTGCAACGCAGACATTAATGAAAAAAAGCAATGATACAATTCCAAATGATATTGCTGCTCTGAATGGCGCAAGGTTTGTCACTGCACAAGAAACGAATAGAGACAGGAGTTTCGATGAAGCACTTATAAAGAACATAACAGGAGGTGATCCTGTAACAGCACGTTTTCTTCATAGAGAATATTTCGAATATGTCCCACAATACAAAATTTGGTTATCAACAAATAACAAACCTGAGATTGTCGGCACTGATGAAGGGATATGGCGCAGAGTTCGTCTCATTCCATTTGAAACCACGATTCCGAAGGATGAGCAAGATCAAGAGCTTTTGAACAAACTACGGGGTGAACTACCTGGTATTTTAACCTGGGCAGCTAAAGGATGTAGAAAATGGCGTGAAAATGGATTGAAGGAACCGAAGGCTGTAAGATTAGCAACACAAGAATATCGAAACGAAATGGATATAGTAGGCACTTATATCGATGAACGATGTGTTAAACAGAATGAAACAAAGGTTCTTTATAGCGATCTCTATCAAGACTTTGAAAACTGGTGTTGTGATGAATCTTTGAATCCCCTATCCATGAAACAATTTAGCACTCGTTTATCCGAAAAAGGGTACGCGAGAAAAAGAAATGGTGGAAAACATTATAGATATGGAATAAAACTTGTAGATAACGGTGTTAAATCACATTAAACTAATCAGACACTCCCTTCAACCCCCTATCATTATTGACTTTTAAGGATTTTCATTCTGTTTTAGTGACAGGTGTGACCGTATTTCAGGATTTTTCCCTATAGAGAGATATTGTAGTAATAGTTTGGTTTTAGGGACACATCCAGCACTCTTCACTATCGAAAGTCCTTGAATTCCCTGATACCATTGGCTTTGAGCGGTGTGACAGGTAAAAGGAGATATGAGGTCGTATATTGTAGTAAACATTCCTTTATGTCAATTATTTTTTACATTTTACAGAATTTATACTTCCATAAAAGCACTTTAGAAATAAAGAAACAAATCAATTTCTATAGAATTATTTCTTCTTATCCTGGTTTACCAAGTACAAACCTGTACCAAATACTATAACTGCCAGAATGGGAAGTAATAATCTTGTAATGTAAATACTGCTATAAATAGCACCAGACGGTGGTGAAGCAATAAAGTGATAACCATAGTGACTAATAACACCAGTTTCTAATGTTATTGAAGCCCAAGGTGGAAACAGTAGTAATAAAGCGATTAGAATGGAAAATATTATTATCACTGTTTTTTGTTTCTCGTTCATTTTGCACCTCACCGATTTGCTCGTAAATAATACAGACAAAATTGTTCAATAAGCTCTTCAACAGCATCAGAAACTTCATTATCTACTGCGGTTCTTTGTTATATCCACAGATACAATTTTGCTAAATGCTTAAACTATAGTTATTATTCTGCATCTCGTGCAATACGAAAACCAATGCTGTGGTAACGAATTGAAGGACTGCCATGACGAGTAGCTGATCGACAAACTGAAGCAGCACTTTGATAGCTCCCTCCTCGTCTGACATAGTAATCTCCAGATTCCGGACCTTGTGGGTCTATACTTGGACTATACGAATAATATTCCACATCAACGAAATCATTACACCATTCCCAAACATTTCCATGCATATCATAGAATCCCCAAGGATTCGGTGATAATTGACCTACATCATGTAATCCTCCTTCAACGTACCATGCATAATTACTCAAGACGCTGTAATCGTTTCCCCACCAAAACCAGGTTTCATCAAATCCTGCACGACATATATACTCCCATTCTGCTTCTGTGGGTAACCTCCATTGATCACCAAACTCTGGAAGAAAATCATTTTTAATATCATCTGGCGATAACATTTCCGCTGGATGATTGGGATAACCATCCGTATTAAAAGCCCAATTTCCCATTACTGCTTCCCACTGTGCTTGAGTGATTTCATATTTGCCTACCCAAAATCCTTCTGTTATTGTAATATGATGACGTGGAAACTCATTAACGTGAGCATCAGACTCGTTTTCCTGCGCACCCATCCAAAAAGTTCCACCTTGTACAAAAATCATTTCCAATGGTACTTGATCAATGCCAATGTATGCCGTCCATTCATCTCCATGACTTGGATTTGATGGTGGAATACCCGGACTCCATGCTGAATCATCAGTAACAACAATTGCAATTTGATCTTCATCAATATCAACGCCATCACTGACTATTATCTCGATATAAAAAGTATCTACATTTGTGGGGGCAATCCATTGCACCATTGAGCCAACATTACCATTTGGAAAAGCACCATATTGTGAGGACCATGAATACTCCAATTCGTCCCTATCTTCATCCGTTGCTACGCAAGAAAGTGTCGTATTTGCATTAATTTGTACTGAGGAAGGATTAGCCGTAACTGATTGTATTTCTGGAGCATGGTTTGGTGAATCGGAAGGATTATCGCTGCAACTCATAATAATTATACTTCCAAATACAAGAAGACAAATCGTATAAATCACTGGCCTGTTCATTTTTCCCCCATACATCTTATTCGCATCAGAAAGCTAATAACAAACAATCAAATATTGCAATATCTTATCTCTAAGAGTTCAATGAAGTTGTTAAATATCAATTTATACACCTGTGTAGTGGATCATTCCTTAAGTATCGCCACTTTCATCTAATTCGCTGCAGGAATTATCTGAGAAGGAGGATAACAAAGTTTTTGTGCAATACCCTTTTATAGTTTGGTACCCCTGCCCCTTTCCGGGGGCTGGGGGGGGGCAAAATGATATGCTACAGGATGACCAATTGTAATTGCAACAGGTCTCATGAACCTGGATTTGGATCATAGCATTATCAGGACTTTTCAAGAAAAGAAAACTGCTTCCAGAATCGAAGTAGATTGAAAAGTGGGACAATGTATCAACTCTAAGGAGATCGTACGGTATTTCGCTGTTATAGGGGCACCTGATTGATTTATGACAATTGCCTCTGGAATTATGGGTATTGTGATAGAGAGATTTGTCCCATGGGACACTTGTGGGACACTCAAAAACAAAATTCAACAAATCAAAGGAATTATCCACAACAAACACTATCTCTTAAAGTATTGTTTTATCAGCTATTATCTATTGCCACTTATTGTGCAGAATTGTATTTCCCAAGACTACGGATCAGAAGGTTTGGGGTTCGAATCCCTACAGGCGTACAAAGAAGGTTCAGCGGCAATGCTGGACCTTTCTTTATTTATAAACCTCTCATTCATTTTAAAAACCTGTTTTTCAGACTTCATGACAGCCTTGGCTTGATTTTTCTTTCCAACACGTTGTATCCTGTTAGTATCCTTCATCTTGACTTCATGGAGATTTGCTATGAGACGGTACACTTCCCTGCTGTTACTCTCTTTCTTCTTGTTCTCAGTGTTCATGATCGGGTGCTCAAAGCAACAAAAGCTCGACGCGGAAAATGCTCGTTCACATATACGAATGATTTATAACGCTTGTAAAATGTTTGTAGGTGATCGAGATCGTTGGCCTGCTTCTGCCGAAGAACTGGAAGAGTTGGGTTATATAGAGATAGATGACGATGTGCGTCTGAAATGGGTATTTACCATATATGGTACGGATAGCATATCGGCATATTCTACCAGTGAAATGTCTGGTGGCGCGGATCATAGAATAACATTGAATATCGTCCAAGTTTCTTTTTCAGGTTGGCGGATCAAAGGATACGAGGAATATGATTATTAAGAACTTCTATTTCAACAAGAAATCCATCCTGAAATAATATTTTATATGTAGTAAATCAATCCAGGGATATAATCATGTTACGCACACCGTTGTTCTATATGCTTTTACTGTTAGGTGCAGTATTTGTCCTTTTTGACTATGATTATCGACAAAGCTGCAAAACAGCGGAAGAGATTCGAAATGAAATAATGCATGCAGATATGTGGTGGAGGATATACTGCCAGGAACGAAACAAACGTACAGCAACACTGGTGGAAATGGATTCTCTCGGCTATTTCTACATGGAGGTTCTGAACCCTGATTGGGAGTTTACTATCCACGGATGTGACAGTATTTCTGCAGTTTCACGCTGCACAATGCATTTTGGTGAGGGGCGTAGAATCACACTTCATCGAACCCGAAATGGCTACATATTCAGTGGGTGGTTGAGTGATGGAGTGCAACCTTGATTTTAGCAACCATAGTATCCAGTAACGCTTCTATCGACAAAATGCGAAATACTGATAATAATACCTTTCATAGCAATCCAATTAGTTTGCCCATCTTAGTTTTCTTCCTGCTTTCGCTTGAATTACCTTTGTGATTTTTCATATCTTATTAGTAACCTGCATCTTGTGAGACTGGAGAATTGCTATGAAACGGTTCGCCATTCCCCTGCTGGTAGTCTTCTTCTTTCTTCCGCTTCTATTTGCCGGATGCTCAAATCAGCAGAAGCTCGACGCCCGTAGCGCCTGCTACGAAATCGGCGCCATCTACAATTCCTGCAAAATGTTCTACTGTGACCGCGACCGTTGGCCGGAAACTGTCGCAGAACTTGAACGAATGGGCTATCTCGAACTGGATAACGAAATCCGGACGAAATGGTTCTTCACCATCCACGGAACCGATAGCATTAATGCATCTTCTACCGAAGTGATGTCCGGAGGCGCCGGGCACAGCATCTCCTTCGATATTCTGCAGGGAACTTATAACGGATGGCGAATTAAAGAGAATTTCAGGGGTGATTTTTGAATTTGGACGATCAATATAAAAAATCTTGGTTACGTTCCCCGACTATCTACCTGCATTTGTTGATGCTGCTGATTCTGTCCTCACAACTGTATTATTCTGACAGCGTGCTGGATGGAGAACGAGAAAATGTAGTGTCATATATTGGGGGGATTTACAATGCAACCAAAATGTTCAGAGCCGATGCCGACCGATGGCCGGAAAGTGTTTCCGAACTTGAAGAATATGGATATCTGCAGCCTTGGAAACGAGTAAGCAACAAATGGATCTTTACGATTGATGATTCGCACAATATCATAGCCACTTCGACGGATCTGATGCCGGGCGGTTCAGGAATGACAATCGTCTATAATACTTGTGAACATACAGTAACAGATTGGAGACATTATGGCTTCCAGTCAGTTGTTTGGTAGATTGCCAATATGACAGAAGCCTATCTGCCAAATGGCGTATAGCACTTTACACCATATGTTTGGATAATATAATTTACGTTCGATAGCATTATGTGTATCGTTTTCAACACCCATTTCCGGGACTATCCGATTTATTGTTGAACCATAATTTCTGCGCATACTGCACAATCGTCATACGTTTATAATTTTAGTTTTCTACCTGCACTCGCTTGTATAATTCGTTTAACCCTTTGTATTTTATTAGTAACCTGCATCTTACCAGATTGGAGAATTGCTATGAAACGGTTAGCATTCCTGTTGTTTCTCGCTCTTTTTTTGTTATCGCTGTTCATGGTCGGGTGTTCGAGGCAGCATAAACTTGATGCCCGGGATGCCTGCTCACAGATTGGCGCGATTTATAACGCCAGCAAGATGTTTCGTGCCGACCGGGATCGTTGGCCGGACTCCGTGGAAGAACTTGACCAGTATGGTTACCTGGAAATGGATGAAGAGGTGCGCACCAAATGGGTGTTTACAATCCATGACACTGACAGCATCTATGCTCTTTCCACGGAAATGATGTCCGGAGGCGCCGGTCACGGTATTTCTTTTGACATTATTCAGGGGACGTTCACAGGCTGGCAGATCGAGGGATCCCAGTCTTCCGATTTTTGATGTTGTAGTACGTTTGCCGTAAAAATTTGTTATAACAACGATGCAGGTATACGCATAGCATGATGTTCTGCTATGCGTATTTATACTTTAAAGATGTAATTTCCTGAAGTATGTGGAATTTTGTGATTTACATCACGTTATTTGAGATAGATCGGTTATAAACTATATGACATTATTGAAATGCAGTGGTAAATTCTATTATTGATAGTTTGAGAGGTTACTAATGAAATCTTATTATGCCTCCCCGGAGCGCAGTAATTCTCACGAGTTATGGAAAAGTATCAAAACTCTGAATAAGACCCCGTTTCTTGACACTTTTCTGGTATCCATTTCCGGTCTTCTGGCGATCCTGAACAAACACCGGCAGATTGTTTTCCTGAATGATAAACTGATGCACGCTCTTGGTATAAATAATCCCGACCTGGCGCTTGGACTCCGTCCGGGTGAAGCAATCGATTGTATCCATGCGGATGATGAACCGGGTGGTTGTGGAACATCACGCTATTGCTCAACTTGCGGCGCGGCAATCTCCATTGTCACCTGCCTGGCAAGTAACGAGCCCGTGGAACGGATATGCGCAGCCCAGGTATTACGTAACGGCAAGATCGTTGATATTGTCTTCCAGGTACGGTCGGTGCCGTTTACCCTTGAAGAAGAGAAATTTGTCATCCTGTTTCTCCAGGACATTACTGCCCAGCAGAAATGGATGTCTATCGAACGAACCTTCCTGCATGACTTGAACAACACTGTCACCAGCCTTGTTGGAACAGCGGATTTAATCGAGATGGATGGCCCCGATGATGAACTGATAAAAGACATGATTGATTTAAGTTCGAGAATTAAAAATGAAATCGATATTCATCGTTCTCTTACCTCGGCCAAGCATATCAGTATCACGTATTCACCAAAACCATACGTTGTTGAAGAAATTCTTGAGGAAACAAAACGATCCGTTGCCAATCACTCCGCTTCCCACGGAAAACATCTTGAAATAAGCTTTGAAGATCCTTCATTAACAGTCACCTGTGAATGCGGTATGATTGTACGAGTCCTGTCAAATATGCTTTTGAACGCATTTGAGGCTACAGAACCGGATGGGATTGTTATGATCCATGCCCGTCGTAATTCGAACAAGACCCGTTTCGAAGTATGGAATAAATCGTTCATTCCTGGCAATGTACAACTTCGTGTTTTTCAGCGGAATTTTTCCACAAAAGACGGAGATGGACGCGGGATTGGAACGTATTCGATGAAACTGTTGGGGGAAGAATTCCTTGGAGGAGAAGTGGGATTCAACAGTTCAGAGGAAAACGGCACCACTTTCTGGCTGGAATTATAGCGATTATTCCTCTACCTTCCGTGCTTTCCGTTTGAACTCCTCGATTTGCTCATCACTGTAAAAATGTCGTGTAAACTTCTGGTTGTAATGGAGGTCCAGAATTTCTTCTTTGATGGCGATTTTCCGTTTAAACTCCTTGTATATCTTTTCATACGGCTTGGTTGAACTTGTGTTGATTGTCGGCATTTCGAGTCCGGGGATTTCGAAGATCTTTTCCAGCAATGCCGTATCTGCTTTCCACAGGATCTCGGACTGCAGCAGGGTCAGGTCAAACTTGCTCGTTTTAATGTGTATATATCCCTTTTCTTTTTGAAACGGGAATTCGAACACATCAATTCCTATCGATGGTTTGAACTCATTATCAAACCACACCAATGCTTTTTTCCTTTGATGTCTCTTGTAGAATACTTCCGCAATTTCCTCGACGGTCAAATAACCTGCTTCATAGCGTTCGATCATACCCGGGAAAAAATCCGCATGCCGGAAGAAAAAAGCAGACATCGCCCTTGCAAGCGGATCCCGTACAAGACTGATGATTTTCACCCTTCCATCAAACAGTCTCTCTCCGCCAACACCATACAACTTTCGAATCGCCCGGAATGCTTCAATTTGATCGTTGACATGCCTGATTTTCTGCCAATCTTCATTATTGATAATCTTCATCATCATCGCTTGAGGATTCAGCGTATGGACATGCAGCAAACGTTCACGGTTGTACCCTGCATCTTCGAACATCCTGAGTACCGAACTCGATGCTACCTTACCCATCTGATAAACAATAAATGGCGCCTCTTGTTTTTCCGCATTCGGCATCGTTCCAAATCCTTTTAAGTCTTCGATGATAATACAGAAAGGCTGACGAATCGCCAGCCTTTCTGCTATAGAGCAATTTCAAGCAATATCGTATCTTGCAGAAAATTCTCTTTGGATTGTATCACCGGCTAGAATCCGAATTGAATTCCAGCTTGAATGTTCAAGTAGCTGTCCGGTGTATCTTCCGCCGCACCGGTAAAGACATAATATTTTGCCTGCACACGAAACGCCAGTGGCAATGCCGGCGGTTTGATTTTTACAGCTCCGATAATGTGGAAACCGAATTTCATCTCAATGTCATCCGCAAGGTCGGTGATATCCATTCCGGGAATTTCAGTTACGCTATCCACATTGTCTTCCAGCAATTCCTGGCTTACCACCGGAGTGATAGCCTGGAAACTCAAACCACCACCTACCTGGAAATGAATGATCCGTACAGGGGCCGGGAAACCGAATAGCGAATAGAGCGCACTGATGTCACCGCCCAACCGCATATAGGGAACACCTTCTTCGCTCATCAATTCCGTTCTGACCGGTGACCCCACTCCCGGATCCGTCAACGAATTCACAACAACATCATACGAGGCGAAAGCGGCTTCAATGCTGAGTTGAAAATCAATGATGGGAAGCATATTAAAAGTAAGATCCACACCGACATTAAAAGGCTGGCCAGATTCTTCGCGGACAATCTCAGTGGACATCATCGTGGTTTGATCATCGGGCAGCACAAATGCCTTGGTACGCGCTTCCACAGTAGCCATATCGAAACCGATATGGAATCCTATCCCTGCGAAAGACGGGCTTGCAATCAGCAGAACAAGGCCAACAAGTAAAAATCTTGAAGGTAAACGCATAACACACTCCCGGTAAAAAAAGATCCGTTCTTTTGAATATCAGGTAAAGTACCTATAATAGTTCTATTCTGGCAACCCTTCCACTTCATACGGTTCAATTAAATCCAATGGCCCGAAAACCTCCTGGAACCCGTGCATCATGAATTCCACAAGGCTCGATTCGTCCTTTTCAAATCCGGCAGTTCTCAAATCTATCGTTCTTTTTTCCATAATATTGTATAATTGTCGCGCTGATTTCTCGTTGACACCTTCCAGTAATTTTACAATCTCAAGATGATCCTTGTTGACAAGAATCGAACCGTGTTGAATAACAGCTTCTCTGCCTCTCCTCTGTGCACTGCCAACAACCTTTCGTCCATTGATCTGCACTTCATGACGGGTGGCGCTCGAAAAACATAATTTCGGAAGATCTTTTACGTCTGCATGATTGAACGTAAACAGTTCCGGCAGCATCCACCTGGATGCCTACTCCCGACAGACCTTTCAATAACGCAAGGGATACAAGATTATATACACCCGTATGAACCGGACTGTCCCTCTACTACTCCTTTTGCAGATACGGAAATACTGTACACCAGATCTCCCTTGTGTAAAACAGCTCTTCCTCCTGTTGGTCGTCGCACAATAGAATAACCACGTTCTTCACACAGGGATTCATTAATATCAATATGTTTCTGATGGAATCCCAGTGAAACAGCAGGAGGAGAGAAATGATAAAGCCTCACACGTGTGAGGCTATCAATTTCTGTCTGTTTGAGCATGGCGGCATCAATCGCCGATCTGCTCAGCACCCGGCACATCCGGGCCAACTGATATCCATCCTTTATTCATTTATGCGCTCCGAACAGGAGAAGTCCTCGATCTTTCCTTGATTCAATAAATTCAACGATATCTTCCACTACATCTGTCACTTCCATCTCCCCACGAATACGTTCGATTGCTTGCGCACGATTTAATTTACTGCGATACACAATTTTATAAACACGGTGGATGAGTTGCAATTGTTCTTTTGTAAATCCCCGCCGTTGTAGACCCAACAATGTTAATCCCTTTAAAAGTATGGCGGTTCTCCCGCCGACCTGACAAAAGGAGGAACATCGGTAGGTACCTTCGTCGCCCCTCCGATGAAGGCATGTTTTCCAATTCGAATCGAACTGGTGAACAGGAACCATTCCGCTTAATATCACCCAATCTTCGATATGGACATGCCCTGCAAGGTTCACAGCGTTGGACATGATGACATGATTACCAATCTGGCAATCATGCGCAACATGAGAATAGCTCATGAGCATGCAATCGCTTCCAACAACCGTCTTCCATGACTCCTCTGTACCACGATTTAAAGTCGCATATTCACGGATAACAGTCCTGTCACCTACTTCAAGCGTCGTCTCTTCCCCGGCAAACTTAAGGTCCTGGGGATCTGTACCAAGCACTGCCCCTTTACTGATCCTGACATCATTTCCAAGACGCACCCACCTGGTAATGTAAACATCGGGACCGATTTTGCACCGGTCACCAATCACGGCACCGTTTTCAATGACAGCAAATGGTCCGACTTCTACGTCTTCACCAAGTTGCGCTCCCGGATCGACTGACGCTAAAGGATGAATCGTCGCCATTTATTTCTCCCGTACAATCGCCTGCATTTCCGCCTGTGCAGCCATCTCTTCATCGACAAAGGCGGTACCCTTCATCTTGCAGATGCCTCTACGGTTGTAAACCATTTCCACCCTGAAATACAGGGTATCACCAGGCATCACCGGCTTACGGAATTTAACATTATCCAACCCGGTAAAGTAGACTACCATCTTTTCGGGCTCGGCAGATTCATTCAACAGGAGCACACCGCCACATTGTCCCATTGCTTCTATTATCAATACACCCGGCATGATCGGATGCCCCGGAAAATGCCCCTGGAAAAACGGCTCGTTCGCGGTGACATTTTTGATCCCCGTTACAAATTCGCCGGGACTGAGCTCAAGTATTCTGTCTATCAGCAGGAATGGGTAACGATGTGGCAGGATTTTCTGGATTGCGTTGATATCAAAAACATAACTGCTGCTTTCACGGCGCTGGTATTTTTTTGTCAGCTTCCTGGTGTTGTAAATCTTCCGCATTTTGCGGACCATCTCCACATGGGAAGCATGTCCAGCGCGTGCAGCCAGTACATGACCTTTGATCGGGAATCCCAGCAAGGCAAAATCGCCGATAAGATCAACAACCTTGTGTCGGACCGGTTCATTATAAAACCGGAATGGTTTGTCAGCCAAAGTGCCTGTGTTTCCAACCGATGTCAACGATTCGACCTTAAAAAGCCTTTTCAGGCGATCCAATTCACTGGGATCAACTTCACGGTCTACAATAACAACGGCATTATCAAGGTTACCGCCCTTTATCAAACCGACTTCCAGCAACTGTTCCACCTCGCTAAGAAAGGAGAAAGTGCGTGCGGAAGAGAACTCGGTGACATATTCCTCTTCAAGGCTGTACATGGACGTATACTGAGTACCTAACGCCGGATTACGGTAATCGATCATGTAGGTAATACGAAATTCATCGGAGGGAATGATTACCAGGTCAATTGCCTGCTCTTCATTATGATAGATGAGAGTTTTATTTATTTCCAGGTATTCTTTAGGTGCATCCTGTTCCTCAACACCTGCGGAAAGAAGAGCATCAACAAAAGGTTTTGCACTGCCATCAATTACCGGAGGTTCAATATTATCAAGCTCAACAATACAATTATCAATCATTAAACCGGCAAGCGCTGAAAGCACATGCTCAACTGTATGTACTTTGGCATCCCCCTCGGCGATTGTTGTTCCGCGAGAAATGTCGATAACGTTGTCGATTTCAGCCTTAATTCGTGGTGATCCCTCGAGATCGGTTCTTTCAAACACCAAACCAGCGCCGACTGGCGCAGGTTTAAATGTCATCCGAACTTTCACACCGGTATGCAGACCGATCCCTTCCAGGGATGTTTCCCTGGAAATCGTCCTCTGGTTTTCCAACAAAGGTCCTTCCTCCCCTATTCCTTCTTCATCCTCTCCAGGGCGCGAACACGTTTAAACAGTTCTGGCAAATTGGAAAGGGATGCCTCAATCCTCCGCCAGTGTTGTATCTTTCTGGCCGGGTATCCGCCAACAATTTCATTTTCACCGGGATCTGAGTGAACACCGGAACTGGCGGCAACTTTCACCCCGTCACTCAGGCTGATATGCCCTGATATACCGACCTGCCCCCCCAGCATACTCCATTTACCGATAGAAGCACTGCCTGCGATACCTGCTTGAGCGGCAATGACGGTATTCTCACCAATGACAACATTGTGAGCAACCTGGATCAGGTTGTCCAGCTTGACTCCCTTGCAGATCCTTGTTTCACCAAGGGTCGCCCGGTCTATTGTTGTACCTGCTCCTATCTCAACATCATCCTCAATAATAACAATACCGACTTGCGGGATTTTCAGATATTCCTGCTCCTGGGGTGCGAAACCAAATCCGTCGGTACCGACAATGGCGCCATCCTGAATGATCACCCTGTTACCAAGGATACATTTTTCACGTATTGATACGCCATTATGAAAGAAACAGTTTTCACCAATTGTGGCTCCACGTCCCACGAACACATTCGCACGGAGAACCGATCCCTTCCCAATCTCTGCATCTTCTTCAATCACACAATTCGGACCGATAAATACATCTTCCCCGATGTATGCGCCTTCAGCAATGGTTGCACTGGGGTGGATCGATGGTTTATACGGGTTCTCCAGTGGATGGAACAGAATAAGAGTCTTCAGAAATGCCCCATAGGGATCATCAGTAACAAGATAGGTAAACTCTTTTTCTGCTTCAGCAGGTACTTCATTAATAATAATTGCACCTGCGGAGGTAATTCCGAGGTGCTTACGATAGGCCGGATTGGCAATAAAGGATACTTCATTACTCCTGGCTTGTTCAATTTTTGCTACATTGACAAGCTCAAGTGCACCATTGCCGACCAGCTTTGCCTGCAGTTTTTCAGCAAGCTCTTTCGCTGTGATGATCATTGACGATTGAGTTCCTGCAGTACACGATCTGTAATATCAAGTGTCTGATCGCCAAGGTAGGCGATGTTGGTACCTACAGCGTCGAAGATGATATCAAAACCGTCTTCTGTTGCGATTTGATCAATGATTTCCTGGATTCGTTCATTGATCGGCTCAAATAATTCCTGGTTCCTCTGCATCGCACGCTGTTCTATCTCCATCTGGAAAGTACGATACTCATTAATCTTGGTCCGATATTCGTTTTCACGCTCCTGACGCCGTTCTTCTGAATAGAACATCGCGGCCTGCTGTTCCAATTCCTGTTGCAAAGCAATGATTTCTTCTTCCATCTGCTGCGCCTGCCGTTGCCATTCATTGATTTCGCTGGAAAGGGTTTCCTGAGCACTGACCGCTTCAGGATACTCCTCAAGGATACGTGCAGAAATAATAATTCCAATTTTCGTATCACGAGCGATTACAGTACTGGCCAAGCACAGTAAAAGGACAACCGCAACAAAACCAAACCTTTTCATCAACGTACTCCTTACCCTTACCTGCTTTAGAATGTGCGTCCAAATTGAAAATGCGGGACCCATTCGCCCTTTCTTCTACCACTTGAGTCTATGTAATCAAACCCGTACCCATAGTCAAGTCCGATCAGACCAATTAATGGCATGAACAGGCGCATACCAAATCCTGCGGAACGGCGCAAGTTTGAAAAATCTGTTTCACTCGGTGTCAACCAGACATTCCCTGCATCAAAGAATACTAGACCGAAAACAGTCGGATTGGGTACAAGAGGGATCCTCATTTCAATGGTCTGCTTGAACAACGTGCTTCCACCAATACTGTACCCGCCGACAGAAGTCTGCGGTCCGACTTCACGATCTTCATAACCTCTGAGTGATTCCCCAAAACTGATCCCGCTACCACCCATGAAGAAGTAGTCGATATAGGGAATATCGTCAGGTTCACCATGTAGTGAATAAATGACTCCATAACGGGTTTGTGAATAGAGAACCAATTTTGATGTTACCGGGAAATACCATTCACTGCTGAAATTGTGCTTGATAAACTGATCATCTCCACCAAGAAAACTTCCGGCAAGTTCGAGAGAATAGGAATGCACACTCCCTCTTGAGGGGAATTCCGGATTATCACGGCTGTCTCTTGTTACGATTGCCGTGACAGAACTGCTGTATCTCGGTACTCCCTCTTCAATTCCACGTGGGTTGGTTTCACGGAAGGATTCGGAGAAGTTGTCATACAACGCCCGGTCTATTCTGTAGATAATATCACCTCTGGTGTAGTCGTCAGGCCAGCGGAATCTGCGTCCAAGACGGAAACTTGCACCTGTTACGCTTTCATCATATCCGTAATACGAACCGCCTCGACGCAAGTCGAAGAAACTCACACCTGCGAGGGTGGGTGTGTTCAATAACCATGGTTCAGTAAAACTGATTGAGAAGGAACGATAGATTCGACCAAAATTCCAGTCAAGGCTGAATCGTTGCCCATTTCCGAACAGGTTCGGCATGGCAAAACCGACCGCACCGATCATGCCGTCACGTTCGCTGTAACCCGCTGAAACATTCGCCTGGTCGGTCGGTTTTTCTTCAACAGTGACATACAGATCAACTTCGTCTTCCGCTACCTGCTGAACATCAGGCTCAATGTTGGCAAAATAATTCAGAATCGTAACGTCACGAATACTTCTTCTTAATTTGGATACATCGAAAGTTTCGCCGGGATATAACATGAATTCACGACGTATAACCCGTTCCTTGGTTTTTGTGTTGCCAAGGATATGGATCTGACGCACCCTGAACTGATTTCCTTCCATAATTGTGAAATGGATGTCAAGTGTATCGGTATCATTGGTGGAATCGGAAACTGCCATTCGTGGTATTTCTACCGGTTGGATCTGAGAATAGATGTATCCACGGTCATAGTACAGACTACCGAGACGCTCTGCTGTTGTGTAAGTTAAACGTTCTTCGCTATATGGATCTCCTGGCCGGAATTCAAGTTGCGAAAGCAGCTCTTCTTCGCCGAAGAGCGTATTACCTTCAAACTCAATATCCCCGAAATAATATAGTGGCCCTTCATCGATTTCAATGTTCAGGAGCATCCTGCGACGATCTTCCGTATACGAAATGGAATCGCCCACTACACGTGCATCTCTGTATCCATGATTACGGTAAAATGTAATGAGTTCTTCAAGGTCTTCTTCGTACTCAACTCGATCAAACGATCCACTTCTGAAAAAACCGCGTTCTTTCGTATGCCGTAATTGTTTACGCAGTTTTCCGTCCGTAAAGGCATTATTTCCTTCAAAAGTGATTTCACGGATTTTGACCTTGCTTCCTTCATCAATTTCAATCCGTAGTGTTTTCTGCATCTCATCGTCTGTATCAATCACTTCGAAAGTAGCTTCTGCCAGCAGATACCCTTTTTCTTCATACAGGCGTTGAAGATCACGCTGTGCGCGCTGGATGCGCGATGGTCTGAGAACCTGCCCCATATAGAGGTTAAGGGTCTCCATAATTTCCGTACGGTTCATTTTTCTGTTCCCGCGAACTTCCACGGTTTCCAACCGTGGATATTCGAGTACTCGAATCAGAAAAAAAGCACCCGCAGAAGTTTCTCGTTCAATCAGGATATCGATCGAACCGAACATGTTCAACGCCCAGATCCTGCGTATCGCTCTTTGAATATCTTCGCCATAGATCGTATTACCGACGACAATACCCGAATTAGCGACCACAAGTCCAGGGTCCGCAGTAGCAGTACCTTCTACACGGACTCCAAGCACACGTACGCCAGTCGGACGTTGGCTTTCCTGAGCGTATAAGGATGACACCAGAAGTAATGCTAACAAACAAATTGCAATGATTCCGTACGATTTCACTTTTGCTCTTTTCCTTCGCAGAATCTTGGAAAAAATGGAAGTTAATTGTATCTCACAGCAAAGTAAAGCGCTGAATAACGAATAACTCGCGTCTTGTAAAGACATCAGACTTATAGTATCCACCTGTAACTCTGAAATCGGTTCCATAGCTTTGGGATAAAGATATTCTCAACTCTGGAGACATGGACTCGATCCCACTTAAAAAACAAAATTATACTTCAATCGAATTGAACGATTGTTCATTGTTTCCAGGTTATCGTACTCCCATCCCGCTTCCAATAATAAATTTGGCGAAATTCTATAGATGCGGTACTCCATATTCCATTGCTGCAATAATCCAACACGACCACCTTGAGAAACATCTATAGAATAAGTGTCAATATCCCTTCCGAATTTCCCCGTATAACTGAGAAACAGATCTCGTGTGATATATTTACCAACAGAAACACTGCTCGCCTGGTAATATGGATCATAATAGGAATGTAATGGATTGAATCCCGATTCGTTGGGATCGGGATTTAAATCATTGTATTCATATTCCGTACGATTGGTGATATAAAAACTGCTCATTGTAGGGTTAAAACGGACCAGATCCAGCCCTAGCCATCGTTCCACACTCCGTTCAACCGGACGCAGCCATCTACGTGTAACTTCACGTACAAGTATTTCACCGCCCACTTCACTCAAATCCCTGTCAAGATATCCTAATGAGGCCAGCACTTCTTCCTGAGAAAGCGATCCCTGGTCGTCCTCAAGCATGAAAACAAATTCACCCCACCTGCCCCGTGGAATCTGTTCACCTGTTACCGGATCGGTGACATACAAAGTAAGGTAAATATTCCGTGTCGGTGTGTAATCGAGAGTTCTTTCGACAACCGTAGCTTTTGCACGGCCGCTGGCAATCGGTAAAATAGAAGACTCATCAAAGGATAATTCACCGTGTTCCAACTGAAAAACCAGGTCGAGAAGATCGATACGTCCCCTGTCCGAAGAAATATCACCGACCAGGCGGAAAGATTCATCCGCAACCCTTCCTGAGGCGCGTAACGGCATCTGGGGATTCGTCGGATTTACTTCCAGCTCAAGATCCACCTGGCTGATAAGACCTGAAACAGCGCTGAAAAAAGGCGCTTCTTCAAAACCGCGAATCTCACGGACATAATACACTTCCCGGCCAATTCTGGCGTCAACATTCCATTGTGCATTATAAAACAGAGACGGGAAGAACAGCAATTCTTCGACATTTACAGCCTGACCTTCTACCATTCCGTAAGGAGGATACGTCATGACTGTACTGTTAAGTGTAGCTGCACCTGTACATAGCAGGTAGTTCTCCGCTGAAAGTGTATCTCTCGGGATTGAAAGAAAGGCTTCATTGCCGATAATGCTGTTATCTGATCCGGTCATTAACCGGCCAAATGATCGTGTCGCTCTTGAAATCCGAAACCATTGATCGTTGTTTTTACCCTGGAGATCCAACCGGGCAAAATCAGGTGTAGTCATTACATCTGGGATATTGAAATGGATACCTTCTTCAGATAAAGTTCTGAGCTCCAGGACTCCAAGGTTCAGACCATAATCATCAAGAATAATCGGGTACTCTCTGGGATTGGCAGTTGATCCCGGGTTGTTCCTCACCTCGAATTCACCATGCTCGCCTACCCGTCCGGAAGCTTGATTGATAGTCAGGTTACCATCGGAATCAACTTCAACATCAAGCTCAATCTGATCTATCCATGGAAACACATCTGTACATCTGATAGAACCGTCATTAACACGCAATCTACCTCTGGACGCCACAAGTTGTCCGGAAACCAGGGTAAAAGTCCAGGCAAAGTCTCCCTGACCCTCCGGATCATAGAAAAAAGAGGTGACCTGTGGCAGAAGGTTCATCAATTCACCCTCGGCATTTACCTGGATTTCACCAGCACCTCTCACCAGGGGCGCCACACCAAAGGCAGTGAAAGAGTAATGATCTTCCTTGGCCAGCAGAAAGCGTCTTACATACACTACCGGCCCCAATCGCCTGGTAGTTGATCCTTCGAGGTAAATGTCAACCGAATCAAATTCAATGTCAGCAATTACAGCATCTTCCATGGTAAGGGTTGCATTCCATGCCGGATGTGCAAGTTCGCCAAGCACATTTGCATTGAAGACCAGCCTGCCATCCATCAGGTCATGACGACCGGAAAATGCCGTTGCTATCACATCCGCATCCGTACCACTTGATTCAATGGAAATATCAAGGTTATTGTCAGGAATACTGTATGCTCCTGTCATTACCAGGAGCGAATGTTCAGCCCGTCCAAATTCTCCCCTCCTGATGAACAACTCACCATCGAGTGATGTCTCAAGACTTAACTGTCCCCAATAATCACGCAGGTTCTCATATCTTCCATCATAAACATCAAAATTAGCAATGATTTCTGGTGAATCGAACGGTCCGGACACATCCGCCCGACCGATAATCTTTCCTCCTACGGCGCCATACGGCAACGATGTTATTCCGGGAACCACTTCATCAAGCACCAGGTTTTCTGTCAGAATCGACATATCCAGGATCTCATTATTTCGAAAATCGACAGCACCGGTAATCATGAAATAATCTTTGAAAGTCAAGTTTTCAACAACCAGGGTTTCATCCGTATACGAAAAATCAATAATACCATTACCTATCAGGAACTGATTACGGTCCAGAACATAACTGTAGTCGCCCGTGATTAAATCGTTTTCACCAACCACAAGACTTCCATGCGTCGATAGATTAAAGCGTGTGATGGGATCGTTCACAGTGGCATTTCCATAGATCAAATCATGATCTACTGTAAATTCTGCTTCAGCATGCAAACGATGCAGAAAATCGGAAGGCGTATAATTTGGATTCCACCATCCTCCAAGGATCTGCGGTTCGCGGACCGTAAAACGGACAGGCCTGTCCGTCTCGCTGGACATTCGGATAAATGCACTTCTTCCGAAAGGTTCATAAAGGCTCAATTGCAGTGAATACCCGCTACCGTCAATACGCCCTTCAATCTCACCAAGCGATGGATTCCGTGAATCAAATACCCTCCCGGAACCTTCCACGGTGAAACCGATTTCCCTGCGTTGATTGATCTGGATCTGTGCGATTGTCGACTTATTCTGCAACTGACGTGTCCATGCTGGCAAATCTGATGGATCACATGTTCCGCCGATATCAACATCAATAGTAATCCTTGCCTGATTCTTTGGATTCCAGACACCACCAGCAATTGCCTCCAATCCGAACCAATGCGCTGTCAGTTGATTAAAATAGAAGAAGTTGCTGTCGCCGCTATTGATAGATGCATCAAGATTAATACCGGTAAACGGTCCAATCGTTGTCAAAAGCGTATCTGCTTCTGCAACACCAACCATTTCATAACTGCCATCCGATTGATTCCATACGAATTGCCCTGAAACCCGGATATTGCCTATCGGTTTCAATTCACGATCAAGGTCTGCAAACTTTACCAGGTATTCTCCAAAATCAACTTCCGGGGCGACAAAGTCCGCCCGGAATGATATTGAATCCAGGAGTGTAAAAATACCGGAAAAACTTAGTGGTTCATTTTCCAGAAGGCATTGAGATTCGATGGAAGCATAACTGGAATCGAGTTCCGCCAGAATTCTCATATTCCTGACTGTAGGTCCTCCAGGAATTGTAAATTGAATATTGTCGAGTTCGACAGCCCCATCGTAGGATAAATGATTGTCTTCATACCTTATCGCGATCTGCGCCGCAAGATTTCCTCCAACATCCAGTCCCGGTTGCAATTCTCGAACAGGGATATCATTCAGATCCAGGTTTGAAATGGCAATTCTTGTTTCGTTGATCAGCGCAAACAGGTTGGAAGTGCCATTGACTTCAATCCTGGAACCTGCCGTATTGAATGGAACCGTATTCAGATGGTACGTAACATTTTCAAACGCATTGATCCGAACCCATCCCTCCAGGCTGTCAAGCTGCATAATCTCCCGGTTCTGTGATAGCTGGAAGGCAATATTACCTTCATGAATCAATACCTGCCGGAAAAAGGATAATTCCCGGAATATGGAAGTATCGATGGGAGTGGATGAATCCTGCCCTCCCGTCGTAATCTTGTCCAGGCGTACGTCTATTTCCGGCTCGATGAATGTCACTCCGGTGATTAATCGCACCGGAGATCCATGTAATGAAACCAGGTTTGAAAGTTGTAAATCAAGGTTGATTTGCCGAACATCAATCGTCAACATTGAATCCTGAGATATGTAAGTACATTCGAAGAGTTTCAAATAGGACGACGAAAGTTCAACACTGTTTATTTCCAGAATCCCGGGAAGAGACGAGGTTGCAGAAAGGATCTGATCTTTTAACCAATCCGAGCGGTTGATATACCGGAAGAGAACAAAAACAGAAAAACCGAATGCCATAGAAAAAATTACGGCAGCTAACACCCATGGTCGCCGTTTCATGTATCACTCAAGCATTCGGGATAAAAAAGATGTGAAATGGATCCAATGCGCCAGAGACAGTTGCGTAAATCTCCTGAGTTGGTGCAGATGAGGTACGTATTCTCGAAGGGTAATACCCGGTTTTTGACGCCTTTAACGGTAATAATCGAAGATACACCCTGTCCAGCCAACCAATCCGTCCTTTGCTCCCGGCGAACAAGCCGGCGACATCAAAACCTGCGACATTCTTACGCACTTTACCACCGAAACGAAGGCTTTTACCAGTTCCATCAACAATGTCCGCCCCTAACAGCAGGTGACGTAACTGGATACCTCTATCACCGCAAATCAATCCGCCAATCGTACCTTCATAATCCGATGGAAGTCCATCAAGCCGGAATCCCTGGTCCATCACATACGCTTTCAGATCCTGAACCGGGGTTCCTGCTTCCGCTTCCACAGTCAGATCTTCTGTACAGAGTTCACGAACATGCGTCCTTGAAAGTGATAATATTGTTAATACATTTTCTGGCACTTTGAATTTATCGCCAAAGGAATGACCACGCCCTGCGGGGAGTAATTTCCACCCAGACTTCCTGCACCAGTTGACAGCATGCATCACTTGTTCGCAGGACACAGGCATGATTGCAGGATAGGCCGCATCTTCCAGAAAAATATCCTGGAATTCGGACTTTATAGACTCGAATTTTGGATTACCACTCATTAATGTTGTACCAACTGTTCACTCGTGCAGCCGAATCGGCGTTCACGATGTTGATACTCATGAATTGCACGCAATAGTTCCAATCGTCTGAAATCAGGCCAATAAACGGGAGTTACATACAATTCTGTGTACGCACACTGCCACAGGAGGAAGTTGCTCAGACGAAATTCACCGGAAGTTCTGATAAGCAGATCCGGATCGGGCAGGCCGGCAGTATCGAGTCTTCTGGATATCTCGTCTTCATCCACTTTTCCCAACCCTGAATCCATGATCTTTTTCACAGCTTTCACAATTTCCTGGCGTCCACTGTAGGATAATGCCAGGTTCAGGATAAGACCGTCATTACTTTTAAGTTTCTCTTTCGCAAATTCCAATTCACGGCGGGGGACTTTTGGAAGATCTTCAAGACGGCCAATTGTGTATAATTGCACATTGTTTTTGTCAAGATCTTCCACTTCATGACGAATAGTCGTAACCAGCAGTTGCATAAGGGCGGAAACTTCCTGAGCAGGACGTTTCCAGTTCTCTGTAGAAAAGGTGTAAAAAGTCATCACCTTCACACCAAGATCAGCACCTGCTTCCACCATCTCCCGAACGGAATTTACACCTTCTTTGTGCCCTAACAGCCTTGGGAGTCCACGTTTTTTCGCCCACCGACCATTGCCGTCCATAATGAAGGCAATATGCGATGGAAGGTTCTTTACCTCTCGAACCTTTTTTTCCAGTTGTTGCAGTTCTTCACGTGAACTGGGCTTTTTCACGTTGCCCTTCCCCCGAAAAAATCCGGCAAAAAGCGGATACCTGTTGATGCTGAACAAATAGTATGTCTAATTGAGCATCTGGATTTCATCCGCTTCCTGCCGGACTGATAAAAGCTGATTTTGCTATTCCAACGATTCTTTAATATCAAAAACGATCTGTGCTTCTTCCATGCGGTCTGCGTTTACAAGCGCCGCATAGAGCATATGCCATGCAGTCACCTCTGTAACCGTCGGTGTGATCGGTTCAATAGTCCCGTCGGGGAATAACCACGGAACCAGTGCATCTACGATTTCTTCCCAACGTTGCTGGCCAAGGAGCAGGTTCGCCAGACGGCGGCGTGCTTGCTCATCATCAGGCGAATACGTTAACACAGACTGATAACATATAATCGCTTCTTCATCATTATCAAGCTGTTCAAGCAAACGTGCCTTGTTGAAGTAATAGTTCGCTTCTTCCGGATTCTGTGCTATCGCATTGTCCCAAAGGGCAACTGCACTTTCAAGATCATCCAGGTTAACGTAAGCAACCGCTTTACGTTCAATTGCATTGATAACTTGCGCTTCATTAAGGAGTGTATCAGGCATTTCAAGAATGAAACCCGCCTCATCACGTACGTTTTCCCATTGTTCTTGCAACCAGTAAACATTCAACAGGCTGAAATGGAGATCCACATCCACTGCCGATTCATCATTGCTCTGCTGAGCATCCAGCAGATACTCTTCTGCTCTTTCATATTCCTGAGTTTGAATCATGCAGACAGCTACGAATTTTCTCGTATCGTAGTTGTCCGGACTGATCCTCATAGCTTGTTCAAACAGTTCAATAGCTGCAGGAAAATCCTGCTGGTTGAACGGAATAACCGCCTGGTTAAACGTTAAACGCCATGCTTCGTTCTTGATGCGTTCGATTTCAGAATTATGAGCTTCTGTCAGCTCCTGCGTCTCAGCGAATGCATAAAGCATACTGTCAAAATCCGCCAATTCAAAATACACTGTCCCAAGCAGATACCATACCTGCGGATCCATCGGCGTGTGAATGGTTCCTTCGAGCAACTGTTCTTTTGCCCTTTGATAATCATTCAGGTTGTTAATCGAAATCCGCGCAGATTGTACATACATGTTACTGGCGCAACCGACCAACAACATAATCAACGCGATAAACACAATCCCTGTGAATGCACGACCGGCAATCTTTTGCATCATGCCTCCCCCGCTAATAAGATTTGTCTTTTTCTGCACTTAATTCCCTTTTCATCGAAAAAGCAGACGAAATAAAAATATACCTGTCTGTTACCGGATAGTCAAGATTTAACAATCCTTTCAGGATGTCACCCACTTCGATAACTCATACGGAGGCTTGATGATCCCTTTCTCCGTGATAATCGCCGTAATCAATTCGTTCGGTGTAACATCAAACGCCGGATTAAACGCATCTGCATTTTTATCTGCGTGCGGATGCCCCATGCAGGTTATGACTTCTTTGCGATCACGGTATTCAATAGGGATTTCCGCTCCGGATTGAATAAAAACATCAAAAGTACTTGTCGGCGCGACAACATAGAATGGAACATTAAAACGATTCGCCAGGACAGCAAGATTAAATGTTCCTATTTTGTTCGCAGTATCTCCATTTCCTGCAATTCGGTCTGCTCCCAGCATAACGAAATCCACTTTTCCTTCCTGGAACAGGCGACCCGCTGCACTATCAGACAGAAGCGTACCCGGAATACCTAACTTATACAGTTCCCACATGGTCAACCTGGCGCCCTGGCAAAGCGGACGTGCTTCGCACGCGTACACATGCTCCAGCTTTCCAAGATCATATGCCTTCCTCAGTACGCCAAGCGCAGTTCCGAAACCATAGGTCACCAGAAATCCGGTATTGCAATGGGTTAACGCTTTCGATCCCTGACCTACGAGTTCAACTCCGTGTTCTGCCATCTGTTCGCACATCTGTTCATCTTCATGTGCTATCGCAATAGCTTCTTCGGTAATGACAGATTCCATTTCATCAGTTGTTTTACCTGTGGAGCAATCCCGTATCCTTTTCACCGCCCAACGCAGATTTACCGCAGTTGGTCTAGCGGTTTCAATAGCAGTCAGCCATTCGTTCCACAGTTCAGGGTTATTCCTGCATTCACGCCATGCAAGAACAGCAGCGAAGGCCCCTGAAACACCTATTGCAGGAGCGCCACGAATCGCAAGACGTTTGATAGCGTCGACAACAACTCGCCAGTCAGTGGTGGAAACCCATTTCTCTTCATGTGGCAGGAGGGTTTGTTCGATAAAATCGAAAGTTTCACCTTTCCATAGAAGACCACGCAATTCATTCGCCATCTCAGAACTCCGTCATACGCCGAAGTGTGCCAATACGTTCTTTTACTTCTTCCACCGTGAGGTTCCTGGTACGATCCATTGAGAAGTCTTCAACTACATAGGAAGCAACGATTGTCCCATGTACAATTGCCTGACGCCAGTTTTTCGAGTTGTTAAAATCATGTTTGGCAAAATAACTGACAAAACCGCCTGCAAAGGTGTCTCCAGCACCCGTAGGATCCTTCACCAGGTTCACTGGATATGCGGGAATGCAGAAAATATCGCCATCTTTACGGAGCAGCACGGCGCCATGCTGACCTTTCTTGATAATGATTGAGGATGGACCTCTTTCAAACAGATTTGCTGCAGCTTTGCGGAGGTCAGTCTGCCCCGTAAGCATGGCAGCTTCTTCGTCATTGATGATCATGGCGTCCACCCGACTGATCACCTTTTCGAGCAAATCGGGGGTGCCATCAATCCAGAAATTCATTGTATCAAGAACAACCAGCTCGGGATTGTTTAACTGGTCCAGAACTTTCAATTGCAACGCAGGATGGATATTTCCAAGGAACACTATCGGTGTGTTACGATAATCTTCCGGTAGTTTCGGATCGAAATTTTCGAAGACACCCAGCTTGGTGAACAATGTATCCCGCAGATTCGGATCTTCATGGTATACGCCGCCCCATCGGAACGTTTCACCTTCCGCTGTTTCCAGACCGGTCGTATCCACATTTTTTCCTTTAAGAAACTCGATCTTTTCCATCGGAAAGTCTGAGCCAATCACAGCAACCAGACGCACAGGCGCAAACAGCGATGCGGCAGTCGAAAAGAAAAATGATGAACCACCCAGGGCATCTTCTACCTTGCCAAGGGGTGATTCAACAGAATCCAGAGCTGCGGATCCGACAACAAGTACCGGTTTTTCGTTCATGGTTCCTACATCCTTTCAAGGGCGCTAAATCCCAATAGATTCAATCCTTCCGCAAGCACAATCCTCGCCGCCTCAATCAGCGATGCACGCGAAGAGGAAATAGATTTATCTGTACCAATTACTCGATGTGCAGTATAGAATTTGTGAAATGCAGTCGCCAGATCATGGAGATAACCGACCATTTTCTGGGGTTCCCGTGACTCAGCAGCACGACCAATCACTTCTCCGAATTGTTCGAGATGTTTGATCAGCGCGATTTCTTCCGGTTCCTTGAGGGAATCAACAGATACCTTGTATGGATCCGGACATTCACGTTGCCGAAGAATTCCACAAATACGTGTGTGTGCATACTGTACATAAAACACGGGATTACGGTCGCTCTGTTCTTTCGCAAGGTCGAGATCAAATTCCAACGGTGTAGAGGTACGACGCTGGAGGAAAAAATACCGGGCGACATCTTTGCCCACTTCCGAAACCAGTTCCTCAAGGGTTACAAGTTTCCCGGCCCGCTTGGACATCTTGATCTTCTGCCCGCCCTCGATCAGGTGAACCTGCTGAACGATGATTGTTTCGAGAAAACCTTCGTGTTCAAGTGCCTTGAGTGCGGCCTGCATACGTCCGACATAATCCAGGTGATCCGGTCCCAACAGGTCGATACCCGTGGTAAAACCACGTTCGGCCTTGTTCAAGTGATAGGCTATATCCGGTAGAAGATAGGTCGGGCGTCCCTCACTGGTAATAATCACCCTGTCTTCCACATCGCCGTATTTTGTCCCCGCAAACCACCAGGCGCCGTCCTTCTCGTATACGGCGTCCAGTTTTTTTAATTTTTCGAAAGCAATTTCGGGCAACTTCTGGTCATGCAGATTGCTTTCCCGGAACCATGTATTAAACACAACACCATATTTTTCAAGCACTTCTTTCTGGTGCGCGACGTTGATATCAGCCGCTTTTTTCCCTGCTTCATCAGGATCAGTATCATCAGAAGGTGCCGAACTGAAAATCTTTTCAGCCAGTAGTTGAACATCATCCCCATGATACCCGTCCTCAGGAACCTCTTCCCCGCGAGCACGGGCAATGACAGATGCACCCAAACGGCGTACCTGTCGTCCGGCATCATTCACATAAAATTCTGCTTCAGCATGAAAACCTGCTTTCCGGAGCAGACGCACGAGACTATCGCCAATCGCTGCAGCGCGAGCGCTGACAACATTGAGTGGACCGGTGGGATTTGCACTGACAAATTCGACCAGGACACTTTTTCCCTCGCCGACACTTGTCCGTCCGAATTCACTTTGCTGATCAAGAATATCGGCGACAACATTCTGGAAATATTTCGGTCCAAGCCACAGGTTGATGAACCCGGGTCCGGCAACTTCCGCTTTCTCAACGCCGAAATCCGACCAGTTTATTTTATTGATCCAATCCTCGGCAAGAGCTCTGGGCGGTTGTTTCCGCTGTTTGGCAAGCATCATCGCCAGGTTTGTGGAATAATCGCCCTGTCCCTCACGCTTGGGCACAGACCATTGGACCAGAGACCGGTCTTTCACATCCGCAGCTTTCATCAGCTCGGATGTGAGCCGTTCTTTCACTGTTGAACTACACATTGTTCAGTTATTCTCTGTGTCTGAGATTGATGAAATTACTTCTGTAGGAGCATCACCCCATAATTTCTCGAGCTTGTAATACTCTCGTGCCTGGGGCTGAAGAATATGGACAATCACAACGCCATAATCCATTAAAACCCAATACAGGTTGGAGTATCCTTCGAGATGGCTCGGTCGCGCAGGGGGATTACCTGTACGCATGGACAAATCGACATGATCCACGAGCGCCTTCACATGAACATCAACTGAACCCGTAGCAATCACAAAATAGTCAGCGATTGTTGAAAGATCACGCAAATCGAGGACAAGAACATCTTCCGCCTGCTTGTCTTGCAGGTATTTTGCTATCCTATGTGCAAATTGGTGGGATGTCAATGCAGTTCCAGTATCGTTAAGGTGTGATGTTTAAACTTTCCCAATCGGAACCAATAATGAAGGTTATATCAACATCTACCAGATCAGGATTGCTCTGGCGAATGGTCCGTTGACTGGGAATTCCCAATAGTTGACCAAACCGTCCGGCCTGACCGGAAAGCCCGGTACGATCATAAATCACCGAATAAGAATAATCATGACGGTCGGCATCTGCAACTTCACGGATGTCATATCCTTCGCGTCGCAGTGCATTTGAGAAACGTCCGGCCAGACCGTTAATCCCAATACCATTAAGGATCTGTACCCTTACTGCACGATCCAGCGGAACCTCTTCCGGCAGCGTACCTCGTTCAGGCGTTGAGACAACCGGTTCCACATCTTCAATCACCGTTTCAGCCATGAGTGAATCCTCCCGGGCCGAGCTGCCTGCCGGTCCAACGTTGCCTGATGAAAAATGCAGGATATAAAGGACAAGCAGGAGAAAACCCTGGAGTACTGTAAAAACGGTCAGGAAAGTAACTTTACGTTCCAATGAGGCTGAACTTGATTGACCACCCTCCATTGGTGGTACTCGATTCATTTCTACTCCGGCGTGTTTTGATGCCTAAAGGACTATTAGTATGGATAGAACGGATCGTACCTGTTTCGTAATGGCGATTCATAACGGTTCCGGAATGGATCAGCAGGATTATAATACGAATTCCCGTAATACATTCCCGGAGGCAACTTGTCAATTGAGAAACGGAAATACACGTTTTCCCGAGGCTGCCAATCAATATCAGCCCCACCGAAAAACTCTGCATTCTGCATCATAGACGCCAGACCACCTTCACCGGGTCCGTTACTTGACTGAACAAATGGATTATTCGTCACGCCCAGCCTGAGTGTTACAGCAACAGGAGCGTTAAACTGATACCGAAGTGAATTCAGGTAATATCCTTGTGTGTATCCGCTTCCGCCATATGAACTGTAATTCATACCAAACTGATGAGTCATGGTCAGGCGCGACGGATCGAGTAACCCGGTAAACGGGGACTCAATTTGCGGTTGACGCAGGAAGTCACTTGTACTCGTAATGCTCTGCTCCCGATAGGGACCATCAGCAAAAGCAAATCCGGCAATCAGCAGTACTGCAAGAATGTATGAGATTTTCCGCATATGTCATCACCTCCAATGCAAGAAGGTAGCCAGACAGCCTCGAAAAAATCAAGAGAATTACTGCCTTGACTGAAAGATTCTTTCAGCATCTGCAAGATCATCCAGGGTATTTATCCCGTGAATCTCGTTAAAATCCCCTGGAATTGCTACAACCTTCTTCTTTTCAATGAAATACTGCTGGAATACATCAGGAAGATAATATTCCCCCTGAGCATTGTTATTCTTCACGTTCCTGAGAGATTCGAATAATTCCTTTGCCCTGAAGATATAAATACCTGAATTAATCTCATCAATTTTCAGTTGTTCAGGTGAGCAATCCTTGTGTTCACGGATTGCAGTAACATCTCCCGACTCATCCCTCAAGACTCTTCCATACCCTTCCGGGTTTGATGCTATTGCAGTGATAATCGTACCAACAGCTTCATTCTGCCTGTGATACTCAATAACTTTCATAATCGTTTCACGAGTCAGAAGAGGCACATCGCCGGAGAGTACAATAATATCGCCGTCAAAGCCATTTAATAGTTCCTCTGCTGCCTGAACCGCATGGCCAGTCCCCAACTGTTCATACTGAACGGCATATTTTGCGCCAGCTTCTTCAACAACCGGGATTACCAACTCCCTTTTGTGACCAACAATCACCACAATCGGATCCGCTTGCGCATCTCCAGCCTGCCGGATTACATGCTTGACCATGGGTACACCGCCCACTTTATGCAATACTTTCGGCAGATCCGACTTCATTCGTTTCCCATGTCCTGCAGCGAGAATAATTGCTGCGAGTCTGCTATCGTTCACCTTCCACATCCAATCGTATGTTATCTATTAAACGTACAGTACCAAAATGAACAGCAATCGCCAGCAAAGCGCTGTGTTCTATAGTTTCAACCGGGCGAAGCGTATCCCAGTCCACGATCTCTATATAATCGACACATCCATCAGGCGCTTCGGCGGTTATCCAGTTTACAACAATCTCTTTCAAACGTGAAGAACTTCTCACACCGTTGTTAAAAACAGATTCAGTTTCACATAAGGAATTGTAAAGAGCAGGCGCCTGGGTCCTGTGTTCCGGTAAAAGACGGACATTCCTGCTCGACATCGCAAGGCCGTCTTTCTCTCGTTGGATTGGAGCGATATCTATTGTTATTCCAAACTGCAAATCTGCAGTCATCTGCTCAATAATTCTCGCCTGTTGCGCATCTTTCTGGCCGAACACAGCCACATCCGGGCAAACAATGTTAAACAACTTGGTAACAATTGTTGTTACACCGCGGAAATGGTTTGGACGGCTGGCCCCGCACAAGTATTCTCCAAGATTATTAACGGTTACATATGTGGAATATCCTTCCGGATACATCATTTCTCTATCCGGGAAAAAGACAACATCCACACCATTGTCACGACAGAGAGCCAGATCTCTCTCTTCATCTCTCGGATAGGTGTCAAAATCTTCATTCGGTCCGAATTGAGTGGGATTTACAAAAATACTTACGACAACCTTATCAGCAAGTTTCCCGGCTCTTTCAACTAAAGAAAGATGCCCATCATGCAGATATCCCATAGTGGGTACAAAACCAACAGTTTTTCCGTCGGCTTTCTGTTTCGTAGCCCAATCCCGGACTTCATCAGGATTTTTAAGGACAATCATGCGTGAAAACTCTCTTTTTCCGTCGGGAAATCACTGGAACGGATATCCTGAATGTACTGCTCGAATGCATCTCGCAAGACATTGGCGCCCTGCAAGTACCTGCGTGCAAACTTGAATTTCGGACCTAATCCGAGCATGTCATGCGCAACAAGGATCTGTCCATCGCAATAGGGGCCGGATGCAATGCCTATCGTTGGGATAGAAAGAGTTTCCGATATCTTCTGAGCCAGTTCAACAGTGATCTTTTCAAGGACAATTGCGAAAACTCCTGCCTGTTCGAGCAGTTGAGCATCTTCAAAGATACGATCCGCTTCATCCCTGCTTTTGCCGCGAAGTGGATACCCGCCAAACAGGTTGACCGATTGGGGGGTTAATCCGAGATGTCCCATGACAGGGATGCCGTAAGCTGTCATTTTTTCAATAGTGCCCGTGTGCGCTCTGCCACCTTCGAGTTTTACAGCTTCCGCACGCGCTTCTTTCATAAACCGTATGGCGCTTTCGACAGCCTGCTCACTTGACGCCTGGTAACTGCCAAAAGGCATATCTCCCACCAACAGGGCTCTTTTTACGCCTTTCCGAACCCATTTTGTCATGTATACCATTTCATCGAGCGATATGCTGATAGTGTCCGCATCTCCGGCTATCACCATCCCGGCCGAATCTCCCACAAGGATTATATCCATCCCTGCTTCATCTTCAATAGCTGCCATGGTAGCATCATATGCAGTGAGCGCGGCAATTTTTTTCCCTTCCTTCTTCATTTTCAGAATTCGAGGGATTGTAACCTTATCCGTCTTTTCCATAGCTCAGCCTGTCTGTATACCAGAATCGGTTTTACTCAGTCAATGCACGGGAAATAATACCACCACCCCACACACTTTTACCACGATACCACACTGCTGATTGCCCCGGTGTCACTGCGCGCTGCGGATGCGTAAACCTGATCCTTACTCTATCATTCTTTTCCGGGAAAACAATCGCAGGATACCCGGGATCGTTGTAGCGGATTTTCACACTGCAACGTTCAGGTTTCTCCGGTGGCGGAAATGACACCCAATTCGTCTGGATTGCAAGTAATCCCGGCCGGAACAAATCCATATCCCTGCCGACAACAACCAGGTTTTCATCCGGAAAAATATCGGTCACATAGTAGGGACCGTTGCCATCCTGTATTCTCAACCCTTTTCGCTGCCCAATCGTGTACGAAAAGAATCCGGAATGTTTGCCCAATACTTTCTCACTCCGGAAACGTATGGCGCCTTCTCCGATCTCCGCAACTCTTTCCTTGTATGTATCCCGTAAATGTTGCTCATAATGGTCATCAATAAAACAGACTTCCTGGCTCTCAGGTTTTTTAGCCGTCCGCAAATTCAGCTTTTCAGCTTCTCGTCGGATATCTGCTTTCGTCCAGTTCCCCAGGGGCAGAAGTGTACGCTCCAATGCATCCTTCGGCACTTGCCACAGTGCATAACTCTGGTCTTTCGATAAATCCCGTGCTTTTTCCAGTCGCACGCTCCTGGTCCCGCGTATAATTCTGGCATAATGACCTGTAGCAATATAATCAAAATTGAGGAATGCCGCCTTTTTCAGAACCGTTCCCCATTTTATCTTGCTATTGCATAATACACATGGGTTTGGAGTCGCACCTGATAGATACGTTCGTTCGTATGGATGTACCACTTCATCCATGAAATCCTTGCGAAAATCCAGCATATGATGAGGTACACCTATCTGATCGCAAACATGTCTGGCGTCAATCTGATTTGAAATATCACAGCAACCGCGCTCATTCTTCGGATTTCTTCCGGTTGAATCATAGTCCCATAATTGAAGAGTTATCCCAACGACAGAAAATCCCATACGACGGAGCAGTTCAGCCGCGAGTGAGCTATCCACTCCCCCGCTCATCAACACAGCGACACGTATCCCTTTCCGCTTCATCACAAAAGCCTAAAATGCCATTGCGCGAAAACGGTTTACGTGATCCGCGATACGTTCTGCTGTAAAATGGAGGTCTTCCTCGTTGGAGGAACGCCCCAGGGTGATTCGTATGGAAGACTGTGCGGTCCTGTCATCCAGACCTATGGAAGTAAGTACATGCGATGGCTTTGTACTTCCGGAACTGCATGCGGAACCCGTCGATACTGCGATACCGTCGAGATCCAGCGCCAGGAGAAGCGATTCACCTTCCACACCGGGGAATGACAGGTTGAGATTGGCGCCAAGGCGGTTTTCCAGGGAACCGTTCACCTGTACTATTCCATCAACGAGTTCACGGATATCGGTAAGCATTTTATTGCGTAAATCTGTAAGATGATTGTTCTCTGTTTTTATCTTTTCGCTGCAGATCCGAACAGCTTCGCCGAATCCGGCAATGCCCGGCATGTTTTCCGTACCTGTACGGATGTTCCTCTCCTGTCCTCCACCGCGAGCAACAGGTTCAATCGCAATTCCTGAACGGATATAGATAGCTCCCACACCTTTGGGACCATAAATCTTGTGGCTGGACACACTTACCAGGTCAATCGGCCAGTTTCCAACATCAACAGGGATTTTTCCGAATGATTGCACAGCATCCGTATGGAAAAGCACACCTGCTTCCCTGCATATCTCAGCACATTCACGAATCGGTTGAATGGTTCCTATTTCATTGTTGATGTGCATTATACTGACTAACGCAGTCTGATCTGTGATTGAGTCCTTCAGTTCCTGGAGGTTGATGAAGCCATCATGATCCGAAGAAAGGTAGGTAACATCGAAACCTTCCTTTTCCAGCTTGGCAGCAGTTTTCATAATTGCGCTGTGTTCAAACTGGGTGGTGATCAGATGAGAGCCCGTACCGTTTTCACGGGCCATCCTCATGATACCGAAAAGAGCAAGATTATCTGCCTCGGTTCCACCGGAGGTAAAGAACACGTTTTCCGGTTGAGCGTTCAACAGGGATGCTACCTGTTCCCGTGCATTTTCAAGCACAAGTTTCGCTTCGCCACCTTTTGCATACAGGCTGGAAGGATTACCCCATTTCTCCAGCATTGTCGTTTTTACAACTTCCGCAACCATTGGATCAACAGGGGTTGTAGCGCTATGGTCAAGATAAATCAGTTTTTTCTGTTCTTTGGTCATGATTTCACTCCAGAATACTAAAGTAGATTGGAACACATCTTTCAGGTAAGGTACTCATCAATACAACCTGAATCATCCCTGCGAAGAATACCAGTGAGCGAATTTCTGCAGGGCAAGTCCACGATGGCTGATTTTATTTTTATCTACAACATCGATTTCAGCGAGGGTCAGATCACTATTTTCCGGCAGAAACACAGGATCATATCCAAATCCGTTTTCACCACGTTTTACTGTGAGGATTCTGCCTTCCAGAACACCATCAAAACGAACCGTTTGTTCCTTGTCAATGTAAACCATTACCGTACGAAACCGTGCTGTACGGTTTCCGTCATTAACACCGTTCAGCTCTTCCAACAGCTTATTGACATTGTCTTCGTACGTGGCATCTTCACCTGCATAACGGGAAGAATAGACACCCGGACGTCCATCAAGCGCATCCACTTCCAAACCTGTATCATCCGCCAACGATGGTAATCCCGATTCCTCGAATCCCGCTCGTGCTTTCAAGAGAGCATTCTCATAAAGCGTCACACCTGTCTCCTCCACATCCTCATCAAAAAATTCTTCAGGATGATGGAGTTCGACATTTTCACCGAGCGCCTTGGAGATTTCTCTCCGTTTATCCTTGTTACGGGTCGAGATCAGGAGATGCTTTTTCATGGTTGTCTACGCCGGTAGTTGACGGTAAAAAGATTGACCGTGTCCGTTCCATTCCACCTGGAAATGCTCGGCGATGGTCGCTGCGATGTCGGAGAAAGAATTCCTGATACCAAGATCCACACCATTTTTCCCCGAACCCATCCACGCAAGAAGTGGAACATGCTCGCGGGAATGGTCTGTACTTGGGGTTGTGGGATCATTGCCGTGATCAGCGGTTACAATGAAAAGATCTTTGTCGGATGCTGCTGCCAACCAGGACGGGATCGCGCTGTCAAGCTCTTCCAAACCCTGTGTAAAACCTTCGCAATCGTTCCTGTGACCCCATTGCTGATCAAAATCGATCAGGTTTGCGAAAATCAAACCATTCTCAAAATCCCTGATTGATTCAAGGATCGCCAGGATACCGTCCGCGTTGTTTTTCGTCTTGCGGGTTGCTGTAAAACCACGTCCGGCGAACAGGGTATCCACCTTGCCAATGCTTTGCACCGGGAAACCGTTCTCCTGCAAGTGATCAAGGATAGTATCGCCAGTCGGTTCGACAGCATAATCTTTCCTGCGAACTGTGCGTGTGTATGCCCCTGACGGTCCTTCAAACGGCCTGGCGATAATACGCGCTACCCGATGTTCCCTGGGAAGATGTTCATGAACATCGTGACACACCCGGTAGAGTTCTTCCACAGGAACGACTCCCTCATGGGCTGCCAACTGGAGTACAGAATCAGCGGAAGTGTAAAGGATCATATGCCCGGTTCGGCAATGTTCATCGCCGAGACGTGCAATAATCTCCGTACCGGAAGCGACCTCATTACCGATAACAGGTTTTCCGCCGATCCTCTCCACGAGATCGACGACCTCTTTGGGAAAAGCAGTTTCATAGGTCGGGAATGGGATCTCGGTATGTACGCCGCAGATTTCCCAATGCCCGGTTACCGAATCCTTGCCAGCGCTTCTCTCAATCAGACGTCCATAGCAAGCAACTGGATCGACAATGGGAGATACCCCATCGATCTCGGAAGTGTTTCCCAGCCCCAATAATTGCAAATTAGGGAGGGTAAGCCCTCCCATTTTCTTTGCAAGATTGCCCAGCGTATCACTTCCCAAATCGCCATACTGCACAGCGTCATCCGCACCACCGACGCCCACGCCATCCAGGATTATCAAGAATGCTCGAGGCATATTAGACCGTGTAAACGTCCTTCTCTGTAGAAGCGGTGACATCCATCATCACTTCACGGTAACGGTACACACCCGGTTTACCCGGAACTTCCGTCGGCTTGAGAACCTTGACCGCGATGATCTCTTCACCCTGTTCATTCACGCGCTTCATGGCGCCTTTACCTTTAGCGAGCTTCGCGCCAAATGACTTACCTTTCGGCATTGTACTACTCCTTGTATTTCTGCTACCTCAGTAGAATCCATATAAAAATTGCGTTACAGCCTTGGAAAATAGGGCAATAACGCATCAATAGGCAATAGGAAATTTTTACAGAGGCGCTTGAAGCCTCACAACAGACAATTCCCGGTTATTCACATGCTCAATACACCAGGATTACTGTTGCGTGCTGACTGTCTGGACTTCCCAGTTACCGGTCGGCAGCTCTCGCGGTACTGCTTCGGATTCTTCTTCTGTAGTATCCGGTGCAGGTTGTGCAAGACTTTCCTGCCTGTCCATGTCATACGACATCGGCTCCGCTTCCTGAAGCATGATCTCTTCTTCCGCTGCATCAGGTTGTTCATCGGCAGTCGCATTCATTTGACCACCCTGCTGCATGGAACCGAAGGAAAGCATCATCACCACTGCGCCTGTAGTAATACCGGCTCCAAAGCCAGCCCACCGGAAGAACGGACGAGAGGTTTTGGCCTTGACCGTTTCTTCCATATGGTTTTGTGCGTAAGTCCGCATTTGAAAGGCCAAGTTACCGGGGGCTTCTTCTCCTTTCAAAAGACCAACCATCTGACGAACATCGGCGCCATCCTGAATGTACTGGCGACAATGTTTGTCCTCCTGGGCCATACGGTCCAACTGCTCACGCTGCTGCGCACCTAGCCTGTCTCGCTCGGGCCACAAGCGTTCAAATTCTTCAATATGCATCAGACAAAACTCTGCTCAATTGTTCTCGATTTACCCTCTTCTCTGTACGGTCCTACTCGAGTTGATCAAACTTGTTTCCAAAAACTTTCGTACCGTCGAGCCGATGTTTTTGTTAATCGTTTCGAATCCCAATGGAAGGATTACTCAATCGCTTTACACGGGTGTTACTCATCACTATGGTGATGAGTTCCACGATCTTCCTCCCATCCACTCTGTCCTGGCTCTCTTAACATCCCCAATCGTTTTTGCAGACGACTTCTTCCGCGATTAACTCTTGATTTTACTGTACCTACAGGAACTGCTAATATATCAGCAATCTCTTCGTAACTCTTATCATTAATGTCTCGCAAAATAACAGCCTTTTTATATACATCCGGAAGCCGTTCAATTTCTTGTGCCACCAGCCGTCTTATCTCCTCTCTGGTCGCATCGCGTTCGGGATCGGCGTCTTCATCAACAATATCGATTCCTTCATCTTCTTTCGATTCCCCACCTGTTTTAATATAGACACTCCGCCTGATTTTCTGCCGCCGTAACTCGGTTTTGGCAAGGTTCCCGGCTATTGTGTATACCCATGTGGAGAACTTGGCAACTGTTTTATATTGTTTCCGGTGCTTCCACACACGGATAAATGTTTCCTGGAGGATGTCCTGGACTTGTGCACCCTGTCCAACGTACCTCGAGATAAAGGTCATCAATGCATGCTGATATCGTGTGACAAGCATCTCAAATGCAGCGTCATCGTTTTCCTGCACTAAAGCCATCAGTGCTTCGTCAGTTAAGGATTGCAGTCGTTCCTGCTCCTTGGGACTCATTCTGACCCTTTCCTGCGGTGAAGAGCAATTTTATGCAACATGGATTCAAACATGTTCGACGAAGAAACAGACCTGGTTTTACGCAATTCATCAAATTCGATCAAATCATCAAGTGAAGATTCTACTGCTTCAATCGGCATCTTTCTCAATGTCGATGAAGCCAGTTTCCATTGCATAAGGGAATTCCCCTGCCATCTCCGGATCGAAAATGGAACATGCTGCTGGTCATAAACCCTTTCTTTCCATACCATTTTCAGTCGTTTACCAATTTGCGAGAGGTGAAATCCTGCCGTCTGTCCAGATTCATATTCCGTTCGAAAATAGTGGAAATCCTTCAGTGCTTCTTCACGATTCCCGGATGCAACCCGGTCAAAATATCCCCAGATATTCACTTCCGGCTCAATTCCCCAGACCAGTTGCACAATTTCCTGGGTGATTGTACCATTTTCACCGGCGAGTAAAGAGGCCTTTTCCAATTCTCCAGCAAGATCAATCAACTGAACACTTCTCTGTGAAGAAAGTAGATCCAGTGCTTCTTCATCTATCGTCACCTTGAGAGATTTCGCACGGCTGTTGATCCATGCAGCTATCTCATTCTCCTTTTTCGGTGTGTTGCATTTCACATGGACTGAAACCTTCAAAATATTCTTCGCCCATGCACTTTTCGGTTCACCGTTAAAAATGAGTACGAGGATACTGTCCGGATTCGGTTTGTTACAATAGTCGAGCAGGTACTTCTGTACAGTCTGAGTGGCGCTCTCTGCATTCTTCAGCAGGATCACACGGTATTGCGCCATCATCGGCAGTTCACCCAATACCGCTGCAATGTTTTGTGCTGTTACATTATCACCATGCAGAACATCATAATTAAAATCACGGCTTGCTTCATCGACAAGTTTACTGGAAACAGTGGCTATTACACTGTCAAGCAAGAGCGGTTCTGTGCCTGTTACAAAGTAGACAGGCGAAATATTTCCCTTGCTAATGCTGGTTTTGAATTGACTTGCTGATAAAGCACTGGCCACAATCCACTCCCTGGAGGTCTTTCCGGCAAAGATACTAGAATAACGTATTCATGCGCTACAAAAAAATCCATCTGTCTTGCATTAGCATAATTCTCAAGTATTGCACGCTGGAAAATTTCAACTTTATACTTATACACTCCTCTCTGAACCGCGAAAGTCGCCAAAATCGCGAAAACAAATATAAGTAAACTGAATTATTCCTTTCCTCCACCAACTCCTTACATCTTTTACATTTTATCAAATAGACCACACTACACCTCATTTGGCATTAAGTATAATACATCAATCTTTATATTATTTGTCATTTCAAAGGTCGTTATCTTTCGCGTCATTCGCGTTTTTCGCGGTTAGATTTTTCTTTTTTTTAAACCGCGAAAGTCGTCACAATCGCTAAAACGAATAAAAGTAAACTGAATTATTCCTTTCCCCCACCAACTCCTTACATCTTTTACATTTTATCAAATAGACCACACTACACCTCATTTGGCATTAAGTATAATACATCAATCTTTATATTATTTGTCATTTCAAAGGTCGTTATCTTTCGCGTCATTCGCGTTTTTCGCGGTTAGATTTTTCTTTATTTTGAACTGCGATTGTGCGTATTGGCAAATCGTTCGATCTCCACTCTGGGATAACTACCAAAGTTTGCCAGCAGGCCAAGGTCAAGACCAGTTGATTTGAGGTAATTCATAAGCTGTGCTTTGTGTTCCGGAGCAATTTCTTTGACTGCCTTAATCTCTATAATGATTTTGTTGTAACAGATGAAATCCGGCTGGTATGTCTGGGTAAGCTGTTCACCCTTGTAAGAAAGCTTTATAGAAACTTTCGATTGAAATGGGATTTTTCTTCTCGATAATTCCAGTTCAAGACATTCCTGGTATACTGCTTCCAGAAAACCGCATCCCATTTCCCTATACACTTCAAAGATAGCTCCCTGGATCTTGTAGCTCTCTTCTTTGAAAAGTAACTTGTCATTCTTGTTTGTCGTGGATTGATTTTCCCTGCTCATTTCTATTTCTCCTTTTCTCTATTAGAACCGCGAAACACGCCAAATACGCGAAATTTTGTATTGGCAAACCGGACTATTTCTTAGAAAAACTGCATTTCCATACATTATTTTTTTTCCTGATAAGAACTATACTATTTCTTTACATAGCATCAAATATGATACATGAACAAATTTGTTCTTCTTTTATAATAATTCTTTCTTTAGCGTCATTCGCGTCTTTCGCGGTCTGATTTTTCTATGCCACATGATGATACTGCAACTGGTACAACCTGTGATAAAACCCTTTTAATTTCAGAAGTTCTTCATGGGTTCCTTCTTCCCTGACCTGTCCTTTATGCATGACAATAATTTTATCAGCTTTACGGATGGTCGCCAGACGGTGCGCAATAATCAGCGAGGTTCTTCCTTTCAGGAGTTTCTCAAGCGCATCCTGGATCAATGCTTCCGTCTCGGGATCAATTGCACTCGTCGCTTCATCCAGGACCAACACTTTTGGATCACGGATAAGCGCTCGCGCAAAGGAAAGCAACTGACGTTGTCCACTCGACAAAGTGGCGCCGCGTTCCATTACCAGCTCGTCATATTTGTCCGGCAGGTCTTCAATAAACTGGTCAGCATGGACAGTCCGCGCCGCATGGTTTACCTGTTCATCCGTAAATGTATCGCCAAGCGTTATATTGTCGCGAATCGTCCCTTTGAATAAAGTCACATCCTGCTGAACATAACAGATCTGCTTGCGTAATTCGCACCGGCACCATCCGCGTACATCCACACCATCAACCAGGATCGAACCGCTGTTCACATCGTAGAATCTTGCAAGCAGGTTTGCAATCGTGCTTTTACCCGCACCGGTAGCTCCCACAATCGCGACTGTTTCTCCCGGATGAACATTAAAGGAGATGTTATTAAGTACCGTCTTCTCTTCCGAATACCCGAAGTTTACATCCTGAAATTTGATACTCCCGTTAAGCTCGTCGCATGCAGTGGGATTGACTGGATCTTTCAGCCCTTCGTCCTTGTCCAGCAGGGAAAAAACACGTTCCGCGGAAGCCATTCCGGCCTGGAAGATGTTGTATTTCTCTGACAGATCACGGATGGGACGGAAAAAGCGTTCCGTGTACTGGAAAAAGGCGATTAAAATACCCAGGGTAAATGCTTCATCGGACAGGATAAGAAATCCCCCGCGCACAAGGATGGATGCAGTTGTGAGTGCTCCCAAAAACTCCATGATGGGGAAAAATATGCTGAACAGGGCGACTGTCCGAAGATGAGCATTTTTTGTTTCTGCATTGACCACGGAAAAACTGGTATCAGCCCGGGATTCATTATTAAAGAGTTGCACGATACGCATTCCTGCAAGATGCTCCTGCAGGAATGAGTTAATCGCGGCGACTTTCAGACGCACATCCCTAAAAGCATCACGGAGCCGGAACCGGAAGAAAAAGGTGACAATGGCAATCAACGGTATTATAAGCAAGGCGACAAGTGCCAATTGAACATTCATGATCATCATTGCCGTGACAATACCGACAAGTGTAATAATGTCGCCAAATACAACAACAATACCACTGGTAAAGATTTCACTTAACGTCTGAACATCGTTGGTTGTACGGGTAACCAGCCTTCCAATCGGGTTACGGTCGAAAAACCGCAGGGATTGAGCCTGCAGGTGCGAAAAGACCTGTTCACGGATATCGAACATTACCTTCTCGCCAACCCATCCTGTCAACAACACCTGCGCTATCTTCATGGAGGACAATCCCAGGGAGATAACAATGTATACTGCTGCTATTCTCAACAATCCGGAAAAATCACCCTGACCGATGTAATCATCAATACCAACTTTTGTCAGATATGGCAGCAATTGTTCCAGGCCTGCGATTAACAGGAGCAGAACAATACTGATAAATACTTTAAACTTGTATGGTCTCACATAGGCCAGGAGTCGTGAAACCAGTTTGTGATCATAAACCCTGCCGAGGCGGTCTTCTTCATGGATGGATGGATGTCTCATTCCGCCTCCTCCAGTTCTTTCGCCAATTGTTGGCGTTTCCAGAGTTCGGCATAAATCCCATTTATCTCCAACAGTGCTTTATGCTTCCCACGTTCAGCGATCTTCCCCTGATCCATTACAATAATTTCATCAGCATCCTGGACAGTCGAAAGACGGTGCGTTACAATGATGGATGTTTTCCCTTCCATGTAGCGATTCAGGTTTTCGACAATCATGTGTTCCGTACTGGAATCAACTGCGCTCAATGCATCATCGAGAATCAGGATATCCGGATTGCGAATGACGGCTCTTGCGATGGCAACACGCTGTTTCTGGCCACCGGACAGCGTGATCCCTCTTTCTCCCACTTCGGTTTCTATCCCATCCGGGAACTGCTGGATGTCCTGCACCAGCCGACTGATCTGAATCGCCTCTTCCAGTTCGCCATCAAGGTCTCCATTCGCAAAGGTGATATTCTCACGGATGGTGGTGCTGAACAATATCGGATCCTGCGGGACTATGGCAATATGCTCCCTCAAATCACGCAAATCCCAATCATGAATCGGGATCCCGCCTATTGAAATTTCACCTTTTTGCGCAGTATACAAACCGGTTAGTGCCGATACGATGGAACTTTTTCCCGAGCCTACTCGACCAACGATTCCGAGTGTTCTGCCCGGTAAAAGCTCAAAGGATACATTTGTAAGTGATGGCTTAACAGCTTTAGGATAGGTCAACTCTACATCATGAAATGCAACGCTTTTATCTTTCATTATAGTATTTGCGTCTTTTCCATTTCCAAAATGATTATGCTGCGGCTCTTCATCAAGGATAGTGACAAGCCGTTGAAGAGAGACAGCTCCTCGCTGTATCAATCCCACAACCCATCCGATGGAAATCATAGGCCAGGCCAACAGCATTAAATAGGATACAAAAGCAACAAAATCACCGATCCGAATATTTCCCACTATGATCTGGTAGCCACCGATTAACAGAATTGCGGCAACAGCAGCGCCGAAAATTGACATAATGAAAGGAAAGAATATTCCCTGTATATACACCTGTTTCAAGTTTTTCGAAAAATAGTTCCTGCTCGAGATTTCGAAGAGCTTTTTCTGATGATCCTCCTGACGGTACGCTTTGATCACTCGAATTCCGGAAAGGTTCTCCTGGACGGTAGATGACAAATCGGAGAAAGCTTCCTGCGATGCCTTTGAAGCAGCATGCATCTTCCTGCCAACAAAAAACACATTAACCGCCATAACCGGCACAATCGCAGCAACAATCAGTGTCAGTTTCACAGAAATGGAGATCATGAGCGCCAGGCCGAATGTCAGGCCAAACAAAGTGTTGGTCATGTACATCAGCGCCGGTCCGAATACCATTCGTACCTGCTCAATATCCGATGTCGCCCTGGTCATTAAATCCCCTACCCTGTTGTGATCATAAAAAGCGGGTTCGAGATTCAGGTAGTGACGGAACAGAGTTTGACGCAGATCGTACTCTACATTCCTGCTGACTCCAATGATTGTTTTTCGCATCAGGAAACGGAAGAATCCTGAAGCAACAGCGATTGAAAGGAGATAAACACCGGACAGGATCAGATATTGATGTGAGAATTGATCTTCAAGTCCATTGATCGCTCTCCGTAAAACCCATGGATTAAGCATCTGGAAGAAATTGGCAATAACAACAAACAGGAGACCAACAATGACTTTATATTTGTATTTACGGAAGTATGGCAGTAAACGTTTGAATATTTTCAAATTATACCTCGTTCATTACTTTCTCATCCCAGGAAACCGTTTTCCTCACGGCCGTATAGCAAATGCTCCTGGAATAAAAACTACTGACATCACTGGAAGTTTCCGCACATAGACATCAGAGATGGGTGTTGTGCAGGTTCCTGGCGGACATTCAGCTAATCTGCAAAGATTCAACCAATGGATAGCGAGAACCTGCACAATGATTGGACGACTGCTTCTACAGGATCTCGCGCCAAGCAGACCTGATACAAAAGCAAATGATTCCTGGCGCTAGGATCCTGCAGAACGCCAAATATCAACTCAACGCTGATAAATGTAAATGGATATTCACTGAAATTCTATGAAATTGGAAAAAGTGTAAGAGCTTTGCGTATATTTATATGATGAAGGTTCCTGAATACCTGGAACTTGTTCATCAGTAAACCTGCAGTTGAAACTTGGATGGAGAAAAGCATGAATAGTGCTTTGCGGGCATTTACAATTGCCTATGGTTCACTCACCGGTTTTGTTGTCCTCGGCCATACACTTCTTCGATTAAAGAAAAAGCAACCTGTTAATAAACAATTGCCAACCATATCAGTTATTGTTGCAGCGCGGAATGAAGAGAAAACCATCGGCGCATTGCTCGAATCACTTGAAAAGCAGGATTACCCGAAGGATTTATTGTCCTTCTATATTGTTGATGATGACTCGGAAGATGGAACCGCTGAAATTATTAAGGCAAAATGCAATGAGAACCCATTATTTCATTATGTAACACCCGATATGGACTCTCCACTGAAAAGCCCGAAAAAGCGTGCTATTGATACCGCCATCCGTATGTCGAAATCAGAATGGATCATCAGTACCGACGCCGATTGTACACCCGGGGAACGCTGGATCCGTACGATGTCGCAGTACATGGGCGAACGTGTCGGTTCAGTGGTGGGCTATCCATCGAGGATTGGCCGTTATTCACTCTATCATCTGGCCGCCATGGGTGAATCCTGGGCTGCTGGCATTTTATCCGCAGCGGCGATAGGTTTAAGTGCGCCATTTAATGCATTCGGCGGGAATTTTGCCTTCCGCAGGAAATTATACCTTGACCTCGGGGGTTATGGCCGTTTCGGGAAAGTGGCCTCTGGTGATGATGATCTCTTTCTGCAAAGGATCTCGTTGAAAACGGACAAAGAGATAGCATTCGCCACCCATCCCGATTCATTTGTCACAACCTTACTGGAAGACGATTATAACCTTTTCCGCACAAAATCCCGTCACCTTTCCTCCGGGACACATTATTCGCCCGGGTGGCTTATCATGGGGATTGTGGCGAATTTTATGTTGATGGGGTTATCGCTGCTTTCGATCCTGGCAGCATTGAATATTGTGAAAAAAGATGCTATACTTAAGGCTTGGCGTAATAAATGGCTGTTTGATATCATGATGGCTGCTTCCGGATTGACCATTATTCGTGATTTCCGGAAAAGCTTTTATGCATTATTCGCCATGTCCGCTGCACCATTCGCTTTCTGGATATTATGGCCGAAAGCATTGTTTGGCAATGTGCAGTGGAAAGGTCGCAGTTTCACAAGGGGCGTTGCAGAATAGCACAGGTAAACTGCATCTGAACAGGATACGGAACAGGCACAGGCATGACCTTGCAGAATGAGAACCCTGCATCAATTGTTGAGCTGGAATCAACAGAGATAGATGGAAGCTCTGAAAATGCGGAGGACCGTCTGCTTCGGAGAATGATCGAAAAATTCCGAAAACGGTTTGACAGCCCGTTTTTTCGATGGTTTGGCTGGTTCCTCAAGGCTGGAATTGCGGTTGTAATCCTGCTTCAACTTTCGCACTCGATCCAAATGGACCGCATCAAGGAAGCATTTCTGCAAGCCAATTCCACTTATGTCTTGATTGCTTTCCTGCTGATGCCCATTAATGTGATCCTTCAGGCGATCCGATGGAAAACACTCGCTTCCACGGAAGCTCCCGGCGCCTCTTACTGGCGAATAATGTCCAGCTTGATGGCAGGATGGACGTTCGGCCTGTTGACTCCCGGCAGGGTTGGTGAAATCGTGCGGATATTCCTGTTGAAGGCACCATCACGATTGCGTTTGGCCGGACTTCATGTTCTCGATAAAATGTACTTTTTCGGCGCCGTTTCGCTGACCGGTCCATTGATGCTGTTTCTGCTACCCGGTTTCAGAGAAGCAGTTCCCCCATCGTTGCGTACGAGTGGACTGATATTTGTTTCTATATTACCATTGCTTTTTTTCTGGTTGGCACTTGATCCGAAACCGTTGAAAGCCCTTTTCATTGCTTCGCAATTTGCTTTCGGGAAAAAAGTAAGATTGTTCGAAGCGTTGCGGGTATATGAAGGATTAAAATTCAGGCATTGTGCTATCTCGCTGGGTGTCACTGCACTCCAGATATTTTTTATCCTGGTACAGTTTTCCATATTGACCAACGCATTTGAACCAGTTCGATGGAATATCGCTTTTCACACCTATGCAGCCACGTTGTTTGTAAAGGCAGCTTTGCCTATTTCCCTGGGTAACCTTGGAGTCGGTGAATTTGCCGCTGTCTCGTTTTACAGCTTGTACGGAGTATCTGATGCTACCGCATTCAGCGCTTCGTTACTCCTGTTTCTTTTTAATGTCTTATTGCCTTCATTGGTTGGATTGGTGTACCTGACCACGATCAAGATCCCGGTGTTTTCAGAGCAGGCAATCCTGTCACGTGTATCCTCAAAAGACAAGGCTGCGTAATGTTGTTTTACATGTTTGCCTGGTGTGCATGGCTGGCGTATGCCGTTTTTACGATTATCGCTCGGGTTGGCCTGTCGAAAGTTAAGAAAACCCCTCTGATAAAAGATGACAGCAAACTTCCAATAGCATCCGTAGTCGTGGCTGCCCGAGATGAAGAAACACGGATTGGCAGGCTTCTTGATTGCCTGGAAGCTCAGGATTACCCACGCGACAAGTTTGAAGTGATCGTTGTAGATGACCGTAGCAGGGACAACACTTCCAAACTGGTGCTGGAACGTAATAGCGGAGTTGACTTCAGAGTCATCCGTATTCGAGATGAAGAAAATCTGCAGAACCGTTCCCCGAAAAAATATGCTCTCAGCAGGGGCGTAAAAGAAGCCAAAGGTGACATTATTGTCACCACTGATGCTGATTGCTGGATGGGGGACAAATGGCTGCGTGCGGTGCTGTCGCCATTTACAGACCCAGAAGTATGCGGTGTGACCGGTGTAAGCATGTTCACTCGGGAAGAGCATCAACCGAAAGTCTGGTGGTCATGGATTGAGAACCTTGAACATTTATCCTACACAGTCATGGGCTCGGCGTTCATCTCGGTCGGTCATGTATTTAACGCTTACGGCAGCAACCTGGCCGCAAGGAAAACGCACTACATGAAAGCTGGCGGTTACGCAAAGAGCGATGAGATTATTTCCGGTGATGATGTTTTCCTGCTCCAGAATATTGCCGAGGTAGGCGGCAAGGTACTCTTCCTGGACCGTCCGGAAGCATGGGTATTCAGTAATACAGTGGACACATTGTATGAGTGGTTTAACCAGCGATCCCGCTGGACATCCAAGGATTTTTATTACCCTCCCTTCCTTCGAATGCTGGTAATTGCTGTCTCCAGTTTTTTCCTGGCCCTGGTATTATCACTTCCATTGGCGCTGGCTGGTAAAATCAGCCTCCTGACGCCAGTTATCCTTTTCTGTTCACGTGCACTTATGGATCACATTCCCATCCGCACCGGAGCCAATCATTTGAAGCAACCGTATTCCATTTGGAAATATGGTATCGCGGTGTTCATTTTAACCTATGCGATAGTCCTGTCCGGTTTGCGAGGGCAATTCTTCTCCTTTACCTGGAAAGAACAGGATTTCCATGGTGCCAGAAATGAACGAAACCAGAAACCCGATGAATGATCGAAGCCGTACATCCCGTCCTGTTAAACTGATTGAGAAACTGATCCCCAACTCCCTGTGGGGATTCAGGGATGTTTTATCCAGGGAAGTATACCTGACATTTGATGATGGTCCCTCACCCGATGCAACACCGAAATTGCTCGACTTTCTCAAGGCAAATAGAATCCAGGCTGCGTTTTTTTTTCGTGGCGACAGGATGATCCGTCACCCTGAGATTGTCCTGAAGGCGTTCGACGACGGGCACACCATCGGGTATCACGGTTTTTCGCATAAACGTTGGTTATTATTGAAAACAAAGGACTATCATCGTGAGATCCATCCGGGACGACTTCCTGAGGAATTGAAAAAATGCCTCCACTCATCACCCCGTTTACTGCGTCCTCCCTATGGCATTGTTGATCCCTTTACTTTACGTTACTGCCTGCTGACTGGAGCGAAGCTCGTTTTCTGGCGACTTATCGTTTACGATTGGGATCAGAAGTACTCTGACAGGCAGATAATACATTCACTGCAGCAGCAGGTCGTTCCAGGTGATATCGTTGTATTGCACGATGGGAATCACCGCGGTTCTGCGCTTCCAGGTATACTTGAGCAAACGATAAAAACCTGGAAAACTATGGGGATACAACCCGGACAATTCTCAACATTACTGGATCCGCATCAATGATCGCAATTATCATAGGGATAGTCTGTGCAGTAGTCCGGTATATCATCGCCTTTGGCGGTACTCGTAAATGGCCCACCTGCGATCATACTCCCGAAGTAACTGTGGTTATTGCTGCCCGCGACGAAGAAAAGGATATTTTTAACTGCCTGATGTCCATCGCATGCCAGAATTATCCCAGGGATAAGTACCAGATCATCGTTGTAAATCATCTGTCGAAGGATAATACAGGCTACATCATGGATAAATTCGCGGAAGAATGCCTGATTCACACGCGGGTCGTTCATGTTACTGAACCTGATCCAGTCTTATTCGGGAAAGTGCATGCCCTGAACGAAGCCATGAAACTGGTTGAAACCGAGTATGTTCTCCAGACAGACGCTGATGTGATTGTTGGCGAGAACTGGATACGCTCCATGGTGTCGTCGTTCACCGATAATGTCGTTGTTGTGGGCGGACTGGTTGATATCAAGGATGATGGACCTTCTATTCCACTTGTGGCACGTATGCAGAGAATCGACCACCGTTTTTTCTATGGAGCAACTTCAGGTCTCACCGGGCTTGCAGGCATGCTGGACAAATACGGCACCAAACCGAAGGCGCCTTTCGCATGGCTGCGTCATCTTATGCGTCCATCCTTTGCTTCCGGCAATAACATGGGATTCAGGCTTTCCGCGTACAATGCAATTGGCGGATACAGTGCCATTGGTCCAAATCTGATAGAGGATCATGCGTTAATCCTGAGGTTGGTGAACCATACGAAAAAACATAATGCTTTTATCGTTTCACCAGATTCAACTGCATACACGACTGCCGAACCGGATGTGCGAAGTCTGTTAATGCAGAAAAGACGCTGGTCCACTTCAACCAATGTGTTCGATCTACTCAATGTCGTACTGTACAGCACAATTTTCCTGTCTCGAATTGTGTTGCCTTGGATGCTGCTTATCTTTCCCTTGAAGGCTTTCCTTGGCATCCTGATTGTTGCATTGGGCGATGCATTGATTCTGTTGGCTGCAACAATCCGTTCAAACACTCAGTTACGTCTGCGCGATTTTGTCATTCACGAAGTGTACCAGGTATTCATGAATCATTACCTGCTCTTTTCACTTATCTTCAAGCGTCCCGTTGTTTGGAAAGGTGTTAAATATCATTGGAAGACCATAGTGAATGGGAACAATGGAAAAGCACATTAATCAATTTCTTAAGGCAGAAATTGACAAACGTTCCGCATGTTGTTTATCTTATACCTGCATACGAGTTTGTTATGTGATTGTTTTACCCCTTGGCAAGTAGGAGCGGAACCTGAAGCGACCGAATACGCCAGGGGTATTTTTATGGAGATGTATTTCTTGACCGGATTCCATCAAGCTCTCCATCATTGTCTTTTGACACTCATTCCTGTGATTGACGATGCGATTGTCCACATGTATATTGTTACAAAAAGCACAACCCCTGTAACGTAAGTGAGGAAACCATGAGTCTCCTGGATTCGATGGTAGTGGCGACAATGCCTCTGGTCCCCAAGAAACTGATCCGTCATTTCGCTGATCCGTATATCGCCGGTGAGAGTCTTGCTGACGCTATAGCCACAGTAAAAAAATTAAATAAGCAAGGTATTCATGCCACCCTGGATGTTCTTGGTGAATCTGTTACACACAAAGAAGAAGCGTTACAGGCAGTCAAGCGTTATCTGCGCGTAATCCGTGCGATCAAGGAAGAAGACCTGAAGTCCGGGATCTCTATTAAACCGACACAATTCGGCCTTGGAATTGATCCGGAATTCTGTCTTCAGAATTATCTTCGTATTGCAAATGCCCTTGGCGAAATTGACCGGTTTATGCGTATTGATATGGAAGACAGTCCATATACTACCTTGACATTAGACTTGTTCAAATCAGTGAATAAAGAGTATAAACGGAGCGGAATCGTCATCCAGGCATACATGCGACGCTCGCTGAAAGATCTGGAAGAAACGCTGATCCCGATGAAGGCCGATATACGGTTGTGTAAAGGGATCTATATAGAACCCCATGAAATCGCCTATCGTGATTATGATATCGTACGCAAGAACTACATTCTGCTGCTGGAAAAAGCATTATCAGCAGGATTGTATGTTGGGATTGCAACACATGACGAGATGCTGGTCTGGGAAGCGTGCCGGATGATTGAAAAAATGCAGTTATCACCCGACAAGTATGAATTCCAGATGCTTCTTGGCGTTACTGAAAAACTGCGCCGCCAGATTGTCCAGGAAGGACACAAAATGCGTGTGTATGTTCCCTTCGGAAAAGACTGGTATGCCTACAGCACACGCAGGTTGAAAGAGAATCCCAAAGTTGCCGGATATGTATTCAAGGATATTTTCCACCTGAACTGATCGATAGTTGTTAAAAAGATACAGGCGACCCGCATCTGCAGGTCGCCTGTTTTATTCTATGGCTAATTCGGTTAATCGATTCGATGGAATGGTTCCACCGGGATTGCCTCTTCTTCAACAATTCCGTTCCATGCCGGTGGTTCAAACGGCCATTCCCTGGTCCAGGTTACCACCACGCGTCCCGATCCCTGCTCCGTGGAACGTACCTGAGCAAAGCGGTATCCACTCGGATAGGGAAGTTCAATCTGGTTGGAGAAGTTCACATCCTGCCATTCCTGCCATTCAATGAATGCAAGTTCGTCGTACCATGCCCTTGAAACATTGGCGCTGGAAGGATAATCGGAGAGACGAACATTTATATACCGGTAGTTGTTCGGCAAGTCATAATAGTCATTGTATGCAGGTGTCCATGGATTATCGCCGTCCAATGATAACGGGATATCCTGGGCGAGTTGATTCCCTTCCGAACGCTGATCAAAAAAACGAACCTGGAATTCCGCATCGTTTGAAGCTTCTGTACGCATCCAGCCAAGTACGCTGTAAGCAAATGCAGGATCAATCTGTACTCTTCTGCGGAACAGGGTTACGTAATTATCGCCTGCGTTACTGGGAACAGAGAGTTGAATACTTTGCGATCCTTCATGGGAATAACTGTCGTCATAGAACTCATAATTGGAGTTCAAATCCCACGGTTGGGCGCCCTCATTTTCCATGTTCGCCCACAACAGGATATCACGCCCCCATCGAACCTGGATATCCGTAGCTTCATCGAATTCGAGTTGTGAAATATATCCTTCACCGTACATCCTGAAGGGTCTTGTCTGGTAATATCCTCCGCTTTGCGCAAACTGGAATGTATCAACAGAAGTCTCCGCATACCGAGTCAAAGTGGTATCCCAGAATACCGTGGCCACATCCTCACCGGGCATTCGTATCAGGTACGTGTCCAGTAACCTCGAATAGTGGGTCAGATAGTCGAGGATGGCTCTTCCCAGACCACCAGTCGCCGGAACGGGAACCCAATCGAAAATGTACATCGGTCGTACGATTGCAGCATCAACAGAATCAGCGCCCACATGTATTTCCAGGAGCATCGACGGCATGGTTTCGTTCATGCTGAGATCAAAAAGGAAGTTTCCAAGTGAGTGAGCAATCAATTTGCCATTATAAATTTCGACTCCATGGATGATATGGGGATGGTGGCAAATCACCAGGTCAGCACCCATGTCCACGGCATAATGACGCAGAGCAACTTCCCCGGAATCCGGTACCATTTCAAAAATGATGTATTCCTCATCCGGTGGTACTTCTTCATAACGGACAGGAAGCTCATTGTCTCCATCCCTGGGATAGCGGGAATACTCACTGCCGCAATGGACCTGCAGCATGACAATATCCGAAGACTCCACAGCAGGCGGAATCTGTGTTTCAATCGCAGTACGGTTCCACAGGGCAAATCCCGGACGGTTCCGTCCGGCATCAAGGAAGGGTTGGTAGTTATTATAATGCCCGGTACGGTTTGACATTGCAATTACAGAAATACTCTTTCCGCCATAGGAAAGGTGAGTTACCCGTCTCGCTTCCACATCGTTGTTGCCCGCTCCTCCCCAGAGAATGTTGATCCCGTTCAGTACACTCTGGGTTTCATTCATCCCGTCAGCCATATAAGTCGATAATATGGTTATTCGCAAGAGATACCCAGTCATAACCGGCAAAGTTCAATCCCCGCGCATCGTCCGGCGATCCCTTGAACCAGATAGTCTTTGTTGGATGTCGTGTCTCTGCAAATGTTAACGGACATTCAAGATTACACAAGGCAAGGTCAGCCGGTTCGATGTATGGACGAACATAGGAAAACACATATTCCGGGCTGGTGTTGTTAATTACATCCTGTATGCCTCGCGCGAGGATAACATCACCACCACATGAAATGGTAAAGTCTGAATTTAATGTCAATGGACTGTCTACAACTGCTGTGTGGAAAATATCCCAGTTCATTTCAGGATCGGTCACACGTAATGATACCGGCCAGTTACCACCTCTTGGATAGGTATGTGTTACCTGTTCCATCGTACTCACGCCACCATCGCCAAAACTCCAGAGATGTTGAAGCACGTCACTATCGGGATCACTGGCAATACTGTTAAACTGGACTGTAAGCGAATCCCCGGTTTCTTCCATGATCATCCATGTAAAAGCTGCATCTGGAGACAGCAGGAACGACTCTGTTACATCATGGAGATTATCAAATCCGACGACTCCGTCATTGTTACCATCATTGTCATTTACATACACAACCCTGTCAATAACGGGATGCTCCCCAAACCGGCCATGCCAGTCCTCACCAACCGGAAGGTAGATAGTTTCCCATTCATTCCCCGGGAACCATCCCTCATACGTGGTAATCCAGATATCGCTGTTGGGAGCATCATCGCCCCAGATGACATACCACATGTAATCTTCACCGTTGCCCAGGCCAATCATTTGCATTCGACCCTGGTTAAAACGGCACATATCAATCGACCAAAGCGTGGAAATATCGAGTTGCACCGGATCGATATACTGTATTTTCCATGTGTTCCCATATAACTGGAGATAACTCTGTGACCCCTCAGGGCCTCCGGGGATGATTCCAAAAGCATCCGGATCGGAATCCTCGTTTGGAAAAGACTCGAACTCGGGAGCGACCAACTCAAAGTTCTCAATGTATCCGGGCTCATTTGAATTTGGAACCGGTACCCATGGAACTACCTGGTAAAAAAACTGTTCGGTACGAATTGAAAAAACGGTCTGGTCCATGAATGTTGTGTCGGAAGTAATGGCCAGTGTATCGGCCACAAGCATGTACGGATCGGATGACCGAAGCACAATCCAACGGTTCTGCTCTTCGGGCGCACTCCAGTTAAGACGCATCCCGATCTCGGTTTCCTCCAGGGTTAAATGCAGATCCTGTTGCGCATACACCTGAAAGGCAGACAGAAATACGATAACAATCACTGCTGTTTTTAACATATACCTGGAAGAAATCAGCAAATTCACCGGGGGTCCATGTCATGTTCCAACTCTTTTGTTAAAGGAAGAAAACATTCGCTATTTGAATATAGAAATAAGTTGGCGCCACCGGAAGTGGCAGAACAGGAAAAGTAGGGGTTTATTATTGGTCTGAAGAAAATAAATCATTATTTGCAATATTCCGAGTATTATGATTATCGTATTATTATTTATTTCCTACTTTGTATGGTAATTATCGCTATCATAAACGAGGGAATCTTGAAAATTTACCGGGGATAACTGTATCTTTCTCTCGTATGTGATTTAATGATCACTGCGAGGTGATTTTACGAAACCTTATTAGTTTTTTTCGTTATTTATACAATGTATATATTTCATAGATTCTGAGTAGTATATTTATAAATTCAGTCGGTTTTTTCTACGGTTAGAGGCTTTTGGATCATGCCCGGTGAATACTGCGGCATACTTTTGGAAAACACTATAACAGTCACTGGCTGGACAAGGTGTGACCATTGCAGAAAAATGAATTCGTATTTCCTGTTTGTAGCTGTGTTTTGAATACGTCAGCCATCAATTATCCTTCAGTTTTCACAGGATAATCGTATGTCACCTGAGAACAACATATACAAAATTGTATCTTTCCATCAGACTCGCTGGATGGTGGAAACCCAATTTAAAATTGAGGAAATCGAAGAGAATACTCTCCTTGATCGAATCAGGCTTATCAAGGAAGGTGTATCAAAAGAAGCGAACGTGCCTGTCCCCCTCCTCGTTTACAAAGATATTGTCAAACGCAAAGGTCCCGAAGACACACTCATTGCCACCCTTGAAATTGTCCGTGAAAAAGTGGAAGGTGGAAAACTTGATGTAACGTTCGAGGATATCGAGACGCCTGAAGGTATCAAATTCCCGAAAATGAAGGCATTTATCGACCTGTTTATAGTTGATCCTTTTGACAATGAGATCACTCGTGAAATGATTGATAAAGTCATCCAGAAGGCAAAAGTAGCTTCGAATTTAATTGATAAAGAGGAATTGGACGCTGCTTTCAGAAAAATACAGGGAACACATCAACCGATCAAAAAGTTCAAGCTCGCTGAAGGAAAAATGCCGGAGATAGGTCAACCTGCCGAAGCAGAATTTGCCTTTCATATGGATGAAGTCGAGACAAAAATGAGTAAAGTAATGGGCGCGACAAAAGTCTATGACGGTGATCTGCTCTGCTCAATTGTTTTCCAGAAAAAGGGTGCGAACTCCGGGTACAATACTTTAATGGAAAGCCTCCCTCCCATGGAGGGTACACCGATAGAGTTGATTGAAGGTGATGGCACAGTAGTCTCCATTGATGGCAGTTCCTGCAATGCAACCCGCGATGGTATTGTATCATTTGAACGATCCAAAGTACAAAGAAATGATGCGAATGGATTTGAGCGTTCCATTCATCAATTGAAAATCACCGTTGAACCGATACGTGTTCTGGATGGTGCCTCGATCAAGGAGCTCACGACAACCGAGCATGTGGAAATACGTGGATCGCTCGCAAAAGGAGCAAAAATTGTAACAAAAGGGAATGTGTTTATTGATGGTGAAATTGGCGAAGGCGCTGATGTACGATCACAGAAAAATCTAATGGTCACTGGTGAAATTAAAGGGAGTAACGTTAATACAGACGGTTCTCTTTTTGCGGAGGGAGATGTCAGTAAATCTGTCCTGCGAACCCGGGGAGTGCTCGAACTTCGGGGAAAGGTATCCGATTCTGAGCTCGCAGGCGAGGTTGTAAAAGTAAATGAAGTAAGCGGTACGGCCATCAACGCCGAGCAAATCGTCAATATCGGGAAAGTCACTAAAGCAGGAGCTGACTCAAAGCGGAAAATCACTACAGTCTCGGTTGGCGCCAAAGAATTCCTGAAGAAAAAAGTGGAAGACGACGAACAATTCATGAAGACCGCCAGGAAAACCTGGAACGGATCCTCGGCTTGATAGGCCCGGAATTAACAGCATTGATTGGGAAAAAACCTGCAAGAGTAATCCTGTTGCAATTTATCGCCCGTGAGAAAAAGCGTGGGCGTCCTCCTTTCAGCATACAGGAACTTGATGCCCTTCGGACCTTGCTTGAGTCAATTGAGCCGCTTTCCGAAATTATCAAGGTGAAAGAAAAAGCGATACGCTCGCATCAGCGCAAAATGCAGAAAGCAGGGTCGGAAAAATCAATGGTGCTGATCCGTGAAAGAATTGAAGCACCGATGGATGTTACCCTGGGTGATCAGAAAACTGAACTTAAACAATCCGACAAATCTGTCCACCTTACATTTAATGAAGAAGAAGGTGCGACAATGCCCAATATGCAGATTGGTGTAACGGAGGATGAAGTTCTGGAATTGACCCATAAGACAGACGATGTCATTCAGAAAGAAGCTCAGAGTTTTATTACCTCCTCTAAAAGCAGTGATGAGAAATCTGAATCCAGCATCCTGTAATACAAGTATCAATAATCCACGTTCCCTCGCAGGAAAACATCGGTAATCTGCTCGACTATTCTGAAAACTTAGTCCTTATTATTTATATATATAGTTCCTTTCTGAGATTCTTTTGTCAGTATAAATAACCATTGACTGTATTCATTTTTTGAAACAATGGAGAATTACTTTGGAAAGAATTGTGAAAACCTGAGTAGAATTGGGTATAATTCACTATCCTTGTGTATCTGACACAATTCTTGTAAAGGAGAGGTTATGCGTTCGATAGTAAGTACAGACAAAGCGCCCAAAGCTATCGGCCCGTACAGCCAGGGAGTCATTGTCGAGGGAAAACTGTTTTATTCTGCCGGTCAAATCCCCATGGATCCGAAAACCGGTGAAATTGCCGGTACGGATATCAAAGCCCAGACAAAGCAAGCTCTTGAGAACCTCAAAGCGGTTGTTGAAGCGGCAGGCAGCGATCTGACAAAAATCGTGAAAAATACAGTTTTCATGAAAGACATGAATGATTTTGCGGACATGAATGAGGTCTACGGATCTTATTTCACGGAAAATCCGCCTGCAAGAAGTGCGGTTGAGGTAGCCCGTTTACCAAAAGATGTGCTGGTAGAAATCGAATGCATCGCACTTGTTTCCTGATTTGTACGTTCATTGTTGTTTTCCTGTGCTGTGTCGATTCTACTTTTGCGCAAGATGAGCCCATTCCATCTGTGACAGGTGGTGATGAGGACTCTGCCATTGTCGACGAAGGACCGACAGTCCACATGGTGAATGGCGTTCCCCTGTCCAAGCATCCCACCGGGGCCTTCATCCGGAGCCTTGTTGTGCCGGGATGGGGACAACTCTATACGGATAACTGGTTCAAATCGGCTGTTTTCTTCGGTGTTGGAGTTGGCATGTGGTACGGTGTTTATACGCAGAATGACCAATACCACCATTTCCAGGACCTTGCCCGTAGACAGAAATCCGAGACACAACGGGAGCTGATGCAGAAATCAGCAGATTTTTACCTCGATGACCGTAACCGGTTGATCTGGTGGACTGCAGGTCTGACATTGTTATCTGCGTTTGACGCTTATGTCGAAGCTCACTTGTATGATTTTGAAATCGACCCGACATTGGGCGTTACTCCGAGCGGGGACGGCCCTCAAATCGGTATCAGTATTACACTACCCTGAATATGGAGCCATAATGGATCGAACGGAAGCACTCAATCTTGTCCATGAACATATTGAGAATATTAATCTGCGAAAGCACATCTATTCCGTTGAAGCTGTCATGCGCAAGCTGGCGGAACATTTCAACCAGGATATCGAAACCTGGGGATTAGCTGGTCTGCTGCATGATCTTGATTACGAAGAGACAAAAAACGATCCGGACAATCACACCTTCCTGACGATCGAATGGTTGCGTGACAAGCCGGGAATTACGGAAGAGATCAACCATGCGATCCAGGCTCATGCCGGTCATGTCACAAGAGATTCTGAAATGGATAAGGCCATTTATTGCGCAGATCCTGTCACCGGTTTTCTTGTTGCCTGCGCGCTCATGCATCCTTCCAAAAAACTGGAAAACCTGGATCTGAAATTTATGAAAAAACGTTTCAAGGAAAAGCGTTTTGCTGCTGGAGCGAGTCGAGAGAACATGGCCGCGTGCAGTGAACTTGGGCTTGAACTGGATGAATTCCTTTTGCTTGCCCGGGATGGCATGATTGATATTGCAGGAGATCTTGGGCTGTGAGATTCCGCCGTTTCAAATCCGCCGATGCGCCATTTCCCCCACTATATGAATCTGTGGGTGTGTTGCACATGCACACGGTCCATTCCGATGGAACCGGTACAATCCCGGAAATTGCAACTTATGCGGAACAACTTGGAATGGATTGGCTGCTGATCACGGACCATAATTACCTGCATGCACGTGAAGAGGGTGAAGAAGGCAAGCATGGACGTATCAATGTTCTTGTTGGTTCAGAGCTTGGTGAGGAATTCGGGAATAATCATTACCTGGCTTTCGATTTAAAAACTATCCCGGAGAACCAGATCGATCCGGAAGTTTATGTAAAACATGTGAACGATGAAGGTGGATTCGGCGCTATTGCTCACCCTCATGAAAAACGGGATGAATTCCCCGATATGCCTCCCTATCCATGGACAGCATGGGATGTTGAAATTGACGGCATAGAGATTTGGAATCAGCTCTCGCAATGGGTGGAAGGCCTTACAAGGTCCAACAGGTATCGACGTTTTTTGCACCCGTTAAAAAGTCTTACGAGGCCAGATCCGGAAACATTGGCTGTCTGGGACAGGTTGAACAAAAAGAAAAGAGTGGTCGGGTATGTGGGTGTTGACGCTCATTCATTAAAATACCCGATTCTCAAAGGATTGTTTCACGTAAAAGTATTCCATTATAAAGTGCAATTCCGCAGTCTTCGTACACACCTGCTACTGAAAAATCCTCTTCATAAATCTGATTTCGAAATAGCCAGACGTCAAATCCTTGACGCCCTGCGTAATGGCAGGCACTTCGGCGCCAACCACAGACAGGGCAATGCCAATGGATTTCGTTTTTACGCTGTTCAGGATGGAAAACGTTATTTACCTGCTGACAGGATAGAACCGGGAAAACCGGTTGAGTTCTGCGCGCGATCCCCGCTTCATGCTGACCTGGTACTTCTCTGCGATGGCAAAGAGATCATACGAGTATATGGAAAACGGCTTACCTTCAAAACCACAGCACCCGGTGTATGGCGTATCGAAGCCCATCGACATAAACGTGGCTGGATCTATTCCAACCCAATTCGCATCTTGCCCTGATAACATTTGGATTTTTTTTACAAACTTGCATATACTTACAATTTTTCGGCATATTATACAGTATTATGTATTTGAATCCGAAATTCGAATGATTATTATATTGTACATTGGACTATTTGATCAAAATTAACTGCATGGATCAGCAACTAAAGTGGGCAAGTTTCGTTTTCAGTTTATCAGGTAGAGCGTTTGCATGGATGAGTACGATTCCGTAGTCAAATATTTGCAATTACCGCGGCCTTCCAACGTTGAGGTAATTTTTCTACTGGTAATGGTAGTTCTGCTTATTATCAGTGTTTTTGTCCTGATGTACATGCACAATCGTCGTGAAAGGGAAGCATTCGGTCTTTCCGGAAGATCCCCCAGAAGAAGAACCGGTGCAAGGTTGACCGTTAACCTGCCTGTCGAATTGACAACAAAAGGTGCAACTGATCCTATCCTCGCTGATATTGTGGATATCTCTTCAGGCGGTTTGAAAGTAATCTCGGAATCTCCAAAGGTGTTGAAGAAGAAAAAATATGAAATTATAACTATAGGACCACCCTGGATATTCCTTAAATCACAAAATTTCCGTGTGATACGCAAAAGTAAATTTAATGATTCTGAAAGTTATATTCTTTTCTGCAGATGGTGTAAAATGGATCGGCCGAGGAGAAATTCCCTCATACAGGAAATCTATAAACACTATTTTGACCGGAATCGTAAAAAAGAAGAGTCGACTTTCATCAGGTTGGGATGATAGAATACAACCTGGACCGTTACTAACTCGAAGAAAATACTTGAGGAACAAATGCCGAAGCGGACTCCCTACGAGATCATTGCAGCGAAACAGAATAAAGAAACCCATTCTCCCGATGAATTAAAAGATCTGATTGCAGGTTATATGGATGGCACGATTCCGGATTACCAGATGGCTGCATGGCTAATGGCAGTCTATTTTAACGGAATGAGTTTTGAAGAAACCGCTTCGCTTACGAATGCAATGCTGCATTCTGGAGAAGTAATTCGACATGAAGCTGCAGAATATGGTCCTGTCGGTGACAAGCACAGTACAGGAGGTGTTGGCGACAAAATTACACTTCTCCTTGCACCGCTTGTCTCTGCTGCGGGTCTGCCCGTTCCTACTATCTCAGGGAGAGGTCTCGGTTTTACCGGAGGCACCCTGGACAAGCTCGCCAGCATACCCGGCCTGAAGACTGCACTCACAGGTAAAGAGTTCCGCGACCTTACTGCAAAAAACAAGCTGGCGTTCGCTGCCCAGACAGAATCGATTGTACCGGCTGATAAACGTATCTATGCCTTACGAGATGTTACAAGCACGGTTCAGTCTCTTCCCCTTATCACATCCTCGATCATGTCCAAAAAAGTTGCGGAAGGGATAACGACAATCGTATTTGATGTGAAATGCGGAATCGGTGCGTACATGCAATCGATCGATAAAGCACGTGAACTAAGTAACTGGTTAATACAGACAGCAAAACACTTTGATATAAAGGCAGCAGCGCTGATCACCTTCATGAATGAACCCCTGGGGTGGACAGTCGGAAACTGGCTGGAAATGCGTGAAAGTATCGAAGCCCTTCGTGGTGATAGAGTTGCAGATGACATAAAAGAACTTACACTCTCACTTGGTGGAACCCTTTTATTCCTTTCTGGATTGTATGACTCACCAAATGCGGCTTATCGGAAGTTGGATGAACTGCTACAGGATGGCTCCGGATGGCTGCAATTCAAACAGGCTGCTGAAGCTCAAGGTGGAAAATTTCAGGATCCGCCGACCAGCACTACTCTACTCACCGGATACGCACATCCTGTTATTGCAAAAGAATCGGGGTACATATCCTCAATGAACGCTCGCGAAATGGGATTTATTTCGATCGCATTAGGTGCGGGTCGCATTAAAGCGGATGACGTCATTGATCTGGCCGCCGGGATTGAATTTCATAAGAAGAAAGGTGATTCTGTAGTAGTCGGTGATACAATCGCCACATTATTTGCAAAATCGGAATCGTTGTGCAAGGAAAATGTTGATCGTTTTGAAAAAGCGGTTGTTCTGACGAAAGATAAACCTGAAAAAGATACCATTGTGCTGGAAGTAGTTACAGAATCAGGATCGACTTCATGGGATGACTTCAAACAGCTTCAAGCGTAAGTATCAATCTGGGTACCTACATTATTATTGTTTTCCCTGGAATACTCGGGATCATCAAATGTTTCCTGCACTTTCTCGGGAAGTTCCTGCACCTGTTTGTATAATGAGTGACCTGAAGCAGTCGACCAGGTAACCTCTTTAATCTCACCCGGCCCACTTGAACGACCTCTTTTTTCATCATTTTTTTGCGAGCGCACCAATGCCCTGTCAGCAGATTTTTTATCTGCTACTGGTAACAGGGATGTAAAAAGTGTCACACGCATAGAGTTATCCCAAGATTGTCAGGCAACATTCCATATCTATTATCGACTGCTAAATTGAATCCTTGAGAGACAGGATACCTGCCCACTCACTGGAAGATTTCATCGAATTTCTGGTTTTGACAGCTCTGGAGTTTTTGAATACCAGAAGGGGATATTTCTGAAGAATCCGGAATGGTTACAACATATTTTATGAATTTTCAAACAGTTGCAATATTATCCAAGATTGTGATACGAAAAGGTATCACTTATTAATTCTCATCGTTGTATAACCGTGACCTCGAAGCCCCTGAAAGTCAATAAAAATCTACTGCAACATATTATTATTTTTAAGTATACATTATCCTCATACAATGACTGGACCAATTGGTACAGTCATTGCTAAAGAATGTTTGAGACACTCTTCCACATCTATTATCGGTTGAGTAATAAAGAAACTTTAGCAGATTTCTCTTCCCTGCTCCCGGAGAGGCAGATGAAGTTTACTTCTTACATCATTCGTATGGTTGGTTCGATTCCAATGGTCTATGCCGGACAGGCAGCAGGTGATGACCTTCAAGGCGGACTTGAAGAGGTTCTTCTCAATAAAATCGAAGAAGGGCATAATAGAATCGCAATCAATTTGAATGGATTGAAATATTTCCATTCCACGCTTCTTGCAGGTTTACTGAACCTGGACATTCATGCAAAACGCTCTTCAGGATTTATTATTCTTGTTCAATCCCCCTGGTTTGTAAAGACAATGATGGATCAAATGGGTATAAGCGAACGTTTTATCTGGCTGAATGAAGAATCACCGCTGTATATGCTTGAAAGACTGGAAAAAGCATTCATGTCAAATCCTGAAGGAAATAGAGACATCGAAAGAAAACTCGAAAACATAGTAGGATGAAAAGGAGACGTTCATGGAAATCGGAGGCATTTCACAATCCGCAAAATCTTATGTCACACAATTGGGCATGCCGACCAGGGAAGCCAAGGTCAGCGAATCTGGACCGTCATCAACATATCAGGCGCCTGGTATGAGCGATGCGGACTTTTTTGAAGATTCCAACATGATAGCATATGAGAGTTTTGGCGACAGGATTCTCGCCGAAATGCTCGGTGACAAAGCGATTGATATCTCAGCTTGAAACAAGACAATTTCCATTAAAAATGCACGATGTGGCAGCATCGTGCATTTTTATTGATGGAAACCATACAAGCGATTTTTAAATCTGTAAAACAGGCGTACCCCTGAATTTTAAATTATATTAACGTGATATGCTGTTTACTGTTGTGAAAGATGATCATTTGCGATGTTGAAGCGATAAAGCGGCGATTTGAAAACTGTAATTGAAGTCCCAGGTATCGACTTAACAGCGACTGATTGCCTTTTGAATTGGATCATTCCAGCAGGAGAACAGTGCATTCACATCAATGGAAATGCAAAACTCCATTTAAATTACGTTTGAGGAGAACATGACCGAACAAGCAACAAACCACAAACTAACCCTTGAAGAAATCAGGACTCTGCCCAAGACCGATCTTCATTGCCATCTTGATGGCTCGGTGCGGCCATCCACATTATTGGATCTTGCAAAGAAAAGAAATGTTACTCTGCCTGCAAAAACAGAAGAAAAATTACAAAAAGCACTTGGTCCCGGCCCCCATATCAAGTCTCTCGCAGACTACCTGAAAGGGTTTGATTATACACTATCAGTAATGCAGGATGAAGAAGACATCGCCCGCATTGCTACTGAACTTTGCGAGGACGCCTGGAAAGAAGGTGTCTGGTATATCGAAGTACGTTTTTCTCCTATCCTCCATCAGCAAAAAGGTTTGCGTCTCATGCAGGTTATGGATGCTGTCCTCGCCGGTCTGAAGGAAGGTGAGAAAAAAACCGGTATAAAAACCGGTGTTATCATCTGTGGGATGAGACAGATTGAACCAACAGTTTCCATCAAACTCGCAGAACTGACCGTTGCCTACAAAGGTCGTGGCGTCGTCGGTTTCGACCTGGCAGGTAACGAAGACCATTATCCTGCAAAAGAACATGCGGCGGCGTTTTACCTGATCCATACAAACAACATTACGTCCACGGTACATGCGGGCGAAGCCTGGGGACCGGGTTCGATCAAGCAGGCATTGCATGATCTCAGCACCCATCGTATCGGCCACGGAACACGCCTGAAAGAGGATGGCGACCTGTTGAACTATGTCAATAACCTCAGGATTCCACTCGAATGCTGCCTGTCATCAAATGTTCATGTTGGTACAATTCCTTCAGTTGAGCAACATCCTTTCCGCTTTTATATGGACTTCGGATTGCGCGTTACTATCAATACCGACAACCGTCTGATGAGCAACACCACTGTCAGCGAAGAACTATACATTGCCCACAAGGCTTTAGGGCTTACGAGGAATGATATTGACAACGTGATTATCATGGGATTCAAATCTGCTTTCCTCCCATATAGAGAGAAAAAAGACTTAGTGGCAAAGGTTCTCAATGCACTGCAAAAGCCAAAAGTTCCTTTCTAGACCGGTATACTGTCTTCCGCTTCTGCTGTTGACATTATTCAGCATTCGTTGCGACAATTCAACGAATGGCGGTTTTCCGCCTTATGTAAATCCTTATGCCGAAGACTGGGCATATTACCCGCTTGCAATCGGCAACCAGTGGGAATACTCTATTGGCGATACGACATTCTGGACCTATACAATTGTAGACACATCGCATTCTCTCCGTGGTGATTCATCCTATATGCGAATCACAGGGCATGGTGAAGATATGCCTTTTTATATTTTCTGGGATCTGAATTTTCTTTACTTCTCGGCGGATACGATAGACAGCTACAAAACTGCGAGACTTAAATTGCCTATCCAGCTTTACAGCGAGTGGAAAGCGTTCGATAATTCCGGAACTGCAATATCGAATTTTGCAGATGCGGAAATCATTTCTATGGATTCCATTGTTACTGTCCAGGCGGGAACATTTGAAACAGTTGTAGTCGAAGAAATTACGTACACCATTGGAGACCATGGAGATACACTGGCAACGCCCGATACAGTATGGACGGCGTTTGCAAAAGATGTCGGAGTCATCTTTTTCCGTTTCTCAAATGGGATCGATTATAATTTGAATACGTATACTGTAGGACCATAGTCAGGAACGGAAATGCGTCTGAAACATTATCAATTGACAACGATTCTCATTCTGATCGTTCATTTATTCATTCTGAGTATCCAGGTGAATGCCGAACCCTTCGCCATTGCACGCGTACGCTATGATGGTGGCGGAGACTGGTATTGCGATCCTTCCTCGCTGGTTAACCTGCAGTCATTTATGCAATCCGAATTCGGTATGACTGTCGCTGAACGTGAAGCGGTTGTGGATATAATGGATGAGAATCTCTATTCTTTCCCCATGCTCTACATGTCCGGGCATGGTAACATCCACTTCTCACCCGAGGAAATTGACCGATTGCGCGATTACCTGCTGGGTGGTGGATTTCTCCATGTCGATGATAATTACGGGCTTGATGAATCCTTCCGACGGGAAATCTCACGTGTTTTCCCGGAAAATGAACTCGTTGAACTGCCATTTTCTCACCCCATCTATCATATGGTTTACGATTTTAATTCGGGGCCACCGAAAAATTCATGAACATGACAATCTCCCTGCACAGGGATTGGCGATCATTGTCGATGGACGTGTCGTTGTATTCTATACGTATCAATCTGACCTGGGCGACGGTTGGGAAGATGAGGAAGTGCACAATGATCCCCCGCAACGAAGGCTTGCCGCATTACAGATGGGCGCCAATATTATCATGTATGCACTTTCAGGTTTACCGGTAGATCTCCCCTGACGATTCATTTGCAGAGATTATCCATATTTTATAAAATATGGATAATGATCAAGTGTTGCATTTATACTGCTCTGAACATTGCTATATTGAATTTTCTGGAATTGAACGGTTTCCGTGCCCTATATTCTTCCCACGAATTTCATGGAGTACACTATGCGCAGAACAATTGCATCAGCACCTGTTTTTCTCTTAATCGCTTATCTGGCTTTCGCTCAGGCTCCATCCTATGTGGGCTCTATGAAATGCCGTATCTGTCATCGTGGCGCACAGAGTGCTGAAGTTTACGAGATATGGCAGAACAGCGCACATGCACAGGCGTATCATACATTAGCCTCTCAGGCGGCAATTGAATTGTACCATGAATTGGGGAACGAAGGACTCCCGACAGATGATCCGAACTGCATGCGGTGTCATGTGACAGGGTACGGTGAAGATCCTTCAAGGACGCGCTCAATTGATATGGAGAACGGTGTAGGTTGTGAATCATGTCATAATGCTGGCGGGAACTACTGGCGGCGCAATATCATGCAGAACCGGGAGATGGCAATTGCCAACGGATTACACGCGAATCCCGGAAAATACATGCATTGCCTGTCATAACAGTGACAGTCCGGTTTTCACCAGTTTTTCATACGAGGAAAGTTGGGAACCGATTCAGCATTATCTGCCAGATCGGTAAGAATAACACCACCAACTGGTCGCTTTCAGTTTCAGGAAAACTTGTGATACACCCATAGAACAACTTGATTCTCATTTGCTTAAAGGAGTAACTTCGATGCGTATAGCCATACCAACGGATGACGGAACCATAGTCGCAGGACATACGGGAAGATGCAGAACATTTACGATTTATGACATTCTTGACGGAGAAGCGAAGCACATAGAAATTCGTGGGAACACGTTTACAGCGCACGCAAAAGGGGCAACACAACGAAGGATCGCATGATCATCATCATCATGCGGACCATCAATCGCATCAACATAGCCATAATCCGCTGCTGAATGCGTTATCCGATTGTCAGGCGATGGTTGCATTAGGAATGGGACCGCGCCTCGTGAATGATTTAAATGCGCGAGGGATAAAAGTTTACTTTACGCGTGACGTAAGTATTCCGAATATTGTCAGTGCACTGGCAGACGGCAGCTTTGAAGAAAATCCGGACGGCTCTTCCTGTAACCGGGGATCTCATTAAACTGAGCTTAAAGTGGAGAAGAAATGGACATTCAACTGGATCCAGCAGTTCTTGACCGTCTTCAAAAAGCAGATGAATTGCCCACTCTTCCCACTCTTGCTCTTCGTGTAGCACGATTGGTAAATGATCCCCATGCGAGCATGCAAGACCTGGTGCAGATCATTCGAACCGATCCGGCAGTAACCTCGAAAATCCTGCGTGTAGCCAATTCCGCTTATTATGGAATGCAACGCAAGATTGAATCGTTGAACATGGCGCTTGTCATTCTCGGGATGAAAGAGATCCATCACCTGGTGAATACAATTTCAGTATTCCAGGCGTTTCCCAAGGGGTATCTCCCGGGAAACTTTGAATACAAGAAATTCTGGATACACAGCGCTGGAGTCGGCGAAGCGGCGCAGCTACTGTCAAACCGACTCGGATTTTTTGAAAAAGGTGCGATCTTCACCGGCGGTTTATTGCATGATATGGGAAAGATCATCCTCGCACGGTTTTTCACTGATGAATTTTTTGAATGCATTGAGATCGCCAATCGTCGTGAAATCGAACTACGAAAAGCAGAAGACTATATTATCGGCACTAACCATGCCCTGATCGGGGCATGGTTGGCCGAAAAATGGCAATTACCTAAAATCCTCGTTGAGATCGTCCTGCATCACCATACATATGATCAAGCCACCGGCTTTCCCGCAGAAGTCACCCTGATCCATCTCGCAAATATTCTCTGCAACCAGAAGGGAATGCCGTTTATCAATTCGGGTAAAAACCAGAAACTCAAAGATGAAAAAATCTGGGAAATCCTTTTCCGGATGAAACCCAGCCTGGCAAAATCACCGATTGATCAATTCCTCGATGAGACTGTACGGGAAATCGACAAAATCCGTGATCTTGTTAATATCATGCTGGAGGACGATGTATAGAAGTCCATTCGGTCAAGTTTCAATTGCGGAGCTGTGTAAACAAGTCTGTCATTCGACTGTCTGCCACAAGATTTTCATTTGCGAGATATTTGTTTTTCGAGCTACTTTATTGCATCCCCGATAATGATTAGCAGAAGAGCGTAGAATGCCCGGCACGAATCCTGTCACTGCTTTCAGGATGGTTCAGACCATTCGCCAATTTTATACCAAACACCCCTCTCTCACATTGTTTTTCGTTGCGTTGCTGGTACGTCTCGTTTACCTGCTGTTTGTACTTCAACTCCCCGGTTTCGCAATTCCTATCGTTGATGAAGTCTCTTATCACGAAATGGGTATGAGGATCGCTTCCGGAATGGGGTTCGAACCCGGTCCCTTTTTCCGGCCACCTTTATGGCCGACAGTTGTTGGTGTTCTCTATTTCCTGGTGGGACCGTATTTCGCGGTAACAAAATTGTTTAACCTTATGCTGGGCGCCTATTGCGTATCTGTTTTATATCGTGTTGGAAAACAGGTATTCAGCGAAAAAATCGCGCTCTACTCTTCCCTGTATTTTGCGGTGTACGGTTACTTTCTTCATTTGAATGCATCGGGCCTGGGCGCAACGCTTACCACGTTTTTGATCCTTGAATCCATAGAACTCACTCTGCTGGCAAAGCAGAAAAATCAGTTCCATAATTATATCATCGCAGGATTTGTATGGGCGCTTGCCTCCCTCGCTCACCCGACTTCACTGGTAGGTGGGTTAGTAACGTTTGTGTACCTGTACTTCAAACGTGATGATACGGAAAAAACATGGCCTGTAAGTGCAGTTATGCTTTTACTGGGTATGGCGCTGGGAATACTTCCTGTTACCGCCCGGAATGCTGCTGAAAATGATTTTGTACTTATCAGCTCCAATGGCGGAATTAACTTCTACTTTGGCAACAATGAGATTTCCGAAGGGTACACAGCGCATCATCCGGCATTGGGTATCTGGTGGACACAGGAAACGGCTCACCGGTGGGCGGAAGCTCAAGAACAACGCACACTTCGTGACAGCGAAGTATCCAGTTTTTATATGCGCCAGGGATTGCAATACCTGCTTGCACAACCGGGTGATGCTTTCCGGTTGTATGTCCGAAAACTGTACCTGGCATTGGGTGCCACCGAGATCAGCAATAATGGGGATATCGGTTTTATCGCAAAACGCAACCTGATGCTTTTTATCTTACTCAAGCTCGGGTATGGATTGGTCTTGCCCTTTGGTATTGCAGGAATGATCATCGCATGGAAACGTATCCCTATTTCGAAATATTTGATAATCATGGCGCTGGTTTTTCTTCTTACCCCCGTCCTGTTTTTCGTATCTGCACGGTTCCGGTTCCAGGCGGTTCCATTTTTATGCCTTTTTGCAGTGTACATGGTCACAGTAATGGTTCAAACCTTCAGGTCATCCAACCGCAAAGCCATCTATCTTCCGATTGCAGGCATACTCGTCCTGGGAATTGTGGTCAATGCCAACCTGTTACGACTACCTACCGGTGAGAATCCGTACGGTTACTTTATCAATGGTCAGGTGCTTCAACAGGAAGGACATCTGGCAGAGGCTGAGGAATCATTTTTAACGTGCAGGTCCATGGCACCCAATGTGCCCCTGGTGAATTATTATCTCGGTGAGATCAGGCGAGTGAACCATGATTACCAGGCTGCAATGGATTTTTACCGCCAGGAAGCACGAATAAACAGCAATCCCCTTGCCTATCGCGGCATGGGACTGATGTATCGTGAATCGGGAATTCAATACAAGGATATGTCGGAAGAATTTTTAAGGTTGTCTGACTCACTTCTATCCGTATCAGCCCAACCAGACACCATTACCATGTTGCGGGAATATGCAACTGAGTATTCGCAAATGGCGGACAGCATGCGCCTGCAGGCACAAGCATTTTTTTTCCGGGCTCATGAAATGGAACCATCCAACCATGAATACAGGATGCTCCTGGCCCAGGAAATCGGTGAACGAGCGATCAGCGCCGCAGACAATCATCAAATCGACCTGGCAAAATCACTTTTCGAACAGGCCTACAGGATTGATCCGCAGAACCCATTCTTTCAATTCGGGCTCGCCGGGATCGCCTGGGAACAAGGCGATACGCTTTATGCTGACAGCCTGATCACATCTATTCTTCGCCGTTATCCCGATTATCCTCCCGCACTTTCATGGCGTGAGGAGAATTGGCGACCTGAGGATTAATCAACTGGACCAAGCGCATTCTCTATTGCCGTGATTACGTCTTCATCCAAAGGTTGTGTTCTTGAACCAAACCGTGCGATCACATTTCCTTCACGATCAAGCAGGAACTTGTTAAAATTCCAGGTAATCCTGCCCGAATGTGGCGATTCATTTGTGAAATAGCGGTATAACGGATGAATATCTCGCCCCTTAACATTAATTTTCGCCATCATGGGAAAGGTCACATCATAGGTCGTCCTGCAGAAATCAAGGATCTCTTCATTAGATCCCGGCTCCTGGCCCATAAAATTATTGGCGGGGAATCCAATCACGGTAAATCCGCGCGATTCAAATCTGCGATACAGCTCCTCCAATCCTTCATACTGTCCGGTAAATCCGCAACGGCTGGCGACATTAACAACCAACACTACATTGCCGGAAAAATCGGATAATCTCGTTGTATCACCCTGGATGGTCGTAAACGGTATTTCACGATAGTCTGTATATGGCATCGTCTCACTCACTTGTGAAGTGACATTTGTTGAACAACCAACCATCGTTGCAACAAATACAATCATTGAGAAATAGTATTTCAATGGAAAATCCTCTCATTTCATTCCACTTTTTACATATAAGATGCATCAAATAAATAACGGGAACAGAAATGATCGTAAGGCGTACCTAACTCCAGGAGCACCATTTGCTTTTATGGATCAGTATTATCAGGGTAACGTCTTACTATACTGAGGTGAGATAATGCAACCGACAAATCGGATTTCGCCATCACAGATGCTGACACTTGCGGCTATCTCTTTATTTCTATTTGCAAATCTATCTATAAATCCCATGTTTGGAGGATCACAAGCAATGGCGTACAACTATTCTCAAAATACAAGAGCACCGGAATTTCCATCGAATATGGAATGGTTGAATACCGGTCGAGATTTATCTCTCTCCGAACTTCGCGGGAAAGTAGTTCTTCTTGATTTCTGGACGTATTGCTGTATCAACTGCATGCATGTACTTCCAAAACTTGCAAACCTGGAAGAGAAGTATGGTGGCAACCTGGTCGTCATCGGGGTTCACTCAGCGAAATTCGAAGGGGAACGTGAATCCGAGAACATCCGTCAGGCGATAATGCGTTATAACATTCATCACCCGGTTGTTAACGATCATGAATTCAGCATCTGGCGTTCTTACGGGATCCGTGCCTGGCCAACCATGGTCCTCATTGATCCGGAAGGATATGTGGTTGACATCCGTAGCGGTGAAGGCGGTCCTGAGTATTTCGATCCGATAATTGAAGACCTTATCGAACGATTTTCCCGCTCTGGCGATCTTGATTCAAATCCCCTCAACATCACTCTAGAAGAATCCAATGAAAGGACCACTCTCCTATCCTACCCGGGCAAAGTTCATGTCAACCCGGATGGAGATCGTCTTTTCATCGCAGATTCCAATCACAACCGTATCCTGGTTGTCTCGCTCCCGGACGGTCAAATTATCGACCAGATCGGTTCGGGTGCGAACAGCACCATGGACGGTTCGTTCGAAGAAGCTGGATTCAATAATCCACAAGGTATGGCCTTTGTTGAGAATCGACTTTATGTCGCGGATACCGGCAACCATATGATCCGTGAAGCGGATTTCGAAAACAGGACTGTTTCCACAATCGCCGGAACCGGACAGCAGGCTTTTGCACGGGAACAAGGTGGACCGGCCCATACCACTCCCCTTGCGTCTCCCTGGGATGTTGTCTACGTGAATAACAGACTCTACGTGGCGATGGCCGGTCCTCATCAGTTATGGGTGTACAATCCCGACAATGGTGAGATTCATGTATGGGCTGGTTCAGGACGGGAAGACATCATTGACGGTCCCCATTTCTGGGCGGCGCTGGCGCAACCGTCTGGAATCGATACGGACGGAGAACGTCTTTACTTCGCCGACAGTGAAGTCTCAGCGATACGAAGCGCGGGGCTTTCCCCAGAGGATTCCGTAAAAACCATTGTGGGCCGTGGACTCTTCGATTTCGGTGATCGGGACGGTTCCGGCGACAATGTCCGTCTGCAGCATCCATTGGGAGTAGCATGGCATGACGGCCTGTTGTACATCGCTGATACGTATAATAACAAGGTGAAAACGGTAGATCCGGAGTCCCGTACAACGAGATCGTACGCGGGTTCCGGGCGTGAAGGACTGCGAGACGGATCCCTCAGTAGAGCACGATTCGACGAGCCCGGCGGACTGGATGTGGGACCGGACGGTACAATTTACGTCGCTGATACAAATAATCATTCGATCCGAATTATCTCCCCTGAGTCAGAATCTGTGACAACTCTGCAACTGAGTGGTCTTCCAGAGTTGTCGATGGATGAATCAACTTCGCAAGTTATCACTATTGATCCCTGGGAAGGCTCCTCCGGACAGGGTGCTATTCAAGTGGATTTACAATTTCCGGAAGGCTTAAAACTGAATGTTGATGGCGGAATACGGATACTCCTGCATGCTGATTCACCCTCAGTAGTACAATCGGAACGAGTGGAAATATTTTCCACAACACTTCCAGTTACCATACCGGTGGAATGGATCGCAGGAAATAATGCCATCAATTTGGACTTGAACTATTACTACTGCCAGGATTCCAACGAAGGTCTTTGTTATATCGGCCAGGAACGATTACGAATTCCGATTGTCATTTCGGAGTCTCGAGAGAATTCTACTCTATCGATCATTCATGATGTAACAGGTATAAATGAATAAAAGAAATTCGAATTCAACTTGTTATAATTAATCAAATAGGAGGAACAGATGGACACATATCCCAATAAACCGGCATCATTCATGGAACTCTTCGCTCCCCATGCACATGCCTATCTTGAATCACTTTTACCCTCAAGGCATCCAATTGTACAAGAATTGGAACAGGAAGCCCGAAAGGATCAATTTCCAATTATCGGGCCGCAATGTGGATCGTTCCTTGAAATGATGGCACGCATTACCCAGGCAGAATCTATCCTCGAACTTGGTTCCGGGTATGGATACTCAGCTTACTGGTTTTTACGCGGTATGAATAATGGTTCGATCCTGTTAACCGATTCAGACAAAGCCAATCGTGACCGGGCATTGGATTTGTTGAATAGAACAGGATCACAAGGTCGTATCGAGTTTAAAGTCGGCGACAGTATCAGGATACTTGAAGAGGAACAGGGACCGTTCGACATCATTTTCTGCGATATTGACAAAGAAAACTATCCATCAGTTCCTGAAAAAGTTTTGCCAAAGCTCAGGACGGGTGGTTTGATGATTGTTGACAACACTTTGTGGTATGGAAATGTTTTCGCAGGAAATACGGACAATACAACCAAAAGTATCCTGAAATTCAACAATCAGATAGCAACCGATAACCGTTGGTTTTCCATCCAGGTACCGATTCGAGATGGAATCAGCGTAAGTATGAAAATGGAATAGTGATTGTCCAATAAATACTATTTTATATGAAATGAGGTTATAGATGAAATTCATGTGTGTTGTCTGTGGTTATGTATATAATCCTGAAATGGGTGAACCTGAAACAGGGATTGAACCCGGTACTGCATTCCAGGATCTACCGAAAAACTGGGTATGCCCTGTTTGCGCAGTTGGAAAAGTGATGTTTCGGGAACTGCAGGATTTACCCGAAGATGATTGAAAACAGAGAATGTGAAAAAATCTTTTCATTATAGCAATTTGTTAATACTACAGATACGTTTTATAATAGTAGGAATAGTAAATTTTCATTATTCAGATCACTAAATTGATGTTTGAATCTATACCTTCATTTTTTATGACGCTCTCCAGGGATTGCAAGCCATTGACAGAATCGTTAGGCGACCCTATCTTTCGGGAGCAAAAAGTAAGTAGATACTAACGTGTAAAGTTTTCCTTGATATTGATTGGTAATTACGGGAATAACGAAAGGAATATATTATGCCGAAGAAAAAAATCGGCACGTTTTCAGTGGAATATCTTCAGATTCTTGATGAAAACGGCAATGTTGACAAGAAGCTTGAACCCAAGCTATCCGATAAAGACCTGTTGAAGCTGTATGAATACATGTTCATGTCCAGGGAATACGATCATCGTATGCTGAAACTGCAGCGGCAGGGTCGTATCGGCACAATTCCTCTCAGCATCGGGCAGGAAGCGGCCTTTTGCAGCGCCACCTTGCCCATGAAAGACGACGACTGGTGGGTTGGCAGCTACCGTGAATTGGGTGCACGCCTGATGCGCGGCGAACCGCTGGTAAACACCCTGTTGTACTACGGCGGCTACGAAGAGGGAAGTTTCAACCCGAACAATGACCGCACCCTCCCCATCGCAGTTGTCCTTGGTTCACAGCTTCTGCACGCAGTCGGTTTATCCTATGCCTCCCGGTTAAAAGGCGAAAAGGATACCGCATCCATCTGTTTCTTCGGAGACGGCGCATCTTCCGAAGGTGATGTTCATGAAGCGTTGAATTTTGCTTCGGTCTGGAACACTCCCACGGTATTTGTCTGCCAGAACAACCAGTGGGCAATTTCCACACCACGCGGGATTCAGACAAAAGCGGAATCGATTGCCCAACGTGCCATCGGGTACGGCATGAAAGGGATCCAGGTTGACGGTAACGATCCCCTGGCGGTGTATTCGGCTACGAAAGAAGCCTTTGATCGTGCACGTAAAGGTGAAGGCCCTACTCTGATCGAAGCGGTTACCTATCGCATGATGATGCACACTACTGCAGATGACCCCACAAAATACAGGGATGATTCTGAAGTCAAGGAATGGGAAGCCAAGGACCCGCTTATTCGTATGAAAAAATACCTCGAAGATAAAGGTATATGGAACGAGGAAAAGCAGGAAGAGTTGGCAAAAGATGTGAAGTCACGTATCGAAGCGGCAGTCAAAGAATTTGAATCGCGCGAAGAATTCAAACCGGATGCACCCTTTGATTACGTCTATGGAACGACTCACGAGATCATTGAGGAACAGCGCGAACGTTTCCTCGAAGACCTGCGAAAGGATACTGAAAATGCCTAAAATGACAATGGTACAAGCTATCAATCTCGCCCTGCACCAGGAGATGAAAAAAGATCCAACAGTGGTTGTTCTCGGCGAAGACGTGGGTGTAAACGGCGGTGTATTCCGCGTAACAGACGGTCTTCAGAAAGAATACGGTGCAGACCGTGTTATGGACACGCCATTGGCGGAATCGGGAATTATCGGTTCATCCATCGGTATGGCGATGGGTGGCCTGAAACCAGTTGCGGAAATGCAGTTTTCAGGATTCGCTTACTTGATCCTGCCACAGCTTGAAGCGAATGGCGCACGAATGCGTACCCGTTCCCGAGGTCAACATACCGTCCCCCTGGTCGTCCGTATGCCTTATGGCGGCGGTGTTCGCGCTCTCGAGCATCACAGCGAATCCAAAGAATCATACTGGGCGCATACACCGGGAGTAAAAACGGTAATCCCTTCCGGCCCAAGGAATGCGCGCGCTTTGTTACTCGCGGCAATTCGTGATCCTGATCCTGTTATCTTTATGGAGCCGAAACACTCTTATCGTGCTTTCAAAGAGGAAGTACCGGAGGAAGAAGAAGTTCTCCCGATTGGAAAAGCGCAGATTGTAGAAGAAGGCAATGACATAACAGTTATTTCCTGGGGTTCCATGATGCGACAGACAATCAAAGTGGTGGATCAGATCAAAGAGGAACGGAATACAAGTGTCGAGTTAATTGACCTGATGACAATTGCACCCATGGATTATAAAACGATTACGGAATCAGTGAAAAAGACAGGCCGTTGTGTGATTGTGCAGGAAGCTCATCAGACACTTGGACCTGCGTCCGAGATAATCGCATTAATTAATGATCATGCCCTGATGTACCTGGAAGCGCCGGTAAAACGTGTGACGATGTATGACATCCAAATGCCGCTCTTTGGCAGGGAAAACATGTATCTGCCATCCCAGGGTAAAATCCGCAGGGCAATCGAAGAAACCCTCGATTTCTAAAGGAGGCTGCTGTGTTCGAATTTAAATTACCCGATCTCGGCGAAGGAATTCACGAGGGTGAACTGCTGAAATGGTACGTAAATGTTGGCGATATCATTGAAGAAGATGCATCCCTTGCGGATGTCGAAACCGATAAAGCCGCAGTGACTATTCCGTCGCCTCGCGGCGGGAAAGTTGTAAAACTGAACGGTAAAGTGGGCGATACGCTCCATACCGGTGAAGTCATCGTGGTAATAGATGATGGTTCAGGTGAGAGCAAAGCAGAGGTTGGTACTTCAAGTTCTAAAGAAGCTGAATCGACTCCTGCAGCGGCAGAACCACAGGTGGCGAAGAAAACTGCTGCAGATACTCCTGCCGCGAAACCTTCAGCACCAGCACCTGTTGCTTCAGTGAAACCTGCAGATGGCCGTCCTGTACCCGCGGCTCCGGCAACGAGAAAACTCGCACGCGAGCTTGGTGTTGACATCAACCAGGTTCCCGGAACCGGTCCCGGTGGACGAGTTCAGCCGGATGACGTAAAAGCGTTTGCATCCGGAGACATGCAACCGGTTACTCAAGCCAGTGTTGAAGCAGAGGGTTCAGTTGAGTCTACACCGCCGAAAGAATTCGCTTCGTCTGCGATTCCGTTCTTCGAAGTTGAGCAATTACCGGAGTTCGAAAACGAGGGTCCGGTGGAACGTGAAGCATTGCGTTCGATCCGACGCAAAGTCGCCCGCAAAATGACCACATCCATGATCCTTGTGCCTCATGTTGCACATATGGACGAAGCGGATGTGACCGAGCTGGAATCCTTCCGCACCAAATTCAGGCAATCCAGTGCGAACAGTGAGGATCCGGGACGCTCCCGGTTGACACTGCTGCCATTGGTCATGAAAGCGGTCGCCTCGCTTCTCAAAGATTGGCCGATGTTCAACGCAAGCCTCGATCCGCACCGTGAAGAGCTTGTTTACAAAAAGTATTACAATCTCGGCTTCGCAGCGGATACACCACGCGGATTGATTGTTCCGGTTGTCAAAGATGCAGACCGGAAGAGCATTGTCCAGATATCCAGTGAGATCTTCGATCATGCAATGAAGGGACGTGACGGCAAGATCGATGTCGCCGACCTGCAACAGGGAACGTTTACCATAACCAATATCGGTCCTATCGGCGGTACTGGCTTGATTCCTACGATCAACTACCCCGAGGTGGCAATCTTAGGTATGGGTCGTGTGCAGGAAAAGCCGGTGGTTCGTGACGGTGAAATCGTAATCCGTAAGATCCTTCCGCTTACCCTGGCGTTTGATCATCGTGTGGCGGATGGCGCCCAGGCGGCGCGGTTTGTAACCGAGTTGATCCGCAGGCTGGAAGATCCGAATATTCTGTTGATGGAAAGTTAACGATACTCCCCTGTGACGAGTTCGTCACAGGGGATTTTTTACAATGGAGACAGTACGATGGTAATGGGTGAAATGACACTTGAAACCGATGTTGTCGTCGTAGGCGGCGGCCCCGGTGGGTATGTCGCGGCGATTCGCGCTGCCGATCTCGGGTTGAATGTGATCCTCGTGGAAGAACGTGAACAACTTGGTGGCGTGTGCCTCATAGAAGGTTGCATTCCTTCTAAAACGCTAATTCACGCTGTTGAACTGACCGACGCTCTCAAAGAAGCGGATAAAATCGGTATTAAGAGCGAAGGTGTATCCTTTGATCTCGACAAACTTCGCAATTGGACAAGTTCTGTAGTTGGTACACTTACAAAAGGCGTTGATACGCTTCTCACCAAGCGTGGCGTTGATATTGTACGCGGGCATGGTCATTTTCAAAGCAAGAACCTGCTGCATGTGGATGGCGCCAACACATACATCGAATTCAAAAATGCGATCATCGCAACCGGTTCACGCATCAATGAGCTTCCCGGCGATTACAATCTGCCCTTATGGTCTTCCGCGGAAGCGTTGAAGTTGCCGGAAGTCCCGGAACGTCTGCTCGTTGTTGGTGGTGGGTATATCGGCATGGAAATGGGCCTGGTTTATGCCGGACTCGGCAGCAAGGTTACCATGGTGGAATTTCTGCCGAAACTGCTTGCAGGCGCCGATGAGGACCTGGTGAACGTTGTTGTGAAACGTTGTGAGAAGAAGTTCGAAGATATTAAAACCGGTTCGAAGGTCGTTAATGTAGAAAAGAGTGACAATGGATACTCGGTTACGATTGAGCATGATGGTAAAAAAATCGAGGAAGAATACAACCAGGTACTCGTCGCTATTGGACGGCGTCCGAACACAGACAACCTGGGTCTCGAGGAACTGGGAATAGAAATGCTGGACCGTGGCCTGATCAAGGTGGATGAAGCCGGACGCACCAGTCTCCCCCATATTTTCGCCATTGGCGATATTGTCCCCGGTCCTGCTCTCGCCCATAAAGCAAGCCGTGAAGGTAAAGTGGCCGCAGAAGTAATTGCGGATCATCCTTCAGCGTTTGACAATCGTGCCATCCCGGCCGTGGTCTTTACCGATCCGGAAATTGCATGGGTAGGACTTACCGAACGGGAAGCGAAAGAGAAAAACATTCCCGTTAAGGTTGGAAAATTCCCGCTGACAGCATTGGGCAGAGCGCGGACCATCGGAAGAACCGACGGTTTTGTAAAAGTGCTTGCCGATCCGGAGACCGATATAATCCTTGGTGTCGCTATTGTGGGGCATTCTGCGTCAGAACTGATTGCAGAAGGAACGTTAGCGATTGAAATGGGCGCTACACTGGAAGACCTTATGGTGACCATTCATCCGCATCCGACGCTTTCCGAGTCGATCATGGAAGCGGCTGAGGTGGCGGCGGGTTCACCGGTTCATATTCTGCCACGCAAATGAAACATTTCCTGTATTGCATTTGATTATTTACGACATCCCTGTTAATATCCCTGGGCTGATCATCTGATCAGCCCTATGTTTTTACGGAGTATTATAGTATCTTCCATTCACCTGCTTTTGAGAACAACTCTAATTCTGAAACAATTGGCAAATAGATGAATGATGACAACAAGTTCGGAATTCTTCCATACCCTTATGATGAAAAACTCCTTGCCTCAGCACTAAAGGACAGTTCACCGAGGTTGCAGGTGTATCTTTTCCCGGAAACTGCAATTGTGCTCGGGCGTGGTAGTAATCCTGAAGTTGAACTAAAGCTTGAAGAATCTTTAAAGGATCAGATCACCCTCTACCGTAGACGCGGTGGCGGTTGCTCCGTAGTGCTTGATCCCGGCAATGTTGTTGTATCGGTGATCCTTCCCATTCCGGGGATTAGTGAAAACAAGAAGTGGTTTCAGAGGTGTACCGACTGGATGATCGACGGACTGGAAAAAGTCGGTATTGCTGGGGCTTACCAGGATGGTGTTTCCGATCTTGTTATTTCAAACAGAAAGATTGCAGGTTCGGCATTATACCGTATGAAGGGAATCCTCTACTATTCGGTCAGCCCTGCTCGTAACGCCTGATATATCACTTATGGAAAACTACCTGCAGCATCCCCCGCGTGAACCGGAATACCGAAAGAAACGAACCCATTCGACATTTGTTACTTCCCTTGCAGAGACACATGGAATAACGGATATTAGGGACTTTCGTGACCGTTTACTTGAAACCCTGAGAATTGAGACTCTGTTCACCGATAGTGAATAAAAAAATACGGACAGTACAAAACGTGCTGCACTGTCCGCATTCAATCCCAGCCGGCTCCGGCTATGGGTATGACAAAACTTCCTTACGACCTGATTTCAACTCCGACAGGATCGAGGAAATATTGCGGTTCCGGGCACACATGGCCCTCTTCCATCTCCTCTTCTCCCTCTTCGTGTTCATGTTCTTCCACTTCCGGAGTTATAACTGTCCATACTCCCTGGATACGGACATTACTGTTATCGCATGCTTCCGGGAAAGCAAACGAATGATCCGCACTTCTTACAAAAAACGGAGCTTCCGGATCACCGGTGTCAAGAGAAACCCAACAGCTTGAACCCTGGCAACGTCCGGTTACATGCCCTTCAACCAGGATCGTCTGACCGACAAATGCATCTGGATTGGTCATTAATTCATTCAATGCAGTTGCGTTTTCAACAGTGATCGGCTCACCGTGTGTCTGGTGGTTTTGTTGCTGTGCACAGGCAACCATTAACAAAGCTGCAAACAGTACAAGGCACACTTTCGCGATGCGCATCCTACTCCCTCTCAATTAATTGTATCGTATTACAGTAAGCTTGAAAACAAATATTAATCGAAGTTTTTCAGCTTGTTGGTCAAGAGTGTGATATGCCCCATCTCTTCCCGTATAATCGATTGTATCTTTGCTCTACCGAATTCGGCCGGAACCAGCTCTCGCATTCCCACATAAAAAGCGATGGATTCCTTTTCCAGTCCGATAGCGATCCGGAGAACATCCGCGATGCTTTCAGTACCGGTCAAACGCAGGGACGGATCACCCTTTGGGTCAAAAACTTTTCCACTGGCAAAGGACTGAAGATATGCGGCAGCTTCGCCTTCCGGATCATACACATCGTTTGCACTTTCACCGGCAACTTTCTGGCGGATTTCGCCGAACCGTCGTTCATGGTCATCCTCCATGACCGCCAATTCATTCAGCATGGCAATGGCGTTATCGTCATCCGTGTTTTCAGCGGCTTTGCGATAAAACTTTGCGCCATTGCGCTCTATCTGCTCTGCAATCTCGAAGATTTCATCAATATTAAACATGGTGGAATCAATTCCTCTTTTCAAGTTTGATAAAAACTGTGACGTCTTTACACAGCTATCCTCTTTACAATCAACTATTTTAGAAAGTTCTTAAGCCGACGAAGAGGTTTCAACGGGTAAATTAGCCAAAAAACGGTAACTATACAAGTGTCTCCAGGTTATTCGATATAATGAAATTAGAGTTCGTAGAACCTAAGATCGCTTCCTGACAGGACTTTTGCGATTTGTACGATTTGTCCTGTATGATACGAGAAATGCTCAACCACGTGAAAAATTGCATCGAACGCATTGGTTGAGAATGCCTGGATTGTTTTCGGTTCCAACAGTTTTTCTTCTGAATCATAGGTACTGATTACGTGACATGCTTCATTCACCGTATTTTTCAGAGTTGAAAGTAATTTCAGGGCGACAATTCCATCTTTTGCATTGAACTCACTGTCACGATCCCGGTGATCGGCCTCTCCCCCCAGTCCATGAAGAATCCATTGACGTACATTCCCTTCGAGGTGAAGGAGAAGGTTCCCGATGCTGTTCGTATTCTCATTCAGCCGTATCCAGGTTTGCCTGGTATCCAGGTCCACAACGGCTTCTTCGAGCCACGGCAGGTAATATTCCTTCAGACGGCTTTCCGCTTCAACGGCTAACGCGGTAGTAAGTGAATTCATGCCTGCAGGAGCAGATTCGCTGGTTCTTGATTTCACAGGTGATCCTCACATGATGAGGTTAGAACAAATGGCAGGAAACCGATCAGGATTGCATGGCAGCTACATCTTCAGGAAGAGGCTCCTCCTCTTCCACAGCTACCTCACTATTTTCATCACGTACGAAGCCATCATATGCTTCTTCATCTTCACGTAGTGACTCTTTCAGAGCGGCCAGTGCTACTTCGAGTTGAGTTTCATCCGGTTCGCGCGTTGTAATTCGTTGCAACCAGAAACCGGGAAGAACGAACGGCTGCCAGAACGGATTTTCGGAGTGTTTTTCCACCAACCGTAACACTTCATAAGATAATCCCGCAATCAAGGGAATTACGGGAAGATGAATCGCAATACGATGGAACAGGTTGTGAAAGTCGCTTACATACGCAACCCACAATGTGTCAAACGCCATAAAACCGACCATCGTCAGCAAGGCGGCAAGGATCAGGAAACTGGTTCCGCAACGGGGGTGAAAACGGCTTTCCCGTTTTGCACAAGCAGCAGTTAGTTCCTGGCCTTTTTCAAAGGTAAAAATCGACTTGTGCTCGCCGCCATGATACTGAAATACGCGCTTGATATCGGGAATAAACGAGATCGCGCCCATGTAACCAATGAGCAAAAAGATCCGTAAGCCTCCGGCGATCAGGTGAAAGATTACCTGGTTTCCCTGCTGCGGCGCCAATCCGGCGACAAAATAAGGAACCGCCATGAACAAACCGATACCGATCACGAAGGAAAAAATAAACAGGAGAACTTCGCCAACACGTTCCCAGAAAGTCGGATCCCTGCGTTCTTCTTCGCCTGCAATCTCAGCGGACCAGTTCAGGGAAGCAATGCCGATCTTCATAGCTTCGTAGAGACCGACAACGCCCCGTATCACTGGAAGTTTGGCGATACGATGAGTTTTGGCGATACTGATATGGGGCGCCGACTTAACACGAATAAACCCCTCTGGATCGCGTACTGCCGTCGCGACCCGCCAGGGGCTTCGCATCATCACACCTTCAATTACAGCCTGCCCACCAACAGAAAGGGGTTTCTTCTGTGCAGTGTCTTTATCAGGCATTCTGCGGCTTGATACCATATTTCTTGTAGAACTTGTCTACGCGTCCAGTTGTATCGACAAGCTTCTGCTTTCCGGTAAAGAAAGGATGGCATTTGCTGCAAATTTCAACCTTGATCCCTTCCGGGCTCGTGCTGCGTGTATGCCAGGTGCTGCCACAGGCGCATTCTACCTGAATATAATGATATGCCGGGTGAATTCCCTTTTTCACTTTTACATCCTCTCACAAATGGTTTTCAAAAGGAAACTTTAAGTTAGGTTCTAATGCTGTTGTAATCAAGAAACCCTTATGATTTGAAGAGCCATCCAACTCCAGCAAAACCTGAAGAATATAATTGTTTTCCCTGCATGATCCGATAGAAAAATCTCGGAATACACTGGCTCCCGAACTTCTGTTCATTCCTGCAATAACAAGCTTGCAAATACCTCCGATTTTTTCAACCTTTTTATTGATTTCCATGCGACAGGAGCAAACATATGCGTAAGGCTCTGTTTTATTTCCAGAATCCATCACATCCACAATTCTTACTCCCTGTATTCAGGTTTATGAAAAAACTTGGCGACTGGGACATTGCGTTCTGTATCCCAAGGTATGATCCCGGAACAGGTACAGGTTTTCCCCCGGAAGAAATGACAAAAATCAAAGCCATTCACCATCAATTTGTACGAAATCCTTCCGAATGGAACCCGAATGTTACCATTGTTGCTTCCAATCCCGGTCCTGGTGTTGCAAGCGCGGAGAAGATTGTAAATCTCGGTCACGGCCTCATTTCAAAAGGAACCCAATATACCAGCAGGTCAATCATTTCCGCTGACAATCTCATTGACCTCCATTGTGTGCCCGGAGAGGCTCATAAACGCAAACTGGAGCAGAATCCACGGTTTCATGCTCCTATTGTTGTTACAGGTTATCCCAAACTGGATCCCCTGTTCCAACATAATCTCGCTCCGGCAAAAGTACTAAAAGAACGTATGGGACTTCCGCCCGGACTCCCGGTTGCCCTGTACGCCCCTTCCCATGAAATGGAATTATCTGCTATCCCGATACTATGGACTCGTATCAGAAACCTGGCGTCTGCAAACCTGCAACTTCTCATCAAGATCCCGGAACTGGCTTCTGAAGAATGGAAAAACGCTCACAAACAATTGACGGAAACAAATCCCAACATCGTGTTCATCGCCGATCCGGACTTGGTGCCATACATGCAAATGGCGGATGTCCTGATCACCGATACCAATACCGCAGCGTTTGAGTTTGTTTCCATTGACAAACCCGTTGTCCTGTTTGATAATCCAAACCGGAAAGAGTATCACGGATTTCACCCCAATGATATCGAGTATTCTTATCCGGATGTGGGAATTCATGTCAACACGTTCGAACAACTCGTGGATGCAGTACACAGATCCATACAACATCCCGCTGAGTTTCATGATAACCGAATGCGGATTGTTAATGATCTGCTGTCGTATCGTGATGGTAAATCAACACAACGAGTGGTCGATGCCATTTGCGATCTGCTGGACGAGAAATACCGATACAGCGGCATAAACAATGATAAAACTCTGGTAATAGTCAACTGTTCCGGTGATACGGAATCGATTCTCACCACACTGCACTCCATCGCAAGGGATAGATCAACAAATGTGCAGGTTGTTATACTTGGTGACATTTCTGCTTCAATCCATGATGAAATTGAGACAAAATCAGCACTACCGGTAATGTTTGCGAATAGCATTCTGGACATTGATGAAGAATCTCTGCGGAATGCAGATTACCTTGCACGGATTCAGCCGGGGATGATTGCGTATAACAAGTGGATCTACCGTCTGCTGAATCATCTTCGAACCGATCCAAGTCTTGAGGGGATCGCTCCACTTGCATTGAATGGCGCCCCTGTGCAGGATCCGACACAACGATTAACACTGCAACTGCCTCACCAGGCGGACACGGAGCAGGTTGATGCTGTAGCAAGCTTCTCTTTTGCCGGTGAAGCATTTGCTGCACTCAGCTCACCCCGTCCGGATGTCTGGATTGTCCGCAATGGCGCCCAATCAGCCATTGCCCTTCTTGATATTGTGTCCAAAGACGCCCCCTTCCCACGATCACTGTTACATCTCACAGAAATCGCCAAAGATGTAGTGACTGTTTTTCAACCATTGATCGCTTTCGATATGGCTTCTGATGTAGATATTCTGGATAATTCACAACGGGAGCAGGCGGAAAAACGGATCAACGAACTCACGGAGTGGATCGGTTGCATTCTGGAACCGGTGAGAAACCGTGATAAGAAAATACCCGCTGAGATCGTTGACATGAAACCTGCCACGCCACAGAAAGATGATCCGCATACAAGGCTTGCGGAGCATTATTTCAAACGCGGAAAACTTGATTTAGCAGTCAAACACGTGGAAAAAGCCCTGGAAGTAAATCCTGACGATGCGGCTCTAATAGAACTCGCCAGGAAATTAGGGATAAAGCGATAAAAAAGCATTTTATCAATAAGGTCACCACATGCGATTTCTATTTTATGCAAGACGTAACCTGCATCCACCCCACCTGGAGCCGATCCGCAAATGGTTCGATCAGCACCTGCCCGGTTGTGAAACAGCGTATACCGCCCCACCTTATGTACCTGCATCCGAGGGAATGCCCGGAATCGGTCTCACAGAACCTGTTATCCAGGGATTGAAACAAAGTGGCGCCTCATGGATTGATATTGACAAAGCCGGGGACTGGCAACCCGATGCAACAATCCTCGCCGATGCCGATTTTGCCACAATCCATTGGGGTGGAATCATTGTTAATGTGAACCATGGACTCATCTGCAAAGGTACATTTTACACCAATTCTCCCGTTGTGCAGCGTGAGAACCGTGCTGATCTTATCTGTGTTCCCGGTTCCCACCATGCAGAAATCCTGTCCCGAGTGTTAACTCGTCCTGTCATTCCTACCGGTCTTGTGAAATTCGACCCAATCGGCCGTGGTGAAATGACCAGGCAGACAGAACGTACAAGGCTTCAGATTCCGGATTCTGCAAAAGTGGTCCTGTTTGCACCGACCTATAACCTCGATTTATCCGCTGTACCTGTCATCAAGGATGGGATTCGATACCTTGCAAAAGAAGGTGTTTACGTAATCGTGAAACTTCATGGGATGTCACCGGCATCGTGGCAGGAGTTATACAAACTTCTATCTATCACGGATGAAAAAATCATTTACGCCGACTCGAATGACATTACACCATGCATTGTGGCTTCGGATGTAGTTATCTCGGATGTTTCTTCTGCTTTCATGGAAGCAGCCGCCCTGAATCGTCCGGTGATTCTTGTAAATAACCCGTTACAGAAGCAGTTCCATCTTTACAATCCAAGAGACATCGAATATGCCTGGCGGGATATAGGCATCGAGACAAACTCTCTGGAAATGACTCTCAACACAACCCTTCAATGCCTGGAGAATCCGACAATAAAAGCCGACAAAAGGCGGGAGTACGGCCCGCTACTGGTCGGCCAGATTGACGGGAAAGCGGCAGAACGTGCTGCTCGATCTATTGTTCACTTCCTGGAGAATCCTATTTGACAACAGTGTCAGAGGAATTGAATGATCTTCTCAACAGGATAACGAGATCGTGGGATATTCTCAGTTCCCCTGTAGGATTCCGGTACATGTGACTCATCGTCATCCGGATATCCGACTGCAACCATGATGATAGGAATGTACTTGTATTCGATTTCGAATTTGTCCATCAGCAATACAGGATCAAATCCCGCCATGGGCCGTGCCACAAGTCCAAGCTGAGTCGCCGCCAACATCAGGTTCATGGATGCCATTCCCATACTGAATTGATGGTATTTACGGCCATCCGACATTGAGCAGTCATCCTCCGGACGTGAATACCCGACCACAAGCAGAGGTGCACGAGAAGCCCAGTCACGGTTACCACCGGTCAACGTTTCACGTCCCTTTTTCAATCCTTCTTCAGATTGAAGAAATAAGAATCTCCACGGTTGCTTGTTGTAGCAGGATGGTGTCAGACGTATCGCCTCTGCAAGCTCCAGGATCACAGATTCTTCGAGTGCAGTTTCAGCAATCGCACGTGTTGCCTTTCTCTCTTCCAATAATGAAATAAGCTGGTTATTCATTTTCACCCTCTGTTACGACACATACTGTCTACCGGAAAAACCATTTGTGCCTTGCCTGTACAATACTCTATCATGGATTGTAATTCTTGAAACACTTCTTATTGAGTACAATCCGGTTCCAGAATTATCCACATCTCTCCGATGTCGAGGAGATGCACAAAGTACTTCCATGCAGTTTCTGTAGAGACAAGTATTTACTCTATCAATACAATTGTAATGAAAAACAACGTTTTTTCAAAATACTTATATTGGTTTTTTCGTACTTATACGTTGTTTTATCAAATCGTAAGCCTCTCCCTACCATACATGTTTATAAGACTTGAAATACCTTGTGTCCCTCTTTACTTTTTCCAATTGATTTATGGGCTTTACTCATTGATATGTTGAATACAATATTCCCGGGTATATTTTTTTTCTGATGCCAGGGTGCTATTGAGTATTCGACATAATGTGGCTCACGTGGAGAGGTAACATGAACAAAATCCTTAAGAAGCGCATTCTCGCTGAACAGGTGAAGGACATTATTGTCGAGGCGCCAATCATTGCAAAAAAACGGCGTGCCGGGCAATTTATCATTTTACGGGTAAATGAAACAGGTGAAAGAATTCCTCTAACCATCGTTGATTCCGATCCGGACGCTGGTACAATACGCTTGATCTTCCAGGAGGTAGGAAAATCCACCTATCTTCTTGGTGAACTGGAAGAGGGAGATTATATCCTTGATGTGGCAGGACCATTGGGAAATCCCACCCATATCGAAAAAATGGGCACAATAGTCTGCATAGGCGGAGGTATCGGTGTCGCGCCTGTGTATCCGATCGCTGTTGCCATGAAGGAAGCCGGGAACAAGATACTGTCCATTATCGGCGCACGTACAAAAGAACTGCTTATCCTTGAAGAGGAGATGAAAGCGGTTTCCGATACTCTGACCATTACCACAGATGATGGCACCTATGGGATGAAGGGATTTGTTACCAATGCGTTGCAGCAGATCATTGATTCCGGGGAAAAAATTGAACAGGTAATCGCTATCGGTCCTGTACCGATGATGAAATTTGTCAGCCTGTTGACGAAGAAATACGACCTTCCCACGGTTGTCAGTCTGAATTCCATCATGGTGGATGGCACCGGGATGTGCGGTGGATGCCGTATAACCGCTGACAACAAAGCCAAGTTTGTATGCGTGGATGGTCCGGAATTTGATGGTCACAAGGTTGATTTCGATGAGTTAATCCAGCGCCAGCGTGCATACCTCCCCCAGGAAAAAGAGTCGATGGAATTGCATAAATGCCTGTTGGACAAACAAATCGCTTCCATGAAAGGGCGCCAAAATGGATGAGGCGAAACAATCGAACGATACGGGAAAAGCAGCAGACGCCAAGCCGGTACGTCCAAAACCTGCGAAAATCCCACGTCACGCCATGCCTGAGCAGAAACCGGAAGATCGCATAAAGAATTTTATGGAAGTTCCATTCGGGTATACACCGGAAATTGCGCGTGCTGAAGCCAGCAGGTGCATTATGTGTAAAAAACCGAAATGTGTTGAAGGTTGCCCCGTCGATATCGACATCCCAGGTTTCGTCAGAGAAATCCGTGATGGCAATTTCAAGGAAGCGATCCGTATTCTGAAGGCGGATAATGCACTCCCCGCTATTTGTGGACGTGTCTGTCCGCAGGAAGAACAATGTGAAGCAAAATGTGTCCTGGGAATCAAAGGCGAACCCGTGGCAGTCGGTCGCCTCGAACGCTTTATCGCTGACTGGGAACGCGATAACGATATGATCACTATCCCGCCAATTGCCGAGAAAACCGGGCGTAAAGTCGCAATCGTGGGCGCTGGACCGGCTGGGTTGACAGTCGCCGGTGAACTCGCTAAACTTGGACACGACGTCACGATTTTTGAAGCCCTGCATAAGCCGGGCGGTGTACTCATGTACGGCATCCCGGAATTCCGTCTTCCGAAAAGCATTGTGCAGAAGGAAGTTGACTATGTCGTCAGCCTGGGTGTGAAACTTGAATGCAACATGGTCATCGGTAAAACCTATACCATTGATGAACTGAAAGATGAAGAAGGATTCGACGCAATCTTTATTGGTTCCGGCGCCGGTCTCCCCTATTTCATGAACATACCGGGTGAAAACCTGAACGGCGTTTATTCCGCAAATGAATACCTTACCCGTTCGAACCTGATGAAGGCCTACGATTTCCCGAACTCCGACACACCCATCGTCCGAAGCAAACGAGTCGCTGTAATTGGCGGTGGAAATGTAGCCATGGACTCGGCTCGTACCGCACGCAGGCTCGGCGCTGAGGTGGCGCTTGTTTACCGACGCAGCCGTAATGAAATGCCCGCTCGACTGGAAGAGATCCATCATGCCGAAGAAGAGGGAATCGACTTCAATCTCCTGACCAATCCGATCCGCATCAACGGAACCGATGATGGCTGGGTGAAAAGCATGACCTGCATCAAAATGGAGCTTGGTGAACCGGACGCCTCAGGCCGTCGCAGACCTGTTCCCATTGAAGGTTCGGAGTATGACATCCCGGTTGACACCGTCGTTGTTTCCATCGGAAATGGCGCAAACCCGCTTCTTCCGAATTCCACACCGGGACTGGAAACGAATAAATGGGGCAATATCACGGTCAAGGATGATTCCGGATTGACGTCGATTGAAGGTGTGTACGCCGGTGGTGACATCGTGATCGGAGCCGCAACAGTTATTCTCGCCATGGGCGCTGGAAAACAGGCATCCAGGGCGATGCATGAATATCTGTGTACTCTTCCCAGTTAATTGATATCTACCGATACTTCAACGCCTGCATTTGAAAATAATGCAGGCGTTTTTCTATTGTATCACATGATTTTGATAACATCCAAATCTTCCTCTATCCAACCCGGCTCACTTTCCAATTTCAAACACTACATACAGATTTTCCACTCGGAGATTTCAACGCGGTTAACGTAATCCTAACAAAGCTCTAACACAAAGACACACATACGATTTCCTTATTTAGCCGACTATTGCTACCAAATTTCAGGGAGGAAAGGATGAGCAGGAAGGCATCTCTTGCTTTGGCGCTTTTGCTTGGAATTCTTATAATTCCAGCCGCAGTTTTCGCCCAGGGCAGAATCGTAGGACAGGTAATTGATGCGACGACGGGAGAAGCATTACCTGGCGCGAATGTTGTTGTTGAAAATACAACATACGGTGATGCAACGGATCTTGGCGGGAATTATACTATCTCCAATGTACCGTCGGGTCCTCAGACTCTCACCGTAAACTACATGGGATTCGAAAGTGTAAGCGAAACCGTATCCGTACAAACCGGAATGACCGTTCGCCAAGATTTTGAATTGAATCCCATGTTGCTCGAGGGCGAGGAAGTCATTTATGTCGGTGGACAGCGCACAGGTCAGGCGCGTGCACTGAACCAACAACGTACAGCGAACAATGTACGGAATGTTGTCGCCTCCGACCAGATTGGCGCATTCCCCGATCCAAACACAGGTGAAGCCCTCCGTCGTATTCCGGGTGTCGGTTCTCAACCGGACCAGGGTGAAACCCGTTTTGTCACTATCCGTGGTTCTGCACCAAGTTTGAATACTGTGTTGGTAAATGGCGCTCCCCTTCCCTCGCCCGAAGGTGATGCTCGCGAAATCCCGCTGGATGTGATTCCTGCAGATATCATCGGAAGCATCGAGGTGAGCAAAACACTTACACCGGACATGGACGCCAACTCCATCGGTGGTTCTGTTGATCTGGTTACCCGTAGCGCGCTTGATTTCAACCGTGACTTTTACAGCATCAACCTTGGTGGTGGATACAACATTCTTGGCGGCATGATTGGCCAGGGAAGTTTTACTGCTGCAAGAAGAATGCAAGACAACTTCGGTATCATTCTCACCGGTAGCTATTACCGCACCCAGCGAGGGAGCGATAATGTTGAAATCGCCTGGGATGATGTAAAGATTTTTGCCCCGGATGCCGATCCGGATGAAGACGATGAGATAGACGAACAATATGATATCGAAGACTGGGAACTCCGTGACTACATGGTAACCCGCACTCGTGCCGGTCTTGGAGCTCAGCTTGACTATGCCTGGAATGACGATAACCGTACTCGTTTGAATGTCATGTGGAGTATGTTCGGAGACCAGGAAAACCGCCGTGGTCTGGTTTTCGGTTACGGAGACTACCGTTCCGACGGCACGATCACCGACACACGCCTCGAACGCACTATGAAAGATCGTTACGAGGAGCAGCGAATTCTTTCTGTCGGTTTGAACAGTGATCATACCCTGATGTCAGGTTTGCTGGATCTTGAGTTGCATACTGCTTTTTCCCGCGCTGACTGGGATCGTCCTGAAGAATTGAACTCAACCTTCCGGACCGGCAAATTCGACCTCACACCTAACCATTCAAACGTAGAAATTCCGAGATTTTCAGCCGTTTCTGGCGACGAATTCGATTACAATGACACAGATGAATATGAATTCGATGAGATCGAATACACCGACTCGGAAAGTTTTGAGAATGAGTTCACAGCCGGTCTGAACCTTCGCTACCATCTCAACATCGCTGATAATCCCGGATACCTGCAGGCTGGATTCCGTTCCCGGATGAAAACCAAGGAGACGACGCAGTACGAATCTGCATATGGAGATGCGCGTGATGATGAAGCGCCGGGATACTCCGAATGGCTGTTAAGCCAGTGGGGCGACAACTACGATACCGGTGATTTTCTCGGTGGTGACTTTGATGATTTCGATCTCGGTGTAAACATTGAGCCGGATGACCTTCGTGACTGGTTCGATGACAACAAAAACAATGACAATATACTTGAGGAAGAAGTTGATCCGGATGTACGCGATGCAGAAACCTTCACTGCTGATGAAACCATCAACGCAGCCTACCTGATGGCTTCCTTGAATCTCGGACTTCGCTGGAATGTAATCGCCGGTGCCCGTATGGAAGCGACCGACTTTTCCTATGACGGTAACAGGGTTGTATACGTTCCGGATCCAGATGATGAAGATGAAGCGATTTATGATCACACGGAACCTGTCACCGGTGAAGACAACTACACCAATATTCTTCCTTCATTGCACGTGACCTATCGTTTTGACGACCAGACCAACTTCCGTTTCGCGTACAGCACAGCACTTGCACGTCCGAACTACTTCGACCTGGTTCCTTACCAGATCTACAATTCTGCGGATGAAGAGATCGAAATGGGCAATCCGGAATTAAGCCCTGCTACTGCAATGGGCTTCGACCTCATGGCGGAACACTATTTCCAGAATGTCGGTGTCCTGTCCGGTGGTTTCTTCATGAAGAACATTGACGATTACATCTATTCCCGTACATGGGAAAATGCTCAGGAATGGGAAGTCACCCAACCGGTTAACGCTGATGAAACCGGTTCCATTTTCGGATTCGAACTGGCGTGGAACCAGCGTCTGACCTTCCTTCCGGGTGAATTGGACGGTATGATTGTCTACGCCAACTTCACCTATTGCGATTCCAAGATTGACCTGTACAACGAAGATGGCGAACTTCGTGAATCCCAACTTCCCGGCCAGTCCGAAACCCTTATGAACTTCGCTCTGGGTTACGAAAAGTATGGCTTCTCCTGCCGTTTAAGTGCGAACTACAACAGCGAGCAGATCAAAGAAGTCGGTAACAGCGACAATGAAGACGAATGGATCGACGACAGGCTACAGCTTGACTTCAGCGCCAGCTATCGTATCATGCGCGGACTGAATATTTACCTGGATGTGGTCAACATTACCAATGAACCGTATGTTGTTTATGTTGGCGATGAAGACCATCCGATCCAGCGTGAATTCTATTCCTGGTGGAGTCACCTCGGATTGCAATATACGTTCTAAGAGAATTCTGAAACTCTATGATAAGGGCAGGCTTCATGCCTGCCCTGTTATTTCTGTACATTCTTAATGTGAATCGTTTGTGACAAGGGAGAATTCTGATGAAGTTTAAAAATAGATGTATAGCTTGCCTGGTATCCTTATCCCTTCTGTTAGTAATAATTGGATGCAATCAATCCGGACCCACCCCGATCTCGCCTCGGGTAACCACTCAGCCGGCGATTCACGATACCGATGATCCGGCGATCTGGATCAACTATGAATCCCCGGAAAACAGCCTCATCATTGGAACAGACAAGGATGAGGATGGCGCACTGTATGTTTACGATCTCCAGGGGAACATCATTGAAGATAAAGTTGTTCGTGGAATTCGCCGTCCAAATAATGTGGACATCGAGTATGGACTGCTCCTGAATGGTGAACCGGTTGACCTCGCAGTAACCACAGAACGTTACGAATCCCGTCTGCGCGTTTTCTCACTACCAGATATGCAACCTGTCGACAATGGTGGCATTCCGGTATTTGAGGGAGAAACTGAAGAGGATTTCCATTCACCGATGGGGATTGCTTTGTATAAACGACCCTCTGATAATGCAATCTTTGCCATTGTCAGCCGGAAAGCTGGACCGACCGATGGTGGTTATCTCTGGCAATATCGTTTGCATGACGACGGATCTGGTCATATCGCTGGCACCTTGATCCGTCAATTTGGACTCTGGTGCGGCGAAGGAGAAATTGAAGCGGTTGCTGTCGATGACGCTCTAGGATATGTGTATTACAGCGATGAGCCCGCAGGGATCAGGAAGTACTATGCCGATCCGGATCATCCAAATGCCGCTGAAGAACTGGCTTTATTCGGAACGAACCAGTTCGTTGAAGATCGTGAAGGAATCTCCATCTATACTATTGACGACGGAACCGGTTATATCCTTGTCAGCGATCAGCAACGGAATGCATTCCAGGTCTTTCCCCGTGAGGGAAAGCCATCAAATCCACATCAGCACGATCTGATCAAGACTGTTTTCGTTTCTACAAACGAGAGTGACGGTTCCGACGTGACCGTTACCAGCCTTCCCCCGCTCTTTCCTAACGGTTTGTTCGTTGCCATGTCGAACAACAGGACATTCCAACTGTACGGCTGGGAAGATATTGCTGGGGATGATCTTGTTGTAGCACCGAACGGCAGTGTCGAATAACATTTTTTATCTTTTCGGACCGATTTACATTAATCCCTGTAAATCGGTCTGAAAAAAGTACATGCTCTCCTGATTGCACCCTCTCACATATGCAGGCATCCAACTGGCAAGACTTCAGGAGTTAGGCTGTATTAAAGTATTGACCTGGATGTTCGGTCAACCTATCTTCCCGGAGTTATTGATCCGCAAGTTCTATTTTTCATACTATAACCATTAGACATTGGGGATAATGGAAAAATGATATTAGGTATTCCTAAAGAAACATATCCAGGTGAACGCCGTGTCGCCATGATCCCGGACCTGATCGGAAAACTCCAGAAAAAGGGATTGGAGATTGTGATGGAGTCGGGAGCTGGTGTCGAAGCGGGGTATCCGGATTTTAAGTTTGAAGAAAAAGGCGCCAGGATTGTCTCAGACCGTGCAGAAGTATTTACGTCCGACATTATATTCCAGGTACGGACATTGGGCGCCAATCCGGAAGCTGGAAAATCCGATCTGCCTCTTCTGAAAAAAGGACAGGTTCTTATCGGTACAGGTGAACCATTGTCTGCTTTTGACGAAGCTGCAGCCATAGCGAAAACAGGCGCTACCTACTTCGCCCTCGAAGTGGTCCCACGTATTACCCGCGCGCAGAGTATGGACATTTTATCCTCCATGGCAACTGTAGCCGGGTATAAAGCGGTCCTTTGGGCAGCGGAGAAACTTCCGAAGTTCTTTCCCATGTTCATGACCGCTGCGGGCACTATCACACCTTCCAAGGTGTTTATTATCGGCGCTGGTGTAGCCGGATTGCAGGCGATCGCCAGTGCGAAACGTCTTGGTGCCGTCGTAAGTGCCTACGATGTACGTCCTGAAGTAAAAGAACAGGTGCAAAGCCTCGGCGGTTCCTTTGTTGAAATGGAACTGGATACGGCAGAAGCGCAGGATTCCGGAGGCTATGCCAAAGCATTGGGCGAAGACTTTTACCGGAAACAGCGTGAACTGATGACCAGAGTGGTTGCGGAAAACGATGTTGTCATCACCACAGCGGCTGTCCCTGGGAAAAAAGCTCCCATCCTGATAACGGAAGAGATGGTAAAAGGGATGCAACCGGGATCGGTAATTGTAGACATCGCAGCCGAACGTGGCGGGAACTGCGAACTGACCAAGTCGGGCGAAACGATTGAAGTACACGGTGTGACGATTATCGGACCGGAGAATATACCGTCTACGGTTCCCTTCCATGCCAGCCAGATGTATGCAAGGAACATTACCACCTTCCTGCTGAACATGATCGACAAGGAAAACAACTTTACGATCAATATGGAAGATGAAATTGTGCGAGGAACCATGATCACCAGGGATGGCGAAATTGTCCACGCATTTGTTAAAGAACTAATGGAAAAAAACGCAAAAGTGAGGATAGAATAATGGGTGAAGCTGATCTGATTATGCTGCTTACCGTATTTGTTCTCGCCATCTTCGTCGGGTTTGAGATCATCACCAAGGTCCCGCCGACGCTTCATACACCGTTGATGTCGGGTTCAAATGCAATTTCCGGGATTACTATCATCGGCGCACTGGTTCTCGCCGGTTCCGTCGATTATGGTCCCTTATCACAAATTCTTGGTATGGTAGCTGTGCTTTTCGCTACGATTAATGTTGTCGGCGGATTCCTGGTTACCGGTAGAATGTTGAAAATGTTCAAAAAGAAATAGGGTGAATCATGGCACTCCTCAGTGACAGCGTTGTAAACATTTTGTATGTGATCGCGGCGGTCATGTTCATCCTCGACTTGAAATGGATGGCTCATCCCCGTACGGCCGTACGCGGGAATTATACCGGATCACTGGCCATGCTGCTGGCGATTGCAGCAACCTTGTTAAGCGGCCGTTTTGAATTTCAATACATCCTCATCGGCGTTGCTATCGGCTCCCTGATCGGTGCAATTGCTGCTTTGAAAGTAAAAATGACCTCCATGCCGGAGATGGTCGGGTTGTTCAACGGCTTCGGCGGCGCGGCATCGGTTCTTGTTGCCGGGTCGGCGATTGTCGCAGCGTTTTATTCGGGTTCTTCCTTTGAAGACTCCACACAAATGCGCATTGCAACTGTTGCTTCTGCGATTATCGGATCGGTGACCTTCTTCGGAAGTTTTGTTGCCTTCGGCAAACTGGCGGAATTCCTGGCGGTCAAATGGAAGCTCTATTTATGGCAGAAAATTGTAAAATACGGTTTCTCGCTGATTGTAATCGCCGGTGCAGTTGTTTACTCCGTGTTTACCTATACCAGCGATGATTTCAGCGGCCAACCGCTTTCCTATGTGCTCCTTGGCGCCTTACTACTCACAGGGTTATTAATCGGCCTCATCCTGTTGAATAAAAAAGACCGTTTCCCTGGAATGAACGCGCTGAAATATGCCTTTGCCGTCATCGCACTCGGTTTTGGCGTATGGGTAGTATTTGATCCGCAAAACCAGCTTCTGTTCTGGGTGCTTGTTGGTGCGGCGGGTGTGTTAGGTGTACTGCTCACATTCTCCATTGGCGGCGCCGATATGCCGGTGGTCATCGCCCTGTTGAACTCTTATTCCGGTCTTGCCGCGGCAGCGACTGGATTTGTCATCAATAATACCGTACTGATTATTTCCGGTTCACTGGTGGGAGCATCGGGGATTATCCTGACAAACATCATGTGCAAGGCGATGAACCGTTCCCTTACCAATGTCCTCTTCGGTGTCATGGGACCGACCTCGGAAACACCCGATGCGGATGAAGTGTACAAGACAGTCAAATCCACTTCCGCCGATGAGATCGGGATGATCCTTGAAACCGCACGCAAGGTGGTCATTGTCCCGGGATACGGCATGGCGGTCAGCCAGTCGCAGCACACTGTCCGTGACTTCGCCAACCTGCTGGAATCCAAGTTCGGCGCAGAAGTGGAATATGCGATCCATCCGGTAGCGGGACGTATGCCCGGGCATATGAATGTTCTTCTCGCCGAAGCGAATGTGCCCTATGACAAACTTCGTGAAATGGATGAGATCAACCCGGAACTTGAGCAGGCGGATGTGTGCATCGTGGTAGGCGCGAATGATGTGGTGAACCCCGTCGCCCGTACCGATCCCAAAAGCCCCATTGCGGGAATGCCGATCATCGATGTGGACAAAGCACGTACAGTGGTCGTAATTAAACGGTCCCTCTCCCCTGGCTTCGCAGGCATCCCGAACCCGCTCTTCGCCAACGAAAACACGTTGATGTTCTTCAATGACGGGAAAAAGGCGTTTATCGAACTGATCGAAGCGGTAAAAGAAATCTGATCAAGTTTGTGAAGAGAAAACGGGCTGTTATCCGATGATGACAGCCCGTTTTTATTTGTTGCAAGCTCTGATTCTATTTCACAAGATGCAGTCGTAGTGTTTCGTTCGACCCGGCATCACTTTCCAGTTGAAGCAAGTATACCCCACTCGCCATCCGGCTGCCATTGAACCTGAATTGATGTTCACCAGCCTGGTAATAACCATGCGCCAAGTCCATGACCTTTTCGCCGAGAATATTGTACACCGATAGCTGCAATGTTCCGGATTGCGAAAGACCGACACGGATATTCGTGGTGGGATTAAACGGATTCGGCCAGGCAGACAGTGTAAAACATTCCGGAACTGGCGTCGTACTCGATTCTCCGGCCGACATCATGGACAGGTCTATATGAAACAAATCCCAGGCATTGTTGTCATGCGTTGGCGCAAAAACAAGATCACCTGATGGATTCACTGAAAGACTTTGTATCAGGTATGATGATGAATCTGCATAATAGCCGTAAAGATGAATATCACCTGGATTTTGCAGGTTAAGAACTCCAAAGGTCATTGTATAGGAAGTAAAGACGGCATGATCCGGATGGAGTGAAAAAATCTCCGGAGCTCTGACTTCAGTTTCGTAACAGCCCAGAAGTACCGGTTGATCTGGCGAACTGATGTCGTAGTAATAGAATCCTTCATATTGAATCGCTGTCAGGAGTCGGCCATCATTCACCTGAAAAGAAGATCCATAAAGAATCTCATCTGTTTCAAACTCAATATAGGGATGTAATGGATCTTCAACATTCACAACATCGTATTCGAATGGGGTTGATATCCAGATACGATTATTGTCAATATTCCATTCTCTTGGATTTCCAATACCACTCAGAGTTGAAACATGTTCAGGTGATTCAGGATTTGTAATATCCCACACCCAGAGGGCGTTTTCCCAACTCCTGAGGATGTAGAGAGCATTCTGATAGATTATTGGCGGTCTGTAACTAGTGAACAACACGTCAATAAATGCAAATTCATCAGGATTTTCGGGGTCTTCAAGATTTAATAAATGGATACCAACCAAATTTTCAGTTAAAACACCTGTTTCACCATAGATATCCAAATGAGTCGGACGGTTATCGAGTGTTTCCAGCGTGAATTCCGAGAGAACCGATGGGGAGTAAGGATGGCTGATATCAACAATACGGGTTCTGTATTCACTGCCATTTATGTTGATAACAAGCAATGAATCGTTGATTGCGCTACCATTGATCCCATTGATAAATTCTTGATCGTGTGTCCTTATGAGAGAATTTCCTTCAAGCTCAAAAACTCCGAGACTATTATTCAAACTACTGGATTCAAGCGAGTTGGCAAATATTCTTTCACCGGCTCTAACCGCTACACTGAACTGAAAATCCTCATTAACATCCACTACAACAGGATTCTCAATATCCTGAATATCCACAATTGTATAACCCTGGTATGCTCGTGCAAGAAACATATAGTTATCGAGAATAGCTATATCACCTGCCCCCAAGAAGGATTCATCTTCAAACATATAACTGATCTGGGGATTTGCCGGGTTGCTGACATCAAGGAAATAGAAAGAACCACGTCCCGACACTATACATAAACCTTCCTCCCAAAACATACGAAAGGGTGGATATTCCGTTAAATCAAGAATTGTTTCCAGAACAGGATTTGAAGGATTCTGGATATTCCAGATCGCGACGGTGCTGTCCATAAGTTGCGCATAAATGTAATCATCAATCAGTAGTGTTGATTCAAGTAAATCCTGTTCAATGATGCTTAGCAGTGCTGGTTCACGCGGATTTTCAAGCGAAAAAAGCATGATCTCACTATCCAGTTCCGCGATGAATTCATACAAAAGGTAATCATCATAAAGCTGCATTCTGTTTAACCAACAGAACCGGGAATTGTCTTCATACCGAAAAACCTCAGTGACAGTCGATAGATCATGAATCTGCTGAACGATAAAAAAATCTGATCCAGTATAACCACCGGGCACCCGATAAATCAGATCTCCTTGAACATGTACATCCCATCCTCCAAAATCATGCCACTGTGATTGAACTTCTTCTGCATCCGACCATGAGATCACCTGTGAACTGCTGGATGGCGTAACCAGCACCCCATATTCTTCGGAATAATCACTGGATTCGACCTCTCCCCACGTCTCAACAATTGTGCTCACTCGTTCAACATTGAGACTGTCTTGAGCAAAAGCATCCCCGAAACAGATAAGTAACAGGGCAAGTGTAAAGGCAAGCACATTCAGATTGTCTAGCTTCCTATTACCGGATACGACAGTATTCATGGCCTCACCTCATGTTTATCCTTGCTGGTGGATTGTTTTAGCAGCTATAGATTGCAGAGCCGTGTAAAAGAGTCTTTCATCCCCGCGCAGGAGGCTGTCCGAGAATGCTGAAATTCCGGAAACGATGTCATTCCCGTGAAAACGGAAATCGAGTCAGTTTTTGATTATACAATCCTATCTTCTATAATATCATTAGTATAAAAGAAATTGCGTCCCACTATTTCCGATATTTGCTTCCATTTAAATTTTAAGATCAGCTAACCAGCAACATCCTCATTGATGAACATTCATTGACTTCTCAACGGCAAGAAGCACACCAGTTGGAAATCAGGACTCTCATGAACGAATTTCCGATAAATTATTTATCTGTCAACCCCACTAATCTTTTTCAGGAAAACAGTAAAGCCCCAAATATTGGGGCTTTACATTATGATGTCAAGCCAATTTCAAATCGTTAGTCTTTCTGCTATTTTCAGGCTTCCTGCTATTTCACCAGGTGCAGACGCAATACAGTGTCTTCTGATTGACTACTTTGCATGTGAAAAAGATATACACCACTTGCGAGATGACTTCCATCAAATGGTATTTGATGCAAACCCGCCGGGTAATATCCATCTGTCAAATCCATTACTTGTTCACCAAGAATATTATACACCGATAGATGCAGAAGGTCAGGCTGAGTCAAACCAAACTGAATCGTTGTGGAGGGATTAAAGGGATTCGGCCAGGCAACCAGCGATACAGTACCGGGAAGCAATTCAGTATTGAATTCGGGGGCAGAAGTTGTCGGTAATTCGAGGTGATACAATCCCAGGGAATTTCCCATATATGTTCCAGCAAACACCACATCCCCGGAATCGTTTGCAGTCGGGTAGGGGAAAAACATGGGGTCCGAATTGTCGTAATACCCATAAAGCTGTAAATCGGATGGATTCCTGAGATCAAGAATACCAATCGACATATCGCGGTCACCAATAACCGCGTGATTTTCATGAAGAGACCAGATAAATGCTCTCTCATCAGGAGTTTCATAAACACCAAGTAATTCCGGTTCTTCTATGGTAGTAACATCGTAATAATAGTACCCGACGTCATCTACAGCAATCATAACACGGTTGCCATGAACGGCAATCTCGCCACATTCCACATCAAGGACGACATTATCCAGGCAGGGCTCGAGTGGATTCGCCACATCGATTGTCAACCAGTAGTCCGGGTATACCATCCATATACGGTTGTCCTCCAAAACCCATCCGTCCGGTGTCTCCACATCTATGCTTGGACCCGGTACCGGATGATCCGGTGTAGAGAGGTCAATAGTATAAAACCTGTCTGCACAATCATGGATAAAGTACAAAGCATTTTCATGTATTAAAGGTGACAGATAAACGTTGTAATAGTAGGAAAGCTGCATAATCTCATGCACATTATTCAGATCCTGGTAGTTAAAAAGACGCATATGGGATCCAAAATCGCCAACCACTCCCAGGCCATTGTCCGTATCAATATGCCACGGCATTTCTCGCATTGAAGAATAGGAAATTTCGGTCAGAACATGAGGCTCTTCAATGTTACTGATATCATAGATTTTTGTTTTATGGCGGTACTCAAAAATATTCAGGAAAAGCAACGTGTCCTCGATTGTGCTGCTATAGACATAATCCGGTAATGGATGCTGATCTGTCTGGTCCATCCATTCACCGATGCGTTCAAATACACCGAATGATTCACCTCGTGAGTAACTATCGAGAGTATTGGCAAGTAATCTCTCGCCTGTACTGTGGACAATCCTGTAGTTAGGTTCACTATTCGATTCAATGAGCTCCGGGTTGTTGATATCACCGATATTAACAATCGTATATCCGACACCAGATCTGGCGAGGAACAGGTAATCATCCAGAAGTGCAAAATCGAGGGTATTGTTGTAGAGGCTGCCTTCCAGAGATGCTATAATTTCAGGCGTTGACGGCTCGCTTGTATCAAGGATAAATAATCCCTGGTAACATGAAAATGCACAAATTCCATCCTTGAAAGTCAACCTGTACGGATTATACTCTGAAAAATCCGCTGTCCCGGTATTTACGGGATTGGACGGATCTGTAATATCCCAGATGTTTATTAGTCCGTCTTCCTGTAACGTGTAAATATGATCATTGACAATGACGGAATTGATATCGTTCCCCTGCTCGATCATACTCAGGTATACAGGAAAGTTTGGTGGATCAAGAAAGAATAAAATCAGATATTCATTGTATCCGTTATTTACATCGTAAAGGAGGATATCATCAAATATAGATATCCTGTTGTCATTATCCGCCATCCGGTTGAATGAAAGGTTTCCTACCAGCTCAACAGTATTCAAATCATCTATTCTGTAGATTCTAATAATATCATTTCCAGACGTAGATGGAACTGTATACATATAATTCCCAGCAACTTCCACATCCCAGGCGTTGATATCATGCCACGCTGACTGCAAACCGGTTTGTGGCGAATACTGAGTGATATGGGAACCGGATGAAAATGATACAAATACGCCAAACTGATCCGAATAGTCGCTGTCTTCCAGTTCACACCAGACATCAAACATTGTACAACAAAGCTGTACATGCAGGCTATCTTGACCATACGCGGAAAATGCTACCCAAATGTTGATTACTAAAACCAGCGAGGACAGTTTGCATATGAGTCCTTTTGCGAATAGAAAGCGTACCATGATTCCTCCCTCGGTGCAAAATAAGGACTGAACACAAAACAACCAGACTGTGGCAGTTTCAAAGAAGCCTTGGATTCTTTAGTTTGGAGCAACAGTTGTCTATAATTTATACACGATGCATAGTTTCTGCAATTGCACCGGAAAAACTAATGGAAATGACTGGAGGAAAGTAAAAAGGGGATTGCGTAGTTGGTTGTATTATAACGCGAGAAAGGGGAATAAAGAAAGACAGAGCGGATGAGACATCCGCCCTGTTGCGCATGGATAATACCAGGAATCCTGGTCAGGGATTCCCGGGTAGTGTGTAAGCTGTTTATTCACTGCAAATCTATCATCCACCAAATGCCAGACCGAACTGGAAATACGGATGACGGAAATTCAGATCCGGACCATTTCCTACGATATCTCTCTCATCAATCTGCCAGTTATCAATTTCTGCTGTATCCAGGTGATATCCAGCGGTCAGATCAAGCGCCATCCAGGTCAGGATGTGTATACGCGCGGTAGCATACGGGCGGAACATGAAGAATCCCTGGGTTACTTCCGTCACACTGTTCTCAGCAGATGCCTGATCGGGATCGATGGTATACGGTTCTTTAAGATCGTTCCAGGTAAAAGCTCCCGTATCCTGACGCATCTCGATGGTCATTCCACCACCGCCGATCATCGCACCCACACCCACATTTACCGGTCCGAACATGAATGGCGAATATTCGGCAATAAATCCGCCACCGCCCATGCCTATCATCAATTGACGGTTGTATGTTTTTGGATTTTCAGGATCAGAATTGTCAGTATAGACACCATCCACCATACTACCGCAACCAAAACCACCGCCACCGATACGCCATCCACGGCCGACATGCCCCATACCAAGACCGCCCATACCCCACGCATGAGAATTCATTTCTTCCAAACCCATTGAGGTTGCGAGGGCATTGATATCCGCATCATCGAACATATTCATCATAACAAAAAACTCGCCGAATCCGTCAAAACCACCCTCACTTCGACGCGTCCGCCAAGTTCTCCATTCATAGTCCTCATCGTCATCAGCCTGAGCAAAAGCCATCGGCGCAACAGTCAGAATGATCAGGGAAAAAACAAGATAAAACTTTACCCACCGTTTCATCAAACTACCTCCTCTAGGTTATCCTCGCCCCCTATCACTCCCAGTTATGAGCAAGCAGTATGCCATTTCATTTCATAAAAAGCTACAGTCTTTTGCCAGTATTTTCGCACTTTTTCATCGTTGCAATCGCTCTGATGATTCATTCAGCTTGGGAAATTAGCCACACCTGTGATACTGTGTCACAGATCACAACCATTAAAGATTCCGGTGAAAAATGGTACAAAATTTCGAAATAAATAAAAAAAGCGGTATCTATATCCGCTTTCCAGGTTTCACTACAATTTGATTCCAACTTAACGCATCACATTGATCCCGTACCTTCTCATTTTTCTCCAGAGGGTTGTTCTGTCAATACCGAGCTCCATGCTCGCTTTAGTCCTGTTACCATTATGCCGCCGCAACGCTTCCCTGATCCTGCTTTCCTCATCCAGCAGGGTCCGTACCGGATGCCTGTGCGGCAGTACTTCTTTCACAGAACCGTCACCCTTGTTTGTAGTCGTTTGCAGTTCAATTGGAAGATGCTCCATCTCGATGGTCCGGCTATGGCATACGGCAAAACCATACTCAAGAATATTTTCCAGTTCACGAATATTCCCCGGATAATCATACCTCATCAGCACTTCCATAACCTTCGGGCTGACTCCGATGATGTTCTTTCCCTTATGAGCGTTCAGTCGCCGGATAAAGTGATCAATCAGGAGTGGAATATCTTCCCTTCGTTCTGCGAGAGCAGGCAGATCGAAACGGATGACTGCAAGGCGGAAATACAAATCGTCACGGAAACGACCCTGGCGAACCAGTGTTTTCAGATCCTGGTTGGTGGCGGCAACTACACGGATATCACATTTAACCGGATGGAGCCCACCAACCGGTTCATATTCGCGCTCCTGAAGAAGACGCAGCAGCTTCACCTGCGTGTTGAGCGGAAGTTCACCAACCTCATCGAAGAATACTGTCCCTCCTTCAGCCGTGGCAAATTTCCCCGGTTTGTCCTTCTTGGCGTCTGTAAATGCTCCTTTGATGTATCCGAACAATTCCGATTCAAACAAAGTTGGCGGGAGAGTTCCACAGTTTATCACCACTAAAGGCTGGTTTTTCCTTGGGCTGAGGTTATGCACCGCCCTGGCAAACAATTCCTTGCCCGATCCGGACGGTCCCTGGATAAGCACGGTGCTTTCACTTTCGGCGACATCAGGCAAAAGCGCCAGGTGTTTAAGCATCGCCGGACTTTTGGTGATAATGTCCTCAAAGCTGAAACTGCGTTCCAGTTGTTTCCTCAAATCCTCTATCGGTGAAAGGTCACGGAATGTTTCGACGGCGCCAAGAACATTCCCGGTATCGTCACGAAGAACTGCAGTTGAAACGGAGATGGGGATACGACGACCATATTTATTCAGGATATGCACTTGAGCATCAATGATCTCCTGGCCGGAGTGCATCGTTTTTTCGAGGAGACAGGATGATTCGCACGCATCGGAATGAAATACTTCGTAACATTTCTTGCCCAGCGCTTTTTGCGCCGTAACACCGGTAATACGCTCTGCAGCAGGATTAAAACTGGTAATCAAACGTTGTTCATCAACACTAAACACACCATCCGCAATTGAACTGAGAATAACTCTGAAAAATTTGTTACTCTGGTCGCCCTGTTCCATGTCAGGATCTCCATGGCAGAAAACGTATGTCCGTATGGTCGTGTTGCAAGATACGCAACATGCAACAGTAATGTCAAGCAGTATCTAAATTACACGAGAAATATAATATTTTACCATTAAAAGGGCATATGACAATATCATCCGGATATATTTTACTATATATAGTTTTTTAATAAATCATTACTATATTGTAAATTAATAAGAGAGACCGGTCTCGTTATAGATTGCAACATTTTTCTTGACTGTGTGATTTTCGATTTTCACAGGAAAATCTCTTCGAAATATCGTTTCCAACCTTTATACTTCTATCTTTAACAAACAGACATGGCAAAAACTGGCGTGGATTCTTCATGCGTACAATTACAGTGGTAGCAGGTGTCATCTGGCGTCACGATGGTTTGATCCTCATATCCAAACGTCCTCAGAATATTCACCAGGGCGGATTGTGGGAACTCCCCGGCGGAAAACTTGAACCGGGAGAAACAGCAGCTCAAGCGTTGGAACGAGAAGTCATGGAAGAATTAGGAGTGACAATCCAGGCGGTTGATCATTTCGGGACAGTTGAACATCAATATCCGGATAAACATGTGACTCTGGTAGGATTGCATTCACAGTATATTTCCGGCGAACCCAGGTGTATTGAGGTTGATGATTTCCGCTGGTTAACACCATACGAAGCAGAAAAATTGAGATATCCGGCAGCGAACACAAAACTGTTTGCTTATCCATGGAATGTTCCGCCAGAAAACCTTCAGCAGAACCATTAGCTCCGGGGTATTCCAGTGTTTATCATATTACAATCCTGACCAGTCCATCTTGCGTTCTGATGAAGAAAAGTCTATACTTCTAATGTTTTCTTCCAGCAGATGTGGTGAACCATGCAAAATGATAAATGGCCAGTAAAAGTTTTAATCTATGCGATTTTGTCCATATGGATACTGATATCTCTGTATCCTGTGATCAGGGTGTTGACAATATCATTGCGCCCGGGCGATCAGCTCCTTTCTACATCACTGGCTATTATCCCGCCCGGCGCCACATTGGCGAACTTTATCGAACTGTTTACAGAACGTCCATTCCTTCGGTGGATGTGGAACAGCGCGCTTGTTTCAATAGCGGTCACGATTCTCGGTGTAAGCCTTGCCTCCACTGCCGGATACATTATCAGCCGTTTCAAGTTCGTGGGTCGCAACTTCGCCATGCTAAGCATTCTGACCACGCAAATGTTCCCCGCAACTATGTTGCTGCTGCCGATGTACATCATCATCTCAAAGCTTCAACTGCTCAATACATATGTCGGTTTGATTGTGGTGTATTCCGCCACGGCGCTCCCCTTCTGTGTCTGGACGATGAAAGGTTACTACGACACCGTGCCTTACAGCCTCGAGGAAGCGGCCAGGATTGACGGATGTAACAGTTTCCAGGCGTTTTACAAGGTAGTACTTCCATTGGTCACCCCAGCCCTGGCAATCACTGCCCTGTTCAGCTTCATGTCGTCCTGGTCTGAGTACCTGGTTGCTGCGCAAGTGCTGCAGGATCCAAGGATGTACACACTTCCGCTCGGCTTGAAATCATTCCAGCAGAACATGGCAACGGAATGGGGACTCTATGCGGCAGGCGCTTTGATCGTCGCGATCCCGATTACCGCCCTGTTCATTATTGCAAACCGTTGGCTGGTCAGCGGACTTACACTGGGCGGTGTGAAGGAATAACCTCCTGCGGCTTTTCACAACAGGTTTCGTAAACAACCCACAAGACCATGTCGAAAAAACTCTGCCCGAAACTCATTCTCGAAGGGACACGTCTTACCTATAAGACAGAGATCGCCTTCGCATTGAATGAAAATCCTCGTATTGTCGGACCAAGGAAATACCGGTATCATTCTCCCCTGATTTCCGCAGAATGGTGTGCTTTTACCAACTTCCCCTGGGGACGCGGACTCATCAATTTTGCGGCTGAGGAGGAAGCGAAGGCGATGGAAACATACCGCACATGGGTTCGTCTTATTGAGCTGCAACGGTATTATTCATGGATCATCGACCGTTTCCATATCTCAACAAAAATCTACCAGCGCCATTCCCGCCAGAAAGAGTATGATTTTCGCTGGCTGGAGGAACGTCTTTTCAACCTTGGTTTCCACCTTGTTCTTTGTACCAGGTCACCGGAATCATTCCAGCAGGCGCGAGAAGAACGTTTGAAGGTCTCCGGCAAACCCTCCCAATATGGCGATCTCTCTGCATTCATTGATGAACTGGCGGAATTCCGGGAGGAAGCTCAAACATCCATTCTCACAACCCTCGAAGTGGATGTATCCGATAATAATATTGCGCTTGCAACTGAGAAGATCGCCGACTGGCTGGAATCAAATGGCGGTTTGTACGCGAAAGAACTTTAATTATTCCTTGAGAAAAACAGGGTCACCCATTTAAGAGCAACCCTGTTTGATAACATATTCAAACCAGATAGTATCTTCTAAATACTATTCCTGCGTCTGAGTCAGTAGTACACCATCATCCGCAAGGTCTGCCGGTTGTACAGCATAATGGCAGGTTGCGCACTCACCCAGTTCTGGATTGTCATACGCCAACTTCTGCTCGTCACTATCATGGCACTGGATGCAGACGCCATGCATGGCTGTATGATAGCCGGCTGCGTATTGCATACCGAGGTGCCCCTGGATCGCAACAGCGTCCGTTGGACTCATGTCTTCCTGGTGGCATTCGAAACAGTTCGAAGCGGATAATGCCGTTTCAGCTTCATGTTCCTGGTGGCATTCAGCGCAGGACATGTTTTCAGGATGGATTCCACCCAATCCCCTGCTATCGGCGACGTAGGCTTTGTGAGCATCATGGTCAAAAATATCCGCCGGTGATTCCATGTACCGATGACATTCTGCGCATGGAGTCGCCTGGTCACCCGGTAATGACAGGTGATGGCAAACTCCACAGGATTCACTGCCACCAAGTCGTTCCTGGTGTGCAGCATGCGCAAACATGGTTGAAACACCGGCACGGTTCCCGTCAAGTTGCAATGTATCACGTTCCACATCGACCGCAAGCGGCGGCTGAACTTCATTAAACACTGGATTGTGATAGGATGGATTCAGGAAGATCCAGCTAAGCGGCAACACAATAACTGCAATCAGGGTGACTCGCTCCAGGCCGGTCAGCATCCGGTAGTGCCACACATAGGTCAAGTGATCAAATGCGGATGTAATATTGAGGCTTTCACTACCCTTTTTACGCCAGTTTTCGTTGAAAACACTGAAGTTTTCCACAAGGAAGAAAAATGCCAGCCCAGCCATAGACAATACGCCAAGCGTAATCGCCCATTCAATAGCTGTCGGTACATAAATCACACCGGCATCGCGGAAATAGCCGAAAATACCAGTATTTACACGGTTCAGCATCAATCCGAAGGCTGCCATCGCTCCCGCCGAAGCCAGAGCAACAGTTGAACGTCGGACGGATGGAATACATACCATAATGATCGGTACAATGACACCGATGACCATTTCAACGCCGAACAACCAGCTTTCCCAGTTTCCCGCCACAAGGGTCGCCATCGCTTCCGGACGAAGGATCAAATCGGCAACTTTCATCAACAGGTAAAATCCGAGAATTCCGGCAGCGACAGTCGCCAATGTCCGTATCATCGGCAAATCGGGCGCTTCCAGGGTCTTTCCATGACCGTTATCATCCGGATTTGCACATGCCTTACATTCAACAACTGCTCCAGATGAAGTGACATGAAACAGCTTGTCAGGTTCATACCACCACGAATACAGCACTTTGATCACGAGCAGAAGCATCATCCCACCGCCCATCGCGGATACGATGAACATCACGGAAATCAGCGGGCTGTACCACAACGCATGAAGCCGTTGCGGCGAAACGAGGAAAAGTGATCCAAGCGAGGTATGATGGAGACTGGATAAAGTGATTCCGATGATAACAAACACGGACGCAGCTCTGTGCATGTATCCATGCAGCTTGCCAAGACCAAGCCGTTCCAGGAGCGTAGGACTTAGCTCCAGGAATGTGACCAGGAAATAGAACGATACACACCAGAAGACTTCGAACAGGAAGGAATGAATGTTCCAATATACGAACGGATGCCAGAATCTCCAGGGCAAGCCGATATCAAACAACAGTGCGAAAAGCGATGAACCGTATCCAAGAAATGCCACAACAATGGCGGGTTTCACCAATTTCTGGAACTGCTTTATATGCAGGACATGCCCGAGAAATCCGATTGTGAATCCACTCGTGGCGAGTGCGGCGCCAGCAACCATGTTCAATATCTTCCAGAGTCCCCAGGGAACGCCGTCGCTGAGATCGGTTGTTGCCCCCAATCCATAGGCAAAACGGAAGATCATTGCTATGATACCGACAAAGGTAAGGACCCAGAGAATGTCTTTTAGCCGTCTCGTAGGATCCCTTCGTGAATCTCTGATCATTGTTCCATTCCCCCTTTGTCATCATGTGAATTACCGTTCATTAATTCCATACGTCTGCGGATGATCCAGCTTAATCCGGAAACACCCGCCAACACACTACCTCCGATGAACGGAGTAGCTTTTAACATTGTTTCAGTATGGTGTGGGATGGAATGGCTGACCGTATTAAGAGCGGGCCAACCCAGGGATATCAAATCAACATCTGAGATGTAAAGAACATTTGTTCCATGAAATTCATGTTCACCCCAGATGTGATCAATGTATCGCCCGGGATTCTCGCTGAACCTGAGGTTTGCCTGTTCAATCAGGAACTCTCGTTCTCCATAAAGAATCGCATCATGCGGACATGCTTCAGCGCATGCCGGTATTTGTCCTTGCGCCAACCTGTCTTCGCACATCTCGCATTTTTTCATGAAGGGAACAGTAGCACTCCATTCATAGCGGGGAATATGAAATGGACAGGCGAGCATGCAGTAACGGCAGCCGATGCATTTATCGGGATCATATTCCACGTTCCCATTCGCCCCGATAGTCAATCCTCCCACAAGGCAGGCACGAACACACCCCGGTTCTTCGCAATGCATACAGGCTTTTTTCGCAAAATGACTTTCATCAAGTCGTATAACGGTGGTAAAACGGTTTTCAGACAAACCATCGGGAACAGTCGCCTTGTCACGATCAGCGAGCACAGGATCAAGATGGTTCTCACGTACACAGGCAGCGACACACGTTTCACATCCGGTACACCGGGTAACATCTATCAGCATTCCAGCCATCAGACCTTCGCCTCCTTCCCGTACAACGCTTCTGCAACACGGCTGCCCGCTCCAGGACGGAGTTGCCAGTGCATTTCACTGATCCTGTCAAAAAAGATCAATACGATATGGGAAAGCTTACTGAAGGGAATCAGCACGAATAACAGTTCCGCACTCAACAAGTGGGTCAGGAACATCGCTTCCCAGCTTAACGGGTTCATGGATGGATGTGCTGCCAGGAATCCGGAAATGAACGGTATCGTGATAAACACCAACAACCAGTAATCCGATGGCCTGCTGATCGCCCGCATTTTCCGCATAAAAGCACGGTTCATAAACAGGACAAGCAGGGTGACAATTGTAATGATGGTAAGAATGTCTGCGAATACCGGTCCGATGGAAGGAAGGTTTATCCCAAGAAATGCTTCCCAGAGAACGATATGATCAGCGAGGAACAATGGTACAAGAATAACACCAATGTGAAACAGGAATGAGGCATTCGAAAAAATCACTTTCCCTTTTACAAGATGTTTTACAGGCAATGCCCAACCGACTGAATCCTTTACCATTTTTCCCCAGGGCATGTGACGCAGTCGTGAGCGTTTTCTACGAAACAGTGTATCCAACTGCAATACAAGATGCCTGCCCAGCCCGAAAACCATGAAGAGGAAGGTGAGGGCAAACAATGGTCCCTTTGCAAATTCAATCCAATTCTGCATGAATCTCTATCTCCTTACATCGCATAAAGTGCAGCTTCTTCTTTACGTTCAAATGCGCTTTTACCACCGGGTATTTCAATGGCCTTGAGGATCAGGTCATGCAATCCCATTACTTCGCAATCGATTTTATGGTAAGCGACCAGCTCTTTTAACTGTTTTTTACAGTTGGCGCAGGGTGCTATGCAAATGTCGGCGCCAGTGGCACGTATCTGATCCGCTTTAACTTTACCACCAATTTCCATGCGAAAATCATATATTTCATCAATGGAAACCAATCCTCCTCCGCCACCGCAGCAGAAATTGTTGCGACCGTGAGGAGTCATTTCCACGTAATCTTTTACGAATGATTTTAAAATTTCCCGTGGTTGATCGATAATCCAGCCGCCTCGAGCGATATTGCAGGGGTCGTGATAGGTCACCTTCTCAGTGATCACTTCCTTATTCAGGGTGATTTTGCCTTTCCTCAAACAGTCCAGTGTGTATTCAAGAAAACTGATCACCGGATATGCCTCTTTCCCACCGAATACCGGAACAAAATCATGCGCCGAACGTGAAGCGTGACCACATTCACCGATCAACAGGTTTTTACCTTTCAGACGGGTTACTTCCCCAACCAATTGTTTTATGATCGATTCAAGATGCCAGTCGCTGTAGAAAAGACCGTAGTTAATGCCGTCATAGTTTTCAGTACCTATGGTCCAGCGATCCCAATCGCCTGCAGCATGCAACACGGCCATATTGCCAAGCAGTGTATCCGGTTCCATCAGGTAATCGCTTACCGCACAGAAGAAAACAAAATCACGATTTTCCTTGTCTACCGGTATTTTGAGTTTCAGGCCGAAAGCATCTTCAAACTCTTCTTCAAGGAACTCAAGGTTGCTTATAAGGGCAGGCTTCGGAATCTTGGATGTATTGTGCGTTTCCCCTTCCAGTTGCTCTCGCACACTCACCTGCAGTGCCTTGGAAGAAATCCCGATAAGACTCAGGATATACCTTCCCAATCGCGTAATTAATCCATGATCCATTCCCATCGGGCATTCGAGCGTACAACGGCGACAGGCCGTACAACGGTAAAACACTTCCGCCAATTCTTCGATGATTTCATCGGTAAGTTCGAAACTGTTTTGCGAAAAATGGGATTTAACCCAGCCACCAAGGGTGAAATACCGTTCATAGATCTGAAGCAGCAATGTTGTTTTGTAGCACGGAATATCGCGCGGGTCACCCGTTACCATATATACCGGGCATGTGACCGAACAACGGTTGCACTTGTTTGTCGTACGGGAATAGGAATCGAGCAATGATTTGTAATCGGTATGCTCCAATACCGTTGCAAAGGCGTCAAGGAATCTTTCGACCGTATTCGTAGGTCTGGGATTTTCCACATGGTACGGTAACCGTTTACTCAAATCCCTTCCGTTTCTTCCCGGATCCACCTGCATTTCTTCATGGGTTTCAACTGCGTCTGACATGAGTATCTCCAATTGGATGGTTTTGTCTTTACCCATCTTTTCGCAAATGGCATACCGAGTTGCTGCCAGGTGCTGTTAAACGATCTCACCATCCATTTTTGAGGAACTCAGATACCCCGCTTTCCCATTGATACAAAGGAAGTTGCATTGTAATATGATTTCCGACGAGGGCTCGCAGGAGGCATTTTCCATCCATTGTCACCACTAGTGAAAACAGACGTTATCATCATTTCCTCGTCGCGCACCGTCGCATGCGTTGCAACATATTGTCGCATTGCGACAGATACGCAACACACAATTCTGTTGAAACGATTCTGTATTGATCAGATGATAAAAGCGAGTCGTATTGCTGCTCCTGAGTCCATCTCCTGTATAACGTCCCTTAACCTTTGTAATTCTTTGTTCTTAGTAGATAATTGAACCAGCTCAATGGCTGATTTGCAGCACTATCTCTCCATGCTTTTACCGTTTTTGAAATGAAACGGCACAACGCTTGCGATTCATGATAGCAGATAACAAGGAATCGATCATGCGTTTTTGTGTCCCATTATATGGAGATCGTGTTGCGCCGCGTTGTACTGTCGCAGACGGAATGGTCTTCGGCGTCGTCAAACAGGGACGGATCACCTATCAGCAACGTGTGCAACAGTCAATTCACAACAGCCTGGACCTCATGGAATCACTCTGTGACCATGACATTAACACGTTGGTATGTGGTGGGATAAGCCGTGATACAAGAGAATCGATTGAATCTTGTGATATAACAATTATACCGAATGTCACCGGAAAAATACAGGAAGTATTGAAAGGTGTTGCATCAGGTAGTATTCGGCCGGGGATTGATGTTTCGGAGAAAAGAGTCGCACGCAACAGGCTAATGAAACAGCATACTGTTACACAAAAAAGTAAAACCCCGACTCATTTTCGGGATGAGATCCCTGATTGTATCAATTGTATTGATAAGAGTTGTCTTGTCGGAGAGAAGTGTACCTACCAGTCAGCAGCAAGATCTGGAAATCCTACCTCAGAACAGCATGATATGCTTGAGGTCTCCCATGATATCAGCGCTGAGGAAATCCGGCAATTGTGCCGTCTTTCCGAGTTGGTTTATTTCTGCCTTGAGATGGGATACAAGAGAATCGGGATTGCTTTCTGTGTTGACCTGCTTGAACCGGCGAGAACATTAACACGTGTTCTCAGTCGATTCTTCACTGTGTTTCCCGTCTGTTGCAGGATAAACCAGGAAACGTCGGAAAACGGTGCGGTTGCACAAACATGCAATCCTGTCGGCCAGGCTGCCTATCTGAATAAAGCAAAAACCGACATTAACGTTATCATTGGATTATCAGTCGGCGCTGATTGTGTATTCAACCAGTTGAGTGAAGTACCCGTTACAACATTATTCGTAAAAGACAAAGCGTTAGCCAATAATCCGATCGGAGCCGTGTATTCGGAACGGTACCTGGATGAGGCTTCACATACTTCAGCACTAAATCATTCTCGTGTCGCAAAAGACATCGCAGAAGTTAACATGTAAAGGAGTTGAGCATGACCAGTGTATTATTAGATTCCATAGGATTATGCGTGAATTACTCTCAGCAGGGTGATTGGGCTTTTGATCTTGCGTTGAGTATTGCAAGGAAACGCAACCTGCAATTGAACATTTTTCATTTCCTTGCCGATCCGTATAATCCTGAAGATCAACCTCCCAAGGGTTTATCTCGCGATGAAATCAACGATATTATCGTTGACAAGGAAAGGTATCTCCGGTTTTATTACGATGAACGTCTTGGTGATCACCTGAAAGCCGGTTTTCGTGTATGCGAAGACAATGAGTGGACAGAGCTGCATCATTGTCTCCTCAAACGTGAATTTCAGTTGATGGTCATTCCTTACACAGAAGCAACTGCAACATTCGGTGGAAAACCAATTGAGGAGTTTGCGCAACAGTTTATCGCTCCGTTGCTTCTTGTAGGCCCGGACAGCCCCACTGAAGTGCTGATGAATCCCCCTGCGAAACTTATTGTTGAACAACTGGAGCTTGTCGATTCAGCACGATTGATCGGTGATGTGAAACATACGTCGCTTGTTTAGGCAATTTCAAAAGATTCCTGAAAATGCAACATAAATGATCATTTATGTTGCATTTTTCCGTTTACGCGGTTCAATTGTGAACGCACGTTGGGTATCTCTGAAACAAATCGTATATTTGTTATGGGCATATTCCTGTAACTATTGTTATTACGTTTTTTATCCAGGTGGATCATGGAAGAAGAGCTGAGCAAGATCATTTTTGAAAATATTCAGGATGGTGTTTTCACTGTAAACCGCGATTGTATTATTACATCCTTCAACCGTGCTGCAGAAGGGATAACCGGTTTTACCCGGGATGAGGCTATCGGTCAGCATTGCTTTGATATTTTTCGTACCGAAGTCTGCCATAAACAATGTGCTCTGAAAGACACCCTGAAAAGCCAGGAGCATATCGAGAATGCACGTGTAACCATGATCACCAAGGAAGGGTGTGAGACACCGATCAATGTTTCCACAACCCTGCTTCGCGACATAAATAATGAAATTATCGGTGCTGTTGAGTTTTTCCAGGATGTAACCGAGATTGAGCAACTCCATAAACGGTTGAATCAGAAGAATGTGTTGCAGGGTATCATTAGTGTGAATGAAAACATGTTGCAGGTGATCGACCTGTTGCCTGATGTTGCAGCCGCAGAATGTAATGTGTTGATAGAAGGTCCCAGCGGTTCGGGTAAAGAACTCATCTCCCAGGCGATCCATAATCTCAGTCCACGAAAGTATGGTCCCTACATCCGGATCAACTGTGGAGCACTGCCTGCGACGTTACTTGAATCGGAATTGTTCGGGTATGAAAAAGGCGCTTTTACCGATGCCAAACGTAGTAAACCGGGAATGTTCTGCCTGGCGGACGGAGGTACGCTGCTCATGGATGAGATCAGTGAAATGGACATCTCCCTGCAAGCCAAACTACTCAGAGTATTAAACAATGGCGAATACCAGCCCCTGGGCTCCACCAGAACCATGAGGACTGATGCAAGAATTATTGCAGCGACGAACACCGATATACAAAGGGCGATCCGCGAAGGCAGGTTTCGTGAGGATCTTTACTTTCGTATTAATGTTGTCAATGTCGCCATTCCACCATTGAAGGATCGTCCGGATGACATTCCCATCCTGATTGATCATTTCATGGAAAAAACCCGCAAGCAGATACGGAAACCGATTAAATATGTCGATCCTGAAGTACTTGCGCTCCTTCGCAAATATCCGTTCCCGGGTAATGTTCGAGAGTTGGAAAATGCTATTCAGCATGCATTTGTCATGTGTCATGGAGATACAATCAAAACAATGCATATCCCCCATCATATCCACGGATTTATCAGTCTGAATTCAACTGTCCATCCTCTCATGCAGGATGAAGAAACAATGATACGGGATGCGTTGCAACGGCATCACGGGAACCGTACCAAAGCATCGCGTGAACTGGGAATGCATCGCTCGACTTTGTGGAGAAAGATGATTACGTATAAGTTAATATAAAACAATTGTCTCTATTTGATTGCTGCACTCCCAAATCATTACATCCGTGATTTTACTACACAGGTAAACCTCGTATCTTAATAACGATAAAATTGATTCCATCAACGAAGTGAATTAATATGAGACGAATTCTCCTTGTAGCCAGCTCAATTGTTGTTGAAGGGTATGATCGTGGGATCCGATTGCCTAATATTGGTCTATCATCAATTGCAGCAAACCTTGATAGTGATTTTTCAGACATAAAGATACTTGATCTTGTTCAATCGAGAAGAAATCCTCAGAAAGCATTCCTGAAGACTATTCAAACCTACAAGCCAGACATAGTCGGTTTTAGCAGTATGACATTTCAATATGCAGAGATTCTGAAGCTGGCCAGACTGTCTAAAGAGTATCTTCCAGAGGTTCCAGTTGTTGTGGGCGGATACCATCCAACTGTCAATTACGAGGAGATGACTGCAGATAAGACTACTTGGGACTCCATTGATTATATCATCAGAAGTGAAGGTGAAATAGCATTTAATAAATTGCTGTGGGCTCTGGAGGGGAAAGTATCATTCACAGATGTACCAAACCTGTGTTACCGTGAAAACGGAAAAGTTAAGGTCAATCCTCTTGGAAAGCTTCTGAAGTTGGATAAGCTCAAACCTCCCAAAAGAGATGCACGCATTTACCAAAAGGGTTTTCATATACTTGGGTATCCTGCAGAAATAATTGAAACCTCTCGCGGATGTACTCAAACCTGCAATTTCTGCAGTATCAGCGTTATGTACGGCAGAAGTTTCAGGACCTATACTATCGAACGTGTTATCAATGACATCAGGGATGCTGTAAAACATGGCGCTAAAACCATTCTGTTTGCTGATGACAACATCACACTCTCCGGCAATCGCTTTAAAGCGCTGTGCCGTGCCATCATAGATGCAAAATTGGAGCATATCAGGTATATCTGTCAAGCAAGCGTTCAGGGCTTGAAAAAGACGCCAGGATTGGCTGAGCTGATGGTTGAGGCTGGTTTCAAATGGATTCAGCTTGGTATTGAGAATACGCTGGATGAAGCGCTCGATTTCTTCAACAAGAGCAATCAGTTAACTGTTGATGATGCATTTGAAGTTATTTCAAAACTGAAAGAACTGGGAGTTAAGGTATATGCCAGCATTATCATTGGTAATCCAGAAGACAGCGAACAAACCATCCAGAAAAACTTTCACCTCTTGATGACACTGAAACCGGAGTTGCTTTTCATTGGCATTCTGACACCCTATCCAAGCACACCCATTCGAGAAGAACTGCTGGAACGTGGTCTTGTTACAAATGAATTTGATTACACCAAATATGACATGTTCCATGCCAATGTGCGAACAAAATACTTATCCTCAGCAGAACTCGTGAAGATCAGGGATCATTTTGCATTCAGGTATCCTCTTGAATCAGGCACACTTTGGAAGCTGCTAAACACCGCAAAACCGCTGTTTATTATCAAAGTCCTTATCAGTGAAATGTTCACCAATCCTGCCGACTTTTTTGGATATTTGCGCGGACTGAAAAAACTGTTTGGTAGACGTTCTAAAAACGGGAAAAAATGAAAGTCGTATTCATTGCTATTGTCCCTTAAGTTTCTTGATTTTTGATTTCTAATCAGACTAATAAAGAATCACAGTGGCTCACTACGTTATTAATACATTAACCGTTGTTATTAAAAATTTGGGATTATGGGAACGTTCTGTTAGCTCTCTCATTTCCGAGAGCATCTTTCAATCACAATTCATCTCAATTCGAAGACCGTAATGAATTTGAATAAATGAAGTATTACTTTACATCCAGTTGAATTTCTTGTGAGTGATATTATTATGAGCAATCTTTTAAAAAACATTTTCGGGAAAAAAACGAAAAAATGTCCAATCTGTGGATATGAAAACCCGATTGATGCAAGATTCTGTCTTAGAGACGGCACAGCTTTCAAAAAGCAAGTTGAATCTTATGATGCCTTTATCAGTTATAGACGTGATGGTGGCAGCCATGTCGCACGTGCACTACAGGATAAAATCGAAACATTAGGTAATAAAGATCTTTTTCTTGACGTTGAAGAGCTTCAGACAGGTCGTTTTGATGAAAAACTGATAAAAATTATTCGAGAAACACCCAATTTCATCATCATTCTCAGTCCAGAAAGCCTTGATCGTTGCGTGGAAAAAAATGATTGGTTGAAGCGTGAAATTGTAGAGGCAATACGAGAGGAAAAAAACATTATCCCTGTATTGGTGGATAATTTCTTATTTCCCGTTAAGGATTTTTTTGATCAACTTCCAACTGAGATGCGGGAATTGCCTAATTATCACGCTGTGATCTATAATCACCTGGATTTGATTTCAACCTCCCAGAAAATTCTCAGATATATGACTCTGGGATACGGTTCAAACTTTGATACTGCTAAAGCGGAACCTAAGAGAAATATAGTAGATAACAAAAGAACTGATTCCTCCAATGAGATATCAAATGGATCACTGAATGAGACAATTGATGAACGAAAGAATGGATCACAAAGTGTTCCCAAGAGTATTAATCGCTCTGGAAATCCAATTGATATAGACACTCCTTCGAAATCAATTGCAGCATTGACCAGATCAGATATAACAAATACAGGATTAGATACAAGTACTGATAATCAAAGAAACAGGGTTCGTATTGGAAATGTTCAAGTTGAGCCCTATTCTTCTCAGGGAATCAATCAAGTATCATCAAGCAAAAGACTTATGATCGGTAAAGTTAGAGTTGAGTGTGATTAATCAGGATATAGATTGGTTCTGTGATACATAGCTGGAGAAATAATGGAATATATTGAATATAAGATCGAAGCGGACGACAATGGTATAGCAAGTTATACTATTGTTGTTCCGGTCGTAAATCTTCCGGAATCAATTAATGACGATGAGTATAAGGTTCAAATCTATCATCTTGATAAAGGTAAAATGATCCATGTACCAGTACAAAAAGAAGGATCAAATTTTGTTGCCTTATGTACAAATCCTATTGGTACTTTTAGATATTCTATTTCGTTGCAAAAGAAAAAAAACAATGAGAAGAGGAGTCTTCCATCATATGAAACAATTCATCCAGTGAGAATTCAGGTAAATGTTTTTGAAAGTTAAAATTGAGTCATAGAAAACCTGTGTAAACGAAAGGGCTGATCACAATGATCAGCCCTTTAAATTTCAAACTTCGTCTATCAACGTACGTAAGCCATTACCGCATATACACCAGTTTCTGCATGCTGCGGTGGCCATTCGCCTCGAGGACAGCAAAGTAAACGCCGGATGCCTGGCTGGTGGCGTTCCACTGGAAGGAATGCATTCCCGCCTGGTAAGACCCCTGGGCCAATGTGGCGACTTCACGACCGAGAATATCGAAAACCCTCAGCGAAACAGTCGAATTTTGCGGGATGGATACCTGCAATGTCGTGGACGGGTTGAACGGATTCGGATATGCTGTCGCAATCGCGAATTCTTCCGGGATCAGTTCTTCGCCCGGCTGTTCTTCGACATCGGTACCGAACCATGCGAACAAGCTTTCTAAGAACATTTCGCGGGATGTGCTTTCCTGCGCGCCACTGGTGGCTTCAAAAGCGAAGGCAAAGTAAACCAGTTTGACATGGTCTTCGCTCTCATAATAAATACCACCGATATCATCTACGCTGGTGTAGTAGCTGTAAGCAGCCTGACCACCATTCACAGGGTTGATAACATCCGGGTTTGTGCTGTTGCTTGCACCGCCGGGACCGGTTAATACCAGACGTCCCTCGTCCACAACTGGACCACCGGCGCCTTCAATCGGATCAAGCGCAATGGCGCCGTTGGAACCGGTAGATTCGGCATGCAGATAATTGGCGTAGAAATCTGTTCCAGCCAACTGCTCATCAATACCTTCACCGAAGATAAAAACATTCACACCGGCATCTATCGCTGCTTCAAGAAGTTCCTGTTCATGCGAAGTAATCGGATCTTCTTCATTACCGGTCATCCAGATGACAACAGGATATCCGGAAATCTCATCTGTTTCCGGCATGGTGGGCCGGGTCGCCATGTCAACATGGTTGAACACCATGTTCAGAGCGTTGAGATCAGCGCGAATGTACTCATCAAGACCTTCACCGCCATCGTCATCGACAAACATCACTTCCGGTGTACCAATGAGTAACTGTTCATCAATGGCTATTTCATATTCGTTGGGATCACAGGTAAGTCTTACCGTCATATTGGTAAATACACCGTTAACACCTGTATCCGGAACGTGGAATGACAGCGGATAATCATTGTTGTCGGCAGTTGTACCACTTTCGATGTTTCCAAGCAGCACTTGGCCATTCACCATTTCGATAGCTGGATTATCAAATTCCAGGGCAAGGTTTACCAGGATAGCATCCTGCCATCCTTCTTCATTGGAGATAGTGAGACGCACCTCAATTGTCTCGCCGGGATCGGGATGATAATTGCCGTCCGGGTCGGTCATTTCCAATGATTCAATGGTCAGTTCCGGCCAGTAGTACTGTGTAACCGCCTGGTAGGCATTTACACGACCTGATCCAATGGGACGAGTTGGGCTTTGATCGATAATATCAACAGAGTTGATGACAACATTGCTCCAGTAGGTATTGGTCTGTTCCGGGAAACGGGCGGCAACAAGGGCGCCAACACCGGCAGCGATCGGAGACGCAACACTGGTGCCATCCCACGAGGAATACCCATTATCAAACCAGGATGTGAAACAACCGACACCTGGAGAAGCGACATCCACCCAGTCGCCATAATTGGAGAAGCTGGCGCGATTATCGGACTGATCGGTAGCAGCGACAGCAATAATATTCGGATAGTTTGCCGGGTATTGTACCGCGTTGTGGTTATCATTACCCGCAGCGGCAAACATTAACAGGTTGTTATTCCATGCATTCGCAACCGCAGTCTGCATAGGACCATACGGTGTTGAGCCACCGTATGACATGTTAACGATGACGGTTTTGTCATAACGGATTGCAATATCCGTCAGGTAGGTCATCGCCTGCACAGCCGCAGAGGTCTGGGTGAAACCACCGCCATCCGGGGCCTGGTAACCGGCACGGGTGCAAATAACTTTGCATCCGAACGCAACACCAGCTCCGCCGGTACCATTGTCAGCAGTTTCGACCATGGCAGCCGCCACACCGGTTCCATGACCGTTGAAGTCCATCGGGTTGTTATCAATCTGGGAATCATCTTCCCCGGGTGCGCCATTTACACCGGTCACCCAGTCATACCCGATAAAGTCATCGGCATAACCGTTACCATCGTCATCTTCGTAGTTCCAGTCATTGGATGTACCGGGAATATCGTCGAAGATATCATAAGGCGCCGGATTATCATCAATATCTTCACCGGGGTTGACCCAGATATTGTCCACCAGATCCGGATGGTTCCAGTCAACACCAGTATCGATCCCTGCGACAAGCACATCTTCACTGCCAGTTACAATGTCCCACGCCAATGAAGATTCGATATTCTCATGGAACCATTGTGAACCGAAACTGGGATCGTTCGGTATATAATCGAGAGGGATCAAGTAATCGGGAAGCGCCCACTCAATCCCATTCATCTGTGAAAATTCATGAGCAACCATTTCCATATCCGTTCCTGAAGGGAACTGGATGATGTAATCGTTACGAACATCGAACATGAATTCTTCATCAATGAAATTCATCTCGCCAAAAAACCACTGAATGTCTGTTGCATTATACCTGGTCAACAGACGATCGTAGTTTAAATCTCCGACAGATACACCAGACTTGTCGTTTGTCGTCGGATAAACATCATCATGAAAGCGAATCAGCAGCACGCCATCAGCATAATTCGGCGCCCCCGCCAACGCGGCTCCCGCAATCAGAATTGCGAAAATCACCGCTATTGTGCGATGCAACCCTCTCATCCTTTACACTCCTTAGAATTACTGTATGAACCCGCATAAGTAAACTTATGCAATTATGAGCAGTGAACCCGTATCCTTACAAGATACAATCAATAGTGCAAAAACCCAAAAAATACTTTCAGCTCTTCTGGAAACTTTTAATGTACTGTCATGAACAGTCGAATTACCACTATCAGCATCAGCACACCAAAGATTTTTTTATAAATCTTCGATCCATATCTTTTATTCAACCATGCACCCAGTTGCGCCCCTGGAATTCCAGTCGCCGCAAGGCACAGTACGCACAAAATGTGTACATGTCCCACAAACGGCCAGGTTAATCCGGCAGCAGTCGGTGTTAAAAGAAAACTGATTGCGGAAGCTGCCGATGTGAACACGATCACCCCGGAAGATGTCCCCGCCAACTTGTTCGTGGGAACATAGGCTATCCATGCCATTAGAGGAATAAGGAACAACCCTCCTCCCAGTCCGGTAAAGCCGGCGAACAGTCCGGTGCCTAATCCGAATAATGCCCAGACAGGAAGCGGTAAATTCCGCATTTCTTTTCGAAGGGATGGTTGTTCAAACAGCATCTTGATACCGGCCAGCCCGAGAATGATCGCAAGGCTGATCTGTAATAATCTTCCCGGAAGATAGGTCACCCCTACCGCGGCGATAATCCCACCGAGAATACTTGCCGGTGCTATCCACGGAACAATCTTCCAGAGGATATTACCCTGTTTATGATGGCGGAATACGGATGAACTTACGGAGAAAATTGCAACAGCGAGAGAGGTGCCTCTTGCAGCCTGGTGCAAAGATTCGCTATCGACATGCCAGGCAGCGAAAACTTCCATCAGTACCGGTACCATGATAACACCGCCACCGATTCCAATAAAACCGGCCGCAGTTCCGGCAAGCAAACCGATTCCCAGCAGAAGCAAGGCTGAATCCAGTGTGAACTCCACGGTTCCCTCCCAAAACGTAATGTTGACAGGACTGTTAAGATACAAAACAGGCACTTAAAACCAAGAAGAATTCTCAGTGCGGTCTCATGAGATGTGTTGTTCATGCAAAAATAGATCACGGAAACGAACCATAGATGATGTTTTGTTTTGTCCAGCCTCGAGTGTATCTTGACACTCGTACCAACTATAGTACGCTCGTGAGAGGGATACATGGCATTGACTTTTATCGACTGGGCAATTGTAGTTGCTGTATTTATCCTGCTAGTAGCATCAGTCATGGCCAGTAGACGCCAGATGCGCAGCGTAGCCGATTTCCTGGCCGCCAATCGCACCGCCGGACGTTATCTGATTGCTGTATCAAGCGGGATTGCCGGACTGGGCGCGATAACCATCGTCGCTAATCTTGAGATGAACCTGATTGCCGGATTCTCCATGACATGGTGGGGCATGTCCATGGGAATTGTGGTCCTTGTTGTCACGGTATCCGGCTGGGTTGTCTACCGGTTTCGGCAAACACGATGCCTCACCCTGGCACAGTTTTTCGAAGTACGTTACAGTCGAAATTTCCGCATTTTCGCAGGTATCATTTCCTTCATATCCGGTCTGATCAATTTCGGGATATTTCCTGCAGTCGGCGCCAGGTTTTTCATCTATTTCTGCGGACTTCCACCGGAATTACCGCTTTTCGGACTTATGGTCCCAACATTTCCGATGATAATGATCGGTTTATTGTCCGTAGCCCTCTGGTTTGTGTTTATGGGTGGTCAGATCGCTGTAATTGTATCGGATTTTATCCAGGGCGCATTTGTTGATATCGTAATGATTGCTATTGTAGTCTATTTTTTCTTCACAGTCGACTGGAGCCAGATCCAAGCCGCTTTAAACCTGGTTCCCGATCCGGAAAATGCATCGCTGATCAATCCTTTTAAAACATCGCATATAGAGGACTTTAATTTCTGGTATTTCCTGATCGGCGTAATCGGTTTTATGTACAGAACCCTTTCATGGCAGGGGACTCAAGGGTACAATGCTTCAGCGAAAAGTGCTCACGAAGCCAAAATGGGTGGAGTACTCAGTCTCTGGAAGGTTCTACCACAGTCCCTGATGCTGGCTTTCGTTCCGATTGTGGCATTTACAGTCCTGAATCACCCTGATTTCAGTGTGTTCTCTGCGAGCATATCCGATCAACTGCAGGGCATTCCAAATGAAATTGTGCAACGTCAACAGAAAGTACCTCTGGTTCTGCAACAATTATTACCTGTTGGAATGGTAGGCGCTTTCGCAGCGGTAATGCTGGCAGCGTTTATCAGTACGCATGACTCTTATCTGCACTCCTGGGGAAGTATTCTTATCCAGGATGTTATCATGCCGTTTCGGAAAAAACCATTTACAAAAAAACAACACCTTCTCCTTCTCAGGCTTTCAATCCTGTTTGTGGCAATTTTTATCTTCTTCTTCAGCCTGTTGTATCAGCAGAATGAAGCGATTCTACTCTTTTTCGCGATTACAGGCGCTATTTTTGCTGGAGGTTCCGGTGCGGTTGTTATCGGTGGACTTTACTGGAAATACGGTACCACTGCCGCCGCATGGACCGCTCTTCTGACAGGTTCAACCATTGCGGTTGGCGGTATTATCCTTCGTGAGATCTACCCTGATTTTCCCATCAACGGCCAGGAGTTCTGGGGAATCGGAATGGGGATGTCCGTTATACTCTATATATTCGTATCCCTGATTGGCGGTAAAAAAGCGTTCGATATGAGCAAGTTGCTACACAAAGGCGAGAAGACTGTTCACGGTGAAAGTACAATTGTCACAGAAAAGCCTCGACGCGGCTGGAAAATGCTGGGAATGGGAAAAGAATTTACAACTGGCGATAAATTCATCTATATCGTCAACTATATATGGACCTTCTCCTGGGTGATTGTATTCATTGTGGGTACGATTCACAATCTGCATCATGAAGTCAGTGATGCAACATGGATGAAATTCTGGCGTATTCACCTGGTGATACATCTCTGTCTGGCGGTTATTACGGTTACATGGTTCCTGATCGGCGGCGTTCGTGATCTGAAATTCATGTTCAATCGACTGAATATGATGAACCGCGATGACAGCGATGACGGTTTTGTCCTGAAGGACGATGTGAAGGAGTAGCCGGTGGAAAAGAAGTTTGACAAGATTTATAGCAGGCGTATTGAGAAGTTTACAGACCGTCTTGGTTCTTTTGTTCTTGAGGATACTATCCCTTTCAATACTACCTGCCTGAAATGCAAAACCTCTCTCCCCTTTGGGCAGTGGGACAGCAAAGAGTTTTATCCCATCACTGAAGGTGATACCTGGGGCGAAAAATGGGAAAGCGCCTGGTTTCATCTGGCAGCGGAAGTGCCTGACGAATGGCGGGGAAAACACATCGTCGCCAATCTTGATTTCAGCGGTGAAGGACTCGTGCATGATGCGAAGGGAAACATCGTTCAAGGGATCACGAACGGTTCTGTTTTTGCGTTGGACTTTGCACGAGATATTGTCGATATATCACAGTGTCTGAATGAACAGGATCAGGTGGAATTATATGTTGAGGCTGCCGCCAATGGACTCTTCGGCGTTTTTACCGAACAGGATCCCCCCGATGATCCACAGAAAAAATACGGTTGGTATAACGCCACAGTAAACAGGATCCGGCTTGCAATATTCGATGATTCCGTCTGGCATCTCTGGCTGGACTTTCATCTTGTTCGGGGATATTTGCTACATCTGCCGGAAAAAAGCGTACGACGGGCACGACTCCTGCATGCAGCTACTAAAGCAATTGACACATTCGCCGAAAACCGGAAAAACGCGGACTCAGCGCGAGAAGTACTCGCGACTGAACTTAACAAACCAGCCGCTCCATCTGATCTGAAAGTTACTGCTATCGGCCATGCACATATCGATACTGCATGGTTGTGGCCGGTTCCGGAAACAATCCGCAAGTGTGCAAGAACCTTTTCGAGCCAAATCGACCTGATAGACAAATATCCCGAATACATTTTTGGCGCATCTCAGCCACAGCACTATCAGTTTGTGAAAGAACATTACCCCGAATTGTATAAAAAGATCCGGAATGCAATCAAAAATGACCGTTGGGAAGTGCAAGGCGGTATGTGGGTGGAAGCTGACTGCAACCTGATCAGCGGTGAATCCATGGTGCGCCAGATCCTGCATGGAAAAAACTTCTTCATGGATGAGTTCGGTATTGATGTGGACAACCTGTGGCTTCCGGATGTATTCGGGTATTCAGCAGCCATACCACAGATCCTGCAGAAATCCGGTATCAAGTACATGCTCACCCAGAAAATCTCATGGAACCAGGTTAATGATTTTCCCCACACATCTTTTCTGTGGAGAGGTATTGACGGAAGCGAAGTATTGACGCATTTCCCCCCGGAAAACAACTACAACAGCCAGTTGAACACAGAATACCTGCTGCCGGGAATGGAGAATTTCCGTGAGAAAGCCTACCTGGATGAATTTCTCAGTTTGTTCGGTGTCGGGGATGGCGGCGGCGGTCCGAAAGCGGAAAACATTGAGTGGGGACAACGTCTTTCGAACATGGAATCAGCGCCACGGGTTTCTTTCGGAAAAGCCACAGATTTCTTTCACCGTCTGGAAGAACGGATTTCTGAACTTCCCACATGGTCAGGTGAATTATACCTCGAACTTCACAGGGGAACACTGACAACACAGGCCAATTCCAAGAAACAGAACAGGGTACTGGAAAACCGTTTTCGTTCGATTGAAATGCTCACTTCCCTCCTGCCCGCTTCCGAATACCCACGGGAAACACTTGACCGCTTATGGAAAAAGCTGTTAATGAATCAATTCCATGACATTCTACCGGGTTCCAGTATTACCAGGACGTATAAGATCAACAGAGATGAGTACAACGAAGCTCATGACGTCTGTGACAGGCTTATAGCCGACGCGGCTGGATCACTTTTTACCGCTGATACTGACTCTATGGTCATCATCAATACAAACGGCTATAATACTCGCTCTTGCATCAGGCTGCCGGAAGAATTTCAAGGTTATGAAATCCTTGATGGATCTACTGTTCTCCTCAGCCAGGTGGACGATAATCCGGTTGCGTTGGTGAATTTGAAACCATTTGAAATAAAAACACTTCATCGCAGTAAAAAACATCAACCGGCAAAGGTTAATATCGACAATGAGCTGGTTCTCGAAAATGATCTGATCCGGTACATTTTCACACGAGATGATCGATTGGTAGAAATATTTGACAAGGAGTATTCAAGAGAGATCAACATAACCGGAGAAAATGGAAACCTGCTCTCACTGTACGCTGATTATCCCAACGACTGGGATGCCTGGGATGTTGATATCTTTTATGAAAACAACCTGCTTGAAACTGCAGTCGCTCATTCCGATCCTGTACGTAAAAAAGGACCAATCCGGCAGACCTTGTCCTTCAGACTGGAAATCGGATGTTCAAAGATCGATCAAACCGCGATTCTGGATGCCCATTCAAAGATGGTGCGATTTGAGACAAGAGTCGATTGGCATGAATCTCACCGGATGCTCCGCGTTTCCTTCCCTGTAAACATAAGCACTGATCAAGCTACATTTGATATACAGTATGGATATCTGAAACGGAGTAATTACCGCAATACATCGTGGGATGCCGCCAAGTTTGAAGCTCCAGCCCACCGTTATGTCGATCTGTCCGCCCCTGATTACGGTGTAGCGTTGCTCAACGATTGCAAGTATGGTCACAAGGTTTTCAAGAATACATTGGACCTGAACCTGCTACGGTCGCCGACCTATCCGGATCCGGACGCAGATCGTGGCTCTCATGAATTCACGTATTGTTTGCTACCACATCGTGGTGATCTGACAGAATCGGATGTGATTCCCGAGGCGGCAGTGCTGAATCGTCCTCCACTTATGCTCTCCGGCTGCAAAGCCGAAATCGCCGCATTCCCTGTCACGGTTTCCGGTGATGGAGTATCGCTGGAAGTTATAAAAAGGGCGGAAAAGGATGACTTCCTTATTTTGAGGATCGTGGAAACACACGGAAAAGTTTCGGCCGGGAAGATTCACGTCCCTGACGGCGAATGGCAACTTCAAGAAACCGACTTACTGGAATGGAAATCTTATAATGTGCATTCGTTGGTTGATTCCAAAGAGATTACCTTGGAACCATTTGAGATTCGAACATACAAGCTGATGAAAAAGGATAAATAGGATGATTCGTCTGAAAAAAGTCTCGTTGATTTTTTCCTTGATACTTCTTATGGGTGTTTCCAGCTTTGCTCAAAGTACAGTTTCACCGGAAAACTATCGTACTGAGACAATACCTGTATTCCAGGATGATATGGTTCACTTTAATCCGGAGAATCCTTCAGAATACAATCGTGACGGGATCACGAGCGAAGACAATGGTCGCATGATCGTCACATCACTTGCCATTCCCTCCTTCGAGCATTCTGTAAAAATTATTGCGCACCTGACATTAAAACCTATTCCGAAAGATGAGCGATCCGTTCATGACCGATGGGACCGTGCAGGCAATATCCGGCTTCGCCGCGAGGGTCAACCGGATCTGGAAATTATCCGGTTCATGACATCGTATGGCGGTCGTACAACTCATGAACTTGATGTTTCCCATCTGGCGCCGATACTGTCAGGCGAGTGCGAGTTTGCAGCATTTATGGATACATGGGTTTCACCTGCCTGGAAAATAGATTTCTCACTGGAGTTTGAAGAAACCTCAGAATGGATAGATACCGACTGGGTGCAGCCTCTACTTTACATTAATAACTTTACAAATGCAGATCATGCTGATGGAGTTACTGTTACTGTAACCATACCTGACAGCATTCAAACCGTCACGATGTATTATTACTCAACCGGCCATTGCACGGACGGAATCGACGAAGATGAATTCATTTCCAAGGCAAATGTCATCTCAGTGGACGGAGTAGTTGTAGAACGTTATCATCCATGGCGGGATGATTGCGAACAGTACAGGGACAGAAATCCATATTGCGCTCGTTGGTCCGATGGCTACTGGTCGTCAGATTACAGTCGGAGCGGATGGTGTCCGGGCGCGGAAGTGATTCCATTGGAGATCGAACTGGCAGACCACCTGACTCCAGGTGTTCACACGATAACAGTAAATGTGGAAAATATGCGTCCGCGCGATGAGAATGGTCATCACGGATATTGGATCATCTCAGCTTTTCTCGTGGGGTGGTGTGAAACACCCATGATCTGGCGTAATTGGGATGAATAGAACAGAGCTAATAATGACTCTGTTCCTCCATCGTTGCATATGAAGAAACAGTTTGTGAAACGTTTTGTTGCTATTGCCATTGCTTCGAGAGAATAAAAGGGTTTGTTTGTAAAATCACATTATCGGCAATGGTTCAAGTGAGGAATTCTTGACTCGAAAGCCAAATTGTAATACTTTAGTAGAATGATCTGTTTTTCATTTGCGTTATATAGGTTAGTTGGATCTTAAATTTTTCATGCTGTTTTCACTATAATGTTAATAATCAATTTTTTACGTATATTTTTTTTAGAAACGAAAAGAAACACATAAATTCATTCGCTGTTACACAACAACATCGGCTTCATTGGGTATGAACAGAAGTCGCAAGAAGATGAGGAGACAACTGATGAGGACAGGAGTGCGCGTATTGTTGGTTCTCTCGTTGGCTTTGTTGTTTTCCATGAGTGCTTCGGCAACAACGCTAACGTCTCAAGTAGTACTGTTGCCAGATGGTTCAGTGGCACCGTCAGGTGAGCTGGACACAGTCTGGCCGGATTCATTGTATTACTATACACCCAGCCAGTATTCAAGCCTGATGCCCAGCTCGAATTACTGGTCAGGTACCCGTTTCACAGCGCCGAATAATTTTCAATTGCAGGGAATCCGTTTCCTGGCTTTGAACCAGGCGCCGAATACTGAAGATCCATGTGAAGTCTACGTGTACACCAATGACAATGGACAACCGGATCAGGCATTGCTCGGACCATTGCACAACGCAGTATTGCCAGCATGGCCGAACTGGGTTGAAATTGTCATTGATGAAGAAGACTATCTTGACATTGCAGCCGGTGAAGACTTCTGGATTATTTATGGCCCCGCACCTGGTGGTCCATACCCCAATCCTCTTCCCCCGGGCTATGGCTGGTGGAACATTTTTGACGCAGCAGCTTCCCCCGGTGAAAGAAGCAAGATGTCAACAAGTGGAATCGAAGGTAACTACAGCTCATTGAGTGGTGACCTTTTCATTACTGCGGAAGGCAGTGTTGAATCCTTCTTCGATCTCTACGCCAAGTTCCTCTACAACGATATCGAAAAATTCTTCTTCACCACTGAAGATGAAGCTGGATACATCGTTCGTATCAACAACTTGGGTAATACCGAATCACCTGCCGGTACTGTTGAATTTGAAGTCGTAGATGAAGATGGTAATTCCATGTTCACTGAAACAGTTGACATCCCTGCAATTGCAGCAGGTGACAGTGTTGAACTGAGCACGGAAAATTCATGGCAGCCACTCTTCACAGGAAGATACCTGGCATCTGCAGTAATCGATGCTGAAGGCGATCCGGATGAATCCAATGATACCGCGCTGCTCTTGCAGAGCATTGTTGAAGGCATGGCGTGGTATGTGTATGATGACGGCACATTTGAAACCGGCTCCAACTTCAATGAAGGCAGCGGCTGGGCAGTTGCATTCAAACCAATCACCTATCCTGCGTTTATCGATTCCGGAATGTGGTACTTTGGCAGTGCCAATGCGGATGTGAACCTGCAAGCATGGTCTATGGTGGGAACGACCATTGAACAATTGTGGACGAACGAAAATGGCAGTGTAGGCGCCGATTGGAATGAATTCGCGATCAACGATGCGGAGAATCCCGATGGATTCAACCTTCAGGATGGTGATTTTGTTCTGATGTATGTCTTCTCAGAAGATGACGCAGCCTTCCCGATTGATGAAAACCTCCCGATCAGCGCAGCCAATGATCCCATGCCCGACGCAGCCTACCAGGTTGGCGACGGTGGTGGCACATGGTACTTCGATTCCTCCGGTAACTGGGGAATGCGTGCCCACATGGGCCAGGGTGTTGCTCCTGACATCGAGTTCTCAACATCTGAACTCGACTTTGGTGATGTCGTTGTCGAAACTGTCGCGTACCAGTCTGTAACAGTCACCAACAGCGGCGACGGTGATGCAGTGATTGACTCAGTTCGTATCGGTCAGTCCCAGATCACACTCGAAACCACACTTCCGCTCGTTATTGAACCGGAAGGTCAAGCTGATCTCACCTTCGCTTTCTATGATGAAGATGAAGGCAGTTTCCAGGGTGGTGCATTGATTTATCACAATGACATCAATGCTTCCGCCAATCCGTTCCTCGTCCGCCTCTTTGCAAATGTTATTGGCGATGTCCGCGAAGAGAGCAACGAAGTTCCGAACGAATACTTTGTCGAGCAGAACTATCCGAACCCCTTCAACCCGACCACGGAAATCCGTTTCGGACTGAAGGAGCCGGGTATGGCTACCTTGACTGTATACAATGTCATGGGCCAGGAAGTCGCTCGCCTCGTAAGTGAAGACCTGAACGCCGGTATCCATGTGGCGACCTTTGACGCCAGCGGCATGGCAAGCGGTATCTATTTCTACCGCCTCACCGCGAACAACTTCACCGACATGAGAAAGATGATGCTGATGCGCTAAGCATCCGTCAGTTTTTCATACATGAAAATCGCCGGTTCCATGCGGGACCGGCGATTTATTTTCCATCTTTCTTACTGTAATAGCATTTAAATCTTTTCTCTACCTGTAACAACAATCCAATGCCATTCCCTGATGTAAGTTCAGATACAAAATTATTATATTATTAGTATCGCCTGATGAATTTTTACTCCAAACAGCTCATTTTCCGGTAAATTATTATATTGTAATAATATTTAATTCATTTGTACTATAGTGCGATACCTTTGAAGCGGTTGAACCTTTTCCGGTTGTTTCAAAATGCATAGCTTCCTACTGTGGAGAGAGGACCATGGATTATTTAGCAATGTTTCTGGTTGTTACAGGCATCAGTTTGCTTTTTGTAATAGGTCTTTACGCGCAGTTTAAAAACTCGATCCTTACAAAAATCGGGATCGGAAACGCTCCTTGTAACATCATCCTCGTTATGGCTGCCTACACGATAGCCAAGGTGGGTATAGGTTCGATAGCAAGCATCCTGCTGATTATTGCTGGTTCTATTTCATTTGCTGCATTCATGTTTTATCTGAACAGTCTGTTACGAAAACATATCAAATTGATTGCTGAGGGAGCACAACGTTTTGCCGTCGGTGATATTGTACTTGATGGAATGGATTTTAATGAAATCGGCAAAATCAATGCTCGGAATGATGAGCTCGGGGATATTGGTAAAGCGTTCATTAATCTGATAGAGTATCTGAAAACCCGGTCAGATGTTGCCAATGAAATCGCGCATGGCAATATGGATGTCACCCTTGAGGTCGCCTCAGGGAATGATGTATTAAGCAAATCCATGCTTGAAATGCGTGATAACATCAATACGGTGATCGATGAAACGGTTCGCGTTTCCAAAATATTCACCAATGAAGGTGATATTGAAGCCAGACCGGACCTGTCGCTGGTAGAAGGAAGCTACCGGGAAATGCTGCAGAATGTTTCCACACTGATGACCGATTTTGTTTCAGACATGCTTGAAGTAATTGGTGGCGCCTCGAGTTATGCGGATGGTAATTTCGAGTTTGTTGCGAAAAACCTGGCCGGTAAAAAAATTGTGCTTACGAATGCTTTTAATAAACTTCGCCAGAATCTCCTTGCGGTGATCGATGAAGGTGTTGAGATGGCAAAAGCCGCCGAACATGGCCAATTATCACGGCGCGGCGATATATCAAAATTTGACGGTGACTTCAAGAAGATCATTGGCGGTTTCAACAATACGGTTGAAAACATCATGAAGCCGGTAAATGAAGCTGTTGACGTATTGAAAGAGATGTCGAAAGGTAACTTGAATGTTGAAATGCGTGGTGATTACAGCGGTGATCATGCGATCATGAAAAACGCGTTGAATACAACGATCGATTCATTAAACAACCTGATTATCCAGGCCAATACAGCTTCTGCACAAGTGAACAGTGGCGCAATCCAGGTATCGGACGCCAGCCAGTCACTGTCCCAGGGTGCTACTGAACAGGCGAGCTCTTTAGAAGAAGTAACGTCATCCATAACAGAAATCTCATCGCAAACCCGTACGAATGCAGAAAATGCAAGACAAGCCAATATCCTGACCGATGAAGCCCAGGAAGCTGCGAACAAGGGTAATTCCCAGATGGACCAGATGCTTGAAGCGATGAATTCGATGATTGATTCTTCGAGTGAGATCGGCAAGATCATCAAGGTGATTGATGATATCGCATTCCAGACAAACCTGCTGTCATTAAACGCTGCTGTGGAAGCAGCCCGTGCAGGCGTTCACGGAAAAGGATTCGCCGTGGTTGCCGAAGAGGTGCGTAGTCTTGCTCAACGAAGCGCCAAGGCGGCCAAAGAAACTTCAGAACTTATCGAAAGTTCAATCAAACGAGTTGAAGTTGGTTCAGCAATTGCTGATGAAACTGCAAAATCTCTTACAAATATCATTGAAGGAATTACACGCGCAAGCGATCTCGTATCCGAAATTGCCTCTGCATCCAACGAACAGGCGCTTGCAATTGATCAGATCAGCGATGCGCTTGGACAAATAGACGGTGTTACCCAATCCAACACATCCAACGCCGAGGAAAGCGCGGCAGCAGCCGAAGAGCTGTCAGGGCAGGCAAATCAGCTCATGCAACTGATCGCCATGTTCCAGTTGAAAGATTCCATGACCACGTTTGATGCGTCACACGCGATTGGATCCAGGAAGCGTTCGCTTAATCCGGCAAGCGGCATCATGGGCAAAGAAGTTCCACCCGATCAGGTTCTTGATGACTTCGGTGATTTTTAATCGCGTAACTGGAAACGAATAGCAGTGACGTCGTCATTGTAAAACAGCATCAAGGTCAATCAAAAGATTTCGTTACTCGCAGATATAGAAGTTTGATCGGAAAAGGGCTTTCCAGATTCCATGGAAAGCCCTTTGAATTATATTCTTTTTCGGGAGCTATCAACCAGAAGAAGTGGTGTCATTTCAACAGGATCATACTCCTAAAAAGTTGAATTCCATCCGCTTCAAGACGATAAAAGTAGGTTCCTGAAGCGACAAGGTTTCTGTTGGAATCGCAACCATCCCACACAACCGAGTGTTGCCCGGAATTCATCCGCTGATCCACAAGCTGTACTACTTCTCGCCCCAGCAGATCATAGATCACAAGTTGCACGTCAGCGGTAGCCTGCAACTCAAATCCGATGTTCGTCGAAGGATTAAACGGGTTGGGGTACGCCGCGTTTAATGTCATGGTATTCGGGTGGAATGGTTCACTATGTACACCGGTTTCGGATTCGATTACGTGTTGAGCGTATGCATCCCTGAGAAAATCTTTCCCGGTACATCTCAGGTCTTCCCATACAGCGATAAAACCAACGTTATTCGGATCGGGATCAAGGATCAGGTTGGCATTTACCTGGTGGTGAAAAGCCTGGGTAAGTGGCAATCCTGCTGCCGGATACCATTCCCCGGATGATTCACCGTTTTCAAGAATATGTTTGAACCTGAGATCACTCCGGAATCCATTCATAGTTGTTTCCCATACAATAAAAACACTATTCTGTCGGGTCACCACAAGCTGTGGGTTTTCTTCCGCCTGCTGTTCCGCAGACACTGTAATCGGTCCCTGTTCATTTGCCGGAGCTCCATCGTCAGCGAAAAATCGTTGTGCAAAAATGTCGCTGCTTCCATCCTCGCACATGGTTTCCCATGTAATCCAGAAATCCTGCGATGAATACCCGGGAGCGGCATCCACCTGAACAGATTCCTGCATAACATCGTCGTCGACCAGGAGTCTTCCATTCTCGTAGTCTTCCCAGCGAAGAGATCCATCCGGATGAATACATTGTGCATAAATATCTGTGTCGGGATAAAGAGGTCGATGGTCCTGCCATACAATAATCACCCCTCCTTCCACCTTCACACACACTGCGTCCTTCTGTGCACCCAGTTCTTCACAAACGGGTACAGGGGATTCCCAGAGCAGGTTGCCGTCCGAATCCAACCGTTGGCAGAACAGATCACGTTCATTCCCTCCGCCAATTATTCTGGTGTAGACTATCAGGAATGTTCCATCATCGAACGGTACAAGTTGGTCACAATGAAAATCATGCAACCCATCCGTTATGCCAATGCCATCATCACCCCAGAGATGATTTCCGGAAGCATCCAGACACTGGGCGTACAAATTGGCATACCAGTTGTCATTATACTGGCTGTAGACGATAATCATCCCACCATCACCGGTTGGATACGCCACAGGACGATGCCTCTCATGCACCTGGTCAGATGGCGTAATGATGACACCTCTGTCCCCCCAAAGGGGATCTCCATCTTCATCGATCCGTTGCGCATAAATATCCGTTATAAAACATTCACGATTGTCTTCCCAAACGGCAAGAATCCCACCTGCACCATCGGGCAGATATTCAATGTTTTCCATGTATACCTGCACTGTATCCGCGCTGCCGAATATAAATTCAGGAGTGATGTTGATTCCATCCTCTTCGAAGAACACCAGACCATCACCCGATTGAATTTTCTGCAGGAATCCAAGCTGTGCAACTATACACCTGGTATCCAACCAGCCGACAAAAAGATTGTCCGCAGAAGGAATCAGCCTTGGTGCAGTTACATCGAAACTGATGCCATATTCAATGATTAATCCATTTTCCACATGTTGTATATCACCGTCTGAATCCATTACCTGGTAATACAACCCCGGGCTACCGGTACGATAATCATTCCAGAATACTCCGAAATGGCCATTCCCCAATAGCACTGGAATACACATTTCCTGCCACAAGTATTCGACCGAAGCTGGAATCCCGTTTGGATCACCCCATACCCTGTTTCCATCGGAGGTAATTCGTTGGCAGTAAACATCGCTGAAATTGGTCGAATGTCTTTGGTCTTCCCATGTAGCAATAACACCACCTTCTCCATCTGAACACAACCTTACATAAAACTGGTCGTTATCTGCGGTACAAAGCACATTTCCATCAACAGTTTCACCCCATTCCCATTCGAGTGAAGATTCGCCGTAAATCTTTTGAATGTAGAGATCTGAATTCCCCTCATTGTCCCGATAATCTTCCCAGGCAACTAGCGCACTTCCCGGTTCGATCTCAAGAAACCTTGGATGACGTTGCTCATTCTGTTGTGCACAGAGTATTGAGCCGTTTTCTTCCCAGAGAAAGTCACCGTCAGCATTAATATGCTGGATATAAAGATCACCATAGACTTCATCTTCAATTCGATCTTTCCACACGATGAAAACGCCACCGGAACCATCAGACGTAAGTTGAACATCATCCTGATGACTACTATGGTCATTTAGAGGTAATCCGCCTACTTCATCGGTCCAGACCAGACTTCCATCAACGTCCATTTTCTGGCAATAGATCCTGCGAAACTGGGGTTCACGGTTATCTCGCCAGGCAGCAACAATTCCACCGGTACCGTCGGAAATCGATGTATAACACCATGGATTCGCCATACCCTGGTCACCAATACCAGAAGCCAGGGGAATACCATCCTGTTCCCACTGAACAGCACCTTCAGAGTTCACTCGTTGAGCATAGAGATCCCATGAGCCATTACGGTAGTCTGTCCATATGGTTATTGCACCTCCGTTGTAATCAGAGTGTGTCATCACGAATAATTGATGGTCGGGATTGGTACACAATTCCACGCCGGCAAGATCCCAGAGAATATCAGCATCGTTTGTGATTTTCTGGATATACACATCCGCTTTATCGAGATATTGATGATCATCACGGAAATCAAGCCATGAAATTATCCAGTTGCCATCCGTTGAAGCTATTATACTCGGATCTTCCTGGCGTCCCGGTTCTTCATTGACGACTAAAGGTTCATCCCAGCCTTCGCTGCCATCGGGATTGATCAACATCGCATACAGGTTGCGATCCCCTGTGTGAGCGTCTGTCCAGACTACCATGGCATTTCCAAGGTCATCCCTTGCAACACTTCGGTAGAATTCGATGTGGTGCCCCTGGCGGAGAGGAATACCATCCATCGGTTCCCATGCACGAAACTCCTGGGCAAACAACGGTGATATGCATAGTAAAACGAACAGAATGCTGTTTTTGCACAATGACAAAGTCTTCATTTTCACATCCTCCCGTAGCCTAACTCATTGTAACAAAACATCTTGTAAAACGTGATCAATCTTGATTACAGCCGGTTACTAATTCCTATAAAACTCAATTGATGCAATTCTGACTCCAAAAAGAAACAGCGATGCGCTCTTGCACCGCTGTTTCTGTTCTATCTGGAAAGCGTGAAACCCAAGTTATTTCAAGAGGATCATGCTCCTTGCAAACTGGACTCCGTCCGCTTCCAACTTGAAGAAATAGGTTCCGGAAGCAACAAGGTGTCCATTTGCATCGCGACCATCCCAGACAACAGAATGTTGTCCGGCGCTCAGGCGCGTATTCACCAATTCGTTTACATGACGGCCAAGAACGTCGAATACAATCAATCGTACCTGGGCGGGTTCGCCAACGGTAAAATTAAGTGTGGTTGACGGGTTGAACGGATTCGGATAAGCGCCGTCCAAAGCCCAGCTATCCGGCGTCACGCCACCTCTATTATCATTTACATCGGAAGTGTTATCCTGAACACGCTGGGTAAACAGGTTATACAGGAAGTCTTTTCCTGTGGATCTCAAGTCTTCCCATGCGGCAATAAATCCTTCCTGATGATCTTGACCTGGATCAGTATAATGGATCATCGCAATATTTTCCTGGCGATGGAACGCAGAACAGAGGTAAAAACCTTCCGCAGGATAGATATTGTCAGGATTGCTTCCATCCGCAAGCAAATGCTTATAGCGAAGATCCTGGAAAGATTCGCCTTCAACATCCTGCCATGCGACATAGATGTCGTTGCCCGAGTTGACTGTGATCCTTGGATTTTCCTGATCCGCAGGCGCGACGGAAACCTCAACACCGCCGTCGGTAAGGAGGGGCGTTCCATCCAGATCAAACAATTGCGCATAAATGTCTGTCTGATCTCCGCGACGCTGGTCTTCCCAGACAAGCCAGAAATTATTGGCAGTATCTGAACTGGTTCCCATCCGGACACGGTTTTGCGCATGATCCTGCTCGATCAGCATTTCACCGTTCGCTGTCCAATCAAGCGAACCGTCAAGATTGACGAACTGACCATAAAGGTCTGTAATCGGTTGTACACGACGTGTATCTTCCCAGGCGACGACAATACCGCCATTAACCTGAGAAGTTACGGAATGGAACTGAAATCCCGATTCATCACAAAGCACAACCGGTTCATCCCATACCGGATCGCCATCCAGGTCAATTATTTGTGCATACAGATCGGTAGCGCCATCCGAAAGGGTTTTTACATAGGTTAAAAAGATTGTATTGTCATCGAGAAGCATGAAATTCTCGAGAACATGGTCGTTATTGCCTTCCGTGATGAAGGTTCCTTCGCTTCCCCAAAGTTGATTTCCATCAGGATCGAGACGTTGCGCCTTAACCTGCTGGTAGAAGCTGTCATCCATCTGGAGGAATAGAATAACCATTCCACCATCGCCAGTCGGAACAATCTTGGGACGGATCTGGTCCAGGTAAAGGTGCGGCGCTACTTCTGCACCACGGTCGCCCCACATCGGGTTCCCGTCTGCATCCATACGCTGTGCATATACAAGAGTCATTACTCCCTGACGGTTATCACTCCAGGCAGATAAAATACCGCCCTGTCCATCCGGGGAAAAGGCGACCGAATCAAAGCGGACGAAGAGTGTGTCTTCACCAAAGGGGAATCCCGGGGTAATGTTCACACCGTTCCTGCCCCAGAGAATGCTGCCGTCAGCCGGATCAACCTTTTGCAGATATGCTTGAGTTGCTTCGATAAAACGGGTATCAGCCCAACCAATATAAACATAGTCACCGGACTGCATGATGCGTGGCGCACGGGCGTCCGAATCGATACCGTATTCGATTTCAACGCCGTTGTCTATCAATTCCACAGAACCATTGGGAGCAATCACCTGGTAGTAAAGTCCAGGGCTACCGTTACGTTTGTCACCCCAGACAGATACGGTCCTGCCGTTGCCCAGCATACGAACGATATTATCCTGCTGGCCACCGCGCGCATCGCTGATCACGATTCCGTTCGCATCTCCCCAGAGTTTTACACCGTCAGCGTCAACCCGTTGACCATAGAGGTCAAAGTTCGGTTGTTCATTGATGCGTTCATCCAGCCAGGTCATGGAAGCGCCACCTTCACGATCTGCAATAACACGCAGATTTGTCTGGTCGTCAGTCGCGTCACACAGAGCGATTCCTTCTGTTCCTGATCCCCAGCTCAACGCCATTGAAGATTCACCGGAAATTCGCTGCATGTACAGATCAATGCTGATACCGTCAACTCTTGTATCTTCCCAGACTACAATTGCTGCACCTGCTTCTGTATTCACAATACGCAAACTTGACTGAGCATTGGTAGCGTCACAAATGACTTCACCGTTTTCAGTCCAGAAGTCATTACCGTCGGCGTCAACACGCTGACCGTAAACGTCACCGAACGCGACATCATTTCGTTTATCCTGCCAGACGAAAAACGCTCCGCCGTTTCCATCGGGGGACATCTTCAAACCGGTCTGTTCTTCATCATAACCGCAGAGCAGCCGTCCACCCTGTTCTTCAGACCAAACAAGGTCACCATTTACATCAATACGCTGGACGTACAGGTTCTGGTTTGTCGCATCACGATTGTCAACCCAACCTGCAATAATGCCACCGGCGCCATCGGTATCGGAAGTAAAACCGCCACCGCCAAGGTTCCCCTGATCTCCAAGTCCCGAGGCTACCGGCAAACCGTCTGTGGTCCACTGGACTACGCCGTCGCTGTTCGTTCTCTGGGCATAAATATCCGCAGAACCGGAACGTCCATCAACCCAGATGGATACAGCGCCGCCGTCACCATCGGAAAACGACTGCACGGAAATCTGCTTTTCCGTGTTCACACAGACTTCAACACCGTTCTCCGTCCACAGTTCTTCACCATCAGGATTTATCTTCTGAATGTATACATCGCCTTTATCTTCAATATTGACATCATTTCGATAGTCAATCCAGGTGATGATCCAGTTTCCATCATCAGCCGGGAATACATGCGGATCTTCCTGCCGTCCTACATGATCCGTAACCTGGAGCGGCTCATTCCAGAGTTGATTCCCTTCCGGATCAATTAACATCGCATAGACATCACGATCACCTGTCCTGGTGTCTGACCAGACAATACACAGGTTTCCATCAGCATCGCTATCCATGCTCCTGTACCATTCGATATGAAGTCCCTGGCGGATGGTAATTCCTTCCACGGGATCCCATATACGATAGTCTTGTGCAACTGTGGTTGAAATTGACACGAGCGACACAACAGCGAGCAGGATCCAGAATCCCAAGCGAGCTCTCATCCTTGTTACCTCCTAAGTGCTCAAAACCGTAACATAAATCAATTATGAATTGCTTTTGTTTCCTTTTTAACGGTCCCGACGATCTCATCAGGATCATTCATCGACGGATATTGTCGATGATGTATGGTTATACAGGCGCACGCTTGCCCCCCATCACAAGAGTACTCCTGTTTTGCTGTCCAGAGCGTCTTCTGGTTCGGGTCAATGGACCGGACCGGAATATCGCCCGGAAGCTCAAACAGCAACTTTTTGCGTAACTCACCGACACCGTTTCCCGTAACAAGGTCAATACGGACCTGGTCGCGCAGCAGTATTAACGCCCGGCCATACCATGCGCTTGCAAGACCATAATATGAAACCCTGTTCTTCAGTGCTTCAGCAAGCATTCTGGCTCTTTTATCCCATACCTTTTCCTCGGTATACAGGAATAATTGAACACAGATATAAAGAAGCCGACTATTCGCCTCAAACGGCATAAAATCTATTCTCTGGGCAGCCAGTTTTTCATGAACAGAAATGAAATCCAGGCACCCGGAGCTGTTCTCATCACTCAACAAATCGAATGTTTCCGTGATCAACTGTTCTGCGCGGATCAGGTCTGAAGCTCTTCCCGCAACCCGGTACAGATGTATCAAGCCAATCGCGAAATCGACTTGATCCGCGAGATAAATATTGGAATTCTCCCCTTCGATCTCGTGGACAATCCCACCGGTCTCATAGTGACCGATTTTCCAGACATTATCAGCAATTTCAAAAGCTCTTTGCAGGTAGAGCGGACGGTTCATCAGAATGGACGCCTCCGCGAGGGGACTTAACACCTTCCCCTGCTCAGACGTGAATAACCGCATATCAACTTCCGGCTCTACACGGTTCGATCGAGCTCGATACAATTCGGAAATCGCTGCATGATCTCTTGAATACACATCATCAACGTCTGTTCCCAATCGCAATGCCAGTTGTTCGTATGGTATGCGACGCTCGAGAACAGATCGTCCTTCCGGATCAAGGATCACAGAGTGCTTCGAAAGCCCATACAACGGGAAAAACACCTCGGCGAGGTCGGAATCCAGTACGTCCTGTACCTCCTGCTCATTCCAGCCATAAAATCCTGCACGTTCTCCACGTTTGCCATCCGAATCCTGGGCGGTATAGAACATGGATGTGGCAGAATCACCGAGATTCGTTTCAAGATACCGCAAGATATTCTCTGCTGCCTGAAAGTACCGGGGCTCTTTCGAATTCTTGTATGCATCAAGAAGCAGGCTTAGAATACTCGCATTGTCCGAGAGCATTTTCTCGAAATGGGGGATGCGCCAGGCTTCATCTTCACAAAAACGGAAAAAACCACCACCGAGAAAATCCTGCAGTGAGCTTTCCAGAATTGCATCCAATGTCTCAAAGACCAGATGGACATCCAATCCAGCCAATATCATGAAATTCAGGATATCCGGATAAGGATATTTGGGCGCCCGCCCAAATCCCTTGTATTTGAAATCGTAGAGCGATTGCACAGCTTTTTCAATTTCTTCCAGAGGTGAATAATCCACTTTTTCAGGAAGATCACAGCGCTCAACTAGGATAGGATCAGGAAGTCCTACCTTTTTGATCTGTTCTTCAATCTCTTTACGATTTTTTTTGAAATATTCGGCCACCTGTTGTAAAGCAGAGTAGGTATAAGCCGATGGCGGATTTGCACGACCATGCAAAAGTTCGCCTGTTGGGGTTAACATGCAAATTGAGGGCCATCCACCCTGATTATAACGGTCGAAGATTTCAGGATTGTCTTTACAGTCCACTTTGATAGCAATGTACTTCTCATTCAGAATGTCAATAACTTTTTGATTATTCAGCACATCAATTTCAAATCTGTGAGTCTGGTGCCCCCAGCTCATACAGAGATATAAAAAAACAGGTTTGTCCTGGGCAATCGCGAGCTGGAAAGTGGATGGATTCCATTTATTCCAGTGAAGTTCGGAAGGAATTGCAGATTTTGCATGCATACGATTATCCGGATACATCTGTTACCCACTGAATCCATCTGCATAATTTGCAATGGCACAGTGGTTCTTGCACAACCTACTTTGAAGAGATTAAGTTAATTGTCCCAATCTTTAGATGCGAGGATTAAATTTCTGATGCGAGTAGCAAAACGTCTCCTGAATACGCGCATTCTCCCGGTGGGATTGTATACCGAACACACTCAGCACCCTTAATTGCGAATACATTCAAGAGATCTTCTTCTCTTGGAAAAAAATGAAGATGATAATCAGGTGAATACGTGACATATTCCTGTGAGGGAACCAGGACGAACAGGTACTTTCCGGTAATTCTTTTCAGTTCATCTACCGCCTGCTGCAGGTTCTTTACATGTTCCAGGGTATGAGTGGACACTACTACGTCAAAGCATTTATCAGGAAAAGGAAGCGCTTCCAGGTATGACTGGGTAAAGGTGCAACCTTCCAATTGTTTGCCTGAAGCGATCTTCAGCCCTGCACCGGAAAGATCCACTCCATACCCTTTGCGATACTTGTCTTTCAAGTGATGAAGAAGAAATCCATCTCCGCATCCGGCATCGAGAAGCGAGTCACAACCTGGAATGAGCTCTTTCAATCTACTGATATCAATGGACGACAGATCCGGTTGCTGCCAATGATCCCATGATTCATCATATGCCTTTATCCAGGTCGAATGATCGGCGCTAAATGCTTTCTTCTTCCATTCAACATCCAGCCAATCCCCATGGATCCTTCGTATAATCCTTTTGGATACTGTCCTGTTGTATAAACGAAGAAGAGATTTCGGCAGATAAGGTCTGATCTTTTGTTTCAGGTTGCTCAAATGAATCACCGGATAATTTTCGGATAAACGTATATGAAACGTTCAGAGATGATGGTATTACTGGATAATAGCACCCGTAAAACTTACGACCTGGTCGCTGGTCTCGGAGACTGCCTGATCATAATCAATAATGGCTCCCTTACATCCTTCAAGGACTCTCAGGAACAAGTAGGCAGCATATTTTCCGCAAACTTTCCGCTGGTTGTTGTCTTGCATCAGTGAATTCCACCAGCCGTCCGCATCCACATTTTTTATTGATTCAAGCGCCTCCATGTCCTGTTTTGCGATCCGGCTGAGATCATCATCCGAAACAGGATCGGGATCACCAAAATAGGGCCCGACATGCGCGAGGTCGATCCCCGCAATCCAGATCACGGGACCATCATAACTTTGTTCGATCCGCTTCAGTGAGTCAATCAATTCTTCAAGTTCGCCATCCTCATGGGAAATGGAAGTATTCTCTTCCTGGAAAGCGCCGACAAGAATAGGCAGTATTTTCACCGGACGGTCATGAAATAAATGTTGGACCCAAAGCACCTGGAGTTCGATACTGTGTTCGTTTTTATGGAGCCATTCATCCAGGATAATTTCTTCACCAAGTGTTTCGACCAGGGATTCATATTGTTTCTGTTCACAAAACGCATCTCCAAGAGGTGTGGTAAATGTCTTGTTCGTGAGCACAATCCGGTTCGCTGTACCATTGTGGGCAACACCAAGAATTACAATCAATGGTGTAGTTCCATTAGCGGGGAGTTTTTTCTTCCATTCACGAAACACCCGCCCATAGGTGGCGCCACCACGATTGTAATCGATATGGGGTGCAATGATCCCTTTCACAGGTCCGGGTGTCAACTCCTCTTTTTCAAAATCATCGGGTTCCTGCACCGAAAGGAATTGATCGAGCAGTTTTTTCAGTTTTGTTGTATCCTCAGGATATCCGGAACCGGCTAAAGAGGGTTTACGAACGTCGGATGCACGGAATTCTGAGATGAGCTTTGAGAAATGTGATTGGAAGTGTTTACTTTGAAGGAAGTAAGCGTCCTCAAGCATGTCCGCCATCTGCTCAATACGTTCGATGGGAACACGCACTCCCGCTTTGCTCTGGATTTCATCGACGATACTCATCGCCGTATGATTTCCATCAAAATACTGAAGTATCGGTGCTACCTCTACAGCTATCGCCAGGATTTTATCAGAAATCCCCGCCGGATCCCTAAGAAGATAGTACTCTCGACCATTATCCTGAACCGGGATAAAATCCAGTAACCGCAAAGATGGAACCAGGCCTTGGATCATGCAGGCTACTCCGTACTCCCTGGTTTCTTATAGCTTTCCCGAGCCTTGAATAATAGCGAATCTGCGCTTGTGCCGTCTTTCGGACAGACAACGATCGAAAAATCGGTATCTACCCATCCTGCAGAATGCAAAAGGGAATGAAACCTTCTTTCCAGTTCAGCCGCGGTATCATCTTCACCTGAACCAGGTAAGATTACAAGGATTTCCTCATCGCTCCAACGCAAAACGAGGTCGTATTCCCTGATACGAAGTTTTTTAACAGATTCTTCGATCCACTTGAGAAATTCACGAAGCTGCTTGATTTTTGGCCGGAACAACAGAAAAGTGATGGAATACCCAATACGTTCCGCACGTTTCAACTCAAGATCAAGCACTTGCGGCGCTATAACCTGCTCCGCCCGGCGGGATCCTTCCCGCCGAGTGAAGCGAATCAGAATAAAAACAGTTATAACACCGACCAACAAACCTAATGCAAAAGGAATTGGTCCGCTCATACACCCACCAGTTTGGCTAAGATCGCCTTTTGTGCATGCAGCCGGTTTTCGGCTTCATCAAATACCACCGATTGAGGACTTTCTATCACTTCATGTGTAATTTCACGTCCCCGTTCAGCGGGCAGGCAATGCATGACAATCGCATTTTCGTTTGCATGACCTAATAATGTAGAGTTTAACTGGAATTTTTCCAATAGTCCAGCGCGTTGCCCGGCTTTTTCTTTTTCCCCCATGGACGCCCACACATCGGTATACACGACATCAGCGCCCGTAACCGCCTCGATAGGATCATAGAGGATTTCAACATCCGCACCCTCTTTTACCGCGATATCTGCAAGCTCACCCGGATGCGTATCCGGTACTGTTCCGATGCGCAACTTGAACGGCAAACGTCTCGCGGCGTTGATCCATGAACGCGCCATATTGTTCCCATCGCCAAGATAAGTTATTGTTTTTCCCTCATATGTATCCAGGTGTTCCTGAATGGTAAGCAGATCACTTACAACCTGGCAGGGATGAGTAAAATCAGTCAAAGCGTTCACAATCGGTATGCTTGAATTCATTGCAAGTTCTTCCACATCTTCATGGGAAAATGTACGGATTACAATCGCATCAAAATACCTTGAAAGTACACGAGCGGCATCGGGAATAGTTTCACGTTTGCCGAGCTCGATCTCATTCTTCGTGATATACAAACTTTGGCCACCCAATTGGAAGATGCCCACTTCAAAACTTAAACGAGTTCTCAAGCTGGGTTTATGGAAAATACAACCTACGCTTTTTCCCGCCAGAGGTTTTGGGCTAATGCCTTCTTTGGTAAGGGCTTTGATCCGCACAGCTTCTGATAATACATCCTTAAGTTCCTGTGTACTGAAATCCGTAATCTGTAAAAAGTCACGCTTCGCCATGGTCGTTCCCTGTTCTACGTTATTTCTATGATGAACGCATGAATATAGTTCAAATCGCTGCCTAAACTAGTACTTGTCTTTCCTGAGGGCAAGTGTACTGTCTTCTGGAGACAGAGATTAAAACCATCTAACAGATATTGGTATTGTTTGAACGAAAAAAACTGTAAAACTATCAATCTTATTCACCAATGAGTATCCCCGCACTCAGGATACGGTCTTTTCTACCCGGATTACAAGCATTTTTGCTAAATACATTATTATATATAATATAAGACTGTGTGCTCCAGAAGTCTTCCAATTGATTTATCTGTCGAGAACTTGCTTTGCTATTAATGATTCAATATTTTGTACCCTGTGCGTGGGGATACATATTTCCTCAAATGATTTTCTTTAAGGATTCAGCACCTATGTTTGATGAAGAGTTATTACACAGTCTATCACAAATTGGCATGACCCAATGGGAAGCCAAGCTCTATATGGCTTTACTCACGAAAGATGAATCCAATGCAGCGGAATTGCACAGGATTTCCGGTGTCTTGCGTACCAAGGTATATGAAACGCTTGAGCGTATGGTTGCTCGTGGGTATTGCATGGAACGTATCGAAGGAAATCGTCGATACTACAGGGCTGTACCTCCGGATACGCTCCTGATTGGACTGCAGAAAAAATGGGATAATGAACTCGACAAGAAGAAAAAGATAGCCTTGCAGACGCTTCACAGGTTACAGACAGAGTTTGAAAGCGGGAATCATATAGAGCGTCCTCTTGATTTTATTGAAGTCATGCGTAGTAAACACCAGATTAACCGGAAATTTATTGAGCTTGGGAACAATGCCAAACTCGAAATCCTGGGGTTCAACAGATCGCCCTATGTCGCCATTGATCCTGAAATCCTGGAAGAACAGGAACAGGCCATTGACGATGAACTGAAGCGTGATGTAAGTGTTCGCACCATTTATCTGTACGAAGAGGAACACTGGGATTGGATCTATCCCCATGTAAAAATGTCCGCGGGAAAAGGCGAGATTTCCAGGGTTGCGAATGATTTACCGATCAAGATGTTCATCTTCGATCGTGAAACAGTCTATATGGCGTTTCCTTTTATTCCCAACCAGACCCAGACTGATTTTGTGATGATCAACATCAGGGATAAAGGTTTTGCGCAGGCTTGCATGGTCATGTTTGAAGCCTACTGGGAACGTGCGATGAAGCTGGAAGAATGGATGCGCGTGTTCAACGCCAAAAACAGAATGGAAAACTGATTTCGGCAGTTCTCACCGCGAGGAGGCGGTTTTGTATACATACTGGTTATTCCAGTATTGAAGACTGCATCATTTATTTGTAGTTAGTAGCCCCCCAAACCATTCAAACCCCTGAAGCGAAAGCTGAAGGGGTTTGAATGGTATGTATGTCTCTTCAAGAGAAATAAGAACCGTGACTTTTCATACACCTGCAATCGGCTACCTTCGATCAAGGATTTCGCGGATTTTTTTAGTAAGGGAAGTGACACTTAACGGTTTCTCAATAAAATCTATCCCTTTGTCCAGAACGCCATGGTGCGCGATGACATCCTGGGTATATCCGGACATGAACAGTACTTTCATATCCGGATGGGTCTCAACAAGTTTCATGTATAATTCACGTCCATTCAGGTGTGGCATCACAACATCGGTCAAAAGAAGATCAATCTTAATGTCTTTCTTTGCTATAAGTTCCAAGGCTTCAATACCATCGCCTGCAAGAAAAATATCATACCCGCACGCGCCTAAAATTCTCTCTGCAATACGTCGTACAGGTTCCTGATCTTCAACAATCAATATTGTCTCATCACCCTGCGATTGATAGATATCATCAATTGTTTCCGTCTCTTCTCTCTGATCCTCTTCATTTACAGGCAGGTATATTGAGAACACTGTCCCCTTTCCCAGTTGACTGTCTACAATGATACTTCCACCAAGCTGTTTGACTATACCGTAGACAGTAGAAAGCCCAAGCCCTGTTCCCTTGCCGGCTTCTTTTGTGGTAAAAAATGGATCAAAAATTCTATCTGACGTGTCCTGATCCATTCCTTCCCCATTGTCACTGATTGACAGCAGAACGTATTCGCCCGTCTGGATATCCGGATGCCGCTCCGCGTAGTCCGAATCAACCACAAGAGCTTCAGTACGAATCCCGATATCACCACCAAAAGGCATGGCATCCTGTGCATTTACCAGCAGGTTCATCAGTACCTGTTCCATTTGAGAAATATCCACTCTCACCAGGCCCAATGAATGACCGTAATTGGTTTCGATACGTATATCCTCTCTGATTGTACGGCGAAGGATCTTCCGGAAATTCTCGATTAAACGGTTCATATCCACGACCTGAACATCCAGAATCTGTTTTCTGCTGAACGCCAGGAGTTGTCTTGTAAGGTTCTTTGCTCTCTCTGCTGTATCTGAAATCTCCTGGATGTCCCGATACAAGGGATCGGCGGGATTCAAATCCAGCAGTGCGAGTTCGGTGTTACCAATAATCGGAGTGAGCAGGTTATTGAAATCATGTGCAATCCCGCCGGCCAAATGACCGATTGACTCGATCTTTTGAGATTGGAGCAGCATCTTTTCAAGAGATTTCAGTTCGGTAATATCGCGTAACGTGCCAAGGATCGCTTTACTGTCCCTGTAATTGATTTCTACAATATTCGCTTGAACCTGTAGTTGCTCTCCATCTTTTAGTTTAAGGTTCAGTTCAAACACATCTGAAGTTTTTTCTCCGTTCCGTATCGCCTCAACATGTTTTCTTACAATTTGCCTGTTTTCCTCATCTATGTGTGTCAGGATATCTAATCCTTCTTCGGTTATCTGATCAGGAGTCACGCCGGTCAGGTCAATGAATCTCCTGTTCACCAGGTCAAGTTTACCGTTGTAATAAATATAAATTGCGTCATTTGACTGCTCGATTACGCTCCGCAACCTGGACTCGCTTTCCCTCAATGCTTTTTCACTATTCCTCAAATCACGAAGGAAAAGCAGGCTGTTCAAGCTGTCTACGACACGACCGCCAATCTCTTTGAACAACTGGATTTCATTATTTGTCCATATTCTTCCATAAGAACATTGGTGAATCCCAAGCAACCAGGGTTTACCAATCTTGGTTAATAAAGGGATGGCCAGAACTGATTTTACCATAAAACGATCCATTAATTCTTCTGATAAATAATCCTGGCCCACCATAAATGCTGTTGGCATAGTGGATTCAAGAAGTAGCCGATAAAATCGTCGCTGTTCCTCAGTTACTTCAATACTGCCATGTGTTATTGTTATCCCAGGATAGTCGGGATGAGATTTTTCATAAGGTATCTCAAAGGAATCACTTTCAGGGTTACACGGGTACAGAAGCCATGATCGGTCGCATTCAAATATCTCATACAAAGACTCGACAACATTTTGCAACAGATCGTTTTCGTCCTTTGCCTGGATGATCACCTGGTTAATTGTTTCCAGTGACTCAAGGAAATGGATATGGTTTTTCTGAGATTCCTCTGCCGCTTTCATATCTGTAATATCAATGAATGCGCCTATCAACCCGACAATATGCCCATTTTCATCGTGATAGAGATTCTTTGCAAAAAGTACTGGCCTCAAGGAACCGTTTAAATCTCTCATAACATATTCGTAGATCTGGTATTCCTGGGATTTCAGTAACTCGATATCCTTTTTTCTGTAAATGTCAGCCACTTCGTCTGACCACACTTCATTTACGGACTTGCCCATGATATCATCAGGAGTCAGCCCGGTAAATTCTGTGAAGGCACGGTTGCATCCCTGGTATCTGCCATCTTTGTCTTTGAAGAATACAGGGGTGGGAATCGAATACAAGAGTGACGAAATAAAACGCTCTTTTTCCATGATTTCCTGTTCTGTTCTTTTCCTTTCCGTGATGTCGGAACAGAAAGCCATGTACGTGCCATCGCCAAGTGCGACAGCATTAAGAGAAGCATGGATAGTTCTACCGCTCTTTTTTCTCAGTCGAACTTCAGTTTTAATTTTCCCTTCTTTTTTCAGGTCTCTGAAAGAATTGAAGTCCATCCCCGGGGCGGCCAGTTCAGGGATGCTCATGGAGAGTAATTCTTCTTTTGAGTATCCCGTCATCAGGCATGCCGCTTCATTTACATCAACATATTTACCGTTCGCATCGCTGATAAAGATCGCATCTGGTGCGTTTTTCACATAAGTTCTATGTTTTTCTTCGCTTCTCCGTAATGCTTCCTGTGATGCTTTTCGTTCGGTAATATCCCTGATTGCCGCCACCCTGAAATTTCGGCCTTCAAGTTCCACATCTCTTCCTTCAAGTTCGACATGATGCGGCGTACCATCTTTGTTGAGAGCAACAATTTCATAAGGGCTTGAATGTCGTTTGCTGATATTTTCCAGAATAACTTTGTGATACTCTTTTTGTACGCATTTTGTAATGATATTCTCGCCAAGAAGTTCTTCCCGTGAATAACCAACCATATTTAACAGGGACTCATTGGCATCAATTACAATTCCATTATCATGAAGAACAATTCCCTCGAATGTCAGGTTGGAAAGAGTTTTGAACCGTGTTTCACTTTTTCGTAATTCATGCATGAAAAGCATACTGCTCAATCCATCGGCCAATCTTCTCCCTATTTCTTTAAAAAGCTGAATCTCATTCGTCGTCCATTCTCTTGCATGGGAACACTGATGAATTCCAAATAACCACGGCTTTCCGGTTAATGGATAAATTGCAAACACCAATTGCGACTGGACACCAAATTGATCAGTCAATGAAGGATAAATCTTATGTTCGTATGATGGACCATGAGGGACAGGATCTTCGGAATCAAGCGCCGCCTGGCATACACCATCAGCTCCAGATTTCATGGGCAATTCTACATTAAGTTCAAATGCTCCCGGATACCCCGGACGACTGCATTCTACCGGGACATGAAATGTTGGATTATCCGGATCACATGGATAAAGCAACCATGCACGATCGCTTCCATAGATTTCATTCACTTCATACATTGCTTCATTTAGCATACGATCAATATCTGTATTTTCCTGAATAATCCGATTAATTCGATCCATCAATTTCAGTTTATCAAGCTGGGTCTGGAGAGCATTTTCAAGTTTCAGGTATTCCGTTACATCAAGCAGCAAACCTTTAGTCCCACGGAATTGTCTTTTTTCATCCATCCATGGTGAAGCAGAAATTCGAAGACTTCTTCGCTCACCGTTTCTTCTTCGGATAGTCAATTCATATGTATCGGATATTCCCTTCTGGCGTAGATTTGTTTTCTGCTTCAGTCGCAGGTAATCGTCCTCCTCAACAAATTCGTTGAGATTCATCCCGATTATTTCATCTTTTCCGTATCCGAAGGCTTCGCCAAATGCTGTGTTGCAGAAAACAATTGTCTCATTCTTGTCAACAATCCCCAACCCTTCCTGCATATCTTCAACGAGCGACCGGTAGCGATTCTCATTTGCTGCAATTTCATACAGAGCCTCTTTGTAATCCGTTATATCCCGCGCCACCAGGACAACAGTTTCATCTGTCATCTTTGACAGAACTCCGGCAAACCATATTTCCCTGTCGTTAATAGTCAGGCTGTATTCGAGATGAATACTATGATCCGAGGAAAACGCTTGCTGGATATGATCGTAAAAAAAAACAGCCTGTTCTTTCGGGAAAACTTCAAATACTGTTTTCCCAAGGATTTCTTCAGGCGGTTTATACAGCAAATCAGGATTTGTAGGGGCAATTTTTACATAACGGCCATCGCTGTCAACAACCAGGACAACATCAATCATTGCTTTAAAAATGGCCTGCAGTTCTGCTTTTGATTTGCCTAGTTCCTCCTCTATTCGCTTTCGCTCCGATATGTCCGAAAAGAAACCTGTGTTGCACTCCTGCCCATCCACCGTAATATTTGATGTCCTCACATCGACATATAGTATTGATCCTGATTTTGTTAAACAGGGAATATTTGCCGCCAGGAGTATTTCACCACGAGCCTGCTTGTCAAATTCTCCAACCACAAAGTCAAGCGATTCTTCCGGGTGAATATCCATGACACTCATCTGCAATAATTCATCTTCTGGATATTCCAACATCTTGCATATGGCAGGATTTGCATAAAGAAATTGTTTTGTGTGAATATTGGCAACCAGGATACCTTCCGCCGCACCTTCATAGAGAGCCCTGTAGCGTTTTTCAGATTCATGCAGTGCCTTTTTTACCACGGTCGCATCGCTGACATCTCTTGCAATACACAGAATACTTGTGATGACATTGTCATGGATAACAGGTGATCCACTAATTTCCACATTTTTTATTTGTCCATACTTGTCTACAAATTCGTAGGTAGTCGAAGGGATTTTTTTTCCTTCAAGAATTATTTTCGATTCAACCAGTGCTTTTTCCCGGTATTCCTCCTCTAATAATCCAGTATCCAATAAGGTCTTGCCAATAAGTTCATCCTGAGTGTAGCCCAATACTCTTTCTACCGATGGCGAGACTCTTTTGATAGTGAAGTCGGGGCTGAAGACAAAGAGAATATCAGGAGTGTTCTCAAATAAGAGCCTGTATTCCTCATCTTTCAAATCTATTTCTAACGTTTTATCTGCAACTGCGACTGGTCTTTTTATTGTAAAACACACTTGATTTACGACACCTTTTTCATCCTGCAACGGCTCCATTGATATAACCGAAACAAAAGAATTCTCATCTGGACCATTCCATTCGTTTACAAAATCACAACCTAAACCGGATGTAAATACTTCCTGTAAGTAGTGTTCCATCTTTTCAATAGGACAGAACTTGTCCAAATCAAGTGTCACTTCATTGCAGTGTTTACCAATGAGATCACCTTCCCGCAGTCCCGTATTTTTTCTGAAGTCATCATCAATGTCTGCTATCATGAAGTCCCTGTTAACGATTATGCTGCCAATATGCATATATCGTTGACTTTCACTGTCAGGTGCATGGCTGATATCGCTACCCTGAACAGGGTCAGCGGATTGCATCTGAACACTGTCAGCCAGTTTTTCCCTGAGTTGATGAAGTTCAGCGATGAGTTGTTTTTTTGTTTTCTTTGAATCTTTCATGCTAATCCCCTGCTGAAAAACAACAGAGCAAATCGAGGCGGATTCAGGAGTGAGAAGCTCGGGCTGTGATTACTCAATAAATATAACCACAGATAAATATAACCACAGATAAATATAAAAAAAATATCCTCTTCATACAACAAAAAGGATATTGAGAATAAATATAATTACTGATTAATATGATTTTTGTATTTTATGTTTTCAACTTTGAATCAGTTTTTCCAATTTCTACATTACTCTCCTTACTCAAAAGTTCGTCGAAATGCCTTCCTGTCTGTACCTGTTTTAATTTTAAATCCATATGCGTATCTTGGGTTGATTTTTTCGTAGCCAGAATCGTAAGTATTATTTCACCCATTTGATTGTGCTATTCAGGAGTTATTAATGAACCGGTATCTGGACGCTGCTTTTTTCGATTTTGATGGAGTAATCACAGAATCCAATGAGATAAAAGCATCAGCGTTTGAAATAATCTTTTCGGACTATCCGGAAGAGATTCGTTCCCGGATAGTCGATTATCACTTGACAACGGGCGGAAAATCACGATTTGTGAAATTCAAGTATATCTATGATCAAATACTGAATGAACCTTTATCCAATGAGCAATTGAAGGCACATTGCGACCGGTTTGAGGAGGTTTGCAGAAAAGGAATGTTACGAGTGACCTATGTTCCCGGTGCGCTCAACGTAATAAAAGCATGGTCAGAAACAATTCCCCTCTATATCATAACGGGCGCTCCTCTGGAAGAAGCAAGAAGGATAACGGAAAACAGGAAAATTTCTGATTATTTCCATGATGTCTTCGGATCACCTGTATCCAAGATTGAATGGGTACAACGTATCCTTCAGGCACAACACTACCGTGCGGACCGTTGCCTATTCATTGGCGATGCACAGGCTGACCAGGTCGCTGCAGCAGTAAATGATGTACCGTTTATCGGAAGGTTACGTAAAGGGTATCCCAATCCATTCACCGATGGCCCATCAATCGCATACATCAACAATCTTACAGAACTGGAAAGTTCAGTTCTGAAACATTTTACACTTAGGTGAATTATTTTCATTGATTTCTGATAATTTGAGGAAATGCCTCCGGGAAACCGACGAACACATTCCCATTTCATTGATTTATATCGCTTGACTGGTATTCAGAAAATCAACAAATTGTTTTGTTACAATCACTGGAGGAGCGGATGGGCGCTATTCCTTCACCATTCGGTGAAATTTTGTCCCAATCTCGATGGGAAGAGACGTTTTTACGTATTATCACCACAAATGAATGTCTGAATTTCTATGACGGTGAAATAGACTCCAACTGTCGTTTGATCCAACCGGACTTTCGCAATCCGGAAGAACCTTTTCTGTTCATTGAGAACTTTCCGGAAGAGCGAGTCGAATCACTGATAGACCGTGAAACTACCCTTTTATGTCGGGCGCAATACTACGACAGAGGTCTTCATCACAGGATTTCATTTCATTGTGTTTTTAAAACACGGCGCACTATCACCGAGATGAATGTAATTATCGCCCAGATCCTCCCCCCCGTCCGACGTGTATCCAACCTGATCGTCGCCTACCCGATGAATGGAAGCAAGGTGTTCCTGGAAATCCCGGTGATCGGCGCTCCGCCCGAAGTCCGTTTTCATAAGCACAGTATCGGAAGTATGAATGCCTTTTCCGCTCACGACAGTCGTCTTCGCCCAAAATCCAGAAATGTTGATGGAATCAACGTTCAATTTATTGATCTCGGTGATTCAAAATTATTTGAACAGGATGATAAATCTGCAGACACTTCACCGGATGTCGAAAGTGAATTTAATGATCAGGCTGCTTCCAACACCGCAATTGTTGTTCTCGCTGATAAAGAAATGCGGAAAACCTTTGTGGAAGTGCTCGGCGAAATGGGCATGAAATGTTTGCTGTATGCGGACTACCTTGATGTTATTCCGGAAGATTTTGAACAATCGGGTGTGTATATCTTCGATACCCAACAACAGGGACACCATGCTCACGAACTCCTTCAAACATTAATTACAGATGGCGTAATCCGTTCCCCACGATTTGCCCTGGTGGGTGATACGGAAAAACAGGCGAAACCGGAGGAATGGGGAAGAATTGGCAAAGGTGTCTTTATTTCAAAGCGTCTCAGTAAGACGATGATAATGCGTAAACTTGAAAGTATCATCACATCGGATGTGCCCGGTGAGGTGGAACACCGAAAATCTTTCAACAAATCGGCATTACTTGTTACAGAAGACATGAAGATCAAGGACAAGATCGAACGTCTGTTTTCTGAGCAGGATTACATCCTGACCGTTGAACGCAGAGCAAAAGACTGCCTGCGCTTCGCGCAGTACCAGTTGCCTTCAGTGGTGCTACTTGATATGGATGTGAAATTATTTCCCGGACTTCAACTGCTGAAGACCTTCAAATCATTTTCTTCCACTAAAGAAATTCCGATAATCGCATTCAGCCGTGGTGGTGGACTTGAGAAAGTTCAGGACATTTACAAGGCAGGCGCAAATGAGTTCTTCGGAATACCATTCGATTCGGACAAATTCCTGAACAAATTGCAGGTATTCATGCGTTAGTTGACATGTCCTTTTTACCTTCACGGAGAGTTATCAGGAGCCGTCGGGAAAAAACGACCAGCCCCAGCAGCATTCCGACAGTAAAGACCTCCCATCGGAATCGTACTGGATCACCTGTTGTAAAAGCAATCCTGTAATCCCAGATAAAACTGACAATGATAATGATCCCACCTGTAATAATTGCAAGCCATTCGAATTTACCCGGTACAAAACAATAGTTGTGGTCTTCGATCCATAGCAGCAACAAACACGCGATAATCATGGCTATCGACACCAATACAGGGGCAATCACCGGCCCTATCCATGGCAAAGGAAGCAGAAACAGCAAATCCCAGGTTAACAATGATTCCGGCCAGTCAATAGTCACTTTCAGCGCGGCATAATATATGATATCCCATATTCCGAATACGAACATGAACCATGCGAAACGGATGAGAGGTTTTTTTGATGCAATCATGGCAATGGATAGAAGGAGTAGTAACGTAGCTGCTTCACGCACCAGCTCGATCCACCCGACATTCCAGGGAATCACCTGGACTGGAAACTGAAAACCATTCGGGTAATAAACAAGCCGAAGATAAACTACCACCGATGCTTCAATCCAACCAAAAGCAATGGCGAATAGCGACATCCAGGTGAGTTTTAGAGAAGTATCTTTTTGAAAAACCATAATGTGTTCTCAGAAACAGGATTTATTTCTGTATTTGATTTTATCTGAATGAAACATACTACTCACAAATTAATGTACGCGATGAAAACTCGTTTCGCAGATATGGGATTCAATTAATGAACCTGAATGAACGATATCATGACAAAATGAACTCTGGAAGGTATTCTATTCGAGATTTCAACTTCAGTTTTTCCAATTGATCAATATAATTTTTTCGTATTTCGTTGTAACTGAAAAAAGCTGTGATATTCACTAAAATAACGTTTTATACAAGATTATTAGGAAAATAATCTACTGTATTTATCTTTTACATGCTTATTATTACCCACGAATCACATTTTTACTTTTCAGCAAATAGGAATATTGGTTTAATGAAAGCTATTTTCTTATATGGGGTACTTTGGATTTTCATACCAGGTACGCCCCTACTCATTTTTGTTCTTTGATTCCTTTTCGAAAACATGGTATAATGATGGATTTTACATTTGACGTTTTCAGGGATTTGTGCAGAAGAGTCGGTACCTCTTACTGTATAATCAACGTTGTTGCAAAAAAAGTGGAAGTTAGCAGCAACTGGCTGGAAATAACTACAAGTAACCTCTCGAAAGAACCGGCCTCACTAAAAGATTTGATTGAGAACATTCACCCTTATTTCAGAGATGAATTCGCGGAAGAACTCTCTTCTTTGGCGTTAGATAAAAATGATACCCACAGGTGTACATTTCAGTTCGTCAAACAGCAGGATCCATATGCATGGTTCCGGCTGGTCCTCTGGCGAATAGGCACCGATGAAATCCTGGGAATACTGATCCCCCTTTCTTACGTTACCATTTTTGAGAACCAGGATCTGTCCGGAATCCGTGTGAATCAGTACTTGACCAGCCTTGGGCTTCTTACCGGCGGTATTGCACACGAGTTCAATAACCTGCTGGGCGGAATTCTTGGTCATACAGAACTTTCTCTGATGCGAGTGAAAAAAGAGCTGCCTGCTGATGCATTTCTCGAAAAAGCACTGAAGGGTATTGACCGCGCTACGATGATCAACCAGAAGTTGATGGTTGTATCCAATCCTGATGAATCCATTGTCCGTGATTTTACTTTCAGAAAACTGGTAGAATCGATGGAAATATTTCTTGAGGCAATCATTTCAAGCCTGGTGACCAAGAGGTTTGAGTATGATGACGATCTGCCTCAAATAAACGCTGATGTGATCAAAATGCGTCAGCTCCTGTTAATCCTGATGAATAACGCTTCGGAATCGATTGGCCGGAATGTCGGTACGATTACTGTTTCAGTGAAATACGTAGGAGAGATTTCGAAAAAAGAAAGAAACACCTATTACAGCCATACGGAACTTGACCGGAAGTATATTTGTGTCAAGACAACTGACACTGGCAAAGGTATTGAACCGGATGTCCTGCCGCATATCTACAAACCGTTCTACAGTACAAAAGGCGCTGGCAGGGGACTCGGACTACCTACCATGATTGCAATCGTGGCAGAGGTCAACGGAGCCATTCGGATTCAATCAAAACCGGACAGCGGTGCTATTGTAGAGATTATTCTCCCGGTAGTTGAGAAGTAGCGTATCTATTCATCTTGAGGCATTTCTTGATAACGGTAAATCGGATTCATTGCCTCCCTTTCCTTTCTCGACACTTGAGAATCAACGGCTTTACCTAGGTAAAATTCCTATTTTGTAAGGTATCACTGGATTTGTATCCCTGACAGGGGTGTTACCTTGCATACAGTCACACGTCACATGCCTACACGGATCATGGGGATTGTGAATGTTACTCCGGACAGTTTTTATGACGGAGGCAAACACGATTCTCGACAGGATGCGATTGACCATGCAGAATTACTGCTCAGGCATGGTGCAGACATATTGGATATTGGCGGTGAATCCTCCCGTCCCGGGGCAGAAAGGGTGGATACCGAAACTGAACTGGATCGTGTAATACCGGTAATCGAAGCAATAGCTGCGAAGCACGAAATTCCCATATCTATTGATACGACGAAAGCGGCTGTCGCTCGAAAAGCAATACAAGCGGGCGCTTCAATAATCAATGACATTTCAGCAGGTCTTTCTGATCCGGAAATCCTGTCTGTCGCATCGGAAAACGATGTTATGTATGTCGCCATGCATATGCGCGGTACTCCCAGAACAATGCAGGACAACACACACTATTCGGATCTGTTTGAAGAAATTGAAGCTTATTTCGAGGAACGGCTCGAGACGTTTTCGGCAGCCGGTTTGTCCCGCGACAAGGTCATTCTTGATCCCGGTATAGGCTTTGGAAAATCTCCGGAACAAAATTATATACTGCTGGGCAATGTTGAGAAATTTCACAAGTTTGATTTGCCATTACTGGTGGGTCCATCAAGAAAGAGCTTTTTATCATTAATTGGCGTTGACAATCCTGAAGATCGATTACCGGGAACCATCGCCGCCGTTACTCTGTGCGCAATGAAAGGTGTGGAAATCGTACGTGTGCATGATGTTCAACAATGCGTCCAGGCGGTTGCTGTCTGTAACAAGATAAAATCGTTGACGTCATATTGATGAACCATACGATCTAACGATGAATACCTGGAGTCTCCGATGACGAAGGGCGGAAGAAACAGGAATAAAGTGATCCGGATTTCATTTGTTCTGGTTCTCTCTGCCGTTTTTTTTATTCTATCATTTCCCTGCAGCAGCTCTGCCTGCTGGATGTGGGGTGTAATCACCGACAGACATCATTCCGGTTTCCAGCAGGATGTTTTTGAAAATGCCGCATGGGAATCATTATTGGCCTTCCAGGAGGATGCTTCCGGTTCCTCCAGTTACTGGAATGGATGCGGTATCATCTGGTATGCTGACAGCAGTCAATCTCATGTCTACCGTATGTACTCAATGCCCTGGAACAGCGAGAATGAATTTGAGCAATGGAACCCGGCGCTTGAGTCGAACCTGATCCACACATTGTTTGATTCAATTGGTACTTCCGCCATGGTTCACTTCCGCCAGGCATCCGGCGGTGGAATATCCGATCCCAATCCTCACCCCTTTGTCTACTCCCTGTTTGATCGTGATTATTCCTTTCAGCATAATGGCACAGTGGAAGGCCAGGACTGGATCGGGATTATTGAAGACTGTATTCTTGGCGAAGCCTTTTTCCAACTTCCCCTGTTTCAACAACGTGAGTACATTGATCACGGCAACGCTTCTGCGATTATCGACAGTGAATACCTCACCGCAGTGTATATTCGCAATATTCTGATCGCTGAAAACTATGGTCTTGAAAACGCCTGGGCGATACGGAAAACCGCCGAACAGATGGATGACATGTACCTGCAGAACAGGAACGGCCTTTCGTTTAACTCCATCAACGGATTCCTCTCGGATGGCGAGACCACATGGGCGATTGTCATTCCGCATTCCCGCCATTATAACCTTTACTATCAACCTCTGGACAACAACGACCACAGTTGGATCCTGCGCAATGTCCCATCCTCAGGCTCAGGTAACTGGAATCCTGTCCAGGCAGGCACAGACTACGCGGCAATGCGATTCACCACCGGTGAGGAACCATATCTGCATGAATTTCACCCTTCCGAATCAAGAACGGAACAAGCCGACTACCTGACTGTGTTCCCAGCCGGGAGTAGCAGACATAATCTGTTGGCGACAGCATCAGGAAGCGCCGGTGATTTCATGATTGCAGCGACTGGTGAATACGATACCATTCTTCTCAGGTGGTACAATCAGACTGGGCTTTCCGAAGAACTTCCGATTTCATTTCATGGGAATCATGAAGATATAAAACAGATAGCGATCCGTTCGCAGAACGCTATTGATGCAAATAATCTGCGCTCCGACTATGTTCTTGCTTCTATCAGCGAGGATAATGATGGCAGTAACGAGCTACAGTTATTGTCGCTTCACTTTGAGTCAACGGAACACTGGTCATTCAACGAAGTTTCAGCCATAGAGTTGAATTCCTCAGGCGATATCACATCACTCGAACTTATTGCGTTAAATAATGACGTTTTCGGCTGCACCTGGCTTGAATCAAACGAAAGTGATCAATGCTTACTTCGCTACACATCCTGTGATGAAAATCAATCGGAAGGAGTTATTCTTGATATTGACCAATTCGATTCTGATTTGTCTTTATCTATTCAACTAGTGCCGTTTGAAAACGGATTACCGTTGATCCTGCTCCAATCGTATTCAGGGGAAAATTTATCACTTACCGGATATGTTATCCATGCAGATAGTCGTGTCGAACGAATTGAACTACCATTCACCGATACGCACGGAATTACAGAGGTCAGCTCATTTTCTGCAAGAGTCCAGAACGACAATTCCTTACTCGTATCCTTTTTATCTCATGACGAACAGGAAGATGCAATTCTCCTGATGAACTCATATCACTTCTCACTGAACGTGGAGGATATCGCATGTAACCTCGAAGATAGCAATACTATACCCATAGAAACATCAAATCCTATACTCAGCAGTGCATTGGGAATGGATAAAAATGGAATCGTAACCGCTACCTGGATGGAACAAAAAGAAGAAAACGATGCCAGACTTGCACGATTTCAAGTCAATTTTCAGAGAAGATTTGAAACTTCTGAAATTCAATACTGTCCATTCCACAATCCTGCGGGAACTACTCCTGTTCCCGTCATTATACTGGCCGAACCTTTTCGCCACTGGCCGGAAAGGGATTTTATTGCCTGGGAATTGACTGACGAATCATCATCCAGTGTTGTTGCACGTTTTACACCGGATCCATGGGATCAATCATGGTATTCAATCAATTTACATGAAATCCAGCACTCTGAACCGATTGATGTCCGGGAACCGCAGGAAAATCCAAGTCTGGGAACATTTGTTTTATATCCTAACTGGCCCAATCCATTTAACCAGGTGACCAATATATCTGTTGAAATACCAATAACCGCATTTATCCAGTTAAGGATCCATGATCTGCTGGGGCGACACGTTTCCACCATTTACCAGGGTACTGTCGCTCCCGGAGTGTTATCATTCCGGTATCAACCGGAACAACTATCTTCCGGAACATACTATGTGATCTTCTCCGGAGATAGTTTTATTAAAACTCAAAGGATTGTTCTAATAAAATGAACAAATAAAGTGCCTCCCTTCTCTCTAAAGAGTACTTACGTTCCGTACATGGTACTATTACCTTACTATGTTGATTGTTCGTACATACGTTTAATAAAGGTACTTCTAGTGAACATTCTTGAAACCAACAAAGACGGAGCGGTTGTACGCGTCCGTGTAGAAATCCCAAGCGAAGAAATTTCCCCGAAAATTGAAGAAGCATTCCAGATTGCCAGAAAATCCGTTCAGATTGATGGATTCCGTCCTGGTAAAGTGCCGATGAATCTCATCCGTAAACGGTATGGCGCTTCCATTAAAGCTGAAGCGGTTGATGCATATATCAAGGAAATTTATCCTTCTATCCTTGAAGAAGCGGGATTACGTCCATTGGTACCCGGCGATATCCTCGAACCGGATTTAACAGAAGATGAAGGTCTCCATTTTACGGTTCTGGTTGAAGTAATGCCCGACATAGAGCTGGGAAATTGGCGGGAAGCATCCATTGCGCAAGATATGGCAGACATTTCAGATGAGGATGTGGAGCAGCATATCGGGTTCCTGCAAAAGGAAAAAGCCATTATTTCGGAACGTCCTGATGATGAAGGCGTCGAAAATGGCGATCGTCTGACTGTTAATGTCCAGGAACTGGACACCAGTGGTGTCCCGGTAATTGGAAACAAGCAGGATGGCGCTGTTTTTGAGGTTGGCGAAAATGCTCTCGGCCATGATACGGATGATCAACTCATTGGCGTAAAAAAAGATGAAGAATGCAGGGTGAACACTCATCGCCACAAGTTCAATGATAAGGGTGAACAGATCGAAGAGAATTTCATCTGGTCTGTTACTATCACGAAGATTGAAAAGATCGAACTCCCTGAACTCGATGACAACTTCGCCGCGGAATTGAATCCTGAATTCAACACCATGGATGACCTGCGCACAGATGTAAGAAGACGTCTTGAAAATATGGGAAAATATTACTCGAACCAGACACTCGCCCAACGTATGATTGATAAGTTGGTCGAAATGCACACCTTCCCGCTTCCGCCCACCCTGTTGACAGAAACCATTGAACGGATGGTTGACAGCCGCAGGAAGGAAATGCCGGAAGGGATAAAAGATGAACAATTGCGCGCCATGGTTGCCTCCATGGCCGAAAAACAACTGAAATGGTATTTCCTCCAGAAAAAACTGATTGAAGACCTGCAGCTTGAGGCGAGCGAAGAAGAAGTCGATGATGAGATTAAGAAACAGGCTGCATACAGCGGACAGGATCTTGAATCGCTCAAGCTGGTGTTCAAGAGCGGTGAACAACGTGATCAGTTGAAAGATGAGATTGTTGAAAGTAAATTGATGGAAGAGTTACACAACAACATGAAGATCGAAGAACGTAAAGTTCCCTTTGGCGAGCTTATACGATAATATTGTCTGATACAAACCTGTAAAAAAGGTGAAGATTCATGAACCTGGTTCCAATGGTTGTAGAGCAAACAGGACGTGGTGAACGTGCATTTGACATTTATTCACGTCTATTGAAAGAGCGTATTGTCTTCATCGGTTCCCCTATTGATTTTCAGATTGCCAATCTTGTTATCGCCCAGCTTCTTTTCCTCGAAGCGGAAGATCCCGAAAGGGATGTCAGTATTTATATCAACTCGCCGGGTGGTGTGATTACTGACGGTCTGGCGATTTACGATACTATTCAGTACATCAAGCCGGATGTTCAAACGATCTGCATCGGCATGGCCGCCTCAATGGCTGCGGTATTGCTGGCGAGTGGCACCCATGGAAAACGTATTTCGCTCCCAAACAGCAAAATCATGATCCATCAACCACATGGTGGAATGCGCGGTACGGCTGCTGATATTGAAATCCATGCGAAAGAAATATTGAAGGACCGTGAACGGTTGAACCAGATCATCGCTGACCATACAGGTCAACCGATTGAAAAAGTATTAGCCGACAGTGATCGTGATCGGTTTATGGATCCAAAAGAAGCGTTGGAATACGGTATTGTAGACAAAATCCAGGAATCCAACAGGAAATCCAGCAAGCAGTAGTTTTTGTTTACCATAGGCTTCAATCACGAGGGAATTGATGAGCAGCACCGGCAAAACTGACGAGAGAAAGCAACAGAAGTGCAGTTTTTGTGGTAGAACTGCTGAGCAGGCGCACATTATGATCAGCGGACCTGGAGTAATGATCTGTGATCATTGCATTCGGGCTTCTAACCAGATCATCCGCCAGAACAGTGCGAAAAAACGCGCAAAGCCGATTGAAGATTTTCCCACTCCTGAAGAGACTTACAATCGCCTTAGTGAATACGTCATCGGTCAGGATGAAGCGAAGCGGAAAATTGCTGTTTCCGTGTACAATCACTATAAGCGGATCGGTCGGGCCAATATCGACGACGATGTCGAACTGGAAAAATCAAACATTCTGCTGCTTGGTCCCACGGGAACCGGAAAAACCCTGATCGCGCAAACACTCGCGAAGTTACTCCAGGTTCCTTTCGCCATTGCGGATGCCACTACGCTCACCGAGGCCGGTTATGTCGGCGAGGATGTGGAAAATGTGCTGGTGCGTCTGCTGCAAGCGGCTGAATATGATGTTCCTTCCGCTGAGATCGGCATCGTGTACATTGATGAATTGGACAAAGTTGCACGCAAATCGTCCAATGTTTCGATCACCAGGGACGTTTCCGGTGAAGGTGTACAGCAGGCTTTGTTGAAAATGCTTGAGGGTACTGTCGCCAGTGTTCCGCCCGAGGGTGGAAGAAAACATCCGGAACAGAAACTCATCTCGATCAATACGAACAATATTCTGTTTATTTGCGGCGGTGCATTCGAAGGGTTAGACAAGAATGTTAAACGCCGTATCGGGAAAAAGGCGATGGGATTCGGCGCTGATATCAAAAAAATCAGCGAACATTCCATGTTTGATCTTCTCAGCCAGGTGGAACCGGTCGATCTCATGGAATACGGCCTTATCCCCGAACTGATTGGCAGATTGCCGGTTATAGGCGCCCTGGATGAATTGGGCGATGAAGCGTTGATGCAGATCCTCCAGGAACCGAAAAACGCTCTGTTGAAACAGTACAAACGCCTGTTTGAGATGGAAGATGTTGAACTTGTTTTCGATGTCGATGCTCTCAAAGAGATCGTGGCGATGGCAAAGGAACGGAAAACGGGTGCAAGAGCATTGCGTTCCATTATGGAAAACATCATGCTCGAGCCAATGTTCAAAATTCCTTCCATGAAGGACGTTCAACGAGTCCGGTTCACTAAAAAGACGATCAAGAATAAAAAAGAGCCCATTATCGAATACAAGAATACTCGAAAAAGCGCATAACGATAAATGGGCGCCCGTGTAAAAACACGGGCGTTTTGTCTCAAGGACTCTTATCTTATAATATCAGAAAGCAGAACAGAAAAAGTTGAGTATTATCACCTATGGCTGAAGAAAAAAAGATTGACATTACAGAAATTCCCGATAAACTCCCGATTTTCCCTGTCAGGGACCAGGTGATTTTCCCCCATATGATCTATCCTCTGCTTGTCGGACGGGAAGGTACGTTACGTGCGATTGAATCTGCGATGATGTCGGACCGTCTCCTGCTCATCCTCGCACAACGCAAGCCTGAGCTGGATGAGGTATCGTTCGATGATCTTTTCCACGTCGGAATTGTCGCCAAAATCGTCCAGGTTTTAAAACTTCCAAATGGCCTGGTCAAGGTGCTCGTAGAAGGGCTGTATCGTGCCCGTGCAACAGAAGCGAATCCCCAGGATGGTTACCTGGGTGCTCAAATCGAAACCATTGTCCTCGAAACGGAAAAGGATATTCGTCTCGAGGGAGCCATGCGCCATACTTTGAGCCTGTTCCGTGAATACGTTCCATTGAACCGGAACCTTCCGGATGAGCTGCTGTTCAGCATAGAATCTATTACCGAGCCGGAACGCCTGGCGGATTTTATCGCATCGCACCTATCGCTTCCCTACGATAAAAAACAGAAACTGCTCGAAGCACAAAATCCATTGGACCAGTTTGTCGACCTGGCCAACCTTATTTCACATGAGATCAAGGTATTGGAAGTAGAACGTTCCATTGAAGGACAAGTACGCGAGAAAATCAGTGATTCTCAGCGTATTTATTTCCTCCAGGAACAATTGAGAATGATCAAGAAGGAATTGGGTGAAGAGGGTGATGAAGAATGGGGAGACATCCTCGCCTATCAGAAAAAACTGGATAAACTGAAACTCTCCAAGGAAGCCAGGACCAAGGTGGAAGAAGAGCTGGACAAGCTGAAAAGCATGCCCATGCTTTCCCCGGAAGCCACTGTTGTTCGAAATTATATCGATTGGGTGCTGGCAATCCCATGGTCGAAAAAGACTAAAGACCGTCACGATATCATTCAGGCCGGTGTCATCCTTGACGAGGACCACTACGCACTGAGAAAACCGAAAGAACGTATCCTCGAGCATCTGGCAGTTTTGAAACTCGTGAAACGGATGCGTGGCCAGATCATCTGCCTGGTAGGACCTCCCGGTGTGGGAAAAACTTCCCTCGGCAGAAGTATCGCCCGGGCTCTGAATCGCAAGTTTGTCCGCGTCAGTCTCGGCGGTGTACGCGATGAAGCCGAAATACGAGGCCATAGACGTACGTACATAGGAAGCCAACCGGGTCGTATTATTCAGTCCATGAAAAAGGCGGGTGTGCTTAATCCTATCTTCCTGCTGGATGAAATCGACAAAATGTCGGTCGATTTTCGCGGCGATCCTTCTTCCGCCCTGCTCGAAGTACTCGACCCGGAACAGAATTCCACATTTTCCGATCACTACCTCGAAGTGGAATATGACCTGAGCCAGGTCATGTTCATTACCACGGCAAACACTCGTGATGGAATTCCGCTCCCCTTGCAGGACCGGATGGAAATCATTGAACTGCCCGGATACCTGACCGAGGAGAAGCTCCAGATTGCCCTCCAGTTCCTCATTCCCAAACAACTGGAAGAGCATGGCTTAAAACCTTCGGAAGTATCTTTCACGCGTAATGCTGTCCTGTGCATAATCGAAGAATACACACGCGAAGCCGGTGTTCGTGAACTGGAACGCCACATTGCAAAATCCTGCAGAAAAATCGCGAAACGTCGGGTCGAGCAGTCATCAAAGCAAGATTCTGTCGGCAGTACTTCGATTTCGAAAAAACGCCTGAAGACACTCCTGGGAGTGGCTCCCTACCACCAAAACCGTCTCGATCTGAAGGACCGGGTTGGCGTAGCGGTCGGGTTGTCCTGGACTCCCGTTGGCGGTGATGTTCTCAAAATCCAGGTACGGATGATGCCGGGACGCCCCAAGCTCACCCTCACTGGGAAACTTGGCGATGTGATGAAAGAATCGGCCATGGCCGGGCTTACCTACATCCGCAGCCGAGCAGACCAGTTAGGGCTCGATCCGAAAATTTTCCAACGCAATGAAATCCATGTTCACGTTCCGGAAGGAGCTATCCCGAAAGATGGTCCTTCGGCCGGGATTACCATCTCAACAGCGATATTGTCTGTTCTTATGGGCAAACCTGTCCGGGGCGACATTGCGATGACCGGTGAGACTACGCTCCAGGGCGATGTGCTGCCTATCGGTGGACTGAATGAAAAAGTTATGGCGGCGCAACGCAGTGGAATAAAAACCATTCTGCTCCCGAAAGAAAATATCCCGCAATGGGAAGACCGTCCACCGGGAGTTGGCCGTGGTCTGGAAGTACATTTTGTGGAAAATGTGAAAGAAGTATGGGACTATGCACTTGTAAAGGACTGATCCATGTTGACGTACCAGGTGATTAAAGACAGCTTCCAGGATGTAAAAAAACACATGTTCATCGGTTCCATGCTGTACATGGTTCTGTCAATCTTTGCTTTTTCTGCCTTTATCGGGTACCTGGTACTGAGATTTCTCGCAGGGACGCTTCGTATCAGGAAGGCTTTGCAAAGCCCTGATTTTGAAGAATAGTACAGGATGCAGATAGATTTTATAATGCGGCAATGGCTTTCCATTGTCGCATTGTGTATTCACGAGAGGGAAAAATGAAAATCAAAAGTATCCAGGAAATGCCGCCAAAATACAAGGGCAAACCGCGTTCGACGATTGCCGTTGCAGGAAAATCGAATGTTGGCAAATCAAGCCTGATTAATGTGATCCTCGGCCGTAAAATAGCCGCTACATCCAAATCTCCGGGACGAACCCGGAAAGTAGTGCGGTACCTCATTAATGAACGCTTTGATCTTGTTGATCTGCCGGGGTATGGTTTTGCCAAGGTTGGTGAGGAATTGCGTAAAAAATGGCGTGCCCAGGTGACCGATTTCCTGTCCGGCCATGGAAACCTGCAATGCCTGATGGTACTCGTCGATATACGCAGAGGACTCGGTGACCTGGACAGGGAAATGCTTGACTGGGCAAACCTGGAAAAGGTACGGGCAGCGATCATTCTGACCAAAGCGGACAAACTTCCCCAGGGGCAACAGGCAAAGGTTGAAAACAAAATCAAATCTGAATTGTCGCCGAGCATCCCTATCTATAAAACAAGTACACTGAAAAAACTTGGGATTAAAGAGGTCTCGGACGCCATGGAATCCTGGTGGTCGGAAGGGGAATAATTACCTTAAATGGTCCATTCGACCAACTTTAATGTTCACTATAATTCTGCCAGATGTCATTCCTGCGAAGGCAGGAATCCAGAAATAGCGGGACGAAGTCGTGCTTATACTAGTGATATAATTAAAGATAGAGTGTCAACATTAACAACTGACTGGATTCCTGCCTTCGCAGGAATGACAGACTCTTCTACACAGCTCTACTATTCGTATCTGGTTAAATGGACCAATAATGGACCAATTCACCAGTAAATGTACCGCATCACAGGCCGTTTTGGTGATCTTCGCGCCACTTCTTTGAATCCTGCCTTGCGAAAAGTGGAAGCTATTCCTGTCCAGACAAATGCCCCCGGTAGTTTCTCATCCGCTTGTAGATCGTGCGGATAGGCTTCCAGTATAGTTGCACCCTGTTCCCTCGCATACTCCACCGCCGCCTCAATCATTTGCAAAGATATCCCCTTTGAACGCCATGATTTTGCGACAAACAGGCAGACCAGTGACCATACGGGAAGATCATCAACCGGTTTTAAAATCCTGGAATTTTTCAAACGGACATACCGCTCACGCGGCCCAAGCGCACACCATGCAACAGGTGTTCCATTCTCGTATCCGATTAATCCGGGGACCATTCCTCCATCAACCAATTGTTTCATACGTGCCCGGTTTTCCGCTCCCTTTCCCTTCTCAAACTCGAAATGTGAACGCAGCCAGTACATGCACCAGCATCCTCCGCAGGCGCCTCGTGCCCCGAACAGTGTTTCAAAATCTGACCAGAGGTCTGTCCTGAAGGGATAAACTTCGATCATAACTTTAACTATTCCATCTTTTCACTTCAATTTTAATTATCCAGGTTAATCACTGTCACCCCATCCCCTCCTTCGCCATCTCCTCCATACCGCCAACTCTTCACAAGAGGATGATTTTTCAGGATTTGACGGACCATCTGCTTTAATGCTCCCGTTCCGCGACCATGGACAATCCTCGCAAACGGCAGCCCTGAAATGGCGATGTCTTCGATGTATTTTTCAAGCACCGCTTCAGCTTCTTCGGCTCTCATTCCACGCAGATGCAGTTCCATGGGAATGGGTGAATCATCGGTTTTCGCGGACACGTGAAGCTGCACTCGGGTCTGTTCCTGTTTCTTCGACCTGATCCTGATCAACTGATCCTGCGGTAACCAGATCTTCATCGAACCGACGGCTACCTGCGCTTTTTTCCCCTGCAACACCAGGATCTCGCCATCCGATCCCCCGTCTGTCCTTACAGTATCGCCAACTTTGAACGGACCGGGAATCTCAACCGGTTCATCCATCTGTTTCACCGGGTGTTTATCTTTATTCGGATGAGAAGCTCCGGTTTTCTTCCTGACAGGTTTTCGTTTCGTCGTAGAAGCTGATTTTAAGGCACTTACAGCCTGTTTTTGATCCTCGACCATTTTATGTGCGTTCTTGATCGCTTCTTTGGACGCCTGCTTTTCCCTGATCTCTTTCACCGCCATTTCCACGGCACGGTTGGCAGCTTTCAACAGCTCTTCCGCCTTTGCCGCGGCTTCTCCGGTCAGTTTCGACTTTTCCTGCTCCAGCAGATCTACACGTTCGAGCAGGCGTTGCTCCATAGCGTTGATCTCACTCTGCTTGATCGCCAGTTGCCTGCGTTGTTTCTCCGTTTCTGTCAAAGTTGATGAAAGCTCTTCAATCAAGTCTTCGAGACGTTGACGGTCTTCCCCCGCATATTCCTTTGCCCGGTCAAGCAATGCTTCCGGCAATCCTACCCGTGATGCAATTTCAAGTGCATAGCTGGACCCCGGAAGATCGGGAAGGAAACGATAGGTCGGGGTGAGCTGCTCCTGGTCAAACTGCATGGAACCATTATGGATACCAGCCTTATCATGCGCGAACGCCTTCAGGTCACCCATGTGTGTTGTGATGATCGTCCACCATCCATTCTCAACGGCGGAATCGAGAAACGCCATCGCCAGCGACGCACCTTCCGCCGGATCGGTACCTGCGGCGATTTCGTCAATTAAGACGAGCTTTTTCCGAGCGGAATCGTCCAGCACTTCCTTCAACCGTTCAAGATGCCCCGAAAAGGAAGAGAGATCACCTTCCAACGACTGATCATCACCAATAATCACGTGCCATGCATCAATCCTTGGAAGTACCGTTCCAATCCCGCAGGATGGAAATATCGCCGAGTGCGCCATCAGGGTAATCAGTCCCACCGTCTTTAGCGCAACAGTCTTCCCCCCAGCATTCGGACCGGTAATCACCAGGACGGCACTGTTTTGTACAAGCTTCAACTCCAGCGGAACGGTATCTTTTAACCCCTTGCGCAATACAAGCAAAGGGTGACGCGTTTCAAACAGTTTGAGTTCGCTGTCGCTCATTTCCGGACGGAACGCGCCGACTTTTCCAGCGAATATTGCACGCGCCTGCAAGCTGTCGAGCACTCCCACAGCGCCGAGAGACCATTTCAGGAGATCGAGATTTTCACGTACGGTATCAGTCAACTCGATAAGGATACGGCGAACTTCGCTCTCTTCATCGCTGACGAGTTGCCGCATCTCGTTGCCCATCTCCACGAGGTCATTCGGCTCAATGTAAACTGTTCCTCCCGATCCCGATGTTCCATGAATGATACCATGGATTTTCCCTTTATTCGGTTGTAGAACCGACAGGACAAAACGTCCCTCGCGTAACGTATATCCCGTATCCAGCAACCATCCCTGTTCCGAATACCGATGAACAAGGTTTTCGAGTTTTCCGCGAGTTTTATAGGATAAGGAAGCAATCTGCGACCGGAGTTTCTGAAGTTTGGGCGACGCATTATCCTTCAGTTCACCATTGCCTTTGTCTATTTTCGCATAGACTTTCCTTACCAGTTCCGGTAAAGGCGTCAGCTCTTCTCGCAACAGTTCAAGCGCGGCAAAACTACTTTCATGTTTTTTAAGGTGTGAGTGCAGTCGTTCAATAGCTTCCGCCGTAGATGCGATTTTCAGCAGTTCATTTTCCGGGAGAAACGTACCGGACAGTTCCGCTTTGATCAGGGAATCATCAAGATTGCGGATCCCGGCGAAGGACAACTCTTCTTCCCGTTCCACTGCACCGGTGAGTTCATCTATCCGGTCAAACTCCAGCTCCAGCCATCCGCCATATGGTTTGGGATACAGGGATTGAACGTGCCTGATTCCGTAATCAGTATGTGCATGTTCGGAGATTGCCGCCAATAGACCGTCAAAATGGAGTGTCTCCAACGCATGTGATGTGGATGTATTTTCGATCATCTATCGTTCACCAATTCTGAAATGTTTGTAACTGTTCGTAATAAATCGTAAATCTGGAGGAAAATCAATCCATGATTTGCATCCATTCTTTACGAGTTCGGTACTATGGTGTCCTGCAAGATCCTACACCTGTCACCATTTAACTCTTTATCAAGACTTGTGGGCGTGAGATCTTGCAGAAAAATTGTGCAGGTTCTTGCGATCTTATTAATTGCTATCCTTACCCTACCAATCTGCAGCTGTCAGGAACCAGCACAACACCTTCTGGCGTCTCTTTCAAGCAACACCTGAAAATTCTTCCTATATTCCACCTGGAAACAGAATTCATCCAATCCAGGTGGCCATAAAATGTCCGGTTTCAGCATCCTTCTTATAAAAATTGTTGCGGCGGCAATTAACGGTATCCTGTTCGCTCTTGGTATGTACCTTTTTCTCGAGTTCATGGTCTTCCGTCCTCGTCGAATGAGGAAAAGGCTGGCGCGCCTGATCGTTGAAAGCCATCGGCTTGAAATGGAATTGGATGATTCCCCCCGGCACTCCGACTTGGAAAATACAACAGAATCCCCTGAACTTGGGAAAATGCGTAGCGAGATCAATCACCTCCGGACGGATCTGCAGGAATGGAATAAAAATCCGAAGAACCTACTGAACGCCAGCTTTGGCGCCATAATGATCGCCATCTCAGTTTTTGCGTTGATGAATCTTCTTTTCCCGGTATTTTCCATCTTCCAATAAAAAACCCCCGCCGATTTGACCGACGAGGGATTTTATTAACTTTTCAACTTCTATCAATCGCCCTCATCCGGCAGGTAAGAATCTGTATCGCTTCTCTGGAACCTGAGAATCCTGTCATTCCCGGAATCCGCTACATACACAACGCCATTCCAGGTTGCAACCCCTTTGGGTCCATTCAGGAGCGAAAACTGCACTGCGATGCTCGTATCGCCCTCTGCGATAAAACTCAGATCCAAGTCAGGATTGATTGCCGGGTTGATATCGTCCAGATATCCCTGGTTATCTAACAGAGCACTCAGCGAATCACCGGCTGCCAGGTCGAAATACATTTTTTCCGTGGCGACTTCCCGGAAGAGGAATCCATTGGGATGGAACGCTGATACCCTGTGCTGCGCCGAATCGGCCACGAAAAAAAGTCCCAGTCCTCTTTCATCACGTTCCGCTATGGCAATAGCCTGTGGAGCGCCAAAGTATCCCAGTTGCAATACTTCCGGTTCTTCTGATGAGCTTGTTGTGATATCAAAGAACCAGTTGGTTCCAATTCCCTTGACTTTCTGAACGAGGAAGTTTCCGGAAACCTGGGTAAAATAAATCGCGTGTTGCGATCCCAGCCCCTCGGATGCTATACAAGTCGGGTTATTTGTCGAGCCCTGCCCCTGCCCGAAGGATAATACCTGCTCCTGATATTCACCATAATACGAATAACTCACTATTCCACCTTCGAGAAGCAGGATCCGGTTGATATGGACAGCGATAGTGATTATTCTGTCGGTTTGCCTGTCTGTCACATAAACCAGACCTGACTCGTCCACGTTCGCATCCACATCGGTAAACTGTGAGTTACTCCTTGTTGTATCCGCATAAAACACATATGCATTGCTGAAATGTGCAATGGAATCTGGATCTTCTGTAATAACAATACTTTCCTGGATGACTTCGTAATTTCCTCCAGACAACTCCAGCTCGAACTCATAATAGGGTTTTGAATTGTCCACAGTGACTTCAACACCAGTTTCAAGGTTCCGCATTCGGAATGACTGCACAACACCCGCTACCCCATTTAAATCATTAAACTGGTTCCAGGCATAGATCGCATTTGTTCCGTTCACCATGTACAGGTTCAGTTTTGAATCCTGTCCAATACCGAGGGGAGTATTCGTTGTATCGGCGGTTTCCGCAAACAGGTCGTCATTAAGAATCGTGCCATCCCTGAGCATCTGCACGACACGGCCATTTGTGTATCCACTGACAGGCGCATGATCGAGGACATAAATCATCCCATCTCGTCCCATCTGCAGATCTTCCGGGGAATCCCAGGTATATCGTGTATTATCCCAATCCGGCCCTACACGCACAAAAAGTGTGTCATTTGCGCCAAAATCGCCTGGATTCGACTCTGCGACCGTCGGCAGATCCGGATGTTCTCCGCATGCTGCGAAAAGAAACGCAAGCGACAACAATAACAGCCAGAGGACATGTGAACGAAGTTTCCGATGAATTTGTCTCATTCTACCTACCTTACAATCTATCAAAAGCCTGCAATAAGCTGATGTCAAACCTTAAAAACGTTAAAATGTAATGCCAATACTTAATCGTTGCGCGTTTTCGAGAATCCCGAAATCGGTGTAACTGTAATCAACGGTAAAAGCGATTCCGCGCCATGGAACCCTTGTCCCGGCGCCAAACGCCCAGTGATCCTCGTCAGTATTCACCTTGTATCCGCCGCGAAGGAAGACCATGCCCATAAAGGCGTATTCGGCGCCAAACTTGAAGTTTTCCGAATTGTCCACGGGATGGTTCAACTGCATGGAAACCAGGACTCTGTGCGGTCCGTGCACCCATGGCGTTATCGCGCCGCCCAGGCGAAATTCCGTCGGTGGGGCATATGCCTTGTAATCCTTGGTGATTACTGTTGAATCAACATCAACATATGTATAGGAGCCATCCGGAGCTGAATTCGGGCCGAAATGAACCAGTGACACACCAAGGCGAAGGTCTCTAAATCCGGTCCAGTAATATGTACCAACATCAAACATCACATTTTCCATGATGTTTCCAGCAAGATCCTCACGTGCATATTTGAATGTGGTTCCCCAACTGAAGTTGTCGGTCATTTCCATGGCATAAGTCAGGCCGAACATCATGTCGCCATAACTGAAAAACTCACCGGTTCCGTCAGGTTGATATTCCGTTGTGATCTCCATATCCGGAACACCCAGGCTGGCCGCACTGATGCCAAGATAACCGACCGGAAGCGGGTGGATGTATGAGAGATAATCGTAGGTCACATCCGCAATCCAGTTGATGCGCACGGCACCAAAAGCCCTGCCGCCACGATCCAGCCGACTCCAGTCTGTCACAGGACCGCCTCCGTCTTCACGCCTGTCGGGATCAATGGCATATCTACCTGACCAACGATTTGAAATCTGCGCTATTCCGGCCGGGTTCCAGTAAATGGCGAATGGATCGTTGGCAATCGCCACATACGCGCCGCCCATGCCTTCAGCTCGGGCGCCAACCGGAATTTTCAGGAAGGTCATGGCTGAAGTACCGACACGTTGTCCGCCAAGAATGGCGAAAATATCACGAGCTTCTGCCAGATTTATCTGAATTGCGGCAAACAACAATCCGGCAATCAACATTCTTCTGCAGATTTCTGGAAAACGTTTCCGGTATACTCTCGGCATTTTCACTAGACTGACTCTCTATCAATGATGATCGCTGCCATGCAGCATTCACTGGTTAACGATAAAACACTTAGAACCTGATCCCTACACCCAGTGAAACCTGCCTGGGCGCTTTGTACATGCTTGGGTCTTCGATACCATAAAACTGCGGATCATCGATTTCCCAAGGATACCGGTCCCCTACTCTCCAGGGTTCGCCGGTTAATGGATTAATCCGGTTCGGGATCCTGTAATCGAAAATGTTTTCCGCTTCCAAAAATACCCGGACTGTCGTGGAATTATTGAATACAGACCATTCTTTCCACAACTTGATATCAACTGTATTCCACCAGTCGGTCATCGCGCTGTACTGGTCGCCATCATCCTGGATATCCTGACCGTTATTTACAAGACGCGCCGGTGTATATCGTTTGCCACTGGAAAGATCCCAGCGAATACTTCCACCCCATCGATCCGGCCAATGAATGCCTAACCAGTCGGGATGATCTCCTTCCGCTACATTCAACCATACCCCAAACGTGGTATTGATCGGTTTGTCCCAGGAAAGGTATTCTTCACCGAGGGTTTTTTCTGCAACCCGCGTATCCGCTGCGGCCTGGATTTCAGCATTTGCGCTTGAGCTTTTTCCAGTAGCGATGGAATAGGAAAAGTCTGCTGTCCCGGAAAAATAACGTCCCTGCCGGGCACGGAATCTCAACTCAAGACCGCGCACACGAGCATAGTCGATGTTGAAATACTGGTAGTAGGACACCGATCCCAGACGCGGATTGTTGCTGATGACATTAAAACTTGTCGGATAATCAAAAATGTCTTTATAAAAAGCGACAAGCTCGAGAACCTCATTACCGCTGAAACGGTGTTTTAGTCCCATTTCATACGAAACCGTTGTCTCCGGATCGAGGTTTGGATTTCCGAATAGCTGGTATGTGGATGGACTGTAGCTCTTCAGCTTGGCATAAACATAGGAGAAACGGGGGCGCTGGGAAAAATGCCCGTAATTGAAGAAGAGGACATCCGAATCTGTCACAGGGTGACTGATCCCCAGGCGTGGGCTCAAATGATATTTGACAGCATAACCGAATATATCAGTCGTGTTGTCGTGGAACATCTGCCGCGCTTCATCGGTCAACGTAATCACGTTAGGATCGTCAATCGCTTCTTCCACATAATGGCCCGGCGCCCACCAGTCCAGCCGGACACCGATATTAGCGATCATACCTTCAAACGTAATACGGTCCTGGACAAAAAATGCACCGGTCATTGTAGAGGCGTTGTACATGTCGAAATCGCCCCCCAGACCGCTGGTGCTGTTGATCCAGGGATCATGAATGTTGATCAGTTGAAGCTCGGTATGTTCGAATTCAAACCCGGTACGAACCTGGTGCCTGGTATGAACCTGGCTGGTCAATTTGAAACGCACTTGCCAGGTATCGTTGAAGTGATCATGATAAAGGTCGCTGGTGCCGGTATCCCATAATCCGTCTCCGGTGTTCACAACGATTTCACCGTCAGGCAGTATATAGTACCTCGTGGGTTCCTGGTCGAGTGGTTCCGCATACTCATCCCAGTTCAAACGACCCACGGCGCTATGAACCCGGTTGTAAAAGTTCCCGACTGTGAGCTCATAATAAGTTCTTCGGTCGAGTGTATGGGTAATATTCCAGGTCTGTTGCAATCCTTCCCGGGTAACAGTGTTGTAATCATTCAGGATGTTCATGAACTTCAGCGGGAAATACCGTTTATCTTCCACCAGCCTGTCAAAATAACCCTGGTTGATACGGAGGCTGCGTCCATAACTGTAGCTGATGCGGAAAATCGGTGACGGACGATAGGTCACCTTTCCAAGAATGGACCAGTTATTTTCCTCGCGGATTGCAAAAGGATCGTATGATTCCCTGTAGGGGACCAATTCAGCCGAAGAATGCGGAAGGTATGTATCCGAGATATAACCGTAACCATTGATGAAGAAACCGATAAAACCGGGCGCCCGGTTCAAACCGGGAATATTTTCCACCGGAAGAGGTCCGCCGAGCGAGAACTCCACATTGCCCGTATTCTGATGATCGGTGGGATAACCAAACAGGTTGTCCGTTTTCATCATCAATGAACCGGAGTATTCTTCGCCACCATCCCTGGTTTCGACATTTACCAGTCCGCTCATCGCTTCACCATACTCAGCGTTGAACCCACCGGTGATCACTTCAAGTGATTGGACCGCATCCGCAGAAAGATAGATTCCCAATCCCTGGCCGCTGATGGGATCTTTCACGGAAAGATTGTCGATGATGTAAAGGTTCTCATCAGCACGGCCGCCGCGAATGTGGATGTCATTGTTATCGCGCACTACACCAACCTGGGTTTCCAGCAGATCGTCAATACCTTCTGCGACCATACCGGAAATATCATCTTCGCTCAAGGTGCGGACGGAAGCCGTTTCCTCAACATCCACGAGGGGACGCTCACCGATAACCACAACCTCCTGCCCCATGGCGAGCACAGTAGGTTCAAGTGCAATGTCGATTATCAGTTGCTCGTTGTCGTCACTGACAATTACGTTGGTCTGAACAGCAATCTTGTATCCAAGGTAACTCGCCTGCATGTCGTAGCTGCCCGGACGTAATCCCATGATGCTGTAATGACCGTCAAGGTCTGTAGCGGATCCGTAGTGCGTCCCCAACAGGACCACATTTACACCTGCAAGCTCAATACCGGATTCGCTATCGGTAACTGTTCCCGTAATCCTTGCGAATCCGAAACAACTCGCTGCTGGAATCAACGCTGCCAGAATGAGCATCGCTATTGCCGGGAGGATTCTCCCGGCTTGTATGTATCGTCTTCTATTCATCCAAAAGCACCCGGATTGCTTCAGTTACGTTGCCACTTTCATTAAATGGTTGCAAGGGGACGCTGAACACGGAATAGGATTTGTCCTGCCTTCCCAATCCGATAATCGGCGTTCCTTCATACCAACCGATTGTTGATGGTGGCGCCAGGTTTTCATCCAACTGGTACAGGACAACGGCATCTTCCGCTGGAATAAACGACCAGATGGGACGAGATATTGCGCTGCTGCCAAGCTGCAACATGGGTAAAGCCGGGTAATCGACGGGCTGCACCCGGATCGTATCCACGCCAGGTGTATTGGTCAACCTCTGGGTGGAAAGTGACCAATCCGCTGCAAGATCCATAAAAGCAGCGGTATCCGGCTCGGTACCATCAAATGTTCCGGTAAATACAAACCGATTTCCCGGTGTATTGATAAACGTGGTGATCGCGTTCAGAGCTTCATTGAAGCTTGTTCCACCCAGGTAGGAATACCAGAGAACCCTGTCAAACATCATAAGGGTTTCCGTGATGTCTTCTACTGCAAAGGGTAATTCCAGGTCAACCTTCCATGTACTGAAATTAACATTTTCCTCACCATACAACTCTTCGAATACGCCGGTATAAAACCTGGTCTGGTTATTATCTCCTGGATAATCGAATTCGACGTCATCAACGAGGAGATACCCGCCCGGCGCAGGTAATTTTACTACCCATTCCTGGGGATCGGTATCCGATGTTGAGTCGGGAAAATGAATGGTGTTGGATTCAAATCCGGCAACATCTACACATTTCAGGTAAAATGCGTGTGACCCCTCCGGAAGATCACGAAGGGTAACTGCGCTTGCCGGTGCTTCGAGGTCTATCCAACTAGTATCGCCTTCCGTCGGATCAAGGGCATATTTGTAACCGGATATTGTTTCATTGCCATCCGGATCGCTGGCATCCCAGACGAAAGTTCGCGTAGTAAACGTATGGAACGTTTCAGCCGTACGGAACGGATTGGATCCCAATCGGAATTGAATGGATGGTTTACTGTTCACAACCGGGAAACTGAGGGTTGCCGGGGTCGGATCAATCAGGCTATCATTATCCAATGCCCTCACCTGGAAGGTGAAAGTCTCGGACGCTGTACGAATGGGAAGTACAAAATAACCATTCTCATCGCGAGTTTCCGTCCAGCCATCACCGATCCATGACGTATCCGGCGGGATGGGCGTATCATCCAGATTGTCACCCGTATCCGGTTCCACTGTGATCAGTTTTCCCCATCTGTAGCGATATGCAATCACCCTACCGTCCGGATCTTCCCCCCACCAGTACAACATTTTTGAACTCGTTGTCGTATCGGGCATCTGATCTGGATAAAGATCGAGGTGCAAATAGGTTTCCGGAGGCTGGTTCTCAGATGGTGACCTGTCCCCGCCGGTCGTACCGTCCGCATTTACCGGATCCGGTTCTTCACATCCGGTAAATCCATACATGCATAACAGAAGGACAATCAGGAGGGTGAACATGTTCCGTTTTGGTTGCTTCTTCCAAGATACCATGATCTATCCGCAGATAAATAAACAAAACCACAAATTCAACGGCCAGAATCCTGTTGGAATGTGACCTGGCTGATCCACTTCATCAGGTATGAACCAGCCAGGTAACAGCCCGGTTTGGCAGTTGAATATTTTACACTTTCAAAACGATAAAACAACTGTGCAGAAGCGGCAATTACGCCGCCTCTGCACATAAAAGCATATAGAAGAACTACCTTACAAGCGCCATCTTGCGAACGATCTGACGACCATCCGTGAGGAGACGCAGGTAATATGTTCCGGAAGCAACGACAGTACCCTGGCTGGTCATGCCATCCCAGACGACTGAGTAATATCCGGCATCCTGTACCTCATCCACGATTTCGCGGACAACCTGACCCAACTGGTTGTACACAATCACCTGTACGCGAGCGGTGTTCGGAACCCCATAGCGAATGTGTGTGGTCGGGTTGAACGGATTCGGATAGTTCTGTTCCAGGACGAAATCAACCGGGTAGTAAACTTCGGATTCCGGTGCTGCAGATTCGCCGAGGTCGGACGGTTGACGGACTTCCACTTTCCAACTACCAAAGCTGTAGGTGATGATACCGCGAACCGCATCAAGCGTGGTACCTACTTCAAGGCCACCAGCCCATGCTTCAAGGGTATCGTCGATAACAATGTCGCCGTCCAGGAGGAAGGTCGCACCGGAAGCATCCTCGAAAGTCCAGTCATAGCTGTTTACCGAGGTGATTTCGATATCGGTGAACTGAACCAGTACGCTTTCCCATTCTTCGAGGTGGTCTGCAATGCCTGCACAGGTCACATCGTAGAAGACGGGAGTTTCGTTGCCATTGATCTGGCAGTCAACAACGTTGAGCAGCTTGGTGTTTCCACCCCATTTGTAGGCGTATTCTTCACCTTCTTCGTCGACAGTACCGGTGATGGTAACGATATCGCCCATTTCAGGAGCCGCAACTTCGGCCGGGATTGTCGCGCAGATACCGGAGAATTCCGGGTTGTCGGTTACATTCAACTGGATGAAGTGACCGCCATAGGTATTGAAGTTTGCCGAGCTTGTAGTAACAACACCTGTCAGGGTTACGAGATTGCCTTCATAGGGGCTCCAGCCACTGGCGAACGGGGTGTACTGGACATTGTAGATGTCGAGGTTGTCGGTGTTCCAGAAGCCGAGCATGTCGTTTTCGATGTCGCTCGGATAGGTTGTTGTGGTCTCAATATCATCTTCAGCGATCAGGTAGTACCATACCAGCGAACCTTCTGCCTGGCCGGGAATGGTGCCTTCCCATTCGATACCACCGGTGTTGGTCATGGCTACTTCTGTCCATGATCCGTCATTACCGATCTTCCAGAAGATGGACGCGCTTGTTACCTGGCTGTTGTCCGCGATTTCGGCTGTGATGGTAACATCTTCATCCGCCATCGGGGCGCCGGGGTTACGGCCAACGCTGAGATAGTTCGGGGGACCTTCACCGATCACGATGGAAGCCGGACCCTGCGGGACGAGTTTGTATACCCAGTCGAATTCGGCGTCGAAAGCGCCAAAGTGATGGTAGACCCAGCCATTGATGCTGGTCAAGACAGTTCCCAGTGGCGGGATCGGGTATTCTGCACGGTTCAAGCTGTCGGAGTCATCATCGACATTGATGGAAAGCCAGTCATCATCGAGGTTATCATCAATAGCCATGATTTCGTACTGCAAACCATCGTTCGTCACAACACTGTTCTGAACGTCTACAAAAACGTTGCCCCACTGTTCGGCACGCATCGGATCACGAAGATCTTCCGTGTTGACAACTGTGGGAACCGGAACCGGGTTGTTACCGGAAATAACGGGGGTGGCAGCAGTCAGCCACAACTCAGTCATGTGTGCGGGATCGGTGTCGTATTCATCGACATAACCCGGGAAAACAATTTCATCACCGACAAACAGTGTCGGGAAAGCTTCTGCATTGGGGTGATAAGCAAGCACTGCGCTCCACGGTGCGGAGTTTCCATCACCGTCAGCGCCTTCATTATAGTCGGCCATGATGAATTTTACACCATCGCCAGCATAGTAAAGACCTGTCGGTGCTGTGACAATACCGTGGCAGGTCACAAACGTTGTATCTTCATAATCATCGCCGTAACGTGCAAGGCTGGCGTAGGACTGATCCATCGTGTAAGGTTCATCATTAGCGTCATACTGGATAGTCATATCCATCGGGCGGACCTGCTGGAACCATGGAATCGGAATGTACCAACCCTCTTCGGTATCAACAGCTACCTTGAGGTCATAAGCAATTTCCGGCACTATTTTGTAGACATTGTAGGTATAGGTAAGCGCACCACGGACATATTCATACGGCATATCCTGCATTGGAGTGTGGGAATAACCGTAAACACCGTCCTGCGGATTGTCAATAGCAAAATTGTTGCCGGCGCCATCACCGACTTCCCATTCGCCATATCCAAGATCCGGGTCCGTACACTGCACATCTTCAACCATAATGAGCACGCCTTCATACTGTTCAGCAGTGGCAGCGCCACCTGCAAGATCGGTAGCCGATACAGTTGTGTATGCGCATGCGGCGGGCAAGTTGTTCGGATCAACAACATCATTGATAACAGTAACCGTACCTTCAGAGGCATTTAACTCTGTAAGGTTGTAATACTCTTCAATTGTACCGGTGATTTCAACTTCCCAGCCGAAACCGAAATGGCAATCGTTGTCACCAGTATAAACATAGATACCATTCCAGGCGCCTGCATCATCAGCAACCCAAAACTTGTTTCCACCTGCGGACATGGGTTCAAAGGTTATCCAACCGTGAACCGTAACTTCCTGGTCTTCCATCGGACTGGCGTCGTCATTCGCCGGGTCTGCCACATACTGGATGTCATAAATATCAGTCTGGGCGTAACCCAAAGAGACGGCCAAAACGAGAGCCAACATCACTAACAAAGTTCGTCGCATGATTCGAAAATCCTCCTAATGAATTTCATCTTTCCCTGTTTGCGACACTGTTTTAAATGTTCAATACGTATGGTTAACTGTTCAACGTAAGTACTTTACGAACTGTAACGATTCATCAGCCTGCCGTTAAGCGGCCATCGAATTTCAGATACGAGTATTCCAAAGAATGAAAACGACTCAGAATCCTACCTATTTGATAATCAGGAAACGCCCTGTTTTCACATCACCGTTGCGGGTATCTTCAATGGTATAGATGTACAAACCACTGGCGATTTCCTGATCATTCTCCGTCAATAAATCCCATGCGTGTTCACCGCCGGCGAAAACACGGCGTTCACCGGGTGATGCTCCCGTAGATATCCGTTCAACATCGTCCCCGTTATAGGTGACAGCATTGTGATGGAAGCTGTCCACACGTTCTCCGGCCAGTGTAAAGATGGTAATCTGGCAGTCCGGAGGAAGATTGCGGAACCAGATCAAACGATCCCTGCCGGTTGCTCCATCCCATTCCGCACGCCCGTAATAGGGATTCGGATAGACACCAACCCGGTCATCGCCTTCTTCCGCAGGTGTTGATCCCGGGAAGGCGTAAACACGGTTCGCATTTCGAGGCGATTCCAGGCTGGGAAGATTATTAGCCGGATCTCCACGGTCATAGGCGGTAACCGCATAGTAGAGTTCACGCGGCCAGCCGTTGAGGACTCCGTCATTCACCCAGTGATATTTTACGCTGACGCCCTGAATGATCAGCGGCGGGTTCAGTACTTCAAGATGCTGCCCCTGAAGTCCTGTATTGTATCCAATAGTCGCTGTATCGGTGGAATCAATGATATAATCGACATCATAATCCGATAACAGGGTCCACTCTTCCAACAGACCTTCCGTTTTTGGCGATCCGTAAATACGGTATCCTTCGAAGTCCATATTGTTACTGATCGGATCGACAGCGAATTCGGGGAGGTCATTCCAGAACAGGTGAACCCGACGATCTTCCGGAACGACAACAAGTTGTGGGGACGGCGGTGCAGAAGGCAGGATGTACCTGGTGATCTCACCATCGCCATCCAGGTCTTCTCCGGGATCAAGGATCCCGTTCTCATTCCTGTCTTCACCGTTGTAAGCAATCTGTGCCCATTCAGCGTTCCGGTACAAATTCTCCCGTCGTTCCGGGCCATCATCACCTGCACCATTCCATTGTCCACATACCAGAGCCATCGCCACATTGAAGCGCTGCCCCGGCGCCAGGTCCGGAAATGGACCGCAAGACATGAACATCATCCAGGATTGAATTGAGTCCGCTGACACTGGTGATGGATTCCGTCCAGCCTGCCCCATCGTTTCATAACGCGCCTGGTCACTTCCGGCATCGGGCATGGGGAAACGGTCTCCGTATGTCGAACCGGTCCATGTCCATTGATGATAATTTGTTCTCCAGGTATCCGTGTAAGGATCCGCTCCGAGAATCTTCGCCCCCAGGTAACTTTGCGCCCATCCCGCGTCACCGTCAAAGTCGTAGCTGATTCCCATCCGCATTTCCTGGTCAAAGACATTCAGATTGTCATACCAGTTCCACCGTCCACCGGGTCCACCGTTCGGGTCATAATCCGATGTCGGCGTATAAATCATGTTTCCAACAGATGTATCCAGCCATATCCCGAAATACGGTTCTTCAATGACAGCGCCACGCCAGATCGTATCGCCCGCCGCGTATTCCACCTCCAGACCGGTATCGTAAACGATTACCGTGTCCTGATCCGCAAAATCCCATCCTTCGGGAATGTTCGTAATTGTATAGTTGAAAATGGTGAATGCATCTGCAAAGGGTTCATACCAGGAATAGGTTTCCTGGTTTACATGTATTCCAAGCGGTTGATGATCGTTGATGACAATTTCTGTTCCCGGAACAACCAGGTTGGTGTCGGTAAAGGCACATAACAGATCCTGGTGGCTGATGGCATTCGGGGAAAAGAACTGGGCATAATCAGCGTAAGGATTGTTGAGCGAGGCATCACGGATGCTGCTCTGGGTGATGATTGTATCCCAGTTTGCCGAATTGAAATTCAGGTATCCATCTTCAATGTGACCATTCAAAGCGCCACCGAAAACAACAATACTATCCTCAGCCAGACGTGAGAAATCATATCGCCTGTCAATTTTATTTACATGATGAAAGACTGGATTCCAGCGGATCTGCTCCTGGGCCGATGCGGTGAATTCACGCCCACGGTCTTCAAAAAGGACCATCACACCGTCGTAAATACCCGTGGAGGTATATACCTGCCCCCTTTTTACTCCGCCGACCCATATTCCCCCATACGAGAAATGTTCCACCTGTTCCTGGGGCAGATTACTTCTCAGGCTGTACAGGCAGGAGGGTTGATCCGGATCCTGGTATCCTTGCCCAAGAATACCAAAATTTGTGACTGTTAAACCAATATTACCAACGCTGTGATAATGCCAGTAGTCATCCTGTGCAGTTTGACGTTGGCCATGGTAACGATCACTTGCAAAACCCAGCGACGTAAGAAGCGCGAAAATCAGCCCAGCGCTTGTCAGTTTTTTTAGAAGAAGCACCTTTACTCTCACAACTTTGTTTCCGGCTGCTGTTTGGAAAAAAATACGCATCAAGTGGGAACGGCAACGTTCAATCCGTAGGTGAACTAAATCATGTCCTCACATTACTTTACAATCAAGACAATAGATCTTCAGGTATTTGTTTAATTATGGCTTTAGCATGCTGATATTAAAAATGTTAACCTTACCATACTTTCGCACTTACATATTCCCTTCCGGAGTGTCTAAAATAGTCCCTAAAGCGCGGATATGGAAGTTTTATCTCGAACGTTAGAATCAAATGAGGGACAGAAGCTCGAGAGCACATTTTGAGTGAGAATCTGATCCTCAATAAGACAACTCATTTTCCTTCATGGATTTCTTATTCCCCGCATAATCCAGACTGAATACAAGTGAACAAGAACCCGCAGGAAAGTGCTCCGAACGAATAATGAAGATACATTTTTCAATTTTCATATTTGTTTTGGTCATAATCTCTAACCTTTTACTTTAACTTTCATGATGAAGAAAGAATTTTTATAAAAATGGATATTCAAGGGCAATCTCTTATTGAAATACGGCAAAAGTTGCCCATCACTTTCTACTTACAAGTGCTGTAAAACTTTGAAAGTTCAAGATTAACTTTAATTTCATGACTGGCATATCGTTTGCCAAAATTGCCTTTGTGAGCTCTGAGACAGGTGTATCTGTTCGTTCCAGAGCAGTATTTCTGCAGATATATCATCTGTGAAACCATTGATAAAGGTGTTCAAGATGAATGGTTCTTCCTCTTCCCCGTCCGGCGAAACTCTTAATTTGTCGGTCGTCGGACTTGGTAAGTTAGGACTATGTATGGCGGGATGCCTCGCCGAGGCGGGATATCCGGTTACGGGTGTGGATATCAGTAAAAATCTTATTGCCATGATCAACAATGGTGAAGTGCCATATATCGAACCGGAGTTGGATCGTGTTCTTGCCCTGGCAAAGCCACACTTGAAGGCAACGTCTGACTACGAAGAAGCGATTCTCAACACTGATACAACATTTATCGTTGTCGCTACGCCCACCATGCCGGACGGCACGTACGGAAATGATCAGTTAGAAGCAGCACTTACTTCCATCGCTGAAGTGCTCCCGAAGAAAGAACAGAAACACCGGATTGTTATTTCCTGTACGGTAATGCCCGGAACCATCGACAGGGAAATGATCCCATTGATTGAAAAAGTCAGTGGAAAAAAGCTGGGCGAAGGTTTCTCAGTCGCCTACAACCCTGAATTTATAGCAATGGGAGATGTGATCCGAATTTTCACCAACCCGGACTTTGTGCTTGTCGGTGAATCCGATAATGATATTGGTGAAACACTGGAAAAGATTTATAAAGTCATGTGCCCCAACGATCCGCCTGTTTCGAGAATGAGTATTATCAACGCTGAACTTGCCAAGATCTCGCTAAACTGTTTTGTGACCACGAAGATCACGTATGCAAATATGCTCGCCGAAGTCTGCGAGGCTCTTCCGGGCGCCAATGTGGATGTTGTGTCCAAAGCCATCGGCCAGGATGAACGTATCGGATCGAAAGTGCTTCGTGGCGGCCTTGGTTTTGGCGGACCTTGTTTTCCCCGTGATAACAGGGCTTTTGTACGTCTGGCGAAAGACTATGGAGTAGATGCTGCCCTTGCCCAACAGACTCACCTGACGAACAGATGGCAGGAAGAACGTATCCGGAACATTCTTAATGACCTGGTCGAAGAGGGCGCCACTGTCGCTATCCTTGGAATTGCATACAAACCGCATACTCCACTGATTGAAGAGTCACAGGCGCTGAACCTCGCTGTCCATTTGGCAGATCAGGGTTTCAGAGTACGGGTGCATGATCCCGTCGCGCTCGATAACGCAAAACAGGAAATTGGTGACAAGCTCGAATACTGCGATTCTATCCATGATGCGCTTACAGGTGCAGACGTTGCGGTGATTACCATGATGGACGATCAGTATAAATCTTTGAATTCAAGTGATTTTGTTTCGATGATGAACGAAAACGGTGTTGTCTTCGATTTGTGGCGCTTGTATTACGGTCAGTCATTTGACGGATTGCGCTATAAACCTTTAGGCGTTGGAAAAGAAACGAATCCGCTTTCAGAACGGAGGTAATCGATGTCGGCGAGTAGCGAAAAAGTCTTTTCAGATGTTCCAATTGAAGATGTTCAGCAATACTGGAACGAGAGACCCTGCAACATCCGGCATAGTACAGAACCGGTTGGAACACGGGAGTATTTCAACCAGGTGGAGAAGCGGAAATACAAAGTGGAACCTCACATCCCCCATTTTGCACAATTCAAGCGCTGGAAAGGGAAAAAAGTTCTTGAAATCGGATGCGGAATTGGTACGGACACCATTAATTTTGCACGTGCCGGCGCCATGGTAACCGCTGTTGAATTATCAGTGGAATCGCTGAATGTCGCAAAAGAGCGCGCGAAAGTTTTCGGATTTGAAGACCGGATCACCTTTTACCACGCTAATGCGGAACAACTATCTGATGTGGTTCCCGTTGAAGCATACGACCTGATCTACAGCTTTGGTGTTATCCATCATACACCCCATCCTGAAAAAGCAATCGAGGAACTTCTCAAGTATACAAATCCCAATACTACTCTCAAACTGATGCTTTATTACCGCTGGTCCTGGAAGGTTTTCTGGATACTCTTGACCTATGGAAAATGCCAGTTCTGGAAGTTGGACGAATGGATCGCCCGCCATAGCGAGGCGCAAACCGGATGCCCGGTTACCTACAGCTATGATCGTAACAGTGTCCGTAAGCTCCTGAAAGGTTTTAAAGTTACGAAAACTCAACCGGAACATATTTTTCCGTACAGCATACCGGAATACAAACGGTATGAATACAAAAAAGTCTGGTATTTCCGCTATATGCCGATCAGGTTTTTCCGTCTGCTCGAACGTATTGCAGGGTGGCACCTGCTGATTGAGGCAAGACCTGCATAAGGAAGGTAAAACGATCTGAATCCGGAGGATTCGTGAAGCCATACGTAAGTATTATTGCCACAACAAGGAATGACAACCACGGTGGAGATATGACACGCAGGATGAACATGTTCCTGCGTTCGCTCTCACAGCAATGTACCCGCCACAAACTCCAGGCAGAGCTGATTCTTGTCGAATGGAATCCCCCGGAAGACCGTCCCCCACTCAAAGAAGCGCTATTCTGGCCCGAAGCAAATGGATGGCTGGAAGCAAGGATCATTACTGTCCCACAGGAAATCCACAATGAATACAAATATGGCGACGGATATCCCCTGTACCAGATGATTGCGAAGAATGTTGGAATCCGGCGTGCTCGAGGTGAATATATCCTTTCCACCAATGTAGATATTCTCTTTTCTGAAGATCTCATTGCCTGGATGGCGTCCGGGCAAATGCGTCGGGGATACCAGTACCGGGTAGATCGCTATGATGTGGACATGCCGGTCCCTGATCCGGAAACTATTGAATCTATCCAATTATTAAAAAGTTGCAAGAACAACCTCTTACGTATTAATGAAAGAAATGGCACAACTAACCTGAGAACAGGCAAGAAAAAAGGAATCTTTACGGCAAAAGCCAAAATCGAGCGGGATCGTCTTCACACCAATGGTTGCGGTGACTTCGCCATGGCGCATCGCGATCACTGGTATGATACTTGTGCATATCCGGAACTGGACCTCTTCAGTTTTCATATCGATAGTTTGTGGTGCTATGTCGCTCATTTCTCAGGAGTTAGAGAACAGTATTTAGAACCTCCCCTGGCCACGTACCACCTCGAGCACACGGAAGGATACACTCCTGAAAGCCTGAAAAAGATGTACACTTCGCTGGAAAAGAAAAAAGTACCGCGATTGACTGTTTTTCAAACAAACAGCCTTGCTTTCAGGATGAGTTTAACCCGGCGACCGGTTCGATTCAATACAAACCATTGGGGACTTCCGGAACGCAGGCTGAACGAAGAAATTTGTGTACCGGCACATTGGACTGATGGAGTAGAAACGGTTTCTTCTGCTATTGAACAAAGAGAATCAGCAAGTAAACATGGAAGAATTAATTCTGCGTTTTTCTCAGAGAAAAAGAAACCTGTTCCTGGATACCAGACTCAATCATCACCGGAACAACCAACTGTCAGTGCCGTGGTTATTGCCCGAAATGATAATCATGGCGACAACATGCTTGAACGGATACAGACTTTCCTGGATGGTTGGCGTGAGATGGCAGAAATCGAACAGTTGAAATCAGAAATCGTGTTTGTTGAATGGAATCCACCACCGGATAAAAAATCTCTTTCGGAAGTTCTAAGATGGCGAACCAATTCGTGGTCAGAATTGCGTTTTATAACAGTTCCCCCGGAAATGCACAATATCCTTCCAAATGCTGACAGGATTCCTCTGTACCAGATGATCGGTAAAAATGTTGGTATCCGAAGGTCAAAAGGAGAATTCATCCTTGCAACCAATATAGACCTGCTTTTTAATCAGCCCATGTTCCGTTTCCTTGCCAATGCCAAATTGGATAAAAACGCATTTTTCCGTACAGCACGGCTTGATTGTGGAAAAACAATTATTCCAGCCAATTTGAATGTGCTCGAGAAAATAGAGTTTTGTGAAAACAATCTGGTCAGGTTGAACCTTAACAATAAAACCATGGAGTTGGAGGGAAAAAAGATGATGCCTGCTTCAGAGATTTGGAAAGAACCCCTGGATAATTGGATACCCTCTGTAATCAAACGTGGTGAGAATAGAAACCTGTTCAGTAATGCATGTGGTGACTTCACCATGCTTCACCGTGATGCCTGGGATAAACTGCGTGGGTACCCGGAGATTCCCATCTGGAGTATCTTTCTGGATGGTTTACTGCTCCACGCAGCCATCGGCGCAGGATTGCACCAGGTGGAATTATCAGATCCCTTGAGGATGTACCATATTGAACACGGTGGCGCCTGGGCTGTAGATCATAGCAAAGATAAATCAGACGTAAAACTGGACTATAAAACACAATACAAACCGTGGTGCAGAAGTTTGCTCGCCGGCACCGCAACCCATGTGAATCCCTGCGACTGGGGATGGGCGCATGTGAATCTGCCAGAGCAGATAATTGCGGACACTACAGTACGAAATCATGGAACCGAGACCAAGGCGGAGGCGCTATGAAGTTGCCTGCTTTCCCTGAAGTAAATGAAGTATTTACACTTGACCTTTCGGGTGATCGTTCAGTTGAGTGGTCGTGGGTAAACGCCATGATGCCTCCAGGTCCAGGGAATGCTCTCGATTTTGGTCCTGGAAAATCCCAACTGGCGACTGTTGCCGCCATGAAAGGGTACGACACTGTCGGTGTGGACATGACAGTCATTACCCGTCCCTTCCTTCTTCCCAATCTTCGATTCCTGCAGGGTGATCTCATGGAATTGAATCTTCCTGAAAATCATTTCGACCTGATCACAAACTGCTCGACGATTGAACACAGCGGGTTATCGGGAAGGTATGGCATTACTAAGGATGAAGAGGACGGCGATCTGCGCGCCATGTGGAAACTTCGCAGCCTTATGAAACCAACCGCAAAGCATCTTCTCACTATTCCTGTCGGGCAGGATGCTGTATGGCGTCCATTGCACCGCATCTATGGTGAAGAACGGTTACCGAAGCTTCTCAGAGGTTTTGCCATTGTTTCAAACAGATGCTGGGTAAAAGACCTTTTCAATCGATGGGTGATCACCTCCATGGAAGAGGCATTGCGAAAAAAGACTGAACCTACATTATATGGCCTTGGATGTTTTGAACTGGTACGCGATGACTATCCGGGAGAACCAGCATGAAAATCGCAGTAGCACAGTTAAATCCGACCGTAGGTGATATACGCGGGAACCTTTCGATCCTGATGAATGAAATCAACCGGATTCCTGCAGGTGCTGCTGATTTGATTGTCACGCCCGAATTGTTCTTGTGCGGATATCCACCACGTGATCTTCTCAATTTTCCCTGGTTTATCGACAAATTACAAGACGCCCTCAGTGAATTGATTCAATTCAGCACAACACGTCCTGATCTTGGGATATTGGTCGGTACAGTACGAAAAAGTAAGAACGGGGCGGGAAAAGGACTGTACAATTCAGCTTTTCTGATCGAAAATGGTACAATCCTGTTTACGCAGGACAAGCAGCTTCTTCCTACCTATGATGTGTTTGACGAATACAGGTATTTTAATCCCGGCAGCAGATCAAAAGTGTATGAATTCCGCGGTGTCAAACTGGGTATATCCATTTGTGAAGATGCCTGGAACGATTACGACTTTGAGAAGACACACGAATATGATATCAATCCCATTGAACAGCTTGCGAAGGCTGGAGCGGAGATCATGATAAACCTGTCCGCCTCACCCTATCACCGAGATAAAGAGATCAACCGTTACAAACGATTTGCTTTCCACGCATCAAAATGGTCTGTTCCTTTCTATTTCGTTGCGCAGATCGGCGCCAATGACGAACTGATATTTGACGGCCAAAGCCTTGTCATTGACAAGGAAGGTGAACTGGTCGCCAACCTTGCTCCCTTTGACCAGGAAGTCAGGATCATCAACAGCAAACAGGAAGGTTTTGGCAAACTTGAATCGCTTCACTCGATAGAATCCATTCGCCTGGCGCTGGTGTTGGGTGTAAAAGATTATATGAGGAAAAGTGGGTTCAAAACTGCTGTATTGGGCCTCTCCGGCGGTATTGACTCCGCAGTGACCGCGTGCATTGCTGTGGATGCATTAGGCGCCGAAAATGTTCGCGGGATCACAATGCCATCCATGTATTCCTCGGAAGGATCGGTTTCTGATTCACTTGTATTGGCGGAACATCTTGGAATCCAGTGCGACAGCATTCCGATAAAAAACATCTACGATGAATTCGTAAGATCACTCGAGGTTCCGTTTGCCGGGCTGGACGCAGGAGTTACAGAGGAAAACCTTCAAGCAAGGATCCGTGGAACTTTGTTGATGAGCTATTCCAACAAGTTCGGCTCCATCCTGTTGACGACTGGAAATAAAAGTGAACTAGCAGTCGGTTATTGTACTCTTTATGGAGACATGAACGGCGGTCTCGCCGTAATCAGCGACCTGCCGAAAACGACTGTTTACGAGCTTGCGAAATGGTACAACAGGGATCGCGAAATTATTCCATCGGATATTATTACAAAACCGCCTTCAGCAGAATTGAGACCGGACCAGAAAGACCAGGACAGTCTGCCTGACTATGATGTATTGGACGATATCCTGGAAATGTATCTCGAACGGAGATGCTCGTTCAGCGAGATTGTTGCAAATGGACATGATCCGGATATTGTGAAATGGGTCGTTCGCACAGTTGACCTGAATGAATACAAGCGGAAGCAGGCTGCTCCGGGACTTCGAGTCACTTCCAAGGCGTTTGGAAGCGGAAGAAGAATGCCGATAGCAGGCAAATGGACCATGTCGTAGAAAATCGGATCACCAGAAAATAAAACTACTGAAGGGGAAGACATGTTCACCCTTTTTGCCATACCAAAAGCGTTTAAAGGTCATGACGAGATCATTCAGCGTAATGCATTCGAAAGCTGGCGACTCCTGGGTCCATCCATAGAAATCATGATCCTGGGTGATGACGCGGGAACCGCTGAAGCCGCTGCAGAATATGGATTCCGCCATATTCCATTTGTCCGGAGAAATGAACATGGAACCCCCATGCTGGATGACCTGTTTCAACAGGCACAAAAACATGCTTCCCATAACTATCTCTGCTATATCAATTCAGACATTATCATCGCTGGTGGATTCCTGGAAAGTGCCGAGGCTGTAATAAGGCATTTTGACCGTTTTCTCATGGTCGGGCAACGATGGGATCTTGACATACGAAATCCGTTCGATTATTCACGACCGGACTGGCAATCGCGACTGCGTTCCCAATGCGCTACCGAAGGTACTTTGCATTACCATTCCGGGATAGATTATTTCTTTTTCTCACCGGGTATTTATGAACAGATGCCACCACTCATCCTGGGCAGAATTGCATGGGATAATTGGCTTGTTGTGAATGCACGCAGGATGGGTGCTGCAGTGATTGACGCTACGGAGATGGTCTTCGCAGTACATCAGAACCATGAATATAAGCATGTGAAAGGTGGTCGTGACGCCGCGTGGCATGGTCCGGAAGCGCAGTACAACCGCGCCTTGACAGGTATGAAAGGCGGCAACGAAGGATATATCCAGAATGCGGCTTCGTGGCGATTGCTTCCGGGTGCATTTACCCCTGCTGTACGTGCGCAAAAGTCTGATCCGCGCCAGGTTGCGATGAGTCTTTTCCCGAATGCCCTCGAAGAAGCCACAAGTTTGCTTGAGAAAGGAAAACCCAGCCAGGCCCTGCGTAAACTGGAACCTTTGCTTCCCTATTCGGATTTTCTCGAACAATATCACTACATGATGGCTGTGGTCTTTTCACACCTTGGACAATGGGATGAAGCACAACAGGCATGTTTGAAAGAATTGCAACGATTCCCGAATTTTCAACCGGCGAAAGATTTATTAAAAACAATTGAACCGAATCTGAAACTTGAATCGTCGAAAAAACCAGCACAAAACTATGTAGAGCAATCGAAAATATTTGAAAATAGTAGTAGCGCATCTGTTTCGAATGCAAAAAGCAGTCATTCGGAGCAGAACAGTCCTTTTCTTCAGAAAAAGGTATTCAGCTCTTTAGTACCATTTATTGATCAGCATCGATTTTACACGAACCAGGTATATTTAAACGACAGTGACTATACAGGATTGCGAGTCCTTGAAATCAGCACCCTTCCCAGAACTAGCTTTTCCTGGATATTAAAAACGAGAGAAACTGTTTCTTTGCGTCTTCCCAACCACGACAGTTCTCATGATGTATTATCTGCGAATAATGTGAAACTCCAAAACGGGGAGTTGGAACAACTTCCGTTTGAAGATTCATCTTTTGACATGATCGCTGTCTATGACCTTCATCCACTTGTGAAAAACCTGAAACATGCCATCAGCGAATTATCGAGAATTGCGAAACAGGATGGATTACTTCTGATTGCTGCGAAAATCGATCCTGACATGGCTGTTACTCAATCACAGATAATTACTCAATTCGAATCACAGTTTGTAGTGGAGTTGGAAGAACATCTGGAAATAGCTCCTGATAGTATAAACCAGTCTCTCGAAGCGAGTGAAAAGTATTATATGGAAAACAAAAGAGAGGGTATAGTGATCGCGAAACTGCGTCGTGTCGATGAAGTGTGGAGCACGATGGAAACAGCACCACCCTTTCGGTTGGAAGGCAATTGTGTCGCCGAACGTTTTACTGAATTATCTCAACCTTCTGCCGAAAACATTAACAAAGAAAAAATTGCAACAAATGTATCGCGGGAAAAACTGGAGAATAATCCCGATTCAGCTATTAAGGGGATTCGAGAATCTATCGACCGGCAGTACGAAATGCTTTATAATGCAAACAGGACAAGTAAAAAATAATCAGTTTTAAAGAACATACATTGTTTTTGAACAACATACATCGGAGGATACACCGATGGAAAAGATCTTAGTTACTGGTGGTGCAGGTTACAAAGGTTCTGTCCTTGTCCCCATGTTGCTTGAGCGAGGCGACAAAGTAGTAATCTATGACAACTTCATGTTCGGTCCCCAGGCGGTTCTGCATTTTTCATCGCATCCGAACCTGGAGATTGTTGAAGGTGATGTTCGCGACGCGAAAAAGCTGGCGGAAGTTGTTCAGAAGTGCGATACGGTGATCCATCTGGCCGGGATTGTCGGATATCCCGCATGCGCAGCGGATCCCGATCTTGCCAATTCAACGAATGTGGTTGGATCGCTCAATCTCGCCATGTGCATGAGTCCGTTGCAACGTTTATTCTTCGCATCAACCGGTTCGACGTATGGGTATGTGGATGGCATCTGCGATGAAACCACGCCGATTAATCCGTTAACCCTTTACGGACGGAACAAACGGGATGTGGAAGTCATTTTCCAGGAAAGAATCGAAAACCTCGTGATTTTCCGCTTTGCAACTGTTTTCGGTATTGCACCAAGACTTCGCCTTGACCTGCTGATCAATGACTTCGTCCACCAGGCGATCCACAACCGCCAGATCATCCTCTATGAAGGACATCATCGCCGTACCTTCATGCACATTGCCGACTGCGCGAAAGTGTATCCTTTCGGATTGGATCATTTTGACGAGATGAAGGGCAATGTATACAATGTTGGTGATTCCAGCGGCAATTATACGAAAAAAGAAGTGGCCGAAATCATCGGGAAATCCATCAACTATTACCTTCATGAAGCTGCAGTAGGCGAAGATCTTGACAAACGCGACTATGAAGTCAGTTACGAAAAGATCAATGCGCTGGGATACAGTGCCGATATCTCAGTGGAAGATGGTATTCTTGAATTGATTAAAATATTGAAGTTTGTACGGTTCAAGAATCCATGGAGAAACCACGGATAAACGTTCTGATCAGTTTGGATGAATAAACGGTTCGGCAGCAAATTAGTGGTCGCTTGTGGTGTTGCAGTTGCCTTGCGTTTGTATACAGCGACACCATGGATTTTCAAATAACCTGGTCATTATTCAGTCTTGGTTCTGCAAGATCTTGCGCCAGAAAGTCTTCATATTAAATCACTTTCAGGCGTCTGGATCTTGCAGAATACCTTTTCATTCTGTGCTTTCAGAACATATCTTTTACAGCCTGTTATAGACCGATTCCCAGGTATAATGACTTTTCTGAACTGTAGAGTGCTGTGTTTTCTTTTATGCATCTCTCTCCCACATTGTGCAAAATATTCACATGCTCTGTCCGTATTTTGGATTTATTTTCCCCCTCCTCTTTCCTATCTTATCAAGCCAGATACGATAGGCTACTATTTAACAAGCATATATGAAGAATTTACCTGAATGTAAATCGGATAGAAAAATCATTATTAATGGTCCACTATTTGCACGATATTACATCTGCCGGATCACCCTTATTGCCAGAATCGTCACCGTTGTTAAATGTTATTCATGAGGAAAAAATGGGCAAGCGAACCTGTTCTCTTTTGATCCTGCTGATTGTATTCATGGTGCCGGTACATGTTTTCTCCCAAATTCATCTCATTGGTGATCTCGAAGGAACTCTTGCAGACACGACGTACATCATTGACGGGCACCTGTTCCTGGCGCCTGGTGATACACTTATTATCGAAGCAGGCACAGAGTTCCAGTTTGATGGCAGTTATGCTTTTTTTGCGAACGGTTGCCTGTTGGCGGTTGGTACTGAGGAAGAACCGATCAGTTTTTTCTCAACCGACAGGATCGGAGAATGGCAGTCGATACTGTTCCAGGGCGCCACAGATGATACATCCCGTCTTGTCTATTGCAATTTTATGGATTCCGGTACGGGCGCTATTTATGCTACCGGCGGATCGAGTATTATAATCGATCATTGTACTTTCCAGGAAAACAGCGCTACCTATGGTGCGGGGATATCCTGTTCCGGCAGCAGCCCGGCGATTACAAACTGCACTTTTACGGATAATACAGTTGTCCGGAGTGGCGCAGGCGTATACAGTTCCGGATCTCAACCACTCATTGAGAACTGTACGTTCATCAATAATTATTCCACACTCTATGGCGGTGCTATCAGTTGCTACTCTGCGTCAACTGCCGTGATTCGAGGCTGTGTCATCCATCATAACACTTCCGTGAGAACAGGTGGCGCGATTAATGTGTCATACAGCTCACCAACCATCGAAAACTGTTTAATCTACAATAATGAAACCGATATGTATGGTGGTGGGATATACCTGTATAACAATTCCCAGGCGAATATTTCCGGTTGCCTTTTATATGAAAACACCAGCGGGATTTCCGGTGGTGCTGTTTATTGTTCAGGATCGAATCCCACAATTTCGAATTGTACCATAGACAACAACACAGCAGTATCATGGGGAGGCGGCATTTCTTTTTATAATTCCAGCCGCCCCGAACTTCTAAACAGCATTATTACCAATAATCATGGCATGTCCGGTGTTTACATCAATATATCTTTGCCAAGTATATCTTTCTGCGACTTGTATGGTAATGAGACCGGCCCATTTGGAGGTACATACGAGTCCTATCTCGGCACTAATATTTTGCAGAATGCAAATGGTGATCCTTGCGATCTGAATTTTAATATCCTGTTGAATCCTGAATATGCATCACCGGAAACACGTGATTACCAGTTGACAGAAACCTCCCCCTGCATTGACGCCGGGAATCCCAACAGTGAATATGATCCTGACAATACACTCCGTGATCTTGGATGTTACTATTTCGAACACGAAGGCGGTCCCCCTCCTCCCATCTCACCGGATGTGGATGTGAGTGGAGCCTGCATTTTACGGTTTTTTGATGATCATTCGGGGACGACTGTGCGTTTTGATCCTGTCTCCCCCATGGCAGAGGCGGATACGGTAACTACTAATTACAATGGACAGTACACCCTCGCACTCCCAATGGGAGTATATGATATCTACTTCTCTCGGGAAGATTTTTTACCGGATTCCATGCAGAATGTTGTACTGTCAGCAAATACAATCATCCCGCAAATGATCCTTCAACCACAAGGGTCTTCGGGCAGTATCAGTGGTGTTCTTCCATCAGGATATCATGTTTTCAGCGGAACAATCACAGTTGATTACGATTCATCCTTGATCATTCAGCCGGGGGCGATACTTCTTTTCGCCATGGGTGCGGCATTTGATGTATATGGGTACCTGGAAGCGGCAGGGACTGTTTCGGACAGTATTCATTTCCGGGCGTTAAATCCGGACGAGTCATGGAATGGAATCACTTTTTACGAAGATTCTGCCGATGATTCCCGCCTGGAATTTGCACTGATAAACAGGAGCCGTTATAGTGGCGTGCAATGCATTGGCAGTAATCCAACAATACAATATTGCACTTTCTCACAGAACGACGGAGAAACCGGTGGCGGAATCAACATCAACAGTAATGCTTCACCAGTAATCAACAACTGTCTTTTCCTTGATAATACCTCTGATATGGAAGGCGGAGCGATTGCCTGCTCCTTTGGCTCCCATTCACTGATTACCAATTGCACTTTTAATAATAACAGTTCGGCATCTGCGAGTACGATTTCCATTCGAAACGCTTCGCCCATTATATCGAACTGCATCATTACCAACAGCGATAATGAGTATGGGACAGTTTCTTTTTACCGTTGTGAAGAAGCACGAATGTATCACACCTTGATGTTCAACTGCAGTGAAATACCGTTCTTCGGTGACACAGTTCCCGATGGAACCGGACTGCTCACAACCACAAACCAGAATGGTGATTCATCCGATGTGTTCATGAATATTTTCCTTGATCCCCGATACTCGGATGAATCCTTCCTGTTGACACATAGCTCTCCCTGTATTAACGCTGGTGATCCTGCAGCAGATAGTGATCCTGACGGTTCATCATCCGATCTTGGTTATCTTCCCTACACTCTCACTGGACCGAATCTTTATTTGCCCTGTCTGGCGTTTGCATTCGGCGAAGTTGAATTGAATTCATCAGCGTCTATTGACTTCAGGGTAGTCAACAACGGTATCGACACGCTGCACATTACAAGTCTATCCTTTGCCAATGGTTCACATTTTGTCGTGGATTCTGAAACCCCTGTTGTTCTTGCCCCTGATTCCGTCAGTTCGATCCAGGTAAGCTTTACCCCCCAGAACACAGGGGATATCATTGATACACTCCATATTCAATCGGATGATGTGGAGCAAAGCATCCACAGTATCGTTTTCTCAGGAATTTGCATACCTGAAAATGGCGTCGGCGAAACAGGAACAGGTCTACCGGAAACGTTTGAGATTACAGGGATTTATCCGAATCCATTCAACCCGGTCGCCACAATAGCCATTTCTATCCCATCACCAGGGCAACTGCGTGTAAACGTGTACAACGTATTAGGACAGGAAGTAGTGGAATTGGCCAACAACTGGAATGAACCCGGGTATAAATCATTCACCTTCGATGGACAATTTATGGCAAGTGGAATTTATTTTGTTCGCGCAACACTGGCTGGCAGACAATCAGTTCTTCAACGTATGGTCTTGATGAAATAACAGTTTACCAGTAAAAACAGCAACAGGCTTTACCCTTGATCCGGTAAAGCCTGTTTTTAATCTACAAGGACATTTGTTTACCCTGCGTAGGCTTCCAATCCGGTAATATCTGCACCGACGATTAGAGTATGCATATTATGAGTACCTTCATAGGTGTATACACTTTCGAGGTTCATCATGTGACGCATGATCGGGTATTCATCAGCGATTCCATTCGCGCCGTGCAAGTCGCGAGCGATGCGTGCGATTTCCAGCGCCTGCTGACAGTTGTTCCGTTTTGCCAGGCTGACATGACGGAAGGTCGCTTTTTTCTGCTCTTTCATCCTGCCGACACGCCACGCGAGGAGCTGCCCTTTCGTAATCTCGGATACCATGATCACCAACCGTTCCTGGATCATCTGGAAACCGGCAAGCGGTTTTCCCCACTGCACACGCGACTTTGTGTAGTTAAGCGTAGAATCATAACAGGCAGATGCTGCGCCCAGCACACCCCAGACGATACCGTATCGCGCTTGATTCAAACACATTAAAGGACAAACAAGACCATCCGCTTTCGGCAATCTCATGTTTTCCGGGACAAAAACATCCTGCAGAATAATTTCCCCGGTAATACTCGCCCTGAGACTCCATTTCCCCTTTGTCTCGGGGCAGCTCAATCCTTCTGCACCCTTTTCAACGAGAAAACCGCGTACGATTCCATCCAGTTTCGCCCAGACGACAAGAATGTCAGCGATGGTGCTGTTAGTGATCCACATCTTGGCACCGTTAAGCAGATACCCCCCATCAACCCGTTTCGCATTTGTAATCATGCTCCCCGGATCGGATCCATAATCGGGTTCTGTCAAGCCGAACGCGCCGATTTTCTCGGCACGTGCGAGCTTGGGCAACCACTCTTTTTTCTGTTCTTCACTACCCCAAGTATAGATCGGGTACATCACCAGGCTGGATTGCACACTGGCGAAACTGCGTATGCCGCTGTCTCCCCGCTCAAGCTCCATCATCGCCAGTCCATAAGCAACATCACCAATACCTGCACCACCGTACTCCTCCGGGAGCGTAGGGCCGAACAATCCCAACTCTGCCATCTCCTTCACCAGATACATGGGGAAAGTAGCATTACGGTAGTGTTCTTCAATAACTGGAATCACCCGGTCGGATACCCAATCACGGACAGAATCACGAATGAGCCTCTCTTCATCTGAAAGCAGCTCATCAATCTGGTAATAATCTACTCCGGTATATGACATAACATCCTCTTTGTAGTCGTGTTAATACAACATCAATAGGTATTCAAATGTACTTATAAATAGATAATATTTCAATTCAACATCTTTTTCAATATTCCTCCAATAACAGGAGACAACACTCAGAAAGATGAAAACAAATTATACTAGTATTTATTCTTATTATTCTATTATAATATCTTTTTGATTACAATAACATGATATAATAAAATTTGACTACTTGACCGATACTCTTTTTATTTTTGTACTAATCTCAACATATCATATAAAACTATTGCATATTACAACTAACATATTCAAATGTTTCTTTTTGGATGTATTTCAACAATTTATTCCTGACAATACTGAAATCACAACATTCTCCACAGCAGTATATCAAATATATATTTAGTATTTTTACGTTTTGGAAATCAGCAAAAAAATATTGTTTTGCGTATTAGGTATTGACTCGTTACACAAACCTGTCTACATTTGAATCGATCATTAATATGGGGTATTTTTATCTATTCCGAATGCAAAGTGAGGAGGAATTATGGCTTGGAAAATCTGGGCATACGGCATTGATTCTGATGCTCAATCAAAGCTTAAGAATGAGTTTAATGCCAATCAGTGGTTAGGTTACGCTGCTGGTACTCCAGAGACAGTAATTGCTCGAGCAAAAAGCGGTACTCTGCAAATGCAATTTGCCACGAGCGGTACATGGTCTTCACCTGGCGACTGGACAACTGCGGTTACAGTTACAACATCCGATTCCAGTATCCCCGCAGATGATTTAAGTGATGCAATAGATGCAGATATCAAAGCTCCAGAAGAGTATTCCAATGTTGGTGTAATCCTGGTTAAATGTACTTATACCAGTGGTGATGGTGAATTTGAAGCAAAAATCGATGGTAATTATGAAGATTACGGTGCGGAAAATGCCTCCTCGTAAATCATTTATATGAAGTTACAATGATTAATACAAAGATCTATATCATTATCAGTCTAATTATCACAATCATCTGGAGTCGGCAGTATTTCAATGGATGGTGGCTTGGCGCGCTATACTTCACCCTGGTGTTTGTGAAAGAGATCCTGATGATTTATTTAATCTTCAGGAAAAAGATGTTGCGCTTTACCATGTACACCGTAATCATTCAAAGGTTATTAGTTATTTTTCTTTTACTTAGCTGTGCCTGGAGTATTGATAACGGTGCGAGAATTGGTGTAATTTCTGTCATTGTAATTCTTGCATTTGTTGCCTATGAATTGTTCCAGTCATTCTCAATGAAAGTAATTCAGGTGTATTATAACCGCTATTGCACGGGAATCCTCGACAGGAAAATTCTAGTCACATCCATGGCGATTACAATCATCTCACCTGTCTTTCAGCGCGAAACATTATATTCACCTTTCTGGTATTTATGTGCATCGACTTCAGGATTCTTCTTACTTGCTCCCTTCACTAAAAGTGACACTTCGTTTTTCGGTAAGCGTATATCAGGAGATTTTCTTCGAAAACTTCTTGTATATATTTTTAATGCCGCCATGATTATTATCGGTGTCTATGCATGGATAATTTTATAACATTGTGTTCTGTTGATCTCACTGCTCCTTTCTCCATCCTGTTTCAAGATAAAAACATTTCAAGTTTCATTCTGTTTGAATTTCCTGATATACACTTATATTTTAATAACAGACTGTTGTATAAATTGGATGTTTTCAACTTGCAGTGGCCCATTTGATGTGCGAAGATTCGTTTAATTCTATCCTTGATACTAAAGGATTGCTTATCTGATTACGCTGAATACGGTTGTTCCAGGTAATTACAAATTGCAGCGATGTTCAGATGAGTACAACGTTCACTGGGGGGAACATTCGGAGGATTTTATATGATCTGCCGTCATTTTTACCTTCAAGACCCGGACAATGAAGCCGGTGAGTGGACACCTCCAGCATTACGTGAAACTGTCTGCCTGTTACGGAAATCCAACCCTGAAAAATGGAACATGAAACTTGCTGCAGAAGGTGTCATCATTGAGAAAGATGATATCTGTTGTCTTCGCAATACGGATGGCAACTGGAAGGAATGTCCGCTATATGTTGAACGAGCGCAAAATCAGGAAGCACCGAAGACGAATCAATATGGTTTTCCTCTGATCATTTAGTTAGTAACTCTCATTCCGTTTTTTAACCACGTGAATAAAAACCTCCGGCTTGTCAATCCATTTATGATGGTAGCATGCCGGACTTTTAAGATGTACATTTCATCACGAAAAACATCATCGTTATTAAAACTACTTTGGCCTCAGATATTCCATTCTATTTTAATCGGAGTGCCATGGGAGATAATATGGTTTTAACACCATCGGATATTGAATACATAAAATCGTTCGGGATTTCCGTTGATGATATTCATAAACAATATACTCTCCTTACCCAGGATCGACCCGTTTTATATGTTGACCGTCCCTGTACCCTGAATGACGGGATTATCAAGTATGATGAAGAAGAACTGGAAGATGCCGTAAAATCCGTTTCAGATAATATATCGATTCGGAAGATTGTACGAGTCGTCCCTGCTTCAGGTGCTGCAACCCGGATGTTCAAACAACTTCTTTCGCTTTATCATTCCGGTTCACTGATAACCTTGGCGCAACTGCGTGATGATGCTGAACATTCCAGGCAACCTGGTACATTTGCATTCCAGTTTTTTTCAAATCTTTCAAAGTTTCCATTTTACGAACTTTTACTATCTCAATTCCCCTGGTTGGAATCCATTGAGCAGGATAGTGATTTACTGCCAGTGCTTGGGTATCTCCTGACAGATGAAGGAATACAATATGGTGAACTTCCAAAGGGATTGATTCCATTTCACAATTATCCGGATGAAATCAGAACTGCTTTTGAAGAACATATTCGCCAGAGCATCGAAATTGGAAATGAATTTCTTGAAAGTGTCAATATCCACTTCACGGTCCCGGAAAAATACAGAACGCAAATTGAACAGCATATAAGTGAATATATTTCCAATACCTTCCCGGATAGAAACATACATATCACCTATTCTGTCCAGAAACTGTCAACAAACACAATAGCAGTTGATCTTAATAACCAGTTGTTGCGTAACGGTGATGGTCAGCTTGTTTTACGACCTGGCGGTCACGGTGCGCTGCTTGAAAACCTGAATGAATCAGACGCAGATATTTTTTATATCAAGAACATCGATAACATTGTCCCTTCAACAAAAAATAAAGATTCAAAATCCTATACAAAATATTTGATCTCACTCTTAATCCTGACCCAGCAAAGGATCCACACCTGCTTGCGTAATTTAGAATCAGGCAAACTGGCTATCGAAGAATTGTTGGATTTATTGAATGAATTTCACGCCTCATATGGATTTCATTTGCCCGAAAAATACAGATCCTTTTCAAAAAAAGAGCTTGAAGACCTTCTTTATAATGCCCTGGACCGTCCGCTGAGGATTTGCGGAATGGTAAAAAATACAGGTGAACCGGGTGGCGGTCCTTTCTGGGCGAGAGATTGCGAAGGAAGAATTTCACCACAGATCGTCGAAATGGCGCAATTCGACGAATCACAAAGAAATATCATTGATTCTGCCACTCATTTTAACCCTGTAGACTTGGTTTGCGGAGTGAAAAATCATCGTAACGAACACTATGATCTGACCAGATTCACAGATCCAACGACAGCCTTCATATCTACGAAATCAGTAAATGGCAAGGAAATTAAAGCCATGGAGTGGCCCGGCCTGTGGAATGGCGCCATGGCTCTTTGGAATACACTGTTTGTAGAAGTACCTCTTTCAACTTTTAATCCTGTAAAAACGGTGAATGACCTCTTGCGAATCGAGCATACTGTCTGAAATTGCATTATTCGCAACACTTGATAAATGATATTCCTGTTGACGATTTCAACGCGGAGACTACAATGCCAAGACCCAGTGATTTCCATTCCAGGCAATTCAAGCATACGATTTTTGTACGGATTCAGGAAGCTATCGAAGAGGCGCGGAAAGCAGGTGAAAACCCCATTTCACTTCATGTGGGCGATACCTGGTATGATCTGCCGAAGGAGCTGGAAACACCTCTGGATTCTGAGCCATGGAACACCCGTTTGTCCCGATATGGAAATACTCAGGGTGATTCCGAACTGCGGAAACGTTTGCTCCAGAAAGTTCAGAGAGTCAATCATCTGCCTGCCTCTTCGCCATCGGAAATCCAGATCACTTTTGGTGCAACGGGCGCTCTATTCCTTGCAATGCAACGGTTACTCGATGACGGCGACGAAGTTCTATCTTTATCACCACAATGGACCATTTTCAGGGTAGTCGCCAATGAGGCAGGAGCTCATATGGTTGAAGTTCCATTCTTTGATAAATTATCAGACAATCCGACAGGCGATATCCTCGAATGGATCGAACCCTGTGTAACTGAAAAAACAAGAGCCATCTACTTCAACAGTCCAAATAATCCTACGGGAGTGATGCTCAATCCCGGGCAGATTCAGGCATTGGCCGAATTCGCGAAACAACATGATTTGTGGGTACTGTCGGACGAAGCATATGAAGACTTTGTCTGGACTGATATCGATTACCTGAGTATTGGTTCACTTCCCAACATGTTCGAACGTACGATCAGCGTTTTTTCCTTCTCGAAAAGTTATGCCGCCGCCGGATTGCGTCTCGGCTATATCGTCGCGCCGAATGGAGTTATCGCAGCACTGAATCCGACACATGTCGGCGTGGGATATGAACCGAACCGTCCCTCCCAGGTCCAGGGGATCCGTGGACTCGAACACACACAGTATATTACGCTTTCACTGCAAGTGGCATACAGGGAAGGTTTGCAAGCGGCTGTCGACAATATGTCTGTACCCTATTTGCGACCGGACGGTTCCTTCTACCTGTTTCTCGATCTTCGTGACCGTTGGACAGGTTTAACTGACGAAGAAAAACTTCAGCGGATGATCTCTGCAGGTGTTATTCTGAGCCCTGGTGAGCATTTCGGGCGCGACTATGACGGCTGGGCGAGGTTCTGCTATACTTCCGAACCACCGGCAATCATCGCTGAAGCGGCACGGCGTGCTTCCAACCTTTAGGCGGTAATGCGATCACTTCGCAGGCAGCTTAGAACCGAAGGTCATATTGTGCGAATGCCGTAAAACGATACCGGATATCAATGGGATCCCTGGGAATAATGTCTATATCGGAACCGATGATATTATACGATGCTTCCATCTTAACGCCAGCCCTTAAAGATTCTCTTACCGGCTGGTCAAAGATAAAACGGAGATTCAACCCCAACAGCTTGAAGTTTTCCTCTGCATCGCTTCCAGTTAAATGATAGCTTCCTACATAATTTCTGATATTTCTGATTTCACCAGATCCGAAACGGACTCCGAAGAATGTTTGAAGCGGCCAGATTTCAGGGATTGGTTCACTGCTTAATGCAAAGTACAATCCTTTAAAACTGTATTCCGGCAACAGCATATCCGGTTTGTCATCCGTCCTGGAACCTAAATAAAAAGTAGTGGGAATCTCGTAAGTACTGGCGAAATAGCCGATTTCCAGCATGGTTGTATGCACTTCCCCATCAGTGGAACCAAGGATTCCAATTTCAAAATCATGCATTTTTACATCAAACTGATCCAGGTATTCATAGTCGGATGGATCACTACTGAAGGGAATGGTCGGATCATTCATTTTCGCGTGGAACGACTCACGATAATACCGCAGGGAAACAAACCGGAAAAATGTCATCCATGTCACCATGTTCAAGTATGGATTATCCCTGGCGAAGGATGGGATAGCATCATACAGTGTTCCCCCCGACCCTGAATATCCCATATTGGTCGAAATTCGAAACTGTGGAATATCAAGGATATCCAGACCTTCTCCAAGAAACAGAAGCGGATGGTTAATCCCGGCTTCAAAATAGAAACTGCTTCTTCCATACGTGTCTACTTCATAAGGTGTTATTCCCTTCGGTGACCAGATGCCGCCAGAGAATCCGGCGCTGAAACGGATACTGGGAGGGCCGAAAACGCCTTCAATAGTGAGATAATCGTCCGGCTCTCGCTCTCGACTTGAATTATTTCCATCTGAGGTAGCCGGATCTGCATAAATGCAAACAGGAAACAGAATCAACAGGAAAATCAACAATCTCGACGTTTTCAACATATAAACAGTCCCCACAGTGCAATGCATTTATCTAAATATAGGCCCTCAACCAACCATTATCCAGAAAAGGAAACCTTGGAGACGCCCAAGCGTGCAGCCGACCAATTTCAGAAGAACAACCATGTAGTTCTGCTATCCATCTGCACATATGTATTTATTATACGCAGGTAAGGCTACTGGTTTCCAATAATCCAGTTTTACTGTTGTCAAGTCGCTGGAGACATCTTCTACGATACTTCAACACATGTAAGGCACTCCTAATCTTCTTACATTAAATGTTGAAATTTTCGGAAACAGTAAAACCGTAAAAGACAATTATTATATTTTATCACAGAATCTTTTGCGGATTCAAAGCATCCTTTAGATACTGATGTTTTCCCCAAATATTTGAATTCGAATGGTACTACCATTCATTCGGGAGGTAATCACAGCGGCATGGCGATCAGCAGGAAAGAATCACCCGTAAAGGGAAAACCACCGGCAGTCACCGGTTGGAACGGTGACTATGTCGAAGACCTGTACCAGCAATGGACGGCGGACCCATCCTCGGTAGAGGAATCATGGCAGTATTTTTTCAAAGGTTTCGAGATGGCGATGTGCCCTCGAAACTGTGTAGCATCTTCAAAAGCACATTCTCAATCCCAGGTGTCAAGCCTGATTTACGCGTACCGAAGCATGGGGCACTTGATCGCGCAGACCAACCCATTCGGTGACAATTTAACCGAATATCCGGACCTTGAGATTAGCGAATTCGGGTTTGATGAAAATGATTTGAACCAGGTATTCGATACAGGTCATATGGCAGGCGCCCCACCCCGCGCGACACTGGGTGAAATTGTTGATCTTTTAAAAAAGACCTATTGCAGGCATATTGGCGTCCAGTATACTCATATCCAGGACCGATCCATTCGTCGATGGCTGCAGCAGGAAATGGAACCGATTCATAATCAGCCCGACTTTGACCTTCTGCAAAAACGAATGATCCTCGAACAACTCATTGATGCAGAAATGTTCGAGTCGTTTATTCAGACACGTTATCCCGGTCAAAAACGGTTCAGTCTGGAAGGCGCCGAAACACTCATTCCCGCCGTGCATTCTCTGGTTGAGCTGTCTCCGGAACTGGGGATAGAAAACATCGTTATCGGTATGGCGCATCGTGGAAGGTTGAATATCCTCGCCAACATTCTCGATAAATCCTATTCGACCATCTTCTCGGAATTTGAAGGGAACTTTATACCCAACAGTGTCGGTGGTGATGGCGATGTAAAATACCACAAGGGGTTCAGCTCCGATCATCGGAACCGTTTTGGACGAAGTACCCATATCAGCCTGACAAGTAATCCAAGCCACCTTGAAGCGGTTGATCCTGTCGTACAGGGCCGAACACGGGCAAAACAGCGCCGGGCGAATGATCGAACGGAACGAAACCGTATCCTGCCGTTACTCATTCACGGCGACGCAGCTTTTGCAGGCCAGGGACTGGTCGCAGAAACCCTTAATCTGTCCCAGTTGCAGGGATACCGCACAGGCGGTACTGTTCACATCATCGTAAACAACCAGATCGGATTTACGACTGATCCGTCAGATGCACGTTCCACCGGGTATGCCACCGATGTTGCCAAGTTTATCGAAGCCCCAATATTTCATGTGAATGGCGATGATCCGGAAGCAATGGTGTATGTCACTGAACTTGCCCTTCGCTTCCGCCAGGAATTCCATCGGGATATCATTATAGACATGGTTTGTTACCGCAGGCATGGCCACAACGAGAGTGATGAACCTGCCTTTACTCAGCCATTGCTCTATAAGAAGATTCGCAATCATCCATCCGTACGGAAGCTCTATACGGAAAGACTTCTCAATGAGGGTTCTTTGAGTTCGGAAGACGCAGAGAAAATCGCCAATGATTTCCAGGCTCAACTGCAACGCAATTTCGAATTTGCGAAAGAGACAAAGCAGGAAGAAGTACACGCCTTTGACGAGCTGTGGAAGGGTTTGTATAACCCCTATTCCCATGAACCTGCCGCGACAGGTGTAGCTCACGAAACACTGGTGAACATCGGGAAAGTAATTAACACTGTGCCGGAAGGTTTCAAGCTGAATCCCAAGATTGCGCGTCATCTTCCGAAAAAGCAGGAAATCCTGGAAAATGGCGGGTCTGTCGATTGGGCATTGGCAGAGACACTTGCCTATGGTTCCCTGCTTGCGGAAGGTCATGCGGTACGTTTGAGTGGACAGGACAGTCAACGCGGCACTTTCAGCCATCGTCATGCCGTCTGGCACGACATGGAGACACATCAACCCTATACCCCACTGAATCACATATCCCCTACCCAGGAAGAATTTTGTGTCTATAACAGCCCGTTGATTGAAGCGGCCGTACTGGGATTTGAATACGGGTATTCCATCACTGATCCGCAGATGTTAGTGATCTGGGAAGCGCAGTTCGGGGATTTTGCCAATGGCGCCCAGGTGATTATCGACCAGTTCATCACCTCATCGGAATCAAAATGGCAACGCAGCAGCGGACTTGTGCTCCTGCTTCCCCACGGATATGAAGGGCAAGGGCCTGAGCATTCCAATGCATACCTGGAGCGTTATCTTGCTGCCTGTGCCCAAAACAACATCCAGGTATGCAATCTTTCCACTCCCGCACAGTTGTTCCATGCTATGAGGCGTCAACTGCACCGAAATTTCAGACGGCCATTGATAATCATGTCGCCTAAAAGCATGCTTCGTAACAATCTCGCTGTCAGTCCCGTGGATGAGTTGGTGAACGGGCATTTCGAGGAAATCATTGACGATCCGATTGATGCATCAAAGGTAAAACGTATCGCTTTCTGTTCCGGAAAATTCTACTGGGATTTGTATCAGAAACGATTGGATGAAGAGATTGACGATGTTGCCCTGGTTCGGATCGAACAATTTTACCCGATTAATGAAGAAAAGATGAGTGCCATTGCTGAGAAATACAAAGATGTGAATGAAATAGTCTGGGTGCAGGAAGAAACCAAAAACCGGGGCGGATGGATGTTCATGCGTCCTCTCCTCCAGCACTATTTCGGTGGAAAGAAGATCCGGTACATCGGTCGTGGATATGCCGCAAGCCCAGCCGCAGGTTCCTTGAAGCGGCATAAAAAAGAGCAGGAACATATTATCACTGCTGCTATCCACAGTGAATTGGCGTCACATGACATTACAACCCTTCCGGAAGGAGCGTTGGCAATATGATCGCGGAAGTAAAAATACCAGAAGTCGGCGAATCGATCACTGAAGGTTATCTTGTCGCCTGGAAAAAACAGGATGGCGAGATTGTCCAGGTGGATGATGAACTATTCGAACTGGAAACAGATAAAATAACATTAACCGTACAAGCGGAAACCGGTGGAAAACTGCAGATTCTGGTGGGTGAAGAAACAACGGTGCAAATCGGCCAGGTCGTCGCAAATATTGATACGGATGCTGCACAACCTGAAAAATCCGCAGTAAAAGAAGAACCGGAAAATGAATCAGCTCCTCCTCTTTCACCCGAAGCGGGAATGGATCAGGCGAACGCCAAGTTGAGCGATTCCCCCGATGTAAGCGGATTGTCTCCGGCAGTACGTTCGATGATCGTCGAGAACAAGCTCGATCCGGCATCAATTTCAGGCACCGGAAAAGGTGGACGGATCACCAAGGAAGATGTGATCCATTTCCTCGAACTCCCGGCTCCTGAAACGATCAGGCAGCAACAAAAAACTCCGCCTCCATCAGCGGTACCAGCAAAACCGCAAGTGGAAGAAACAACAGCAACTGCTCCAAAGGTCTTAAAACCATCCCGGACTTCTGCGCCACTGGACCGCCAGGTACGAAAACAGATGAGCCCGCTCAGGACGCGTATTGCGGAACGTCTGGTGGAATCCCAGCAGAATGCTGCGATCCTTTCCACCTTCAATGAGGTGGACATGAGTAACCTCATGGCAATGCGCGCACGTTACAAAGAGGCCTTCGAGAAGAAGTATGGTATACGACTGGGAATCATGAGTTTCTTCGTAAAAGCAGCCGTTGATGCGCTGAAAACAGTCCCTTCAGTGAACAACTTTATCGAGGGCGGTGAGATCATCGAGAACAACTATTATGATATCGGGGTTGCCGTCAGTACAGATCGTGGGCTGGTTGTGCCGGTCATCCGTGATGCCGATCAGCTTGGATTCGCGGAGATCGAAGCGGCCATTACGGACTACGCCCAACGTGCCCGGGATCGTAAACTTACTCTCGATGAACTCCAGGGTGGAACATTCACCATCTCCAATGGCGGTGTGTTCGGATCGTTGCTCTCCACGCCGATCCTGAACCCGCCCCAGTCCGGAATCCTCGGGATGCATTCGATCAAAAAACGGCCGGTTGTTGTCCGACCGGATGACCGTATCGAAGTACGCCCGATGATGTACCTCGCATTGAGCTATGACCATCGGATGATCGACGGTCGTGAATCGGTAACATTTTTAAAACGGATTGTCGAGGTGATCGAAAACCCGGAGCGTATCCTGTTAGAAATCTGACGCTGAATCCTTATTGCCTTTTAAAGACCTTGTTGTTTGCATGCATCCCCGGTTGGTTGACCGGGGATGTTTCTTTGCGTTCATTTGCCTATATTATGGCCGGTTCGAGATGGTTTCGTGAATGAAGGTCTACGGAAAAACTCGATGAGAACTTTTTAGCATTGTGAAAACTTTACCACATAGGGTAGGGTGGGCGTCCCTGCCCGACTGTCGAGTGTGGCCCAAGTGCTTGTCACTCGGGTTTCATAGAGTTTTCTGGTGTTCTTAAGCGGATATTCGAAACGCTAAGGCGGACAGGGACTTCCACCCTACCCTACAAGATTTACAATTAGAATATCATATTTCTGACGGAGAATTCGTCGGAAATACGAAACTTTTCTCTACTGAAATGCGTATTTTCAGTGACAACATTACCTACTTGGAAAGTGGCGATGGCTTCACCGATCCGTAACACCCTGTATTTGCTGATTCTGACAGTTATTTTGGGATTCAACGTTCAACCGGCGAAAGCACAACGTGTGGTTGCGGATGTCACGGTAACCACAGAACACCTTCCCCAGGAGAACCAGAACAAACTCCAGGGATTGGAAAGGATCATTGAAGCTTACATTAACCAGACCGATTGGGGCATTTCGGACGAATACGATTACGATGTGATTATCGATATCAATTTTTACTTCGAAGAGGTGATTCCGGTAAGTTTTGAAGACCGTTACAAAGCCGGAGTGACAGTCTCCAACCGTTCTGATTGTGTTTACCAGGATCGTCGCTGGGAATTCCCCCTCCAGCCCGGTGTGCAACTCATTTACACCACCCAATTCGACCCTTTCCGTAGCCTGATCGACTATTATGTTTTCATGATCCTCGGCTACGAATATGATAAACTCCGCAAATTCGGCGGTAATCCGTATTTCGAGATCGCACGGCAGATCGCTCAATCGGCGACTTTTTCCAGTCGGTATTTTTTAGGATGGGATTTCCGGACGGAATGGCTGGAAGAGTACATCGAACCGGTGAACGACCAGTTCCGGTACTTGAATTTCCTCTACTATACGGGGGAATGGCTGTACTACGAAGAACGTGACCGGGAAACCGCCCGGCACTACCTGCTCTACGCGATTAACCAGGTGGAACGTATTCCAGAAGAACGCCGGGAACGGTTTTTCGAACTGAACTACTACAACTACGCCAACGCTCTCTACGACTACGAAGAATACAACGCTCTCAACCGTCTCGCTTCCTTCGACCCGGACCACAGCGAGTTTTATCAACGGTTACTGGATGGCAGGTGAATACTAAAGCAGAATAATTATATCAATTAAAAATCCCAATCCAAATTGTTTTCTCGAAGCAATCTTCTAATTTCGCTTTTAGAGAAATCGTTGTTAATCTTTAATAAAACGCTTTTTGCTTTGCTAAAACTATCCTCATTCCTTGCAATTATTGCCATTTTCAATATTGATATCAACATAATAAACTCTAAATTATCATATCTACTATAATTTGATAGTGCTTTTTCTGCAATTTCTTTTCTTTTAGTTTCGTTTTTTTCATTTATTGCCCAACTAAAATATATTTCCATCAATTGTCCATCTGTATTCTCATCCCTTTGATTAATACTCCTATTCACTCTAATAGCCTCTTTATAATTCTTATGATAAATGTGATATTCGGTCTTAATAACATTTCTTACATATTCAGGATACACTATGTTGATCTCTCTATATATCCTTGAAATATCTTCATCCTTTTTAAGTTTGCATAGTGTCTTTATAAGTGGTAGGATAACCCAGCCATTCAAAGGATATTTTTCGCGAATCTTTTGAAGATAGGTTAACGTTTTCTCGTAGTCTCTGCTTGTTCGTTCTAATACTGATCCATACTTTATGTTTAATGATCTGTTAGAAGGATACCGTCTTAATCCTCTTTTAATAATATTTTCCTCATTCCTACTATCACCTATTTTATGATATGCAATTGAAAGATTTGAATATATTACTGGATCATCATGCAGCCTCAGTTGTTTTTTAAATGTATCTAATGCTTTTGTATAACGACGCGTACCTAAATATATTCGACCATATTGTCCGACAGTCCAATAATGCTCGGATTCCCTCATTTTGTGTTCTTCTAGTTTTTTATATGCAAAATCATATTCTTTAACTGCCAGTAATGCATCAACAAATGAAGATAATACATATTTCGAATTGTATTTATTTAATAGTTCTTCATATTCATTTATTCCCTCTCGATATTTTATCGTTAACCTAATTTTACATGATGCCAACCGCATCTTTGTTTTTAGTGAGTTATCACCATACTTTTTTGCAGTATTATAAGCCCAAAATGCGTTTTCATATTGTCGCATCTTTACGAACCAGTATTCTCCTATAAAAAAGAACTCGGATCTAAATGCAACTCCAAATTCTTGAAGTTTTTCCTTGTCGCCAGATAACAAACTATGATAATGACATTCTCGCAACCATTTAGGATCCTTGTTAATCTCATATAAGGTTTTATATGATTTTGCAATTCTTGTATGCAAATCTACGCTTGCATCCTTTTGATCCAATCCATCACTGTTTTCATTATCATCCTCATCTTCATCTTCATTGATACCAGAATGTTTCAATGTACCAAGACATGAAACTAAATCATCTCTTGAAAAATTGTAAATTCGCTTAATTACTCCGTTTTCCTCTGCTTTCGCTATACTTTTTTCTGAGGATAATTCTATTACCATATCCTTTGGAATTGGGATTCTGATTCTTGATAATACATTTATCGCAGGTATTGCTTCTTCATCGATAATATTTGCAAAAAGTGCATTCCTTAGATTATGCTTAAGTTTATAAAGAAATTCTTCATCCTCTATTACTTTTTTTCCTTTATTCCTAATGTAAGTTGCTGCCAATACTGCTAGTAGTGGATGCCAGTCAATTGCTTCAAGCAATTCTTCATTGTACTCATCAATGCCTGCAATAGAATTCAAAACGTTTGTTACATTTCTAATATCTTTAGGGAATCTAGCTACAATAGGATGCACCAGAGAATAAATATTCTCTTCACTTCTAAATGAAGGTTTAAACCTACTAGTAATGATAATTTTTACACCAGGTAACATAATAAGATCATTCAATAGTAATTGAATCTCTTTGTCAAAAATAAATCCCTCATCATCAATAATCCTTTCAAAATGGTCATAAGTAATTACAATTTTATTGGCCATAGTCTTAAGAAAATCTATAAGTATTCCTCGTATAGAAGAATAAGTAATAGTTTTTAATTTTATTATAATATCTGTTTTTACTAAACATCTAATACCACTTAGAATTGTCTCAATTATATTCCATACTCCATATGAGTTTAGAATATCAATAAATATGGGGATTCTGCCATGATTTACGGTTGCCAAGAAATGCTCAACCAAAGCAGTTTTACCCATTAATGGTGGACCAAAAAGATATGTTGTAGTGCTTTCACTTCTAAAAAATGTTTCTAAACTGTCAAAATTTCTAGCGCGATCTTTGAAATGAGGTAGAAGATCTGGTTTCAAAAATCCATCATTTATTTCATTAATATTATATTCCTTGATATACTTATTAAATGTATTTACTAACACCCTACTTTCTTGAACTTCATCAAGACATTTTATCTCAATATATTTGGAAAGTTGTTGTGTCAATGCAGCATATTGAAAATCAAAGTCTATAGCTACAATTTCAGGTAGTCTTGGATTTGATGATTGAGTACAACTTAGTGAATCCCAAGATTTCCACTGTTTCAATCTCAATTCAACGATCTTTTTACGAATTTGACCATATTCTACTTCTCCCACATTGTCATAGGCTATAACCTGACTAAACCATTTATTTCCTTTAGAAGATATCTCCGCTACGCTAGTACATTTAAAGCCAAGATAACTCCAAAGAGATTTTAGTAAAGATTCATCCCAACATGCATTACCTCTTTCAGCCTTAGGAAATACCGAAAGATCTTGAAGAATAAGAAGATCGCCTTTTTTAAAAATATTACATAGTAATAGTATAAGTTGAGCAGTTTGTTCAATGCTTAATTCATGCAATACATTTCTTACTATATATAACACTGCTATGCTATTGTCCACCGCATTTTTATAAAATTCTTCGAGTTCATAATAATCAACTTGCTTGTGACAATTATTATCAATTGCTAACTGGAATATCGGATTTTTATATAGTAGTTCATCAGTAGCAATATATGAATGTAGTTTATTGGCAAAATAGCCAATTTCTATCAGTTTGTTCAATATTGGTCCATAACCACAACCTATATCTACAATACAACATTCGTTTAAATCGTTATCATCTGAGAAATGTTTTAGTGTAATAGATAGCGATTTTAATTGTTGATCTTTTATTGAAGTTTCTGCAGCTTGTGGATCAGGGTTTCTTCCATAGCTTTTTATAAAATTATAAATTAGCTCATCTGTTGTATGAGATTTATTATCCATTTAACCAAATCCTCATTTAATCTGCAAATGGTTTTATTCAATTTATTTTAAAATCGACTGCTACGCAAGGTATTTTGTAGTTTACTAAAATTATTACTATAGCTTATTTTTGATAATTCTCCATGTAACATTATCAATTCATTCTACTTTTGATGAGGGATTCTTCTCAGTTATATTGCTTTTTCTATGTTAAAATCAATAAATTATATCAGTTTTACTCATCCCTCAACGTAATCGCCGGTTGTGTCGTGGCGGCGCGCATGGTCTGGCCGGAGACAACCGCGACTGCGATTCCCAGGACAACCGCCCCCACAAGAGCATACAGCAGGAACCCGGCATTCACCCGGTAGGGGAATCCGCCCAAATAGCTGTTCATCACCAGATAAGCAATCGGCCATGCAGCGAGGTTCGCAAAGAGCACCGGTTTCGCAAAATCGCGGGATAGCAGCGAAATAATCTGGAATACTGTCGCGCCCAACACCTTACGGATCCCGATCTCTTTCGTGCGTTGTTCGGTATCATAGGCGGACAATCCGAACAAACCGAGGCAGGCAATGACAATGGCGATCACGGCAAAACTGCCGAGGATAGACGCAAACTGTTGCTCGGAGCGGTACTGGTTCTCGATGTCGTCATCGAGAAAATGGTACTCGAACGCCATGTTCGGATCGAATCTTTCCCAGACCTGCTGCAGGTGTTGAAGCACTTCCTGCATGGGACCTTCGGACACCCTGATGAGCAGGAATCGGCAATCATACTGGTTGATGTTCCCCTCTCCGTCACGGCGCAGCCCGGTGATCACCATGGGTAATGTCGCCCGGTACAAAGAGTGAACATGCAAGTCGCCTAACACATTGATCAACCGTCCCTCTTTTTCTCCGCTCAGGATCAGACGGTCATCCACATCCGGATCTATGCCAAGACGCTCCACCGCTTCCGAATTCAGGATGAATCCGTCACGTAACTGAAGGGATTCCCCCTCACCCGGCACAGCACCCCATGTAACATTGGCGCCGAGGGTAGTGAGAACATCCTCATCGGCGAAGATGGTCATAATCGACAATGCATCCTCATCCCCCGGTTTCCTGATACTCCAGAATCCACCGTTGATCCGTCCGAAAACACGTGAAGAGATACAGGATGACAGCACACGTGAATTGCTGTTGATCTCTTCCTTGAATGCTTCGATATGGTTACGGAACAGGTGGCTGTTTAACGGCAGGTAAATCAGGTTTTCACGATCAAAACCCAGATCCCGGGTACGCAGGTAGTTATGCTGACGTACGATGGTAACAGTGCTGATTACCAGGGCGATCGTAATGCTGAATTGTATGATAGCCAGAACGCGTCTCAATAATGGTTTCCGTTTCCCGGAACCGCTGAATCCCTTAAACATGCCAATTGGCCGGAATCCGGACAGGTAAAATGCCGGGTATGATCCCGCCAGGAGTCCCACAACAATAGTCAATGCAATCATGCCAGGGACCATCCAGTTGCCAAGGAGGGATAGATCAATATCTTTACCGATGACATTCGTAAAGAGTGGCAACATCAACTCAACAAGAAGTACCGCGATTACCATCGCCGTTGTTGTCAATATCAGGGATTCCCCCAGGAACTGACGGATCAACTCGCCCCGTGTACCGCCAAGAACTTTGCGGACGCCGATTTCACGCATACGCTTCGCCGACTGTGCGGTGGAAAGGTTGGTAAAATTGATGCAGGCGAGTACCAGGATAAACAGTGCGATACCTAAAAGCAGGGTGATGGAACGGTAATCGCCCCGCAGATGCGTGGTGACATGTGGCATCAGGCTGGGACGGTGGAACGACCATCCTTCATCGCCATCATGACGGATAATCAGATCCTCAAAACGGGCATCGACTGTTTCCGGATCGGTCCCGGGATACAAGCGAGCATAGGTTTCATTATTGAAGGATCGCCAGTTCTCCCCTTCTCGCGGTCCCATCCATTCATGTGTCAACAAAGTGGAAAAACTCACCAGCACATTGAGTTGAATTGAACTGTTGTCAGGCATGTCCTCGAACACCGCAACGACAGTCATATCATGCTGATCCTGCAACCGTACCACTTGACCGATGGGATTCTCATCGCCAAAGTATTTTTCTGCGAGTGTACGGTTTAACGCAACCGTATTCGGTTCGGACAGCGCCTCGCCCGCGACTCCGTACACCAAAGGATAGGAAAACACCTCGAAAAACGATGGATCGGTAAACCCGACATTCGACTCATTGTATTTCGTTTCGCCATAGTGGACTGTCATGTCGAACCAACGGTACACACGCGCAACACTCATCACTTCAGGAATGTCCTCCGCAATCGCCGGAGCGAGGGGAGTCACAGATTGCCACCAATGGTTCCATTGCCCGGAGATGTACACATCCTCGCGTACAAGGTAGATATCTTCCGCGTTTTCAAAAAAACGGTCATAGCTGAGTTCATGTTTGACAAACAGGAAAATCAGCAGGAACGCAGCGATCCCCACGGAAAAGCCGAAAACGTTAATGAAGGAATAGACCTTGTCCCGCCACAGGTTGCGTAGTGTTATGCGAAGCATATTTGTGAACATTGTCATCTCCAGGTAGTATTACCGAAAGCCATCATAGTTCCCTATGGCAAACCTCGTGCCATTAACGAATATGTCATTCCTGCGAACGCAGGAATCCAGAAATAGCGTGACGAAGTCGCGCTTAATACATTGTTATACATACACTTACTTTATTTACGACTATCAACTCCCTGGATTGGCGTAGAAAACGACGTCGCGCTCGCTACGCTTCGGTTCCAGATCAAGTCTGGAATGGCAAACTCATATAGTCAAGTATTGTCGAACAGCTTCAGAGGCGGGAATCCTGAGAATACAACAGGTTAGCATCTCATTGGTACAATCAGTCCAATCACATCCCAAAATATATAACAAAACAACCACTGTCCAGATATTGAAAAAGAGTGTACGTTGGCGCACACTCTTCCATGGAGAATTCCAAACGCTGGTTTTCTAAATAAGTTATGGATAACTGATCTTGATTTTAATTCAAATATTTACATGCAGGATAGGACACACCTGCAGGATATCATAAGACAAAACAATCGCCCGGATGAATAGCGTAGTGCACGATCGTAGTCGATCCCATTTCCTGCAGATCATGCTTGAACTCTTCATCCTGCACGAATTGACCATATGCGCTTTCCGGAAGGAATATCCTCGGTTGCAGGGTCTCTAATACATGATTAATGACAGGCAAAAACTCATCTGAATACCCATTCACCGGCATCATTACAACATCGACTGGAAGCGTGATATTTTCAGCGAGAGCATCAATTTCTCCCATGAAAAGTGGAATATTGTCCGGATCAAGACTCCATCCCCAATCCCCCATATGGAATATTTTCAGACCGTCAACTTCCACCAGGTAACCCGATTGCGTGGATAACGGTTCTATCGAGTGAATGGTAAGATCATCCAGCTCAACAGTGTTTCTTGATAGCATCTGAATCCAGTTCTGCCTGTCTTCCATCGACCAGTTGACCACGTAGCGGATATGCGGAGTAATAACTTCGCTGGCGAACAGAGTATGAAAAGCTTCCTGTGGATGGTTGCATGTCGGAAGAACAAGATTATCCTGAAAATATATCTCCCTGATATGAACACAACCATTCCTCAAGCACGGTTCATCGGGTGGATTCTCCGGTTCCATGTAATTGAAGATCAACAGGTGATTTGCAGTATGAACCGCCCATCCCCCTCCAAAGAGACTCCAGGCAACAGCTTCGCCTGACTGCAATGTATCGTTCACATCCGGATAGTATGTACTCGATTCGTTTTCTGACGCACCCACATGAAGTAAGGCGCTTGTGATACCTGTATGATTGTATTTTTCAGCCAGGTCAACCGGAGTGAATCCGAATCGGTCTGGTGAGTCAAGGTCCGGGGAATACTCAAGCAGGCACTCCACCATGGACAAATGTCCACTCTGCGCGGCGACGCCAAGCAATGACCGTTGGAAGAGGTCATCTCTCGTATCAACATCCGCTCCACGCCCCCACAAGCAACCTGACGATCTCAGTATGCCCTTCCTCCACGGCAAGAAGGATTGCTGACGTTCCTTCGTTATTCCTGTGATGGATATCGGCGCCAGCATCCAGCAAGAGTTCAACAAGTTCCAATGATCCTGTGGCTGCTGCAAGGTGAAGAGGAGTACCCCCTGTTTCAGTAGTACTGTTCACATTTGCACCGGAATCGAGTAATAACTGAACGATTTCCCGGCTTCCTCCCCTCACGGCAAGATGCAATGGAGTACCGAACATACTGTTGATTTCGAGGTTCGCATCATGTTCGACCAGTAACTGAACAATCGAGAAATGACCTTGCAGGCATGCGGCGCCTAGTGCCGTAAACCCCATCTGGTTGGGCCGCTCCAAATCTGCACCGGCATTGAGTAACAATTGCACAATGTCCATTTGTCCCTGGTAAGCGGCTGCAATTAACGGTGTAAATCCATTTATGGCGTAAAGGTTGACATCGGCGCCATTGGCAATCAGTGTATCAGCAATCGCAGAATTTCCATTCCATGCAGCAAGGAACAACGGTGTTGAGCTATTTTCATCCATTGCATTTACCGAAGACGGATCATTTCGGATAAGATAGGAAACCCTGCTAATGTGGTTTACACGAATAGCATCGTGGATTTCACCTGCAAACAATGGGATACTAACAAAAACAAAGAATGTCAGCAGAAGAAAAATTCGTGCGGATTTCATCTAATCACCTGCTTTCTCTGAAGAAGATTCAGCTCTAAGTAATTACACTCAGCACACGGTACTGTTAGCTGCAAACATGCTGTAATGACCATACAGTCACTAAGCAATAAGAAGGTTTCAGATTTGATACTCATCCTGAACATTAACGCACTTCTACCCCTGGCTGATCACGCAGGATTTGTTCAAGATTTTCAACGTCGATCAGTGCTTCCATCGTTATTCCATGCTCATCCATCAACTGGATTGTCTGGTAGATATCATCAGTGCTCATTTGCCCCTTGATCACGAGAAAAGGCGGTTCCAGGTACTGGAATGGACGTACAGGAATACCATGATGGCGCATTCCGAAATGCAGATGATGGTGTTCCGTCATTTCGAAATCACCAACCACTCCAATACGTTCCCCACGGCGAACACGTGTTCCAATTATCAACGAAGATTGCTCCAGATTTGCATACAGTGACTCGGTCTCATTGCCATGATCCACATTCACGTAGTAACCCATTCCCGGGAAAAAACCGGCTTCGGTAACTATACCGTCCCCGATGGCGAATACAACCGTACCGAGTTCCGCCAACAGGTCCACTCCGCCGTGAACCCGGGATCCTGTTTCAGTGGAATCATATACTGTTCCGAATTCCCGCACTGCAATCAAGTCGCCTTCAATAGGATTTCTGAAGTTATCTGCCTGATCTGTGGTTTGTTCCTGTTCATGATACTGATCCTGGGCAGTTTGTTCGTCTCTTGTCTCCGTTTGCGCAAAGGATTGAGTCGTCATGGATTCCGATGTGAGAAACACTGACACGATCATTACTATTACTACTGCTGCACCTGCGATATATCTCTTCCCATTTCCCTTTCTTTTCTCGGAAAAAGAAAGGATTCTGCGTATTCTCCCGGAAATTGGCAGTTGTGCAAAAGCAAACTGTCCCATGGATTTATTTCCCATACTGTTTGCCATGTTTTCCAGTAATTTCGCATACTGCAATGGATCGGTTCCTTTATCCAGCACAAATTCGTCACATGCTTCCTCAGCAAGAATCCTCACTCTCCTCGCCCCCCACCATACAAGGGGATTGAACATGAATAAGGCTTTCACCAGGGAGACAAACGTAAGAATCAAAGGATCATACCGGCGCAAATGAGCGAGTTCATGCAGCGCTGCCATCTGATTTCCATTCCCCGGGGGCATGTCCTTGAAGAATAATGGCAGGCATACAAAAGGATGTACGCTTCCACAGGCTACTGGTGTGGAAAGCAATGGATGTTCACGAAGGCTGTAGTTTCGTTTGAATCCGATTAACGACGCCGCTGTATCGAATATACAGGTAACTTGAGAGTCATGAATCTCAGTCGATTCTGTGCGCATGATTGCTACACGGATCCACTCTTTCACAACAATGGCAAACAGGACACAGATCCCAAGAACAACCCCGAATGAAAGTAGTGACGGAAGCATTTCCAATGTGAAAAAGCCAGCAGTAGATTGATCATTTGACGCTATCGTAGTGGTACTAGGTACTAATTGACTGCTATCACCATACAGGTAGAATGTGATGATCCTTTCAGGAAGCGAAGAGGGCACTGGTCGCAAGAAATCCGGGATAAACCGAACCAACCAGTTCAACAACGGTAATAATGGCGCTGTAAGAAACGCCAAAGTCCAGAGTTGATGACGACTGGAAGCGGAATAATTTCTGAATCCCCAATCGATAAGAATCGTAATCCCGAAAATCAGACTACTCTGCCAGAAAAGAGTGAATAATGCGGGAAGGAATGAAGCTCCGGCACTGTGTACGTGGTTGAGTATGTCCTGAAACATCAGACTGTCCCTTCATTTTCATACTTGGAAATCAGTCTCCTGATTTCCTCCAGATCCTTCCGGCTCACATTTTTTGTTTCCAGTAAAGCTGCGACAAGGGATGGAACATTGCCCTGAAATGCACGGTCCAGCATATCGCCTACAATCCTCTTTTCCGCCTGAACATCGCTTGTGGTTACCTTATACATGTACTTACGGCCCTTCTTGTTCCTGGCGAGATGCCCTTTATTCACAAGGATCTGCAGAATCTTTCGCACAGAACCGTCTGTCAGGGTACGTCCCTGTTCTTTTAGATGGCTGCGAACATCCTCTGCGGAGATGTCGTCATTCTTCCAGAGGATCTGCATGAATTCCAATTCAACCCTTGTGAACGTCGCGCTGTTTTCTTTTTTCATGCTTAGACCGTAAATATAAATCCGTTCTATTGAGAAACTCTTCTCATTTAGAATAATCACTTATTCCGACTTGTGTCAATAGTAAGTGAGAAAGATTTCTCAGAGAGGATGGAGCAAAGTAAATCCCGGTCCAAATCTGAACCGGGAGAAATGTTATAACTTATCAACAATGTCAGGCTTTCGGCCCTGTCATCTTCTCAGGCCGTACTTTTTCATCAAACTCTTCTGCTGTAAGCAGACCCAGTTCAATCGCCGCTTCTTTCAGGGTGCTGTTGTCGTTGTACGCTTTTTTGGCGACTTTTGCGGCATTGTCGTACCCGATATGCGGATTCAGGGCGGTCACCAGCATCAAAGAATTGTTCAGGAAGTAATTGATACGTTCCTTGTTCGGCTCAATCCCGACCACACAATTATCAGTGAAGCTCACAGTCGCATCGCCGATCAGACGGATGGACTGAAGAACATTAAATATCATCACTGGTTTGAACACGTTCAATTCAAAATGACCGGTGGCGCCGCCGATGTTCACTGCGACGTCATTTCCCATCACCTGGGCAGCTACCATGGTCATCGCTTCGGACTGTGTCGGGTTTACTTTCCCGGGCATGATAGAGCTTCCGGGCTCGTTAGCCGGGAGAACCAGTTCACCGATCCCGCAACGTGGGCCGGAGCCGAGCATACGGATATCATTGGCGATCTTCATAAGGCTGACTGCGATGGTCTTCAGCACACCCGAGGCTTCCACCAGGGCGTCGTGCGCAGCTAACGCTTCAAACTTGTTCGGTGCTGTAACAAATGGAAGTTTAGTCAGTTCTGCGATTTTTGCTGCGGATTTTACTGCAAATTCCGGGTGTGTGTTCAATCCTGTTCCGACAGCGGTTCCACCCAATGCTAACTCATACAGCCGGGGCAGCGCATTGTCGATGCGATCCAGGGCATAGGTAAGCTGCTGGGCATATCCGCCAAATTCCTGCCCGAGAGTCAGGGGTACGGCATCCATCAGGTGCGTACGTCCGATCTTGATGATCTCATCAAACTCTTCGCTCTTATTCTTCAGGGCGTTACGCAGTTTGGAAATCCCTGGAATCAAATGATGGACCATACGTTCGGCTGCGGCAATGTGCATCGCGGTCGGGAAAGTGTCGTTGGATGACTGTGCCTTATTCACATCATCATTCGGATGGACCGGATCCTTAGATCCCATGACACCGCCTGCGATTTCGATGGCACGGTTCGCAATCACCTCGTTGGTATTCATATTCGTCTGCGTACCGGATCCAGTCTGCCAGACTACCAACGGGAAATGGTCATCGAGTTTCCCTTCGATCACTTCATCAGCCGCCTGAACAATCAAGTCGGCCTTCTCTTTGGAAAGTGTACCAAGCTCGGCATTTGTCAATGCTGCTGCTTTTTTCAAAATTCCTAACGCGCGAATCAATTCACGCGGCATGCGTTCTGTACCTATCTTGAAATTCATCAAACTACGGGCTGTCTGGCAACCGTAATACCTGTCTGTGGGAACCTGCAGCTCCCCCATAGTGTCACGTTCGATCCGGTAATCCATCACTCATCTCCCTTTAACCGCGACTGCGCGGTGTCTTGTTGGGTTAAAAACGTCACAAATAATCAATGAAAAGCAAGAATATCAGCGTGAAAAAATCAAAAATCGAGCTCCAGCGATATTGAAAATAATGACATGGATTTGGCACTGCAACTGCTTGAGAGCCCATATGAGCGGAGAACACACAAAACAGGCTTTCAAAGAAATTCCATCAATACAGCATTTTAACAAAAAACCCCTCATATAGAGGGGATATATAGCCAATTAATTTCAAAATTTTATACGAGAATTCCCGCAATCGCCGCTGTTTGCCAACTTGCCAGGGCACCTGCAATCATCGCGCGCAAACCTAATTTTGCAAGGTCTTTTCTCCGCTCCGGGACCAATGCTGAAATACCACCGATCTGAATGGCAATCGAGCTGAAATTGGCAAATCCACAAAGTGCGTAGGTTCCAATAATGAAACTGCGCTGGCTGATCTGGTTCTGCAGACCGACAAGATCCACATAAGCGTAAAACTCGTTCAAGCTGATCTTTACACCAAGAAGGTAACCAACGTCGATGATATCCTTGAAGTCGACTCCCATAAGGAATGCCAACGGGCTGAAAAGGTAACCGAGAATTGTTTTCAGGGACAGGTTTTCCAAACCAAACAGACCGCCGAACCATCCGAGGAGACCATTCAACATGGCGATAATCGCGATGAATGCGATGAGCATGGCTGCGACATTAACCGCTAACTTCAAACCGTCTGAAGCTCCGGCAGCCGCAGCGTCAATGATGTTCGAACTGGTTTTCTCCAGTTTCAACTTGACAGATTTTCCGGTGTTGGATACTTCTGTCTCAGGAATGATGATTTTGGCGAACACAAGCGCGGCAGGCGCACTCATCACCGAGGCCGCCAACAGATGCCCCGGATCAACACCGAAGCGTACGTAGGCAGCCAGCACACCTCCGGCGACAGTCGCAAACCCCCCTGTCATTACCGCCATAATCTCACTTAAGGTCATTTTCCCTATGAACGGCTTAACAACAAAGGGTGCTTCTGTCTGGCCGACGAAAATATTGGAAGCAGCCGAGAGTGATTCGGAACCGCTGGTCCCCATGGCGCGAGTCATGATCCACGCCAGACCTTGCACAAGACGTTGCATCACCCCAATATGGTATAAGACAGCCATGATCGAAGCAAAAAAGATGATTGTCGGAAGAACATGAAAGGCAAACACACCGCCAAGTTCGACATAACGCTGGTGTGCATTATCCCAGACACTGAATCCTTCGGTTAACCCGCCGGGAGCGATATCATCCGTCAAACCTTCCGCGATTCCGGCAGAGGACAGGTAAAGATCACCGAAGATAAACCTGGCACCATAGTCGGAAAAGTGCAGGATGTTAACAACAAGTGTCCTTGCGCCTTCAAAGAAGAGTTGCCCGGGATAGGTTTTTAATACGATAATGGCAAACAACACCTGCAGGCCAACACCGACCATGACAGTACGCCAGTTGATCGCTTTACGATCCCTTGACATAAGAATGGCGATTCCGAGGAGTGCAAAGATTCCAAGAATTCCGATGAACCGTTCCCAGATCCTCAGGTGACCGTCATCATGCCGAAATCGTCGGTTCGGCGACCATTCGCTTTCTGTTCCGCTTGAATCGACAGAAGCAAACCTGTAATAATAATGAGTTTCCGCTACTTCAGAAGCATCCCATGAAAACTGAACATCCTCTGCATATTCATCCAGCAGGATATCCTCGAAATCCATGTCTGACGCCACCTGGAGACGATAGCGGATTGCATTTTCCGCCTCGCTCCAAAGGAAAGTAACTTCTGTGCCAGCCCGTTGGATGCTGCCATCGAATGGCGGTTCCAGTTGAATGGTTTCATCCGGGGCAATCGATTCTATACTGTCGACCTGTGAAAATGCTGTTCCACTAATAACGAGCAGCATAACCAGGAAAAGGACATACGTCCGCATCTGCACGTTATCTCTCCCTGTTCAATAGTGCTAAAAAGTATCGTTGTTTTCGAATAGTCTTCCCTGTCCGGACGGTTCCCCTTCATCATCCGGCGGTACCCAGCAATTACGGCATCGCGCTTCATATAATGCTGCACCACTGACAATAATTCTTTCACGTCCGCCGCCGATCCGTTGCGTACGATGAGCGGGCGCACCACATCTGTGGCATATGGCAAGGGTCTTGGTTACAAATTCCGCCTCACAGATGATCTGGGGCATCGGTTCAAAGGGTATACCCCGGTAATCCGTGTCCAGTCCTGCGACAACAACCCGTTTCCCGGAATTTGCCAACCTGCGGATCACCTCGACAAGGTCTCCCTCAATAAATTGAGCTTCATCAATGCCAATCACCTGGTGATCGTGCCCCATTTCCTCGATTTGACGTGCGGTTTTCACCGGGATCGAGTCAATCCTTTGATCCGCGTGACTCACCACATCGTTTTCATCATACCGGTCATCAATCGAAGGTTTAAACACGATTACGGACTGCCTTGCGATTTTTGCACGTCGCAGACGCCGGATCAGTTCTTCCGTTTTACCACTGAACATGCATCCGCAAACGACTTCCACCCAACCGGTCCCGTTGGAAGCGCGAAGGCCCACTCTGCTACCGTATTCTTCGACACCGCTACCAATCATAACTCAATCAATGCCTTTATATGATTTGCCAATATTTCAATCGCTGCCCTGTTTTCGCCACCTCTTGGGATAATAATGTCTGCATACCTCTTGGATGGTTCAACAAACTGGAGATGCATGGGACGTACGGTCTCAAGATATTGTAACAGCACGCTTTGCGCGCTTCGACCACGTTCCACTTCATCTCGCTGAAGACGTCTGGCGAGACGAATATCCGCCTCTTCTTCCACGTAGACATGGAAATCGAGTTTTTTGCGAATCGACTCATTTTGAAGAACAAGTATTCCTTCAATGATCACAAGATGCCGATGCGGAATGAGAATTGTTTCCCCTGTACGAGCATGATCCTTGAAGCTGTACACAGGCATTGCGATTTCCCTGCCTGCCAGCAGGTTTTCGAGGTGGGACAGGATCAGCTCATTGTCAAAGGCTTCCGGACGGTCAAAATTCCATCTCGCACGTTCTTCCGGAGTAAGATCTTTCAGGTCACGGTAGTAGCTGTCCTGGGACAAAATTACAACTTCATCACGACCAACGAGATCCGCGACTTTTTTTGCGACAGAAGTCTTGCCACTGCATGTACCACCGGCGATACCGACAATCACTGTGGGTTTCATATATTTATCCCGGACATTTTATTTTCATCAAACGGGTAGGGGAACAGGTCGGAAAGATAATACACTTTCATACGGTCTTTAACCGGATCATACAGAATTACCTCTATTCCCTTCGCATAATCCTGCAGCAACTGCCTGCAGGCGCCACAAGGAGGCACGAGCCCCTCGCCGACTGCAACAATCGCTATTCGGATGAATTTCGTGCTGCCTTCACTCAATGCCTTGAATAACGCCACTCGTTCTGCACAAACGCTCAATCCATAACTGGAAGATTCAACATTGCATCCTGTGAAGATATTGCCATCTGCATCTTCCAAAGCAGCACCAACATTAAACCCGGAATACTTCGCACTTGCATTATCCCGAACCTTGGCAGCTTTTTTAATAAGATCATCTATCTTCATGTTTCACCTGCAGTGTATATCAGAAAATATCCCGAAAGCGGAAACCAAGTTCTTCCGATGATTCTTCAATGAACTCCATCATTTCAGGATCAGATGCCACGTCCTCATCCAGAGGTATTGTCACGCGTGTAATGTTCCAGTGGGTTCCGCTTCCTTTTTCAAGAAGCAAACGGTGCAAAACCTTTCCCTGCCTGCTACCATTGTAGAATAACGTCTGCTGTAAAGCTACACCCCTGTTTGAGGAACCACGTTCCCTGCTGCTGGAGATAACAATATCAATTGTTCCCGGCTCCATATCCTCCAACCAGTTCGTTACTTCAGAACGATCCGCGTCTGTCATGAGTACAATCACATCCACGTTATCCGGAAGACGGTTCAGTTCTCTACGTAAAGCCAACTTTGCATCTTCCATCTCAATACCGAAAATCTCCGGTATTGATTGACTGGGATGATTCTTCATGACACCAATTACACCAACCAGAACACCACTGTTCATTCCCTGGGCGCCTACCCGTATCAGTTTGTGACCTGGAAACGGGTGTCGTTCAGTACCGGCAATGATTATATTCGAGCTGATAAAGGGCGTATTGTACTTTTCCTGTATTTCAAGAAGAAAATCGAGTCCGTGCCGCATATCCCTGTAGCCGGGCGAAACGGCTCGCAGACCAAGCCTTCCCAGTCCTGACAAAAGGATTTCTGTTCTTGCTCTTCCTATTGATGGATCTACAGAGCTGAAATTTCCAGCATCAAGCATCAGTCGGTTGGCGCTATTACCACTCGTCCTTTCCAACATGGTAGCACGTCGTGGTAACCCACCCAATTGAGCTGACGGGCAATGGCACGGGCCTACTGTTCCTATTATGAATCCTGTGTACACTATTTCAATTGGCTCTCTCGATCCGGGGCGAACGCACCCCTGGATAACAAAAGCGAAGCTAATCAATAGCAGAAACAGAATCTTTACATAACTTTTCGTCTTCAATCGTCTTGCAGTTATCATCATCGTAATAACACCATTTTCTGCACTGAAGTGTATTCTCCAGCATTAACACGGATAAAAAAGACTCCGCTTGATACAGTGTTTCCGGAAAATATGAATGTATGACGTCCACCTGATAAATATCCCGAATGGATAACATCCACGCTGCGTCCAAGGATATCAAAAACCTCCAGCCGTGTCCATTCCGGTTTTACCAGATCCAGTTTAATTGTGCAAGATGGGATTAAATGGATTGGGATAGACAGGGTAAAGCCTGTAGTCAGTAACCAGTTCAACTTCACCGGGTTCTATCGCCTGCAGATCTACTTTTGCCAGAACGAACCGACCATATAAAAGAGGTTCTGAAAGCTCCAGGATTGCAGACCATCCTTCGTCATTTTCAACCCTTGTATCCAGCATTTGCCATGTACTTCCATCATCCATGGGAATTTCCTGGTAGATTGCCACCTGGTCCGGAGTAATGATGTTGTACACCTCACGCATTTCCTCGATTGTAAACGGGATCACCAGCGATTGTGAATATGCTGCTTCCGGATCACCCGTAAAATCAACGCTGATCGTCAGGTAAAACGGTAAAGCGGGTTCCGATAAATTCCATCTTGCTGCATGCTGATCAATGTCTGCCAGAATCTCAACAAATGAAGTCCATTGCCTTCCAGGCCTGAATACTGTACACGTTCACCAGTTGAAAGTGTTAAATCAACATCCGTTTGCTGGTTTACGACAAATGTATCGATTCGTTCCGATGGAATACCGACATCCATCAGGCGGAATTCCTGGATTCCGCCGTATCCATACGGGAATATCGGAATCTCGACCAGTTTCATGTTTTCCAGATCATTGATTGTAGGCGTAGATTGATTCCGTGTACGGAACACCGATCCTGAGTGAATCCGATCCAAATGTTCGTACATACACATGCAGATCATGATATAATAGCGGAATAGTAACTGGTTGAACAGCAGTTGCAAGAGTATCAATCCCGTACCTGAAATCTCCAAGGATACCTGAGGCTAAAAGGATATCATCATTCGAAGGAAATCCGAGGCTGTCACCTGCCAGAACAGGTGGTTGAAGACCATTGCTTTCCAAATCGAGAATTAGGTGCCAGATCCAGCCCGCTGCCCCTCGTCTTCCCAGGATGTCCGGAACCTCTAAGAATCCCCTCGAATCAATTATCATAGGTAGAAACGATTTCAACCACCTGTGATGGTTGTGCATTTGCCAGTGGTAATCAATGCCAGCACAAGAAGAAGTATGCAGAGTGAACGAGTCATCGCATATTCCTCCTGTCCAGCCGATCCTCATTTTCCGGGTTTGATCCTGTTTCCATTCTCGTTGAAACAGGCGCCGGTATTGCCTGTAACTCAGGATCATTATCTGAAAATGGACGTTCATCCAGCGAGATTGACTGCAATAAAGGAAGATCTTCCAATCCTGGATCTGCACTCCTTGGGACAAGGATATCCGGTCGGGGATAAAAATACCATGCATGCTGCTGATTCAATCGAAGAACATACCCTGTTCCAGGTTGAATCTCGGAAAAATCACCACGCCAGGTATTTCCATCAAACCAGGCCACTTGATACCATCCGTCGCCCGGAGTGTATGCCATCAGAATTTCAGCATCGACAATCCCCGATTGTTCAGGTATGACCGGAAGCAGTCCCTCATCTCGGTTGAATTCCCGCGATGTCCAATCCCGAAGCTGAGAGGGGAAGACTGGCAGCCCAGATACTGCCAATTAAGTGATCACCCGAAGTGAAAATACCACGCTGCAATATTTCTTCATCACGGGCATGCCCGAAAATGAGGACTATCTTGAGAATCCGGATTTTCTTCACGGACCAATACCCAGTAGGCGATATCATACCGCAACGTATCCAGGGAAAGGCTGCCAACCCACACACCTTCCTCGTTCAACCAGGCATCCAGCCACTCACCTTCATTGGGATCAAAAGTGACAATCCTGTCCGAATGAAGCTCAGACTCCGATCCTGTCAGTTGCGCACCAATCGTATTCTGAAGGGAAGGATCTTCGGGAAGAGCAGGGAAACTGACCAGGTTCCATCCATGCCGGAACAGGAACTTGTGGAAACCCACTGGTGCAGGAGCGCGAAGTGGATTCTGCATATGTGGCAGAACCTGAAACGATCATGACCAGCAGCATGATCATGGCTGAGTATTTATACAGATTTGTTCGCATCATGTTAAGGTAGCAGTTTCGTAATTGACAGGGCAAGAAGAGTTCTCCGGCAATTTTATGTGATACGGCTGTTTCTTTAAAATGCTCCTGCGAGTTTCTTTCAATTCACTGGTTGCAACAGGAGTATTCTTGCTGTAACATAGTTTGTTGCAAAATTGCCGTATACCAATGATAGGCTTAGTAAAGAGGGTGTAACGTTGGATTCGCAGAAGCCAGTAAACAAAAACCGTTTTCGGTTCTCCGGAAGAGTGGAAAAAACTCGGATTCCGTGCAGGTCTTGAAATTCACCACCAGATCAAGACCGACAAGAAACTTTTCTGTCATTGTCCAGCCGACAGGTACTATCCCGATTGGCATGCCGAAGTGTTGCGTCATATGAGACCCACCATGAGTGAGCTTGGTGAGTATGATGGCACAGCATTGATGTGAATTCAAGACGAAAAAAGAGATCATCTATCGTTTGAACCGGAATGCTGTCTGTACTTACGAAATGGATGACAATCCTCCATTCCCCATCAACCAGCAGGCTGTGGACCGTGCACTGGCGATTGCATTGGCATTTAATTGCAAAATGGTCGGCGAATTGCATGTGATCCGTAAACAAGTACCTGGATGGTTCGATTCCAACCGGTTTCCAGCGTACTGCTATCATTGGTGTTGATTGGTGTTCTACCCCTCTCCAACGGTAAGATGATCAACATTATCCAGATCGGCCTGGAAGAAGACTCCTGCCGTGAGGTTTCAGATGTGGGGACACCGGATCATCTTCGCAGTTGACCGTCTCGGCTTCCCCCTGATCGAAGTTGTTACCGCACCGGAATTCGAAACTCCGGAAGAGTGCGCGGAAGGCGCTATGCGGATCGGACGAATGCTTCGTGCTACCGGGTATGCCCGCCGCGGTATCGGTGCTGGACGCCAGGACGTGAACCTGTCCATTGAAGGCGGGCCGCGTGTTTGAAATCAAGGGTGTACCGCGTATTCCACGAATCCCGGGACTTCTCTCCTATGAAGGAAGACGTCAGGACTCACTCCTGAAGATTAAAAAAGAGCTGAATAATCGTGGTTTTAAGGAAGGCGACCGTCCCGGCGACTCAGTCCGCCTGGAACTCGAACCTGAGAAACTGCAACGGCCGGAACTTTCAGCAGCACTTGCCGCCGGTGACAGCATCCGCGCGATCCGTTTACCGAAATCCTCCAGTTTGATCTCACATCCATTAGCGATGAATAAAACATTCGCCAATGAGTTTTCCGGACGTGTGCGTGTCGTCGCATGCCTGGATCAACTGCCCAATATCCTTCATACCGATGGCGAAACCGGTGGATTGTCAGAGCAGGACCGTAACCTTGTCCGTGAACTGGCGAAATGCGAATCCGGTGATGAAGCTGTACTCGTCTGGGGACCGGATGCCGATACCGTAACTGCGGTCAACGAAGTCCTTGACCGTTGGGCCGAAGCGATCTCCGGCATTCCCATGGAAACACGTCAGGCGATGCCGCTGGATGTTACCGATTTCGAACGTATCCTTCCCGGTCCGGACCGTATGTATCCAGATACGGACTCGCCGCCATACGAAATCACGGAAGAACGTATCCAGTCTGCTGTCCCGAATGTTCCCGACGCACCCTGGGAACGTGAAGAACGGTACCGTGAGATGGGACTACCCGAAGAAAATGGTCGTTCGACTGGCAATCAGCCGTTACGCGAAACTGTTCGATCTTCTTACGGGAGATGGAACCATCGCCCCCATGCGCGCCGCAGAAATCATTATCAACATGCGCAAGGGCAGTCGAGCGTGAAGACATCGCTATCCAACGATCTGGATGAATCACGCTGGGAAGCGCTGTTGCGTGCAGTCGGAGAGGGAAAACTTTTCCGTGAAGCATTGCTTGACCTGCTGAAGGACTGGGGAAACAATGCCGAATTATCACTGGATGAAATCCTGGATAAACATGATCTGCAGATTGCATCGAACGATGAAATCAAGTCGACAATTGCTAAATCCATTGAACATGCAAAGGTAACCCGTCCGGAACGGCCAGAAATTCAACCAGTAATCGCGATGGGATTTGCAATGAGTATTCTTGCCGGGCGTACAGAAGGTCATGGTATCTGGAACAGAATACAAGACACTTTTTAAGATCAGTTCAAGATAGATTGTCTAAAAAACCGGCTTTTTCGCCGGTTTTTGTTTTTTGCACTGTTTTCATAAGAATCAGACGTTTCGGCTTTGTAATTTTTCAGTCGCAATCTTGAGAGTTATCAATCAATTTGCCATATTCAAACGATTCCAGGGTTCATACAACTTTGGCGGCACAATTGCATATTTTTTATCCCGAGAAGAACGCGAAAACTGTGGGGGCTGTTCACAGCTCTCGCCTTTGCAGTTTTCATTCTGATAGCTGGAACAATCGGATACATGGTAATCGAAAAATGGTCTCCGCTGGAAGCTTTTTACATGACCATCATTACTATAAGTACAGTCGGCTTCAGTGAAGTCAACGAAATGCATACTTCCGGCCGGATTCTAACAAGTGTATTGATTGTGATGGGAGTTGTCTTCGGAACATACACAATCGGTACAATCACATCGTATTTCGTAGGTGGAACAGTTATGGACATTATCCGGGGTACTCAAGTGGAAAAGAAAATACATAAACTGCAGGATCATGTAATTATAGCAGGGTACGGGAAACTTGGGACCTATGTCGCGCAGTCACTGCATGAATCGCATCAACAATTCGTGATTATCGAAATGGATGATGAAACACATTAATCAGGCGCGGGAAGAAGGACACCTGGTTCTTCGTGGTGACGCTACCGATGATGACATTCTGGAAGAAGCAGGGATTACGCGCGCACGAGGACTGGTCACCGCGTTAACTGGTGATTCCGGGAATGTGCTGGTGACAATTACCGCGAGAACCATGAATCCCGAACTGTACATTGTCGCACGTGGAAATGAACAGGACAGCATCAAAATCCTCAATCGGCGCCGGTTGCCAACCGGGTGGTATTGCCGTTTGAAATCGGTGGAAGACGTATGGCCGCGCAAGTAATGCGTCCCGGATTTATCGATTATATCGAACAAGTCTCACGTTCCTTCGGACGCATGTTCTCCCTCGAAGAAGTTCAAATCAATGCCGACAGTCCATTGAGCGGTAAGAGAATCATCGACACCGATTTCCGGAAACTTAGCGAAGGCGCCATGATCATGGCGGTGTGAAACGCAGTGATGGCGAGGTCGAACTGCATCCGGGTGGCGATACATTCATTCGCAAAGATGACAGCCTCCTGGTGTTCTGTGATGAAATACAACGCAAGAACCTCCAGCAACATTTCAAACGATCTAAATCATTACATTGATGTATCAACTGATAATGATTCCCACCTGTCACAGAGCGAGGTGCATTGTGATGAAACGTTTTATTCCTATCGTGTTAAGTATTCTTTTTGTCCTGTCCGTTTCCATTGCTGGTGAAAGTACGTACACTCACCTTGGATAACGGTCTCGAAGTGGTAATGATGCCGGACGCATCCTCCCCCCTGTTTTCCAGTTTACTGATCGTCCGTACAGGTTCCTCCTATGAAACCCTGGCCTCTGCAGGCAGTACCCATCTGCTCGAGCACATGCTTTTCCGAGGCACAGAATCGCGAACCCAGGGCGAGATCTACGACGGTTTTGATTTGATGGGCGCCTATTATAACGCACAGACTTCCAAAACATACACAAACTTCATTCTTGTTGTTCCAAGCGAACACGCCCTCGATGCCATGGATATCCAGGCGGACATGATCCTGCACTCTACTATTCCAGCCGACACCTTTGAAGTGGAAAAAGGACGTGTTATCGCTGAAATCCAGCAATCATTAGGCAGGACCAGCTACCAGGCGGAAACAGCGCACATCCGACATGTGTATGGCACTTCCAGTTACGGCTTCCCAACATTGGGCTCTGTTCCTGGGATTCGTGCTCTTACACGCGACACCGTATATGGCTTCCATCAAGATTGGTACGCCGTAAACAATATGGTCCTGGTCATGCGGGCGATATGAGCTTCAGCGATATGGAAGAGCTGGCAGTAGCGGTTTACGGAGAAGAGTCACCACGGCAACTGCCCGAACGTCCCGAAAACTGGCCGATGGGATTCGACGGCTGGGAAGCGAACCAGGTGCACACGATCCAACGTGATGTTCAGAGCGGAATGGTGAAAGTCTCCATCCCGCGCCCCGCTTCGATCATGCCGACGCCCCCGCCTTCGCTATCCTGAATTCCATGCTGGATAATCGCCTCGAAACAGCGTTGCAGGGCAGCGGAATGCCGATGGTGACCTATGTGTATTCCAGCCTCGAACAGGATCCCGGGTTTTCCGTACTCGATATAACCGCAGGTCTGATGCCTTCCAGCGATC
>CAXXQY010000034.1:0-252510 GCA_963674515.2 bacterium
TCCATCAGCATTTTCTCCGCTTCCACCTTATGGTCGCCGTACTCGGTCAATGGACGCAGTTCAGTGTCTTCATCGCAGACGCCCCCGGAACGGAATCCGTAATTGCTGCAGGTGGATGCCTGGATGACCATACGACCGTCACGGACATTCAGGATATTCCTCATTCCCTGCACATTGGTTGCTTGCGCTTCCACCGGGTTTTTCCGGCAGGCAGGATAGCCGACAATTGCGGCGAGATTGACGATCAGGTCAAATTCCATCGAGCAGATCCTTGTCCCATGTTTTCTCATGGGCGACATCACCCTGCACAAAGGAGAAATTCGGATCGGAGATGATCGGTAACAGGCCACGGCCTCCGAACAACAGTTTTATCGAGTACTTTTACCTTGTGACCATTTTGCAGGAGCAGCGGTACGAGACGGCTTCCGATATACCCTGCGCCGCCTGTTACTAAGATGTTCATCGTAAATCCTCAGAATGCATGAATGTACTACTATCGTAGAAATGTTTTCAGGGCATTATTAACGGCATTCTTACGCAGAAAGCAAGTCTTCCGTGCTGTTCTGTCCTCTCTTCCGGGGCATTACAAGCAGATAAATCATACAACTGCTGCAAATCTTGACACCCAACCTTGAGAAGCAGGTTGGACCACCCTGTCATTCTTTCGCGTTTTTCGCGGTTAATACTCGCCTTGACACCCGACCTTGAAAAGCAGGTCGTGCCACCCTCTACTTTCAACTCGCTTATTGAACTGTCGCAGACAACCCGATACGATGGATCTGTCCCCAATGCGCCCTGGGGAATGGAAGGCATAATCAATGGTAAACCGTTGCAGAGAAATCCCCAGACCGGCAGAAATACCGGCGAGGCTGTCCTCATTACCTTCGACACGGAAATCGGAAGCGGACGTGGTATACCCAGCCCTGAGTTTCAGGATGGGTGACACCGTAAATTCACCCGCTGCAGTCCCGAAAATCTCCTCGTTCGTCTCGTAATGCCCTGTCACGGACAGTTTTAACGGAAGATGCTCGAGTTGGTTGGTGACACCGACACGCACTGTCAGGGGCAGGGTTTTCATCGACGCCGTCATAGGTGGATAGTTGGGTGCCGATATTGGAGACGGTTAAGCCGACATCCACTCCATTCATGCCCGTACACCATAACGCTCCAACATCAAACGCGGCTGCGGTGGATGTGTATTCATCAATGGTGCTGTGCAGAAATTTGACAGTCCCACCTACGGCCAATCCATCAAGGTACGGCAATGGTCTTGCATAACCGGCAGTAACCATAAAATCGGTAGGTGCAAAGGTTCCATCCGCCTCGCCCGTGATCGACTCGTAACGGTCGAATTCACCGTAATTGAAATAGGTGATCCGGCGGCGCCGTACCCACCGGCAACTGGTTGGCCATAACTGATATACCCGGCGCTGAGGTCTATCGGATGGTCCGCATAAACAACCTGCGCATTCCTTCCTTCGAGGAAGGAGAGTCCGGCCGGGTTTTCCAAGAGAGCGCCCAGATCATTGTAAGCAAGCGCCACAGGAAAAGATCCTATCGCCGCACCACGTGGCGATGGATCGATACGCAAGAGATCAAAAGCTCCGTCCGCAAATGCAATGGCGGGGCAATGAAAGCACAAGAAGTATGATTGCCAGACGATTAATCATCCGTCCGGTCCTTTTTCCAGAAATCAGGGTCAACATACAGGTCTCCCGGTGTTTGCTCCTCCGCCCAGTAGGGCATGTCCCATTCAGCTTCATCCTCATCTTTTTCCTGCAGCGCCCTCTTTCGTTTATAGATTGTAATTCCGCCAACAATCAACACGAACAAAGAAAGGCTTCCCCAGAGAAAAGAATCAAATCGAACAACTGGAGCAACATCCACCATTTATATCTCTCGCGTAAATCCTGGTGCCACGCAGCCTCAATGTCAAAATAATCGTGTCCAGTAATTTCGTAGAACATCGTATCGGAATCAAGACCTTCCCGGTATCCATGAACGAGCTGTGCGACCGCCTCCCATCCATATCGTTCCACTAAGAACTTCACCATATCAATGGATTGAAGATATGCTACCCTCGCGTCAGCCGGTCCCATCTGGAGCACATCCTCGATCTCATCGAGAGTATGAGTATGCCCGGAAACAACCGCTCGCGCCAATGGCGCCCGGCGTTTGTACAAGGTTTCCCCGCTCATGTACATCGCCAGCCCCTTCTGCGAACCATCGAGGCAGATGGGATTCGCCATCCAGCTCGGTCAGCAGATGGACACCCTCATGAAGCGCGGTAACCTTGAACTGGCCGAATGAATCCAGTTTCCTTGGTGTTTTCAACACGACAGTACGTTGCCTCGGAAACACTGCTCCACCGGTCCATTCGGGCATACCTCTTGTCAAATAACGGAACCGTGACTCATTCGGAGCGATAAAAACAAACACATATTCAGGTGTTCGTACACCCAATTTCTCCGCAAAATCGGTAATGTGCTATCATACCACTCCGCCAATGCCTCAGCGGATTGCCTGTCCTGTGGTTCATAATAAATCTGGAGAGTTCCCTGCTGATGAAGCTCCCAATCGCCCGGAGGCAACTGCCGTTCAGTGTTCGCGAAACGACTCTGTCAACAGTATGACGTTGAAAAACCAGAACAAACACAAGGTGAGCAAGTTTCCTCAAACAACCTCCAGCGGGTCAACATCAATCATCAGCAACACATTATGCGGTATGGAAATGGATTTTTTTACTTCCTGTATTGCAGTCCGTAGCTGGTGACCGGATGGATCTTTACTCCGTGGCGTACGGATCGTAATTCTCCAGCGATAATGACGCTTTACTCTTGGCACCAATGACTGCATGGGTCCATTCACTAATAACGGTTCTCCAATTGTACGAAGTTTTTGGCCAATCTGTTCCGAAATCTTCCTCGCATCTTCATCTTTTTCACTCGCGAGAGTTAAAATCACCATTTTTGCATAGGGTGGGTAATTGAACATTTTACGGATCTGCGTTTCATTGTGTAAAAATCCCTCAATATCCGGACCGCCTGGCCTGGAAAGAGCGACAAACACCTGGTGAGTGGGCATCAATGTCTGCACAAGCACCTTTCTTCCTGCTCCCCCCTTCCGGCGCGACCCGCCGCCTGGACTAACAGGCGGAAGGTTTTTTCCGATGCTCGAAAATCCGGCAGCATGAGCGATGGGTCGGCATTGACGATGCCAACAAGAGTAACATGGGAGAAATCATGACCCTTTGCGATCATCTGGGTTCCTAACAGCATCTGTGCATCACCGACCGCGAAACTTTTAAGCAGTTCCTCGTGTTTCCCCCGCTTTTTTTGTGGTGTCGCTGTCCATCCGTACAGGAACAAAGGCTGGATATTTGCTGAGAATCTCCTGCTCAATCCGTTGCGTACCCATTCCCACAACACGCAGGTTTGCCGATCCGCATTCCTCACACAAAACAGGCACCGCAGTACGGTATCCGCACAAATGGCAGCGTAATGTTCCCTGCCCCTTGTTACGATGGTACGTTAACGGCAATGCGCAGTTCTCACACATCTTTTTCCATCCGCAATCATTGCACAGAAGCACCGGGGCAAAACCCTCTGCGTGTGATGAGCAAGAGGATCCCCTCCCCCGTACCTTCCCTTGCAATGATTTCAAGGCCGCCAACTCTTTACCGATATAGGGTGAATCTTTCATCTCACGGCGACGGTCCACGATCCGTACTTCGGCCATCCCGATCCGAAACGATTGCTCAGTTCCGCTCGAACCGCCTGCCCGGCTTCGAGGAGACGTAACGCTTCGAGGCTGGGAGTAGCACTCACCAATACGACAGGCGCATCCGGCTTTGGCGCCACGCAATGAGGGCGACATCACGGCCATGGTACCGTGGTGTCAGATCGGCCTGCTTGTAGGACTCTTCATGCTCCTCATCCACAATGATCAACCCGAGATCCTGCAGAGGTGCAAATACAGCGCTTCGTGGGCCAACTACGATCTTCACATTCCCCGAATGGATTCGCGCCAGATCGTTATTCGTTGGGCATCCGACAGTGCAGAATGAAGGACTGCAACGGGAACATCCACAGCAGTACGGATCCTTGAAATCACCTGCGGGGTAAGTGCAATTTCCGGCACAAGAAGAAGTACCGATTTTCCATCTTCGAGGACCGTTTTTAACAGCTCGATATAAACCCTTGTTTTTCCACCGCCGGGAGGGCCACTGAAAAGAACTGTTCTTGTCTTCTCGCTGGACCTCGCACTTTTCATCACTTCGAGGGCTTTTTCCTGCTCTCCCGTTAACTGCTGTTGGCCTGCCTTGCTGCTTCGGGGATCGAATCCTTGCAGCAACCCCATGTCGGACACGGTGCGAACTTTGAGTGCATCTCGCTCAATAAGCGCCTTCAGGGTGGTACGTTCTACGCCAGCGCTTTTTCGCAACAACGTCCAGGTGGCGATCCCACCCTCCGCTTTCAGAACATCGAGTACTCTTTGCTGGGCTTTATGATGTTCAGGGGATTTCAGAGAGGTCATATTCTTCATTGAGGACTACTTCTTCATAGGTAAACGATGACTTTTCACTTTTTCTGATGATTTCACGAATGGAGATCAATCCATCCAGCTCAAGGACAGTGAGCCGTTCGCGTAACCGGTTCGGATTGCTCCGTCCAGCAAGTTTGCGGTACGTGATCTTCTTTTCGGCAGCAATAATCCGCGCCAGTTTCACAAGGTTGCGATCAGTGATGATTGTCGCAGACCACATCCCTTCAAATTCACTACCGGTCCATTTAATTTCGAGGCTGGGGTTGTTTGAGCAATTCGGACGGCAACGCTGTTTTCAGGACACTGCCCCACGAGGCGACATAATAGTCCGATACCCAGTGGGTAAGTTTCATCATCTCAGCGGATAAAGCGGGTGTGCTGTCGAGAACATCCAGAATTTCACGAAATTCATAGTCCACATCCGGTTTTTCATCGGTAACATGTACAATGATCCCGATATACTTGCGTTTTTTTACCGGGACAAGCACACGTGATCCGATCAACCCCGACGGATCGACGGTGCGCTGATACTGTACATCAGGCTGTCAACCGACAATCCCGGAATAACAACCTGGCAATAGTACATCGTATGTTCAGATGATTGGGTCATAAACCTCTGATTGTTTCATTCAGGTGAACAGAAGATACAACATTTCAAAAGCGGATAAATAAAAAGCGTTGCCATCCTCCTGAAGGATAGAAACGCTTTATTAAAAATCTATCGACAATTCATTATTTCTTCCGGAAAACGACCCGCATTGGCGCACCTTCAAATCCGAATTCTTCACGGATCTTTCGTTCCAGGAATTTTTTGTAATTGTCCGGGATGAGCTGCGGTTCATTCAGGAAAAATGCGAAAACCGGCGGCGCCATGGACACCTGGGTACCATATTTGATTTTCAACCATCGTCCTTTAATAGCCGGAGGAGGTGTGTGTCCCACCACTTTCTCGATAAATTCATTTAGTTTGGACGTTGATATCCTTTTATTACGCTGATCATGGATTTCTATCGCTATGTCAAGCAGTTTACGCGCTCGAAGTCCCGTGAGAGCAGACATGAATGTCATCGGGATAAAAGAAAGATCGGGGCAGTTTGTCACGGAAATCCTTTTCATAGTCTGCCTGTGTATTCGTCTCTTTTTCGATCAGATCCCATTTGTTGACAACCGCGATCAAACCTTTGCCTTTTTGCCGTACTTCATCAAAAAGCCGACGTTCATACTGGGTGAGACCATCCTCTGCATCAATCAGGACAGCCGCTACCGAGGCACGGTCCAGCGCCTTGATCGTACGCAACATGGTGTAATATTCGACCGACACTTTTTTCATTTCATTTTTGCGACGAAGCCCGGCGGTATCTACGAGAGTAATCTGCCGTTTCATATACTTCAGCTTATGGTCGATTGCATCGCGTGTCGTGCCGGGAATGTCGGATACGATTTGTACATCATCGCCAATAAGACGGTTCACCAGAGAGCTTTTCCCGACATTCGGGCGTCCGATCACCGCGAGCCTGATCTCCTCTTCATCATACTTTTCCTCATCCAGTTCGGGCAATCCCTCTGCGACGACGTCCATAAGATCATTCACGCCACGGCCGTTGACACCGCTGACAAGGTTCGGTTCGCCAAGCCCTAACTTGATGTAGTCCCATGCATTCCGGTTCCTGGTTGGGTACCGTCAATTTTGGTCACCGCCAGTACAACCGGCACACCGGCTTTCTGCACCATGCGAGTGACACGCACATCTTCATCGACCAGCCCGACACGGCCATCCACAACGAACACAACCTTGTCCGCCACTTCAATCGCGGTTTCCGCCGCCTGTGAGACGAGACGTTCGATGTCCCCTGTCGCCTGGGCAGCCAGGCCGCCGGTATCGACCAGGGTTATCATTTTCCCATACCATTCCACATCGGCGTAGATACGGTCCCGTGTGATTCCCGGCTGATCATCCTGGATCGCAAGACGTTTTTTAATGATCTTGTTAAACAGCGTGGATTTGCCAACATTTGGCCGTCCCACAATCGCCACAATCGGCAGACTCATGTGTACCCTCAAAAAAAATCCGGCTGGCGCCGGTTCTTGCCGCCGAGCCATGTTCAAGTGGACTGGTTGTAAGGTAAAAACCTTCTCACCTCACCAATGAAACGGGCAGGCGGTATTACAACAGTACTATGTAGAGCGGCGGACGGGACTCGAACCCGCAACGGCCAGCTTGGGAAGCTGGAGCGCTACCATTGCGCCACCGCCGCAAATCCAACGGATAAAAGTACGCTCCCCATTTACTGTTGTCAAGTTCAACCGTGGCTCATGGACATGAGTACCGCCATTGCAAACGGTTACACACCGTTTTACCTTACGGCGTTCGGATTCGTGAACTTTTATGTGTGAACATGATGATTGATCCGAATATTCGCTTTTATTGGCAGTGTGGCCCGATGCAGCCTGTCTACTGTAGCTGATGTGTAGCAAAGGTAGATGCAGTCGGGTATCATACCCGTGATGGAGACAACCGTGGCAAACAACCGTAACGTGGAGCTTCCCGTTCCCGATCCGACAGAAGACTACAAGGGATACCGTGGCCCTGCCCGTGAAACCCTCGTCAAGCATGACGCCCGTGTATGGTGTGATGTCATCCTGAAAACCACCCGTGGCGACTTTACCGGCATCCTTCTGCCTCGTAGCGAAACCGCCGATGACCGTCACCTGGTGATCAAACTCACCTACAACGGCTACAATGTCGGCGTTCCAGTTGACACCATCGAAGGGATCGAAATCCTTGGCTATAAAAAAGCGAATTACCAGATCCCGGAAAAAGAATTCCCGTATGACGACGCCAAACCGAATGTTACCCTGTTGGGCACCGGTGGCACCATCGCCAGCCGTCTCGACTACCGTACCGGCGCTGTAATTCCGGCCTTCAGCCCCGGTGAACTGTATGGCGCCGTACCTGAACTGGCGGACATCGCCAACCTGAAGACGTATAAACTCTACGGCGAATTCAGCGAAAATATCGGCCCGGTCCATTGGCAGGGCACCGCAGAAGCCATCGCGAAGGAAATCGACAAGGGTGTGGACGGCATCGTGATCGGTCACGGTACCGACACCATGCACTACACCGCCGCCGCACTTAGTTTCATGCTGCAGGATCTCCCGATCCCCGTAGTGGTCGTGGGCAGTCAGCGCAGCAGCGATCGTCCCTCATCGGACGCTGCCTACAACCTCATTCGTGCGGTCAAAACCGCTGCTGTCGGCGATTTCGGCGAAGTGATGGTCTGTATGTACGGCCCGACCAGTGACTCCTACGACTTGCTGCACCGTGGTACACGGGTGCGCAAAATGCACTCGAGCTACCGCAGCACTTTCCGTACCCTGTCCGATACCCCCATCGCACGAGTGGATCATGACGGTTTTTACCCTATCAAGGGAGATAGTGAATACCGCCACCGTGACGTGAACCGGAAGCTCAAACTGGACACAGCGTTTGACAACCATGTCGCCATTGTCTGGTACTACCCGGACATGAAGCCGGACATCGTGGACAACCTGATCAATAATGGCTACAAAGGAATTATCATCGCGGGAACCGGCCTCGGCCATGTGAACAAACCGCTCTATCCGGCCCTGCGGCGTGCGGTAGATGCAGGAATCCATATCTTCATGACCGTCCAGACCCTGTGGGGATTTGTGCAGATGTTCGTCTACGACACCGGCCGTGACATCATGGAAATCGGCGTGACTCCACTGGCGAACATGCTGCCGGAAGTCGCCTATGTGAAGTTGGGATGGGTATTAGGCCATTCTCATGATCCGGAAAAGGTGAAAGAGATGATGCTGACCCCGATCAACGGCGAAATCACCGAACGTGAACCGATTGACGGGTACCTGGTCATGCAGGGCGGTCTGCCGGAGATGGATTATTATTACAAGAGGTTTAACATTTAGTGATATCCAACGAAGATATAGTATTGCTTAGCCTGACTGATTGCAGTTGGGCTTTTTTTATCCGACTCTGATTATCAGTTTTTTACTGTTAATCCGTTTTTGTCTGCAAAATCACTATACTCAGATACTCTCTCCCTAATCCACTCTCTGACCTTAAAAGGATAGTAAGCAGCATTGGTATCGGTAAACTCTCGTAAAGGTCTCCATGCTGCACCTAAATGTGTGGACGCCTCAAATCTTTTCCAGTATTTGTACTCAATCTCGTTATTGAAAAATGGATTAAGTTTATCTTTTATTTTTTCTCTATACTCAGAACCACATCTAAGTGCTACTATAACATGTGGTTCATTTTTAAATTTATAGCTTTTTGTAGGATTGAAAATAATGCCCACCAGCATATTATACCCCGGATAATTTTTATCTAAATTTATCTTATATGCATATCTTTTGTGTTCAACTATACTATTATATTGTGTTTCTTTTTCGTTAATCTTATTATCAGAAGAAATAGCTTTCAATTCTTTTTTTATGTCTTCTGATAGTATTGATTTGATTATTTTGAGCCCGTCTGGGATCCCCATCAACAATGCGGCATCGTCACCTGACAAGTTAACACCGGAGTACATTTTTTCCCCCTTCTCGATAACACGCTTTTTATAATAATCCAAGAATTGTTTATAAATCGAGTTTTCTTTTTCTTCACTTCCTTCATAATTAAGAAAAAAAGCATACAAATCTCGCCATGTATATCTTTTATAACACTTCCTTAAATAAACATTTTTGTCATTTTCCAAAAAAGGTGAGTAATAATCTTTAGTTATACAAATAAGATATGATTCTGAACATTTACCAGAATTTTTATACCATTCTAAGTATTTAGAATAGTCATATATTCTTAACAGTTTCGGATGCTTTACTACTTTATGTTCATATACAATTATTACTTTTTGTTTATTCTCGTTAGTATAATTTATAACCATATCAAATATTATTTTTCTTTTTATATAAAATTTTTCTAAAACCTGATCAGGTATTTCACTACTATCTATAGGTAATTCCAGAACAATATTAGGCCCAATAATTGTTTCATTATTATTACCTAATGTAATTTTAATGTAGTCTTTTAGTAAGATTTTATTATTTTTTAATACATAGAATAGTATTTTACTGAAATAAGTCTCTTTTACATTTTCTTTATTAGTTTCGCTTCCATCTTCTTCCTTTTTATCCTTTTCACCTTTTTCACCAGTTTTTTTCTTACTTTTGGTGTTATGTGGTTCCAAGAATTCAAATAAATTTTTTGATAGTTTTGAATGTCTTTTTTGGAATTTCTCATCAAAATCGAACATATGATTCCTCGCCATTTTATTGATAGTAGATCCTTACACAACTAAAGTCAAACATAATCAATACTTTTATGTAATTTATGGCTGGTACTATTAATAGTAGTATTATCAATAGATTGCTCAGTTAACGAATATTGTGGAATAACATCTTACTAAACAAAGATATACCCCCGCCGGACAAACCGACAGGGGCATTTTTATTCGCATATTTTTTATACGACAGTCTATCTTCGAATAACCTGTTCTGGTTTTGCAGGTTCTTAAAATCCCATTCCCGGGGGCATCATCCCTGCCATGGGTCCGGTGATTTTCGCCATATGTTCGGCTGCCATTTCGGCGCTTTTCCGCAAGGCTTCGTTGGTGGCGGCGAGGACCAGGTCTTCAAGCATCTCGACATCTTCGGGATCGACCGCTTCCGGGTTGATCTTGATCTCGAGAATTTCGCTACGACCATTGGCAATGACAGTTACCATACCGCCACCCGCGCTGGCAGATGTTTCCATGTCGGCAAGTTCTTCCTGCGCCTGTGCCATCTGCTTCTGCATCTTCTGGGCCTGTTTCAACAATCCGGCCATCTGGTTCTTCATCCTTCCACTCCGTTGTATCGTCTCTCAATTAGAATCGTACCTTTTAAAAAAGCAAAATACCGAATTGACGGTTTCGAGAAAAGATATGTAGTTATTTAATAGAGACGATCCGAAAATATACATAGAAACAGTTGACAACTCTTTTAAGGTGTCATTTCTGCGATTCGAAAAACGACGACACGCTTATAGTCGTCATGAGACTGTCCGAGAATACAGTGAGTCAGTAGTTCTGTCACTCCAGCGAAAGCTGGAGTCCAGAAATAGTGTGACGAAGTCGCACTTAGTGTACATGTAATTAGGTATCTCAACTTCCAATACAACAACTACCTGGATTCCAGATCAAGTCTGGAATGACAGACTTTTTTACACTCTACTTCAACTCATGGTCTGCCGCATAAATCACTATGCTTCCAGCTTACTCTGACAACGTCATTTTCTTTCTCAGTCATCCAGATTCAGATCAAAGCGTTGCTGCATCTGCTTCCACACCGGATTTTTCTCCAGGTTTTCCTTGAATTCCTGTTCGTATTTTTCACGGGAAGTGATTCGTCGTTGCGGACGCTGGTTCGGGGCGATCTCACCAACCGTCGTAATGATCCTGCGGTTAACACCGAAAACGGCCAGCAGGGCATTTTGTATGGTTGGAATATCTTTTTTAACACTTTCCTCTTTAAAGGCATCCTCAAACATGATGGTGAGCATCTCATGATCCAGTGAGGTCGGAGCACCCAGTTCCAGTTGCACACTTACCGAAATGGATGTTTTCCGTACTTCATCGCAGAACGATAACCATTTTTCACGTAAAGTCGATAAGTTTAACGTTTTTTCAATGTCTTCATTTTGTCCAGTATCAGAATGGTACGGTTCTACCGGTTTTTTTCCACGACTACCGGAAGATGCTCCCCTATCTTTCCTCACTTCATCCATGGATGGAGGAATATCAAAATCGGACGGCGGTTCTTCCGGCGGTGGAGGTAACTCGTCCATCTGCGCAGGAGCATTTGCCAGGTTCAGATCGGTTTCAGTATGCGGTCGTGGAGGTGTTGTCTCCCGTGGAAGAGATGGTTCTGCAGGTCTGGATACTTCCTTTTCTTTTGCTGTCGGCGCTACCGTTTCTTCCTTTTTTTCAGCTATGACACTATCCTTCTTATTATCAACATCTTGCCTTATTACTGTTTCATTTTTTTTTACCGGCTCTTTGAAACTTCCAGGTTCAACTCCCAGTTTTTTCAATAGCGCCGCGAGATCCACCGCCCTGTCCATCCTGGAGAGTCGAACAAGGAACAGTTCCATCCTCACCCTCGGATCGAGGACCTCACGCAGCAGATCTTCTGTCTCCGCAGCCCATTCCCCCATCCTCAACAAGTCTTCATCCGTATGCTGTTCCATACGCTGTTCATATTCTGCACGAAACGGTTCCGACACATCCAACTGCTCCGCAGGAATTCCGGCACGAAGCTGTAGCAGATTGAGAATATGACGCTGGAATCCCTTGAGGAATTCACGGGAGTCATAGCCGCCATTGGCGAGGTCATCCGCCAGTTGCAGTGCGGTAGCAACCTCCCCGGTCGCAGCCAGATCCGTCGCCCGGAAATAGAGTTCCGGGCCAATCATACCGAGCGCTTGTCGTACCACATCCCCGGTAATCGCCTCAGTCCCCTGGTAGGCTACCAACTGGTCGAGAATAGATAACGCATCACGAAGAGCGCCCTCCGCACGGATGGAAATCGTCGTTAACGCATCATCGTCAATCGCAATGGAATCGCCTTCAACAATACGATCCAACTGTACACGGATTTCTTTCGGTGAGATACGTTTGAAATCGAAACGCTGGCATCGAGACAAAACAGTCGCCGGAACCTTATGGATTTCAGTAGTAGCAAAAATGAACATCGCGTGTTCGGGCGGTTCCTCGAGGGTTTTCAGAAGGGCGTTGAAGGCATTGACCGAAAGCATGTGGACTTCATCAATGATGTATACCTTCCGTCGCAGAGAATTCGGTGAAAACTTTATGTTTTCCCGTAGCGTCCGTACATCTTCCACCTTGTTGTTCGAAGCACCGTCGATTTCGATCACATCCAGCGCACTTCCGGAAGTAATGTCATTGCAAGCGTCGCATTCATTGCAGGGTTCCACAGATCCATCTGCACCTTTTTGCAAATTGGTGCAATTGATGGCTTTTGCAAGAATACGTGCAGTTGTCGTTTTCCCCACACCTCTCGGACCGGTTAAAATATAGGAGTGCGCAACCCGACCTCTAGCAATTGCCTGCTGAAGAGTACGGGTAACATGCGATTGCGCGATTACATCTTCAAAACGTTGCGGACGCCATCTGCGCGCCATAACCAGGTAAGACACTCCAACCTCCTTGCCGACCGATAAAACTCCCTGCAATTGTACGAAAGGAATATACCGATGTAAATGCGAATGCAGCAATAAAAACAATCCCGATACCTGGCAGGATTGGACATCTGATGCTCCTCACACAAAAACAGGCAATGATATCAGGAATAAAAAATCTTACCATTGAATATTTGTCTCGCGTAGTTTATTTGACGTATCATACTATTTATTAGATTCTTATCAATAGCATGAAATAGCGGCAAATTCAGCAGTATTTTGAAAATAATTGATAAACACCAAAATGGAGAATTAGGCCTGAAACAACACTTTTCAAAGCGAAATACCCAAAATATATAAATATATTTAGATATTTACACTGATATAGTAAAGGGGTTTTAAATATAATTTTAGTTATCTTCTTGCAGAAATAGATAATAAGTGTTAGGTTTCGCACAACAAGTGGCATCATCCAATCCTTTCAATATCCTGCTCGCGGTGATTAAAGTAAACTGTTGTGTCAATGAATAAAATCGTTGTGACAATCAGAGATTTACGTTGAATCACCTTCTCCTGGCTTTCCTGCAAATATGCGTTACACAGTATTCAAGTCATCTCAATAAAATGTCAAAAAAGTACAGAATTACTTACTGATAATGATAACTGATGATTATTGATCAAGGAAACCGAAGGATTTACATAAGTCATTCCATCTACCAAGGAGGCTCTATGCGTACAACTCTCAAGGTATCGTTGGTACTTGCCCTTCTAATGGCATATTTCTGTGTTTCCCCAATTGTCGCGTTGGCGGACGATGAGGAAATGAAGAGCAAGTTCAACGTAAAGATGTATGGATATGTCAAGTTTGAAAGCTTCTGGGACAACACAGAGATAAAGCAGGGAGACTGGCTGCTTTATGCTTTCCCGGATGGATCAGCACAATCCGAACGTTCAGTGTTTTCCATGAATGCAAGACACACACGGTTCGGGTTCCGCATTAATGGGCCCGATCTTACTCCGGATATTCATGTCCGAGGATTAATTGAAGCAGACTTTGCCGGCGGATTCCCCAATTCAACCACAGCGGCCCGTCAACCGATCCTTCGGTTGAGACATGCCTGGGTGGAACTGCAGCATGAAAGATGGGAACTGCGTATGGGGCAGGACTGGGCATTGTTCTGCGGACCGTTCCCGAACACGACAAACTTCGTCGTCGGTGCTGGAACAGGAAACCTGTGGATGCGATACTCACAAATGCGTTTCACGTATAAGATGGATCCATTCAAATTTGCCATCAGCGCAAACCGTCCCATGGCAGGCAACCAGAAGTATGAAGACTACCTGGGCGGTGACTTCGATCCTGTGTTCGATGGCGAAACAACTGGTCTTCCCTGGGTGATGGGTCGTATCTATTACGATGTGGGGAACACTGACATTACCGTATCCGGGCACTATGGACAGGAACGTGTGAATGATATTCTCGGAAATGACCATTGGGTAACCACCTATTCAGTTCAAGGTGATGTGGTTCTTCCGGTTTCTCCTTTCACATTTACCGTTCGTGGTTTCTACGGCACAAACCTGAACAGCTTCTTTGGCGGCGCTTTCCAGGGTGTTGTTGCAGATACATTTGAAGTAAATGAAGTTGCAAGTATGGGCGGATGGGCCCAGGCGGTCTTTGCCTTGAATCCACAATGGGATCTTACCGCAGGGTACGGATTTGATGATCCCGACGATGAATACCTGACATCCGGACGCGACAAAAACGAATGGATGTGGGGAAATGTTGCTTACAAGCCACATCCTTCCGTAAAAATGATGCTCGAAGGCGATTATCTGAAAACCACATGGATCGGTCAGGATGATGGCGAAAATATCCGGATCATGTTTGCATCATTCTTCTTCTTCTAATCAACATGGATGTTGAGTTACAAAGCCTTTGCCGGTTTACGGCAAAGGCTTTTTTCATCAAAGAAAAACCCTGCTCTATGGCAGGGTTAATTGTCACCGTATTTACAATGTTATCAGGCTGCAAGGCTAGGCACTGCTTCCGGTAATCTCGCTTCCATTTTGAGTGCGAGATCCGGGCCGTACTTAATGAGTTGACGATACGTTCTACGTGCTCGGAAAGCTGCGTCATCCATTGGATCGCCACCACTTGCCTTCGCTGCAAGAGTGTGCATCCAGCATTCCGCTACTATCTTACGAATAAACTTCGCTGTAATCATCGCCTCAGAACGTTGGTCCGGGCTTGCCCAGGGAATGCGTTTTGCCCAGCCTTGAATCCGACGCTCCCAGTTTTCCAGGTCAGCTTCAATTTCATCCAAGTGAGGCATACGGTGTTCGAACATGTTAACTGCCGGGCTCATCTTTACTTCCCCCTATTACTATGGTTATCTGCATCCAAATCATGCACAAAGGGTGCCAAAAATAAAACAAACTTTGTGCGTTGTCAATGGTCGCTCCTGGAGTCATTGCTGTTAGGTCATCCGTACTTCCAATTAGACGCCTCAACCTTTAAAAAGTTCCGAAATGGTCTCGCGGAGCATTCTATTTCAAGGATGTAACACTATGAAACAATTTCATTTAGATAAATTGCAAACCATATGCCTTGGGAGTGCTCCAGGAGTAATAATTTATTTATTCCTTTTTTATCAATATGTTACGCAACAGAATAACTGATATTGGACCTGTTTCAGGACAACTGCACTATGCCAGATTGGCACACATTACCATTTATGGCGTGCATGATTTGCATCATAGTGATACAATACGATCGCTCGCATAATTAGTATTTGATACACTATATATACTATATCATCAGAATATTTTTAAAATATTCTTTATATTTCTATCGACATTTTATAAATATGCTTTAGTTGAATTGCACTTCCGGTTTTAAAAATCAGAAAAAATACTGAAAAAAGTAGCATCCTGTGCACTATTTACATTGCACGGGGGTCATTTTCAGAAGACAATCGGAAAACCATTGAAGAATCAAAATTGTTTTGAAAGATAAATATTTATATTCACAATAAATAGTCGTATCAATATAACCCACAATTCTGCAAACCTTGTACCGGAATCGTTAAAAAATCTTGCACAGTTTTATTAGCGTGAACTTACACAGACAATCTGGCATTTCCCTTTCTTTAATCAATTTCAAATGTAAATATACTGGCATGAAAAGCGGATCATTTTTCAGCTCTGATCCATTAGTATTTCAAAGTCTGGCGTGCTTCTCTTATATATTATATATATCATCAATATGATAGAGAACACCTTTGCAAACATCTTCCTTTTCTGAAGACCTGCATTTTTTACAAAATACTCGATAACAGACAACCGTTATCTATTGTTAGGTCAAATTTATTGTTCCAGGACAATCTTTCTACTTGACTGACACAAGATCGTCATATATAGTATAGATATGGCAATAAAAGAATTGATCATTAAACATCAGGAGGTGTATGGTGAAAGGATCAGGAAGTTATCCATTAGAAATGGCGATTAAAAAGAACTTCAAAATTACTATCCGGCCTGCGGTCATAGCGGATATTCCCTCATTGCGTATTATGTTCGAGGAATTGGACGATTTGGATCTGTCATTGCTCTATGCAAATTTACTCGATCCTTATTTTGAGCAACGCATCAAACGCTGGATGGAAGATGAAGCCATGTATATCCTGGTGGCTTTCCACGATGACCTTGCTGTTGGTACGATTATCATGGAAAGAGGGCGTCTGGCCTGGACTCAGCATACAGCGCAACTGATGATCGCCACACATCCGGATTATCGTCGATATGGCGTCGCAACGGTATTGACAGAAGAGGTAATCCCGTTTGCGGAGAAATACGGTGTTGAGAAATTGTATGCACGAATCCTTCCTCAGCAGAGAGCTGCGATCTCCATGGCAAAGCGTGCAGGATTTCAACGGGAAGCTTCGCTGAAAGACCACGTAAAGGATAAGTATGACAGGTACCACACTCTGAGATTTTATTCGGTTGATCTCCAGGCAGCTCACAGAGCCATGGAAGACATGCTCTCACATATTTCACCGTACAGCGGATAGTCCACCCTGTATCATTGTTGTGCCAGTTTCAGTCACCTCGGCGGGCAGTAATGCCCGCCACCCCAAAAGGGTCATCAGTCATCCTGCGAATAATTACAATTCTGTGCTCATCGCCAATTTTCCCATTGATTCTTCACAGGCGCAAGGATTTTCAGCGAGGAATTCTTTATATTCAGCAACAATATCTTCCAACCGGAAAGGTTTGAGGAGGAAATGGATGCTGAATCGACTCACAATCAGGAATCTTGCCCTGGTGGAACAAATTGATCTGGAATTTGGGCCAGGGCTGAATGTCATCACTGGTGAAACAGGCGCAGGAAAATCAATCCTGATCGGTGCGATAGCGCTGGCATTGGGTGACCGTGCCAGAGCGGAAATCGCCCGAGATAAAACAGCCACTGTCGAATCCACCTTTCAGAATGATAATGAAACCGTTACTCTCAAGAGAGAGATTAAACCCAACGGACGTTCCAGCGCATGGATCAACACCTCCCCCGCCACAATTACCGCCCTGCGCCAGGAAGCGGAAAACTGGGTTGATTTGACAGCACAACGTGAAGGGATCACCCTGCTTGACCCGCAAACCCATCTGGTTCACCTGGACAGGTATGCGAATCTGACCGCTGATGTTGCTGCGCTGGAGCTTCAGTATACCCGATGGCAGGCATTGCAGGCAGAACTAGCTTCCATAATTGCACAATTGCGTCGAATGAAAGAGACCGATGAGCTTGCCGGTTTTCAACGAGAGGAAATTGAACGGTTTGATCCTCAAGAAGGCGAAGATACCGAACTTGATATCGAGATCCGAAAACTGGAAAGTGCCGAAAGTCTCCTGATCGGGCTTAGCGGAGCGGTAGAAGCCCTTGACCAGGGCGATAATCCTCTTTCTGATGCTATAGCAAAGATCGCATCCGAAATTCGTTCGCTCTCGAAAATTGATCCGTCATTGCAGGATCCGGCGGAAACACTGGAACAGACAGTCGAATTGCTTCGAACAACATCGCAGGATATGCTGTCTTCGCGTGATTCAGTAATTCTTGATCCTGAACGACTGGAAGAGCTTCGTGACCGCCGTGGACAATTATCCCGTTTGATCCGAAAATACGGCGGTTCAATGCAGGCATTATTTGAATTCAGGGAAAACCTGCAGAAACGGGAAAGCGGAGTTGCCGAACTCAATCAGAACAAGCGGAAAATTGAGGAAAAGACTTCCGAACACCTTGTGAAATGGGAAAAGGAACTGGAATCCGTATCTTCACGGCGCAAAAAGGCTGCACCGAAACTGATCGAAGAAATGCAAAAAGGCCTTCGTACAGTTGGCGTGGAGCACCCGCAATTCGCCATTGAATGGTCTGACGCAGAAGGCGACTCTATCACTTTCCCCGGCGGTATACGGAAAGTAAATTCACGTGGATGGGACCATGGCGAATTCCAGATTTCATTTAATCCCGGGCAACCACTGAGACCGATCCAAAGTGTAGCATCGGGCGGCGAACTATCGAGGGTGATGTTACTCCTGAAAGGAATTCATCCCCCAGAGAAAATGCCGCCGGTATTGATATTTGATGAAGTGGACACAGGTATTTCCGGTAAAACGGCCCGGCAAGTGGGACTTCGGCTTAGAGAGCTCTCCAGGGTACGTCAGGTCTTGTTGGTTACCCATCTCCCGCAGATAGCAAGTCTGGCAGACCGTCACTGGGTAATCGGTAAACAGGTTTATAACGATTCCACTGTCGTACATGCATCCAATGTAATGATCGGCAGCAAAGAACAGGTAGAAGAAATCGCCAGGCTGGTGGGTGGCGAGTTGATCACGGATAATGCAAGGGCAACTGCTCGTGAATTAATCGAGTCACGTGAGTAGTCTATTATATGGAGTACTTGCAGATGGATAAACTGGTTATTGAAGGTGGATCGCCACTCAATGGTGAAGTGCGAATCGCAGGATCAAAAAATGCGGCGTTACCTATTATTGCAGCATCTGTATTAGCACCGGGAAAAACAATTATTCGCAATGCTCCCGCCCTCATGGATGTCCGCACGATGAGCAGGGTTATCGAGGGACTGGGTGCCGGTGTCGGACGTGCGGACCATTCACTCGAAATTGACGCTACCGAGATTACATCTGATACAGCCCCTTATAAACTGGTTAAAACGATGCGTGCATCGTTTTACGCCCTGGGAGCGCTCCTTGGAAGGCTTGGGCGCGGACGTGTGAGTCTGCCGGGAGGATGCGCCTGGGGACCACGTCCAGTAAATATCCATCTCGAAGGATTCAAAGCCCTGGGTGCAGAGATTACTCTGGAACAGGGTGATGTTGTTGCACGTGCTGACAAACTGCGCGGCGCCCGGTTTGTTCTCGATTTTCCATCGGTCGGAGCAACGGTAAACCTGCTTTTAGCCGCAAGCCAGGCAGAGGGTGAAACTATACTTGAGAATGTCGCTCGTGAACCGGAAGTCACCTGCCTTGTACGTATGTTACGCCGAATGGGCGCTCAGATTGACGGAGACGGTACCAGTACTCTCCGCATCCATGGACCAAATGAATTCAAGGCTGTCGAATACAGCGTCATCCCGGACAGGATTGAAGCAGGAACATACTTGACTGCTGTCGGCCTGGCGGGCGGAAAGATCATGTTGAAAGGTGCCGAACCGGAACACTTGACGATGGTGCTTGCCAAGGCGGCAGAAGCGGGGATCAAGTTTACAATCACTGTTGATGGTATACTCATCGAACGGAACGGCGAGCTGAATTCCGTTGATGTCGCCACAGCGGTTTATCCCGGTTTTGCGACCGACATGCAGGCGCAATGGATCGCACTTATGACAGGAGCACGTGGCGTAAGTATCATTACAGATACGATCTACCCGGACCGTTTCACTCATGTCGCGGAATTGATGCGATTGGGCGCTGAAATTCGTATGAAAGAAAATGTCGCAAAGGTATATGGGCCGGTGCCATTAATCGGAGCCCCTGTGATGTCAACAGACCTGCGAGCATCGGCCAGCCTTGTGGTCGCCGCACTCGCGGCCAAAGGTCGCACTGATATCAGCCGTGTGTATCATCTCGACCGCGGATATGAGTCCCTGGAAGAAAAACTGATCAGGCTCGGAGCGAAGATCTGGCGGGAACGGGAATAACGTGGAATAGCTTACGACTCATCATTATTTATCTAAATTTCAAGAGAGCTCCCCAGGAGAATTTTTCTCCGGGGAGTCTTTTCTCCATCTCGATTTTCTCCGCTGAACCGCCTATCTTGTGTAGGTAGTTTTGAAAACCCTGTTCCTTTTAATTTGTTGTTATTATTTTGTTTAGGTCAATATTTAGCTTCTTGTTCAGAGTATCGGGTTGTCCAAAGGATTCGCTGGAAGTGTTGTTACATAGCGATAAACAGCACTCCTTTTTTATTCATTTGTAACTACATTGACATTCAGTAATACGTGTCTTCCACTGTGATTCTGTCAAGCTAAAATATCATGTAAACCGGATACTATTTCTATCTATTTCATCATCTGTTTCAGGGAGGGTTGACGTGTCAGTCGATTTTGTTCATCTCCATAATCATACAGACTACAGTTTCCTTGATGGTGCGACGAAAACTAAAAATCTCGCTCAATCGGCTCTTGATCTTGGAATGCCCGCAGTTGCAATCACAGATCATGGCAACTTGTGCGGAGCCGTTGATTTTTACACACATGCCAGAAAAATAGGTGTTAAACCGATTATTGGCTGTGAACTGTATCTTACGGACGCATCAAGATTCGATAAAGGCCCCGATATTCATGGCAGACCACGGCCGACATATCACCTGCTTCTTCTCGCGAAGAACCAGGTTGGCTGGAAAAACCTGATCAAACTCTCTTCCGCCGGATACCTGGAAGGTTTCTACCGGAAACCACGCATTGACTATGACCTGCTGGAACAGCACCGCGAAGGATTAATCTGTCTTAGTGGATGTTTGCAGGGGCATATCAGTCAGACCATCCTTCGCCACGGATCAGAAGCTGGTCTGGAAATCCTTGGACGATATAAAGACCTGTTCGGTGACGATTTTTACATCGAACTGCAACGTCATGGCATCCGGGAAGAGGATATTGTCAGTCGTGAATTGCTCACCCTGGCGAACCGTACGAACACAAAACTTGTAGTGACGAATGACACGCACTACGAGAAAAAGGAACACGCCAAATCACATGACATCCTGCTTTGTGTACAAACCAAGGCGGACAGGGATGATCCCAACCGTTACCGGTTCTCCGGCACTGAATTTTATATGAAATCCTATGAAGAGATGGCTTCCCTCTTCCCCGACTACCCGGATGCTCTGAAGAACACCGTCGAGATCGCTGAGAAAACAGAAATCTCTTTCAACTTTAAAGAGAAACACTTCCCTCATTTCCCGTTGCCGAAACAGATAGGCGACAAATCGCACGATGATTACCTGAAAGAACTGTGTGAAGCTGGAATGCCAAAACGATACCCGGAGCTAACCGATCCGGTTCGTGAACGCCTTGACTATGAGCTTGGTATCATCAAGAGAATGCAACTTTCCAGTTATTTCCTGATCGTACGCGATTTTATCCAGCATGCCAGGGATAATGATATCCCGGTGGGGCCTGGACGTGGCAGCGCGGCCGGATGTATCGTCAGTTACCTGATTGGTATCACCAACATCGATCCGATGCGCTACGACTTACTGTTCGAAAGGTTTATCAATCCGGAACGTGAGAGCTATCCGGATATTGATGTCGATTTTTCCGACCAGCGTCGCGGTGAAGTGATTGAGTATGTACGCCAGAAGTATGGCGCCGGTTCAGTAACACAGATCATGACCTATGGCCGTATGCTCTCAAAGGGCGCTATCCGGGATGTGGGACGTGTCATCGGTATTCCTCTGAACGAAGTTGACGCAATCGCCAAGTTGGTCCCAGATACAGCCAAAACCCTTGTCGAAGCGATGGAAGTTTCCAAAGAACTCAAGGCAAAGGTGGAGAGCAAACCTGACTACCGTGAGTTGATGGAAATGGCGATGGTTCTGGAAGGAACTATTCGTAATGCAGGAATTCACGCTGCAGGCGTAGTGATTACTCCGGACGAACTCACGGAACATGTTCCACTGTACAAGGCGCCGGATGGTGAAACTACTACCCAGTTTGACATGAAATATGTAGAGAAACTGGGACTATTGAAGGTTGACTTCCTGGGACTTAAAACACTCACAATCCTCGAACGTGCGTTAAAACTGATCGCAAGACGAGGCATTAATCTCGAACTTGATTCCATTCCAATTGATGATAAAAAAACCTATGAATTATTCGCACGTGGTGAAACAATCGGCATTTTCCAGTTTGAATCCGGCAAAATGCGTGAGAACCTGCGAAAGTTAGGTCCGGAACGCCTGGAAGACCTCATCGCCATGAATGCGCTCTATCGTCCTGGCCCCATGGACAATATTGATGATTTCTGCAAACGCAAGCACGGAAAACAGAAAATCACGTATATCCATCCGAAAATGAGTTCCATCCTGGATGAAACCTATGGCATCATCGTTTACCAGGAACAAGTAATGCTCATCGCGCACGAATTGGCGGGGATGTCACTGGGACGAGCGGATGTTCTGCGCAAGGCGATGGGTAAGAAGATCAAAGCTCTTATGGAAGAGTTGAAACCCGAATTTGTAGCCGGTTGCGAAAAGAATGGAATTACAAAAAAACAGGCTACTGAAATATGGGACTTGATCGAGAAATTTGCCAAATATGGATTCAACAAGTCCCACGCCGCCGGTTACTCCCTGGTGGCTTATCAGACTGGATATCTGAAAACCCACTATCCTGCCGAGTTTATGGCAGCGAGCATGTCAAGCCGTGCTGACAACACGGACGAACTTGTGCTCTTCCTCGAAGAATGCAAACGTATGGGAATCGAAGTGTTGCCGCCCGATGTCAATGAATCGGAAGAAGAATTTATTGTCACTCCTGAAGGGAATGTGCGTTTCGGTTTGTGCGCGGTGAAAAATGTCGGATCGGCGGCAATACAGGCGATTGAAGGCGAACGACGCGTCCGGTCAGGCTTCGAAGACTTGTTTGATCTTGCGGAAACTGCTGTCACCAGCCCGTTAATCAATCGGAAGGTCCTGGAAACACTCATCTATTCCGGTGCGGCTGATAGTCTGCAAGGTCACAGGGCCCAACAACTGGCCGTTCTCGATAATGCCCTTTTATATGCACAGCAGTTGAAACAGGAAAAAGCAAATGGCCAGGTAAGTTTTTTCGGTAACGGCGAAGAGTCCATCGAAATCCCGCGTCCGGAACTTCCGGAAATGCCCGAAATGCCCGCCCATGAACGTCTGACGCATGAACGTGAACTGTTGGGTTTTTATTTCTCTGGTCATCCCCTTTTACGTTATAAACTGGAGGTTGATGCTTTCTCCTCCCGTTCCATCTCTGAACTGGATGAAGTCCGCAACGAAGGACTGGTGCGGATTGTCGGAATCCTTGAAAATGTCGACAGGCGAGCAACCCGGAGTAAACAGATGATGGCGCGGGCCCGGCTTGAGGATCTCACCGGTGCAATATCGTTGCTTATCTTCCCGAAAACATATGAAAAAATAAATGGAAAGCTGCAGGAACACCAAGCCGTTCTGTTAACTGGAAGACTTCAGAAAAAGGAAGACAATACCCTTGAAATTATAGTTGATGATGTGGAACCAATCGAAGATGCAGCGGCTCGATTAACCAAACGAATTGTATTTCACGTGAATTCCGATTTTCAAGGTGAAAAAGTGTTGGGCCTGGAAAATTGTATCAGGAATAATCCCGGTTCAACTCCGGTGCGAATTATCTTCCACGGTGAAAATGGCCAGCAGTTTGTCACTACATCAAGCAGATACAAAATTCGTCCTACTCATGATCTTCTTGAAATGACAGAATCCGAACTGGGAAAAGATACCGTAATACTGGAAACGAGTTAACAGGGATTAAATCGTGAAAGTTGTCCTGCAACGGGTATCCTCCGCCGGAGTAATCGTTGACGACACACAAATCGCCGCCATCGGCAGAGGATTTCTCCTGCTTGTCGGCATTGAGAGCAGCGATAGTGAAGAACAGCTTGAATGGATGGCGAATAAAATCTCCGGATTGAGGATTTTCGAAGACGGGGATGGGAAATTTAACCTTTCACTTTCGGATGTCGATGGGGAAATCCTTGTTGTCAGCCAGTTTACGTTATTGGGTGATGCGAGAAAAGGCAGACGTCCCTCATTTACCAAAGCTGCTCCTCCCTCTGTCGCTGAACCTCTCTGCAGCCAGTTTGCAAGTAAAATGCGAAGCAGGGGATTTAAGGTGGAAGAAGGGAAATTTGGCGCCCGCATGAAGGTTGACTTAACAAATGACGGTCCGGTTACACTCATCCTTGAACGGTAGATGCTTGCTTAAAGGAATTCCGAATTCATGTTTTATCTGCTTCACTCATGTATTATCTTGGAAATTACTCTACTCTTTTTTGGGAATTTGATTGATTGTAATTAAAGCAAGCATCTGAATCCGATGGGGTATTGTTTATCGGGAAGGGTCTTACCATGTGGCGTGCATTGTACAACGTAGTCGGCGGTACAGGTATTGAAGTAGGATTTCTGGGGAGTGTCTTAGGATCGGATAAAGGACGTAAAGCGATAAAAATGCGTATGGGTGAAGGAGCCAAACTTGCCCGCATAAGAAATCGTTGTAAAGATGGTGCGCCACGGATCCTGATACACTGTTCATCCGCCGGTGAGCTGGAAAGTGCAGTGCCACTGATTGATGCTATCAATAACAAGATGGAAGCCAATGTTCTTGTCAGTGTTTTTTCTCCCTCCACCCTGGGAAGATGGCATACTGTAAAAAATGCAACGGCTGTCTTTTTTATTCCTTTCGATTCTATTTTCCGTGTCTGGCGTCTCTATGAACTCCTTGAACCCGACCTGCTTATTTACGTGAAACATGATGTATGGCCGAATTTGACCTGGCAGGCTGCTTCCCGCAGAATTCCCGCTGTCCTGGTGAATGGGAATTTCAGGCCGGATTCCACCCGCAATCGTCCTGTCGTACAAAACTTCAACCGTGAGGTCCTGGGTTCCCTGACTGCCATTTATGCGGTTGCAGAAGATGATGCAGAACGGTTCCGTTCTGTCGCAGGCGCTGGTATAACAATCGAAGCAATCGGTGATACACGTTATGATCGTGTAAAACAGCGAGCCATCGCACAAAATGCGGACCAGGGAAAACTGCGTGATGTTCTCAAGGGACGACCGGTATTTGTCGCTGGCAGTACATGGCCCGAAGATGAAGAACTGCTGATCGCGTCATGGTCAAAAATCCATACTGCCATCCCGGAAGCAGTGATGTTACTCATCCCTCATGAAATCGGGAATGACCATATAGAAAAAATCCTCCAGTTTGCCTCCCAGCATGATCAAAGCATTTCCCTTGTGGATGAAGTGGAAACGACGGGAAAACCCGACTCGATTATCCTGGTGAACCGTACCGGGGTACTTGCAGGATTGTACGGCCTTGGAAGGATTGCTTATGTGGGCGGAGCTTTCGGCCGTGGTGTCCACTCCGTGCTTGAACCCGCTGTTTTCGGTATTCCTGTATTATTCGGTCCAAATCACCTGATGAGTCATGAAGCACGGGATCTTATTACACTGGGAGCCGCCAGGGAAGTAAAAACCGCCGACAGCATACATTCCATCACAATGAACGCTCTCTCGAATAACCATATGTTCCAGGAAATGGGAATGCTTGCCCGGAATTTCGTGGAAAACAGGACAGGTGTATCTGAACTTTTGGCGCATCGGCTAGTGCGCCTCGCCAGGTTGTGATGTTGTGATTACACTGGAAAACCTTTCGTTCCGTTATTCGGAAAAAGATGAGTACATACTGCAGAACCTGGATTGTGAAATCCGCCAGGGAGAGAATGTTGTAATTATAGGCGCCAATGGCAGTGGGAAATCCACTTTAGCCAAAATCATCGCCGGTCTGGTATCCCCTTCCTCCGGTACGATCCGGTACACTACCAAACAAAGAAGCAAACCATATATCGGTTTTTTACAGCAAATTCCTGAAAACCAGATTGTCGCCTCAACAGTTGAGCTTGAGATCGCATTTGGGCTCGAAAACCGGCAATTACCCAGTGCTGAGATACGAAAACGAGTGGATCAAACACTCAATGAACTGAATTTGACCCACCTGTGTTACAGAAATCCTGCGAAGCTGTCCGGTGGTGAAATGCAACGGGTGGCTTTTGCGACACTGTATGCAATGCGTCCGGATATATGGATACTGGATGAACCTGTTGCGTTTCTCGATCCCATTCAACGTTCCATCATCGCAGATATGGTTACTGCTCTGCCAGAGCAATCCACTGTGTTATGGATAGCAAGCTCTCCTCATGAAATACTTCCCGGTCAACGTACTTTACAACTCAAAAATGGCAGATTAGTAGAGATAAATCAGGAATCAACCGGAACATCGTCTGCAGCACATTTACCGCCTCCAAGGGACACAGTAGCCGGAGAAGGAGGCAACACAAGTCTTGAATCTTTACCTTCTTCCAATCTGATGACAGCGAAAAATGTGAATGTTTTTCGACAGGAGCTATTTGGGCCTTCGGTACAAATTCTTCATGATGTTTCTTTGCACCAGAATTGCGGCGATATTCATCTATTATCTGGTCCAAGCGGTTGTGGAAAAACAACTTTGCTCGAAGCATTCACAGGTTTGTTACCCTTGCATTCTGGTATTGTTCTTTGGAATGGAAAACAGGCATCGGATCAGTTCGGACATATCGGGATGTCTTTTCAGTTTCCGGAACGGTCGTTCTTTGCGGAAACGGTTCTCGATGAGATTGCATTTGGAGCAAGGAACATGGGAGCCACGCGAAACGATGCCGACAACAGAGCTCGAGAATGCCTGGCGAGGTTCGGATTGGATCCGGATGAGTTCGGCGATAGAAATCCATTTGAATTGAGCGTAGGGCAAGCAAGAAGAGTTGCCCTGGCCTCAATAATGGCACTCTCACCGCTTGCTTATCTGCTCGATGAACCTACTGCCGGTCTGGATATGGAAGGATGCAGCGCTGTTTTTTCTTTCATCCGGGAAGAGGCGAAAAGAGGCGCTGCTTTCCTGATTGCCGGGCATGATATCGAACGTTTGTCTCAGATAAGCGATTCATATGTCTGGATGGACAATGGTAGGCTGACAAATATCAATCCATATGCAAATTACATAGAATCAACAAACAATTGATATTACTTTAAAAACGATTCTGATGCTGTTTGAAAAATGTCCGTTGAAAAACCTTATGATTTGAGTAGAACAAGCGCTCTGATTGCCGGAAATGTTTTCTTTATGCAGATCCCAGAAATGAGCATGAATGTACTACTTTTATTTACGAGCCAGAGGCAAAGTAACCATTTGTTCCGTACAGTGTAACATAAAAACAAAGAGAAAAGTGATAGGGAGATGAAGTGCCATGAAGATCCTGATCCTCAATAGCGGAAGTTCTTCGATTAAGTATCAGTTTATCGATACAGAAACGAAACCATCTGCCCAGGCGCGCGGTACCGTTGAACGTATCGGTATGAAAGGCGCCATCATTAACCACATGCGTGCCGACGGCGACAAGGTAAAGGTCGCCGGTGAAATCGTAGACCACCAGGCTGCGATTGAATACATCCTCGCAATCCTTCTGTCAAAGAACCATGGCGTTATTAAGGATCGCGATGAAATCAACGCTGTTGGACACAGGATGGTTCATGGCGGTGAAAAATTCACCGGAAGTGTATTGATCACTCCTGAAGTGATTGAAGGCATTGAGGATTGCATTGATCTGGCGCCATTGCACAATCCGCATAACCTCAAAGGTATCACTGCCTGCCAGCGTCTCCTGAAGGATCTGCCGAATGTGGCGGTATTCGATACGGCTTTCCATCACAAGATCCCGGATTATGCCTACATGTACGGTCTTCCCTATGTACTGTACAAACGGCATGGTATCCGTCGATACGGTTTCCATGGAACATCCCATTATTTTGTATCCCTGCAGGTAGCCAAGCACCTTGGAAAAAACCTGGAAGACCTGAAAATAGTCACAACACACTTGGGAAATGGTTGCAGCATGGCAGCCGTAAAAAACGGTATTTCCGTGGACACGACCATGGGGATGACCCCGTTGGAAGGACTGTTGATGGGCACCCGCGCGGGTGACATCGATGCCGGTGCAGTATTGCATATCATGGGCCGTGAAGAGCTGTCCCTTGGTGAGATAAATACCCTGCTCAACAAGCACAGCGGTCTCGTTGGTATTTCCGGTGTTTCTTCCGATATGCGCGATATCGTGGAAGAGCTGGAAAACGGCAATGATCGTGCACGTCTCGCTTTCAAACTCTTCACCTATCGTGTGAAGAAGTATGTGGGATCATATGCAGCCGTAATGAATGGACTGGATGCGATTGTCTTTACTGGCGGAATCGGGGAGAACGCCAATTCGGTCCGTTGGGACGCGCTGAGTGACATGGAGTATCTCGGCATCAAGATGGATGAAGAACTGAACAACGTCCGTTCGGGAGAAGAACGTCGAGTTTCCGCCGATGATTCCAAGGTTGGTGTCTATGTTATTCCGACCAATGAGGAACTGGTGATTGCCTGGGAAACCAAGAAGATTGTGGAAGCACTGTAACAAAGACTCAAAGTCTTGAGATACAATAAGGGAACCGGATCCGGTTCCCTTTATTATTAATACCTCAAAACAAAAGACTGTTATCGAACAGACCGTATTATCCGAAATCCTACATTAAACTGGCTCTGTTCTGGTGGTAAATTATCACGTGCGGCAGATCTATGCCCTCGTTCGTAACTTGTAACAGAACCTCCACGCACGACTCGCCTATCACCAAATGACGGTCCTTCAGGATTTCGTTCAGGGCTCCAGGATGCATAATCACTATGGTACCTATCATTGCACCATTCGTTTACATTTCCATGCATATCATACAATCCCCAAGCATTGGGCTCTTTTTGTGCAACAGGTTGTGTTGATGCAATATCACTTCTTGCACTCCAGCTCACGCATTTGAAAGCTTCAATGTCTTCACCACAGTAAAACCTTGTCGTCGTTCCAGCTCGGCATGCATATTCCCATTCCGCCTCCGATGGTAATCGGTATTCATTACCCGGATCCAGACGATTCAAACGTTCAAGAAAATCTTGCGTATCATTCCAGGAAACCTGTTCAACGGGACGTGCTGGATCATTTGTCCTATACGAGGGATTCGATCTCATAACTTCAATCCACATCTCCTGGGTTACTTCTGTCGTCATTATTTCAAATGCATCGAGGTATACTTGATGAAGGTATTCATCTCTGCCCCTTCCTTCTTCATCCTCCGGCGAACCCATCATGAAAGATCCTGCGGGGATATATGCGAACTGCATTCCCGCCAATGGTCCTTCCGAAAGCGAACCTGGTTGCCGATCTGATCCTCTCAACGGGGAGTCTTCTCTCCGCATTTCAACATTCAGTTGAGTCGTCGCTGATTCGGAAATGATGATGTCATTGTATTCAACCGGGTAATAGTTGTTTTTTACCACCCTGATGTCATACGTACCTGTCAGGACATTGTCCAATTCATAGCTGCCATTATTTTCTGTATATGATCCGATGGACGTTCCAACGATATTGATGTATGCACCTTCAATCGATGCGCCGGTTCTTGCGTCAATGACTTTGCCTTTAATGGAACCGGTAGCGTTGTTGGAGGTTGGCGAAGGTTGCGGTACTGTTCTCGACGGGATTACCGCTTGCGCCTGAGAGGATGCTGAACGATTGATCCTGGTTCTGCAGGTAGCGATTTTGTTTTCAAGGGAGTTGTTTTCACCACCGATCTCACCTGACAATTCATAATAGTCTATTGCAGAGTCCCAATTCTCCAGCTCTCTTTCTTCGTCGCCCAATTGTTCGTAATGACCCGCAAGTAAACGGATTCCTTGTCGTGCATCCCGGTTCTCATCGTCAATCTGCAATACTTCGCGGTATGTTTCAAGTGCATTTTCTCCAGCAGGGGTTGTGAAATTCTCGTCCCGGAAATATACGTTTGCAACTGCAAGAAGCGAATCAATACGGAGCTGGAATACTTCCTCTTCGGAAGGTTGCGTTCTACTGGTTCTTTCCCTGGAATTTGTGTTTTCCTGTAAGGATTGACGCACCTCCGAAACCTGCGTGACAACTTCCTGCAACCCACGTCTCGCCATATGTTTGATCGTGGAAACACGTGTCATAACCAGGCTTCCTGCGGCAATCAGCAGAACAAGAAAAATCGCTGCGATCGCTATTGGCAGGATTGACCGTTTTTTCTTCGGTCTGCTTGCGAGTGCATCTACAAATTCCCCTGCACTTTGAAATCGTTTGGATGGGTCCTTCGCAAGCGCTCGGCTGATTGTGGTCTGAATATGGACAGGAGTATTCTGAATTGGTTCCGGGGTGCTGTTTCTATGCTGGTCGGCATAATTCGGTCCGGGAAATGGCGCTTCCCCATCAATCATCTCATAAGCGATAACGCCCAATGCATATACATCACCTGCCGGGGATGGCTTCTTTGCATCCCAGATTTCGGGAGCCATGTAGGGAAACGTGCCGGATATGGATGGCGGATTCACCATGCTTTTCTGCATGGAATCATGCACCACCTTGGAGAGCCCGAAATCACTGATCTTGATCCGTTTTTCGCCCGGATGCCAGAGAAGATTTGACGGTTTCAGGTCACGATGGACTATCCCCTTTGAATGTAGATAATCAAGACCTTCGGCAATGTTCCGCAGATATGGTAATGATTCTGCGACGGAAAAACGTTGATTCAGTTGTGCAGCACGCAAACCATTCAGATCGCCACCCTCGACCATTTCCATCACCAGGAAATAGATACCCATCCACTCGTCAAAATCCCAGATCTTTAGAATACTTGGATGACCGAGCATTTTTCCGGTACGGGCTTCATTCTCAATTTTTTTCAGAGCCACTTTATCGGCAGTCGCAGAGGAAAAGATCGCCTTGATCGCAACCTGTAAAGGTGGGTCGTGCTTATGATCCAGCGCTTTGAACACGGCGCCGCATCCACCGGTCCCTAACAGGTCGCCGATCTCATATCGGAGTGTACCCTTCTTCTTGAGTTCTTCTCCGATAAACATACCGGGAGCCAACGGCATTTCTGCAGAGCCCGGCCCGAATGGAAACTGTGAACTGACAGGGGTTTTATGGATTTGTGGGGGGCTTTGCGGATGGTCCCCCTGCTCGAATGAATGATCGCCAAACGGTGCGGCAGGTCTGGCAATTGATAGCGAACCTTTTTCGGAAGGAGCGTTATCTCTCTGCTCTTCTTCAGCGATCTGCGCTTCCAGCTCAGCACTCAACTTGCGGAACAAGTCTTCACTGATTTTTCCCGCAATCAGTTGTTCCTTCAGGGATTGTAATTTCTGACGGGATGAGGAAGCCATTCCATCACTCCAGAACGGTTGTTCAGATAAGGTTCATCGGCTCTGCATCACTTAATATCTGGAGGGAAAACGTAAAGAAGCAAGTTATTGAATGGATAAAGAATGATTCATTTTTCGTACATCATTTATGACTTCCCTACGAAGGCACACTTGAAGCTATTGCACAAACTCCCGCGCCAGTTCATCGGAACCCTTTGCAAACTGTTCTAAGAGTTTTGCGGTGTCGGTATAGGTTTCGGATTCGATGATCTTCATCCAGATACGGCGGGTGTCGCGGTACCCCTTGATGTAATTGCGGACAATCCCGCGAAGTTCAAGAACACCCCTGCGTTCACCTTTCCGTTCCACGTTCAGCCTGAGATGCTCGAGCGCCACCCTGCCCCGCTCCTCGCGCGACGGCATCGGATCAACCTCCACCCCGGCCAGTTTCTGCCAGCTCCGTTTCAGCAGCCATGGATTCCCAATGGCCCCGCGAGCGATCATAACACCGTTGATCCCGGGATAACTCACCATACGGACGGCATCCTCCTCGGACCAGACGTCGCCGTTCCCCATCACTGGTAACGTCAACTGCTGCGCGGCAACCGACATGGCTTCCCAGTCGGCGGCGGCGCGGGGACGGTCCGCTTTCAAACGTGCATGTATGGTTGCCTGTTCCGCACCAGCATCTATGCACCCTTGCGCAACCGTAACCACTTCATCCTTTTTACGGATCCCGAGCCTGGTTTTGAAACTCACCGGGATGCCGTCGGCGTTCTCCACCATGCGTGCGATGATCTCCGCCGCATACTCGGGAGTCGCCATCATACCACACCCTGCCCCACGTTTCACCACCTTTTTCACCGGACATCCCATGTTCAAGTCGATGCCGTCCGGACGAAGGTTTTTCGCGATCAGCGCTGTCGCTTCTGCCAATTTATCGATGTCATTATCATAAAGCTGGATTACAATCGGACGTTGTTCTTCCGTGAATTCCGCCATTTTCCAGACAGCTTCGGCATCTACCACCAGGCCGCTGGCGCTGACAAACTCCGTGTATAACACCACATCCGGTGTGAGGTTCCGTACAATCGACCGGAAGGTCAGGTCGGTCACTGCCTCCATGGGGGCCAGTGCTACCAATGGGATACGTTCGTACCATTTATGTTCAACAGGGTTCGTCAATCTCTTCTCATTGTATTGGATACTACTGTGAGACAATCTCGGGTATTTTCGCAAATGGAGAGAGTAAAAGCAAGCTCTTTTGTGAGAGTTCGGGCTTGCTGGAGTTTCTAACTTCAATGAAGCTATGCAGTAACCATGGTTTCGATTTTTCTATCCTGGTCCAGCACCCGCCGTACTGCAACCGCAAGGTTATGCGTAAGTACTGGTTTCATCATCATTTCACGGATACCGGTGTTTTCCAGTGAATGTGAAGTCAACTCTTCGCCATACCCTGTGATCATGATTACAGGAAGATTATTTCGAACTTTAATTATTTCCCTGGCCAGTTCCGTCCCCAATAATCCCGGCATGGACAGATCAGTAATCAGCAAATCGAATTCATTCGGATTTTCTTTTACTATTTCAAGCGCTTTTCTACTTTCTGTCACAGCGGTACTTTTATAGCCGAGATGATCGAGCATTAATGAAATCACTTCAGCGATGGATTCTTCATCATCAACAATCAACACATTTTCCGATCCTCGGGGATTTTCCAGTTCGAGATTAGCCAGGGATTGCACATTACCTTGCGCAATCGGCAGAAAAACATGAAAGGTTGTACCACGACCAACTTCGCTGTAGCAATCAATTGCTCCATTATGGCTTTCGACAATCCCATGTATCACCGACAATCCCATCCCAGTCCCTTCACTCTGCTTTTTCGTTGTGAAGAAGGGTTCAAAGATTCTTTCCAATACATCGCGTTCTATCCCATGACCATTGTCACGAATGGTCAATTTGGCATAATTTCCAGGATTAAGCTGCAGTCTACGTGCCGCAAATCGATCCAACTCTATTGTACCTAAAGAGATAAACAGCAATCCATCATCGCATTTTCTCATGGCGTGTGCTGCGTTACTACACAGATTTGTAAGAACCTGGTGCATTTGGGTAGGATCTGTATTGATCTTTATACCGCGTGCATTAAATTCGGTTTTCACATTGATATGGTCGGGCATCGTTGGTTCGATCAACTTCATTGTCTCTTTCAGGATCGGCTCAATTTCCAGTATACGTTTTTCCTGCTCGCTTTTTCGGCTGAAAGTAAGGATCTGCTGAATAAGGCCCTTGGCGCGCTGCCCAGCACTTATCACCTGTTTCAAATGGTCATGGACTTCATGTTCCTTATCCAGGATATGCATTGCTATTTCTGTATATCCCATCATGGAGAAAAGTGTGTTGTTGAAATCATGTGCGATCCCACCGGCAAGTGTGCCAATCGCCTCCATCTTCTGTGATTGCCTGAGTTGCCTTTCAAGCAGGATTTCATGCGTAACATTACGGAAAACAAATAAAAAGTTCTCTACATGACCATCCTGGTTGCGAATCGGAGCAACACTTGCTTCGATCTCCAGGATATCTTTTGGCGCGACTTTCCAGGTAAATTTGTTTTTCCAGGTTTTGCCATCATGGATAACATTGTTGAGCTCATTGAGTATTGTGTTCGATTCCACATCCTCGAGGATAAGTGTGTACTTCCTCCCCAGCAGGTCATCCTCTGTCATTCGCATAAGGATAATCAGCGCAGGATTTACATATTGGATATACCCCTTTTCATCTGTAATAAAAACACCTTCAACCATTTGTTCAACCACAGTCCCAAACCGCAGCAGCTTTGCTTCTGTGCCTTTACGGACACGGATCTCGTGCGATAATTCTTTGTTCTTTCTTGATATTTCTTCCAGTTGACGATGGATCTTCAAACGTAATATGACAGTAGTCATAGACAGCGTGAACAGAATGATAACAATTACTAATAGCAGGAATTTCAGCCATTTGGGCCAGCGGAACGGTTCAATGGGACCAAAATATTTTTCGATGGTGCGAAAATAGACTGAGGATTGATCGTTTTTATAAAGCGCCAGGTAATAGTCAATAGTCGCAACAAGTCCATTATTCGTATACGGATTTCCGGCATATCTCACTTCCCTCGGGGAAAAAACGATATTGGTAGGACGCACATGATAGTCCTGATCGTGTAATATGCCATATGTACGTTCAACAACTCCAGCATCAACATACCTGCGGTCTACAGCTTCCAGAACCTCACTGTATGAATTTGCTATTATGAAATTGCAATCGATGTTAAAACGACGTGCAGTATTCCTGAATTCATCGAAATATCCGTCATCGTCCAGAACTGCGATGGTTTTATCACGAAGATCCAACAGTGAACGAATTTCCAGACCTGGAGAAATATAAATCTGTCCCCAGGTGGAAATAACCGTTTCCTGTGAAAATTCGATTGAATCCGCCAGTTCATTCGTGTAAGGCATACCAAGGACAAGATCGATCTCACCCCATAGCATCAGGTTAAACAGCGTTTCCTGGCTGCCTGGTATATATTCAAGTCGCCAAGATTCATTCCCTGCGATATCTTCGAGGATTTCCTTAAGGATATTTTCAACAACATCTGTATCCGAGTCATGGTCTTCATTCAGTTGATGCAAAACCCCCACACGCACAATCATTTCATCATCGGCATACGCCAGCGGGAGAATAAAAGGGGAAAGAACGAACATACTCAATATAAGTACCAGTTTCTGCCAACTCGTATGCATCTCATTGCACCGTTCTGTTGTAAAAGCAGTTGTATCAATTATCTCGATACTCTAAAATCGGTCTGTCATCATAGGTCAATCGTTGTATGATACTCAGCGCACGTTCTATGACACTTTGCGGTAATGGTGCATAGTTCAACGTTTCATTCATAGCCTGGCCTTCGGTGACAATCCAGAAAAGTAGGTTGCGTAATGCTAACGCCTGCTGCAATGTCCTGCCATCATACTGTTGTTCCCGGTAGAATATCATCCATGAAAAAGCACTGATAGGGTAACCGTCTGAAGTCGAAGTATCGGTAAGAAAAATCCTGGTATCACGAGGTACATCAGTATTTGCAGCCCGGCTCACACTTATCGTTGTTGGCAGTACGAAAAAGCCGGAACGGTTCCTTACAAGCGCTTTCGGCAAACCGGAACTTTCTGCAAAGGTCATTTCCACATAACCGATAGATCCTTCTGCACGTTGAATAAACTGGGCGACACCCGCATTGCCAATAGCACCATAACCTACCGGCCAGTCAAGCGATTTACCGAAACCGACTTCTTCCGCCCAGGAAGGATTCACTTTACTTAAGTATTCGGAAAGGATAAAAGTCGTTCCGCTTTCATCATAACGATGGACAGTGATAATCTCCATCGGTTGAAGATCTATTTCAGGATTCACTTCCTGCAATTGATGGTCATCCCATCGGGTAATTTCTCCAGAGAATATTCCTGCGATCAGATCCGGTGTCAGGCGTATGGTAGGATTATCAGGAAGATTGTATGTAATGACTACAGCGCCAATACACGTCGGTAGATGCAGGATTTCACGTTCACTTGAATATAAAAGCGAATCATCCAGAAAAATATCGGTAGCCCCAATATCAGCTTGACGTTCCAGCAAAGCACGCATTCCCGCACCTGATCCAAGCGCCTGGTATAACACTTTCTGATTGGTCAGCTCATTGTACCTGTCGAAATAGTAGAGGTATAATGGTTCCGGAAAGGTTGCACCTTCTGCATGAATCGTATTATTCAAACCATATACGGAAAACGGGAACAGTAGTAGAGAACACAAAAATACTATTAGAATCCAAGAGACGGTTTTCATGGATATCCCTGAGTATAAAAATGTCAGGAAGGAATTCTCTGCATCAGCACTCAATGCAATTACGTTTGTACAGGTAATATCGTTGTTGTGTGTTAGAAATTCTTAAGGATTCTACCAGAAGAGTATTCACTTATTATTTATTTTACTTTTTTGGGTCTTCACAAGAGTTTATACAGACCTCCGATACGTTTTTGGATGTTAAGATCATCCAGATACCGAAAGTTTCCAGATGTGTCTTGTCAGTCAAATCTTGCACAGATTATAGGGAGCAGCCATTTTCTGATATCAGATTATTGACAATTGAATGTATTATTGGATCGATTCACATGGATCGATGGGTACTTCTTCTCGTAAATGAAACAGAATCAAGGCAGTTTTGTGAAGTTGTAATGGATTATTACGAACAAAACCAACGAAGATGATGTATTATTTACGTGAAGCCTTTTGGGAGCATGTACTACCCATCAGGACTGCGTTGCAATTCCTTGAAATTCCCCGGTATATCTGCGTCATTACGCCTTACCCTGAAGTGTAGTGCGTTGCTCAGTGCACTTCGATCCATGTGAATCGTTCCATTAGTGGTTGTAAATGAGCCTTTATTAATGAATGAGCAAAATAAAAATCAAACCTCGAAAACACGAGAATTTGACAATATTTACTTTCCCAATATAGATTTCTTCGCCAAAAACGTTGTATTATGTGATCTCCAAGGGTACACTCATTCCATGGTATATTTATTGCTATCTGCATAACTTGTATTGTTTTATCACAGAATCGTCGAGAAGTGATATTCTACAAATTCAGGAGGTTGCAGGAATGCGGCTGAATCGAAAACAACAAAGCGTATTGATCCTGGCTTCCATGCTGATCATGGCGTTGACTCTGCTTCCGCCATGGTGTATAAAGGATGGCGAGCTGTTTCAATTCATTGGTTTTGCCCCCTTCTGGGCCTACGCCGGCGAAGTTAATCATATGTTGTACAGCAACATGCTGATATTTTTTCTGACGGAAATCACCTTGATCGCAGTATTTCTCACGGCTGCCTTGGGAATCAGGCGGGAAGCCGCCCAGAGCCCGATCCCACTCCCACGCAGTATCGGCGCAAAATGCCCTGCGTGCGGAAAAAACAGGCACCCGCTGGCCCGGGAATGCTCGTGCGGATTCGAGTTTTACACCCAGCAAGCGCCTCCATCAATCATGCCAATCCCCGCGAAGCCACAAGTCGAAGAAAAACCCGTTCCGCAAACAGTTGCTTCCGACAAGTCGATGGTGGATCTCGACAGCATCCTGGAATCGTTCGGAGTCGAGAGCAGTGCGGATCATATGACGGATGAAGAAAACTCCGGCCCGGAACGTACTGTTCTGGAACGCGCAACTCGCTTTGTGGAGGATGGTGAAATCGAGCAGGCGGAATCCCTGTACAAACGAGCCATCGATGCACTCAGCTCAATGAAAGGCGAGAATGATCTGTCTGTAACGGCAATCATGCGTGCTTTAGCGAACCTGTATCGCGATTCCGGAAATAAGGAGAATGCGGAAGACTATTACCAGAAAACACTTGAGATCCTGCAGGAATCGTATGATGATGATCACCCACTGCTGGCCAATACACTGAATGATTATGCAACCCTTCTGCGTATCACCGGACGCAAAACTGCGGGGAAAGCCCTCCGTGATTCTGCACTAAAAGCGCGTTCCAGGTACCAGTTGCAGCAGGTATACAAAAAAGATCAAATCGACCGTCTCAAGGTTCCATCATGGTTGCTGAACAAGGACACTGTTACAGAAAGATATTTCGAGAACTAACCGAACGCATGCTCAAACTGGATCATCAATAAAAGAATGAGGCCTGCCCCATCAGGGCAGGCCTCTCTTTTCTCATCTATGGTAAACCTCCGACTGGAGGCGGGATTTACCAGTTGTTTGAATGGCTGCTGGTTGAAAAGTCTGTCACCTGGGCGCGGGGATCATATTGACGCTTGTCAAAACCGCGTTCCTCGTCACGGTGTCCCGGGTTCGGAAGTGTTTCACGCGGGATTCTGTCTTCATAGTCAATCGATCTGTCCACCCATCCACGGAAAAACTCATACCTGGTTTGCACCCATCCAGCGATACAGCGGTACGACAAATGTACACTTTCTGTTAATCCTTCCGGAGGATTATCATCACAAGGTTGTACAACATAACTATTATCTTTCGCGAAAAGCGGAGATGCGTTTACTCCAATCAGCACCAGCGCCATAACCAAAACTGCTACGAGTGACCGTTTCATATTTCCTCCCGACATTTTTCGTTTTCTATGACGTTCTGATCATTGTAAGTGCAACAGGTGTGCCAAAAGTTTGAAGGCCATTAGCAGGAGTGTTAGAACACTGATATTACTTGACTTTCGAAGGTTATCACATCCCTTCGATAGCAGGAATTCTTATCGAAAGGATCAACGGAATGAAACTAGATTTTTAAGGAGATGTATCGCTTCGCAGCATTTTTCATACTCAGATGATTTGATAACGGTAAAAAATCGTTCTATCAATCTATGAGCTTGTTCTTTGATAATCACGACAATACGGGAACATAGTATTTATATACTATAAAATACAATGATTATATCATTATGTATATATTAATAATCTTTTTGTTTTAACTTGCTGTATCATCAGAAAATATGCACATTATTTATTTGTGCCTCAAATGGGATACGAGTTCCAGGTGCGGTGTCTGCGGGAACATATCAAAGCCCTTCACATCCGCAAGTTCATATTCTTCAAGCAACTCCAGGTCACGTACAAATGTTTTCGGATTACAGGAAACATATACCATTCTTTCTGCTTCCAGACGGTTGATCTTGTGGATTACCTTCGGGGCCAGACCATCCCTCGGAGGGTCAACGATCAATGTATCGAATCGTTCTTCATTAAACGCCAGCCAATGGTTGGCGTTATCCTCAATGATCCGGATATTCTCAACTCGGTTAAGCTCAATGTTACACAGGGCTGCTTGAATATTTTCCGGAACCACTTCCACACCGGTCACATCTTTCGCTTTATCGGAAACACAGATTCCAATAGTACCAACCCCGCAATAGAGGTCAAGCACTCGTCCGTCTACATTCCTTCCAATTTCCTCGAACATTTCATCGATCAAGAGAAGGTTATTCTGAAAAAAGCAGTTGGGTCCGATTTCGAAGGTGCATCTGCCGATCTGTTGATGGATCACCGGTGCACCATAAATCCGTTTCACATCTCCGTGGGAATCATCACCCTTGCGTGGTTGCACAACCCACACCACCGATTCTACTGATTCTGCAATCTTTTCGCACAGGGGCGCAGTCGCAGTCTCTTCAGCCCCGGTCACTACAATAATCATCAACTCATCCGAGGAAATCGCATGGCGAGTAGTGATATAACGCAGATCTCCAAAATGACGGTAAGGATCATACCATTTAATATCGAATTCCTGCATCCATGCCAATATTTGCTGGAGAAGCTCACCAACACGCGGCTGCACAATATGGCATTCTTCGAGGTTCACGACAGTTTTCGCATCACCCTTTTTCCGTAACCCGATTTTCCCGAAAGCGGTGATATAGTCCATACGGTGACGATATCCATAAGGCTCCGGCGAAGGAACGACAATAACATCCCGATCCAGGAATTCCGATACGGTTTTCGATTTTACCGCGACCTGTTCTTCATAAGGTACATCCTGGAGTGAACATCCGCCGCACTCGCCAAAATGCCGACATCGCGGCTGCGCGGACCTGTTCAGAATTTCCGGTAATTCCAATGCCATCTGTATACCTGCAGAGTTTTATTTGCTTTTCAAGGAAAATCACTTCGGCTTTCATGGTGAATGTACATGAGTACAAATTGTGATGCTACGGGTGTATGTACTGCGGGGAGATCATCGGCCATCGTATCCGAATATGTCCCAATACTGTCTTTCCGGTTTTCCAGCTTGTACAGTTTCTAATTTCACCTATGGTCTTTTCAGAAGAATCTACCTGTGAAGAACTCTCTTCAGCGCCTCCCATTCCCCCTTATCAAGATACCCGGTAACCACAAGTACAAATGGGAACAACAGACTGGCGACAATACGCCAGAGTAGCGGATCGATTAATTGTGTCTGGAAAAGGAGGTAGATGTACACAAGCATAAGCACCAGTGGCAAAAAAATCCTCTTCCATGGGATTCGGATCGGGTAGAGAAACTGGTTACTGGCAAGTGTTAAAAGTGCAAGAATGAAATAAGCTGCCAGCATTGCCCAGGAAGCACCCAGAGCATGATATCTCGGAATCAGTATCCAGTCTGCAATGATTTCCACGGCAACCGTAGCTATAAGGATCACCGGGAGTATCCATGTTTTGTCCTTCAGCGCAGCCCCGCTGGAAAAAATAAAATAGACTCCATAAAACACATTGGTAAAAACAAGGATACCGACAAATGTCACAGCATCATGGTAGATCACACTTTTACCAAATATCGACGCCAGTTCTGGTGCGAACATGGTGATCAACAGGCAGGTGAACAGGGTAATCAGCCAGATATAAGCTAATGTGCGAGCATACAAAGGTCTTGGGTCTTCCTCCTCCTGTTTCGCCCGGAACAGGAGCGGTGCGAATGCAATAGAGAACGGCATCACTACCGCCACATGTGCTATCGCGGCAAGTGTAAGTCCGAATCCGTACAGTGCCACCTGCCGTGCATCGCTCCATGCATTCAGAAGCACCTGCCCCACACTTTTTAAAATCCAGTAACTGACATCCGTGGCGACAAGGGGAACACTGTAAACAAGAAGTGTCCGCCATCCCGCGGACCATTTCTCATTGAACATGTAGTTCCGCAGAAATGGAATAAAAATGATCGCCAGGCTGATATTCGTAACCGCCAGGGCCAGGGTTACACCTTCCAGTCCAAGCCCGAGATAAATGAGGAAAACGCCATTTAGTCCGATCAGCGCAAAAAACTTGATCACATTAAATGCAAGGAATGGTTTCCATCGCCCTTCCGCACGCAACAGCGAGAGTGGAATGATGGTGAGTGTATTGCCAATTACCGCTAATGTGATCCACCACCCACAGGAAGTCAGGTTTCGAAGGGTACCGGCTACGTTGGGAACATCCCGACCGACCAGCCATTGAGTCCACAAGTCGGAAAATCCGAACAGCAGCAATCCACCCAGAGCGGAAATGGTTATTGTTAAACGGAAGGAACGACTCACCACCTTCTGTTTTTCATCGTCGGAACTGGCAAGCAGGTAAAAACGGAAAAAGGCTGTTGCCAAGCCGATGTTGAATACTGCAATTCCAATGTTTAACGCCACCTGGAAAAGAGTCCATGCAGCGTACTCTTCCATGGTCAGGAAATAAGTGTTTGTATGCAGACGTACGAGCAGTAACTGGCTGAGCGGACGCACCAGTGAACTCAACCCGAAGGCAATGGTGTGCCCGGCCAGACGGCGGAAAAAGACTGATGTTCGTGTGGGTGGCATGAATTCTCTTTTGCCGTAATGATCCTGCGCTCTTTACCTCTCCTTGCGCTTCAAATATACGAAATGCAATCGAAGGATGTTTCTCGTAACAGATGTTTCAAGTGATTACAAAGTTCCATTTATTTCCATGCGTGGAATTAAATGGAAGAAGAGTTCATCCTTGCTTGTGGTGAAAACACTCAGATATACGTACCTTTGAAACGAGTTTGAGGTTCCGTTCTTCAAATTGTACAGTGGAATGTTTTGTTACTACCAGGTAAACTGTCGGAGTGATCATGGATAAGGTGCGCATTGGGGTTATCGGTGTGGGACGGCTTGGCAGGTTTCACGCTCAGAAGTACGCGTCAAACCCGGAAGCGGATTTTGCAGGGATTTTTGATCCCGATCCGGCACGGGCGGAAACGGTGTCCAAAGAAACCGGCGCGAAAGTATATCCAACCATCGCATCCTTACTACAGGATGTTGACGGCGTAAGCGTTGCCGCTCCGACCACCCGCCATCATGCCGTCGGTATGGAAGTGCTCGAATCCGGTACACATCTCCTGGTGGAAAAACCGATTGCCGCCAACTCTTCCGAAGCAAGAGACATGGTGGAAGCCGCGAAAAAGCGCAACCTGATCCTCCAGGTGGGTCATATCGAACGGTTTAACCCGGCGGTCAGCGCCCTGCGTGACATCGGCATTGACGCCAAGTTCGTCGAAGCGCACCGTTTAGCTCCCTACAGCCCGCGTGGCGCCGATGTGAGCGTAGTCCATGACCTGATGATCCACGACATCGATGTCCTCCTTCACCTGATGGGCAACGAAGTAGAACGTGTGGATGCCTCCGGGATCCCGGTACTTACCAACTCCGCGGACATTGCCAATGCTCGAATCAATTTCTCCGGACGACGTGCAGCGAACCTCACCGCCAGCCGTATCTCCCTGAAACGGATGCGCAAGTTCCGCATCTTCCAGCAGGATGCTTACATCGCCCTCGATTTTGAGAAAAAACGGGCGGAAATTGTTCGCCGTGTTGAACCGGGCACCCCGAAATCCCTTCCCATTCCCGGCGCCGATGACAAAGACTTCCGTATCCTGGTAAAACGGACCCGCGCCAAGCGCAACGAGGATGCTCTCGCCCGCGAAACAAGCGCCTTTATCGAATCTATCCGCAAGGGAATCCCGCCAGAGGTGGGTGGTGAGGAAGCCATGGTCGCACTCCAGGTAGTCGAGGAGATTTCACGGCAGTGTGCGGTGGAACTATAGGCGTCATTAGAAAAATACACTTTTAAGGAGCACACTTTTAAGGAGCACACTTTCGCCGAAAGTGTGTCGCAGTTGTCGTTCCCGTTAGACGATGCGGCAATCTTATTCAAAAGTGTCGTTGCGAGCCTGTAAACATAGTAGTTGTAGTTTGTGTTTGCGGCAAAGCAATCCCCTATCAGATGTGAAAGTGTTGATGCGTGGCAATATTTTGGATTGTATGAGGGAGTGGAAGAAGATTGCTTCTGCTGTACGCACAAAAGAAACTGCCGTCCGTACAACCTCGCAACGACGTGATTGCCAATACAGAACAAACAGCCCCATCGTGTACTCTTCCCAGTCTCACCTTTGATTACTACCAGTTAATTGATTTTGAGTTCAAGTATGGTGATTTAACAAACAATCCTCTATATTCCGAATGGTAATGTAAAAAGGAGTACACCAGCCATGGCACAAGTCATTCTCAAACATGTGGATAAAATTTATCCGGGTAATGTTTTTGCGGTCAAAGACGCGAACCTTGAAATCAATGACCAGGAGTTTGTTGTCCTCGTCGGTCCCAGTGGATGCGGGAAATCAACCACCCTGCGTATGGTCGCGGGCTTGGAAGAGATCAGCAACGGCACAGTTTCCATCGATGGTCGTGTGGTCAACGATGTTCCCCCGAAAGACCGTGACATCGCAATGGTGTTCCAGAACTACGCCCTCTACCCGCACATGAATGTACGCGAGAACATGGCATTCGGATTAAAACTCCGCAAATTCGAGAAATCGGAAATCGCCGAACGTGTGGATGAAGCGGCAGAGATTCTCGAACTGACTCCCCTGATGGACCGTAAACCAAAGGCGCTGTCCGGCGGTCAACGACAACGTGTGGCGTTGGGACGTGCGATTGTCCGTAAGCCGAAAGTATTCCTCTTTGACGAACCGCTATCCAACCTGGATGCCAAACTGCGTCATCAGATGCGGGCGGAAATCCTGAAACTGCACCGGAAACTCAGCGCAACCATCATTTACGTTACCCATGACCAGGTCGAAGCGATGACCATGGGCACACGAATCGTAGTCATGAAGGACGGCAGAGTACAGCAGGTGGACTCCCCTATCGATGTGTACCATAAACCATCCAACCAGTTTGTAGCGGGATTTATCGGTTCGCCGACCATGAATTTCATTCACGGCACCATCACTGACGGTGTATTTAACGGAAGAAGCCTGAACTGCGAACTCCCGGAAGCGTTAAAAAACCTCGCATCCAACGGTCCCATGACCATCGGTATACGCCCGGAAGACCTGCAACTCAACGGGAATGGCGGTAGCGGTACTGCGGAAGGTGAAGTGGAACTGGCGGAAACGATGGGTTCGGAGATTTATCTCCACATGCGCGACAACGACACCCATCTGATCGCCAAAGTGCCACCATCCGCTCAGTTTGAGATCGGGGCTCGTACCAAGCTGACCTTTAATCCGGATGCGATCCACCTCTTTGATCCGAATACTGGAGTTACTATACGTTAAGCGGTTACCGTAGCTCTCATGAAATTTTAATTTGCACAATCCTGTTCGACAACCACGGTTTCAGGAAAGGCAGGCGTGCGACTCTGCCATACCATTTCCAGCGGCTTTTATGGAAATCGTAGAAATTCCATTCGTCGATATACTTAATCTTTTTATGCCAGTCCACGACTTTTCTGCTGTTGCGGATCGACCATCGGAATTCCGCTGTGCTGGAGATTTTCGCTACCGAATCATGATGTTTGCTGCGCCCCACCATGATCGGCGCTACCACTTCAAACAACATTTCGGCATTATCCAGTGTATTCGCCAACGCCTGGAACAGGGATTTTACCTCCTCCTCGTTCAGGTACATGAGGAGCCCTTCTGCGATGATCAAGACCGGGGCAGATTTGAGATCGATCTCCTCCATCCATCCAAAATCGAGTACAGATCGGGCGATCATGTGATACTGATCGGTTTCGGCGAAGAACCGTCGGCGCAGTTCAACTACTTCGGGAAGATCGAGGTCATACCAGTGTGCGGAGTGCGGTTGCAAACGTTCATAGCGGGTGTCGAGACCGGCGCCGAGGTTGACGACAGTACCACCCGGATTCCGTGCAAGGAATTTTCTGGTTGCATCATCCAGGAGTTTGGTACGGACCGATACCCCCACTTGCGACAACCATGACGATTCGAACCGGAAAAAATCATAGTCGATCGCAGCTACCATTTCGACAGCTTTGTCATCACGAATGATCGGATCGCTGTTTGATGTTTCCACTGCCCGCGCCCATAATGGGATCAGGAGGGTTTCCGGTACACCTCTTAATTTGGGCTGTCTTTTGCCACTTGACATCATTTCATCCATCGCTTGCATTATCCTGCTGTGCATTAAATATAGTCATCATACAAGTTCGAATATTCAAAATATTGAAAATTCAGGTGAGGAAAAATTGCATTTCTGTACAGTATTCTGTATTATTATCTATACAGATTATTGTACAGGAATGACCCATGAAGACTTATTCGATCACAAATGCCCGGTCGAAGTTTGCCGATGTCGTGAAAGATTCGCACAGTGATACGGTTCAGATCACTGAATGGAATCGTCCCACAGCGGCGGTTATCGGTTGGGAGTTGTATGAATCCATGATGGAAACCCTGGAGGTTTTGTCCGATCCTGAAATAATGAAGATGATAGCACAAAGTGAATCTGATATTACTGATGGCAGAGTTATCGCGTGGGATACAATAAAAAAGCAATTGGATTAATCTCTTGACCTACAGCATTATTCTCACAGAAACCTGCGCACAGGTGTTACGGAAAATAAAAAATCCAGTCACACGCGAACGTATTATTTCCGCAATTGATTCACTTGCAGAACATCCGGAACGTGGGAAACCGTTAAAGGGATCTCTATCAGGCTACTATTCCCTCCGAGCAGCATCCCGAAAATACAGGGTTATTTACAGGATAGACAAAAAGGTGATTCTTGTCCTGATCGTTGCTATTGGACAACGAAAGAACAAGGATCATGACGATGTATACCAGGTACTTCAACGTTATTTGAGAAAGTCAGAGAAACAGTGATCTATTCTTGCACATCCCTCGCCAACCGGAAGCCGAGGTAAGCATAACGACGTCCGGTATCCATAGACATTCGTGCGGCTGATCTGCATCTGTCGAGCCGGTTATCCCATGACCCTCCGCGAATAACATGACTCGTCCCCGAATCCGGTCCGGTCGGATACTCTCGCGGGCTTACGCTGTAATATTCACGATCCCAGAAATCATTGCACCATTCGCTGACATTTCCATGCATGTCATACAAACCCCAGGCGTTCGGTGTTTTTTGTGCGACGGGTTGATCGGAACCACCGCTATTGTCACGATACCATCCAGCTTCAGATAAATCCGAATCTTCATTTCCTGTATAAAAACGGCCTGTAGTCCCTGCACGGCAGGCATACTCCCATTCCGCCTCTGTGGGCAATCGGTATCCCTTTCCCGGATCTCGTTCGTTCAATCGCCGGATGAATTCCTGTACCTCGTCCCAGGAAACATAATACATGGGATGGGATGGTCCTTCGCCGTAGACTTCCCAGCGTGGATTGGTCAGCTCGCGTTGATGTGCAACAGTTGTCCCCATTATCTCCATCCACATTGCCTGGGTAACTTCCGTGGTCATCATTTCAAACGCATTGACCGTTACTTCGTGCTGGTTTTCGATGTCCCAACGGTCCGTTTCGCTGGCCGGTGATCCCATTAGTAAATTTCCCGCTGGAATTTGTACAAAATTCATCCCTTCCAGGGGATCTGCAAACACAGGTAATGCGTTGAGAGCGAATCCGCAACAGATCATGATAACCATCAATCTTTTCATACTTCCCCCATAAGAGTTGATAAGAAACAGTCGAATGATCCACCAGGATATTAACAGTAAAAAAACGGATTCACCATGCTGTCAGATCATTAGCGAATCCGTTACTTTGTATCAATATGTCAACATGTAAAAACTACTTGTTCTTCCATTGCGGTTCACGTTCTTCCATCAACGCTTTTAATCCTTCCATAGCGTCATGGCTGCGCATCAGTTCATTCAGGTAAATATCTTCTGCTCGTCGTATCGCAACCGGGACACGTTCATATAATGCCTGTTCCACTGCTTTTTTCGTAAGCCTTAAACTGATCGCACTATATTGCTCGAGTTGTTCAAAGAAATTCTGGGCGTTTCGTTTGAATTCACCAGTTGGCCAGACACGGTTGATGAGGCCCATTGTACGCGCTTCGTCCGCAGTCAATTCACGTGCGGTTATGAGCAGTTCAATCGTACGGTTCCTGCCAATCAAGTGCGGATACACTGCTGCTGCCACCGGCGGGAACAATCCTGCTTTAATTCCCGGATGACCGAAAGCGCTACGCCCTGAAGCTACGATCATATCGCAGTAAACGGCCAATTCCATGGCGCTGCCAAAACAGTTGCCATCCACCTCGCACACACAAATCGCTTCCTGTTCATTCAATTTGTAAAGCAAATGACCGAAAGCTGCCATCAATCCGCCGACTTTTTCAGGTGTACGATCCTCGACGTGCATACCTTCACTGAAAAGCCCCTCAATATCCGATCCAAGGACAATGAGTTTCAGGTGGTCATCCCCCCGCAATGCTTCCAAAACCGCAGTAATTTCAGACAGCAACTCCTGGTCGAGCTTGTTGATGGGCGGATTGTTCAATCGAATCTCACAGCGCGCTTCTGTCTTTTCCACACGGATTTTTGTCGGAGGGTTCATGCCATCTCCCTATTTGTTTAATAGTATCCGAACGCTCAGACACCCAATAAGTAAAAACACACGTCAGTTATCCATAATATACGAAATTCTGGTCTATGAGGTATGATTCAACGGGTACAGATTGTAAAAGCCTCACTAATAACGTCTGCAATCAGGAGCAAAAATCGCCGAAGGATTTTAATAATTCTCCGGCGATTCAGGATCTATGAAAATGTTATCGTATAAAAAGCATCTTTCTTGTCAAGGATTGATCTCCCGATTGCAGTCGATAATAATACACACCGCTGGGAAGATCAGATCCGTAGAATGTAATGTTATGCAATCCCGGCTCTACCATACCTTCTGTAAGAACCGCAACTCTTTGCCCCAGGATATTTACCACTTCCAGGGTAATCATTTGCCTGGACACAACCTCGAACTGGATCCGTGTGGAACTGTTGAACGGATTCGGATAATTCTGTGCGAGATAAAGTTGTCGCGGAAGAATATTTCCGTTACTATCCTCATCAACTGCAACCTGGGAAAAATAAAACGCTCCCATATCCGCCCGGGTGCCATCCGGATCATCATCCGAATCGGGATCGCCCGCATCAATACAGGGAGATCCTGCCTGCAGGTGAAGATCATTTTCTTCTGCATCGACAAACTGCGGATCCAGATTGAGATTACCATTGATCCCCTCAAACACTTCAAGCTCACCTACCCAGTCACCATTTACATTCCCGAAAAGATTTGAATAGGAGATTTCGAAGTCTTCAGGATCGTTGTAGGCAAAAGTAAATGCATTACCATTCAGGCTGTTGGTAATAATGGAATTGACCATTATTACTGGCGTATTTTCGATATAGATGGAAGCACCCTGTGACGCGGAATTGCCGTAAAAACTGCAGTTTATCAGGGGACCACCCGCCTCAGCGCTTACAATAGAGATAGCTCCGCCCATGTTTGGAGAAGAATTGCCAATGAATGCGCAATGGTCAATTTCACCGGAAGCGTACATAATAAATATGGCGCCGCCCCTGTCATCGCCCGTATTGTTGATGAAGGTGCAATTCTTGATTAAAGGATTATTCGAAATGTTGTAGATTACTGCAATTCCACCGCCGCCATAGGCGGAAAAGTTATCTTCAAAAATGACATCTTCAATCGTCGGTGAGCCGTATACGACGAGAACCCCGCCGCCATAGCCCTGGCCTCAACACCCGTCCGCGTCGCCATTCCTGATCGTAACACCACTCAGAATTGACGTACGGGTTTCTCCATTCTGGAACTTGAACGCCTTTTGATCGATTTCATCTCCATGCACACCTTGAACATCGATGATACAGGTTCCAGGATCACCGCTCTGCGAACAGATCTTGACAGCCTTCCCATAAAAGTCGATATCCCAGTTCCCGCGTCCGGAAAACACACCATTGGCAAGTTCGATAACATCCCAATCTTCGGCGCCGTTCACAGCATCCTGTATAGTCGAAAAATCACCGGAACCATCCGGCTCGATCACATATGTCGTTGCATGTACTGATCCTGTCAAAAAGACAAGTACGACAAACAACACACTCCAGGATCTCAAATTCATCGTATCCTCCTTTGTCGCACAGAGTATTACCGTACACATTGCTAATAGCATAATGGCAATGAATTACCTGCAAGTACTCTTTTAAAATAGACTCCCTGTAAATACTGATCAAGATTGCCAGTTAATAAACAAAGAGTAAAAAAGCGACGGTTTGTCGCCGCCGCTCATTACATTCAAATTGTTCAGGATACTATTCGCCCTTGAACTCCGCAGTACGTTTCTCGAGAAATGCGGATGTTCCTTCTTTGGCATCCTCTGTTGCAAAACAAGCCCCGAAGAGATCCGCTTCAATCTTGAGACCTTCTGCCAGAGTGACACCCATGCCGCGGTAACAGGCGTCTTTTGCAAAACGTACGGCAAGCGGACCGACCGACATGATTTTCTTCGCTATCGCAACCGCTTCATCCATGAGTGCTTCCGGCGCAACAACCTTGTTTACCAGGCCAATCCGGTAGGCTTCTTCAGCACCGAAATTGTTGCCCGTCAAAAGGATTTCCATGGCGCGTCCCACGCCGACCAGTCTTCCCAGTCTTTGCGTTCCGCCAAAACCGGGGATCAATCCCAGGTTAACTTCCGGCTGACCGAAAAGCGCCTTCTCCGATGCAATCCGAATGGTGCAGGCCATCGCCAGCTCACACCCGCCTCCCAGGGCGAAACCGTTCACCGCAGCAATAACAGGTTTAGGATGAGTTTCGATGCGGGTCATCAAGTGCTGTCCCGTCCTGGCGTATTCCATGGCTTTCACTGCATTCAGCTTATTCAGTTCGGAAATATCGGCGCCTGCCACAAATGCCTTACCTGCACCGGTAAGGATGATGCACTTCACTGATTCGTCTGATTTCAGTACGGTAAAGACGTTTTCAAGCTCTTTCAGAACCTGGACGGAAAGCGCATTTACTTTTGGATTGTCGAGAGTAACTGTCGCTATCCCGTCTGCAATGTTCAAATGCAACTTTTCATACTCCATCGAACATACCTCCCTGTGTAGTATTCTGTAATCACACTGTCGTGTTTTCAATCAAGCGATTTACAGTTCCCGGCTCTCACAATCATTCTCTATAGTTGGCGTAAATCCGCTCCAACGTGTTCTCCAGCAGTCTGCGCAAATCGGCAGCATCGTATGGATGCAACCGCTCTTCCGTATCAATATTTCTCACTTCATCCGAATATTCGCGGTAAAGTTGACCATCAAGTCCAAGGATTTTCCCGAAACCGGAAGTGATTTCCAGTTGCGCATTCACAACGATAAAAGCGCCATTGTCGAGTCGTATTTCAAATGTATTGCCTATAGGAGAGATATAGCCTCCCCAATCGGCGACCCGGTCTTCCGATTGTACACGTGCTATCCCTTCAATCCTGCCATAACGGTCGATTGTGATCTGTCCAGCCATTCTCAACGGCGAATTGGCGTTTTCCGATGAAGCGTACGGAACACCTTCTGTAATATAAACCCCTGCGAATCTGTCCATGTCGCTTGTTGCAACTCGAAGGACGGGATCATTTACTCTGCGATATACTTCAACGGAATTGCCGGCATGAGTCCCCCTGATAAGAAATGGTTCTTCATGAAGATAATAATACTCTGTAACAGTTGTATCTTCGAGGACATAGATACGGTCGCCAATTGTACGAAAGACGCCTTGTCGATTACTATTTTTCCGGTAATGACTGTTCAGGGAAAAATGAAGTGTATCCATATTCAGTACCGGTTCAAGACTGACCCACCTGCCCATGAATCCCGATAATATACGGATCGAAGAATACATTGAAGTCAAGGATGAATCAGCCGTGGTTACCGGTCGCCTTTCCGGTTCAACAGATAACGTATCGCCCACACTCGTTCCCTGAGCTGGCGATACAGGCCTTCCCCGCGATGCATACGTAAACCGGAGTTCACCCGACCGAAGCGCGCTCCCGGTTAGAGTCAGGTCTCTGCCGTCGAGAATATAACGGTACCCGATCAGTGCCCCGGGAGTATGGAGATACAGTGTCTGAGCATCGAGGAACCACCGCCCCGATTGTTCACCCCATTCAAAAGAGCCGTCACCATTGAGGATAAGAACATCATCTCCCCCTGCTGGATGCCACCTGCCTTCCAGCGGTTCACGTGAAAACGCTCCGGTGTTGCATGCCAGAAAGCAAATCATTGTCAGAAAAAATAATCGGAGCTTCATGCTCTTCTCCCTTACTATATTGGTGAAATAAAATAACCAACCGTACTCAAAGATACCAGTTGAGAATGTTATGAATCGAATGTATCCTCCACTATCGAGCAATAATTTGCTTGTTCAACCTGGAGCAATTTGCGAAATACCGTAATTTTCTTCAGAAAATTGAAAAAAAACCATATCACACGATTGGTTTTCATACTATTTTCGGATACTCAAGTGAAAAGCATGATTGAAAAATCATTTGTGGAAAAATCATGAATGGCAGAATCCTGGTTGTCGATGATCAACTGTATGTACGAAAGCTACTGGAAGTTCTACTCCGTCGGGAAGGATACGATGTTGTTCTTGCCGAGAATGGGTCCGAAGCTGTCAAGAATGCATTGGAAAGTAATCCCGATATAATACTCCTCGATGTCATGATGCCAATCATGAACGGTTTCGAGGCAGCGAAACACATCCGCGATTTCCCGCAGTTTTCTCGTACACCAATCATCTTTTTAACTGCCAAGGATGAAATATCCGACAAAAAAACAGCGTTTGATCTTGGCGGCGACGACTATATCGTAAAACCTTTTGATAATGAAGAACTGATTGCTCGCGTCGAACGGCGGATGAAACTCGTACAGCAGGCTGACAAGGATCAGCAGATGGCACGGGTGGAGACATTGTCCCAACTGATGGTCACTATTGCTCACTATATCAACAATGCGCTTGCCGTAATCCAGGGCCAGGCTCAACTCACTCCACCGGATGATCCCGAAAGAGTTGAGGCATTTATGAAAACGTTGAAAAAACAGACTACAAAAATACTGCTTGTTGTGGAAAGCATTGAAGAGATGGCCCAGCAGAGTGATGTCAGCCTCTCGGATTATGCCGGTATGAAAAAAATGTTTGATATTTCAGAACGATTGGATTTCAAAATCAAGGAACTGCAAAGAAGATACCCTTCGCAACATGATGTACACTGAATGAAGCATGTAATTCGCTCTGATGATACAGTATTATCCAGACCTGCACCGACCTGAATTGCTGTAAACTGACTATTCTGGTTTTAAAATGTTATCTCATTCAAATGGCAGTATATAAAGTCTATTCCTATTGTATTTGTCTTATCGCTCATCTTTTTCAGGATTACGCCAGTCGATATGATGTTCTTTCAGTTTCCTGTACAGGTTGTTGGGTAGAATTCCCAGACTTTCTGCAGTTTTTACAATGTCATATGCTTTCTCCTCCAGACGATTCTGTAGCAACTCGTACTCAAACCTTCTTTTCGATTCGGCAAGCGTCAGGTTGTCTGAAACATACTGGGAAGAAAACCTTGATTCACCCGGTTGAAATTCAATTGCCGTCGAATCAATCCTGTCGGTGGCAGCAAAAAAAGCAGCATTCTTCACCACATTCGATAATTCACGGACATTCCCCGGGTAGGAATATTCCTGAAGTTTCTGTAAAGCATCTTCAGTAAACGATTTGCTTCCAAGATTGTTCTTCCTGGAGAACTCCACAAGGAAACTCTCTGCAAGTTCCGGAATATCTTCTTTGCGATCACGTAATGGTGGAATATGGATCATGAACGTGGCGATCCTGTAATACAGGTCTTCCCGGAACAACCTCTCCTTGCACATCATCTCAAGGTTTTTATGAGTTGCAAAAACGGTCCTGGTTTTTATATTCACCTCTTCTGTGCTTCCAACAGGCGATATTGTTTTTTCCTGCAGAACACGCAGAATTTTCGCCTGTAAAGACAGATCGAAGTCACCGATTTCATCAATAAAAAGTGTACTTTCATTCGCCTGCTGGAAATACCCTTTTTTACTTCGTTTTGCCCCGGTGAAAGCTCCTGCGACATGACCGAATAATTCAGATTCTACCAGATTGGGATTCAATGCCGTACAGTTCACTTTGACAAGAGGACGTGAAAACCGTTCCGAGAATAAATGCAGGTTTTCAGCCACCAGTTCTTTTCCGGTACCACTTTCCCCGGTAATCAAAACACTCTCTTCCAGCATTGCCAGCTTACGGATACGGCTTCGAGTATTCTGCATACACTTGCTGCTGCCGATAAGCCTGCATCTTTCCTGCGCAGAGGCTCGCAAGTGATAAACCTGCATCGCGTTCCGTACTGATGTCTGCAAACGTGGCAATGAAACGGGCTTGTCAAGAAAATCAATAGCACCTTTTCGAAGACATGTTAATGCTCGCTGGATGTCACTTTCGCCTGAGATGACAAGGATTTGGCTGGCTGGATTCATTTCCATGGTTCGTTGCAGGAGAGATTCACCATCAAGTGCGCTGTTGGTAAACACCAGATCGAGGATGGCAACCTGGATGTCATTCTGTCTGATATCTTCCAGGTAATCCTCTGGCTTGCGGAAACTTTTGACTTCGTACCCTTCTCGTGTTAATACTCTTGTAAGACTGTCAAGAATCGCCTGATCGTCATCCACAATATGAATGATTTTTTCCGGATCATTCATTGTTGCTCCTACCTGTCATGTGCTTTTTTAATCCAAAAAGAAAATGTCACGGAATTGGGTTGTATTTCTGAAGACAAGTTCAAATCCAGGTAATCGGAAATCCGCTTGCAAAGAAACAGCCCAAAGCCTCTCGCCTCGCCCTTTTCCGAATAGCCGGGTTTAAAAATCATGTCCGGGAATTCAATAGTAACATCATTGGTACTACAATGAATTTCAAGGTACTCTTCGGATTCATTCACTTCGATGTAGAATCCATTTTTATTGGCTTCAACACCGTTTTTTACCAGGTTGAGAAGGACAAGGCTTACAAGGTTTGATTCGGTTATTACCACTGTTTTCTCCGCTGAATAGTGTTCTTCAACCGCAATAAGACCATATGTCTTTTCCAATGAAAGAAGTTCCTGTTTGAAAAATGCCTGCCAGTCTATTGTTTCAAACGGTCCAAATTCGATATTAACCAGTTCTTTGAACATCGTCAGGATTGACTCAATACGACGTAAGGAATCTCGGATGGTTTCCAGTTCCAACTGTTGCTGCTCCTCATCCAGGTTTTCCATCTGCATGCTCTGGAGAGATAATTGAATAGGAGTAAGTGGATTTTTAATTTCGTGCATAAGCATACGTGCTCCATTTTTCCATTCATTGATCTTCACCAGTTCCCTGAGTCTTCTTTCATCCTTAATCAACAGGGCGACATACTCTTTCAATTGCTCAATCTCATTAATCTTTCGGGAAGAGTTTTCTCCTGACTGCACCCGATTATGCGCGAGGAGTTCGATTTCCTGGATCACACCCAGATAGTTTTTTGAGATGGTTCGATGCAGATAAATTCCCACGAGAATGGAAATAAGCAGGAAAATCACCATGAAGATTACATAGCTGAAAATGGCCCGCAGCATCATACGATCCGCCATGATCGTACGATATTCAATGTTTTCGGGATGACTCAGCGCATCATAGGCATCTTCGAGGAAGAAATAGGCGATAACACCTGACAGGATAATCACAAGCCCAACATATGCTGTAAAAAAAAGTAAAAATCGTCTACGGTATCTCATTGCTCGATCAGCCTCCCCTGCTGAACGATATACTCACAACGTATCGAGGGTTCATAATAATTCCACAGGATCCTGGTAGGTAAACCCGTCGCTGCTTCGAAGGAAGAATCCGGCAGAATGCGTGCACGGGCAAACAATACAATGCGGTCATTCTCCCCAAGCTCCAGATCAGTGAAGGTTACTGAAGCTGTTCCGAACACATGCTGAATGGAATCCTCCGCCACGGGTCGATTGTTAATCAACCATGACTCATCATAACGGAACTCATTGACAATTCTGCTGTTTCTTGTCCTGCTGTCATTAACGATGATGGAAACATAATACTCTACCCGGAATGTAAATGAACTTTCGGCAAGTTCAACAATATCCTGAGTAATCGGACTATTCAACTGTGTCTCAATCCTCAGGACATAGTCCTCATAGAAAGGATTGATACCTGTAAAATACAGGATGCTTGCAATGCCTACCCCAAGCAAACGGAAGAAGTATTCAAATATCAATCGTTAATCCTCCGGGGCTTCGAAATACGAAAAGTCTGTTGGTAAAATCCAACAGACAAAGGTGTAATTGTATATCAACCATCAGAAGAAAATCCTGGCCCCCGCCCTCGGTCTGTATTCAAATGGTAAAAGGATATTCTCATCGTCAGTAAAATCAATAGCACAACCCTCAAGAGAAAATCCAAGAAAGATGTTTTTATTTTCCGAAATCCAGAATTCAACTTCCATACCAAACCCTAATCCCCACTGTGCATCTTCCTCTTCAATATTTTCATCGCTGTTGAACGGCATGACCATCATCGCTTTAAAATAACCGCTGGTGCTGATAAAATTCAGGAGTACGGGGGATCCGTATATAAATTTCAGATAAGGGATTAATCCCGATGACATATACTCTTCACCGTTGTCATCCACCATCTCCGCTTCATTCATAAAATCCGAATATCCAAACGCCACACCGATCCTGTAACCGCTGGTTCTATCAATATATTCCGGTTCCCAGGGGGCATGCCAATTCCTGAATTGATGCATATAGGCAAACTCCACGCCCACATTGTGTCTCGTAGTGAGTTGCGCGGAAAAATGCCATCCACTCCCCCAGTTCAGAGTACGCCCGGTCGCAAATGGATTGCTCTGCGCCAGTTCGATGTTCATATGTTCCATCCTGGTTTCCAGCGAATCCATACGGATCCGCATCCGTTCCATCTCAACGGACACTTCATCGCTGAACCGGTCATCTGTAGCATTTGATATACTCGGGATTATCCACATGGTAAAAACCACAAGCAGCCCGGTAAATAATTTCATCTTCCCATCCATGATGCACTCCATATTTTTCAAAATGAGTTTTTACGTTTGTTTTTATTTAAAGCAACCAACATACCAATTCCGGAATTCTTCTTAACACGAAATATATTAATCATTTATGATTCTTCCGTATGAATAGAGAATAGCGATATTTTGTCATTTTTGATACCTTTATTATCAAAATTGATAAAATATTCATGAGAACTCGGAGATCGAGCATCTTGCATGGTAATCAACGAGTATGTAGTTTGATTGATTCGGGGCCACAACCAGACAAGAGGGAAAGATGAACGGTTTACGATATCTGTTTTTAACTATTGCGGTACTAATGCTTGCAACTGCACTCTGGTCCTTCGGACTTGCCAACCAGGTACAAGAAGTCAATAATTCAGCGTACGAGCTGGATGAATACATCGGCGATACAGTTATCGTGGGCATGAGCGCCCTGGATAACCAGCATAATATTCAGATCAGCAGGACAATTGCGTATAATCCATATGGGAACGATGGGCAAGGAATCGCTTCTATTGTGTTTACTGACCTTTCTTTCTCAGGCGATACCCGGCAAGTAAAAATGAACAGGGTGATTTTAGACAACGGTACTCTCATCGTTGAAGCGGAAACCGGTTATGGAGTCAGCGCAGGCCAGCGTGGTGGATATGCCACGATTGGAATGTGTCCATCCGTTGAAGATCCGGTAGCTGTGATCGCCTTTCATGATCGTAACAACCAAAGCTCACCCTGGACCGCCCGTGTTGCAGGCGAACTCAGCATTTTACCGGGTGTTTTTAACAGTTATGATATCCCGCTGCCCGGTGATGACATAGCGGTCACCCAGGCAAAAGTGGCCATCGATTGCAACAACATCGCACATGTCGTGTATTGCCGAACCGGTGACGATGAACCACGCGAAGTCTACTATGCTCGTCTTCAATATGATCCTCTGGCGAATTCCTTCACGATCCTCAATCCCGGTAATATTCCTCAACTGGTTGTCGAAGATGCTGGCGCCTCGAATGCGGATATCGTTGTCAGCCCGGACGGTCAACGTGTTGTGATTATTAAAACCATTGGACGGTATGAACTTGGTGTTGTCGAAATGGACTCAAGCTGGGATGTGGATCTGGCCTACTGGGAAAGCAACGACGGCGGTGAAAGCTGGAATTTTGGCGCTGAAAATGCAATCAACATCACCCAGTTCCAGGGACCGAATCCGGATGCTTTGCCGGATACCATAACAGCATGTGTGGATACCTTCCGCCAGGACTATGAGTGCAGCGCATTTTTAGACACGGACAACACATTACATGTAGCGTTCACCGTACATCGTTATTTCCACTACAGCGCTTTACTGGTACGTGACTTTGTCCAGTCAAAAATCTATTACTGGAATGAAGAAGATCAACTTTACATCCAGATTGCCAGCGGGGACTACCTGATGAGTGCAATTCCGCCAGCTTACGACGGATATGTTGGCAATCCCAGCCTGTATGTCGATCCGGAAACAGATAACATCTATTGCCTGTACCAGCAATATGGCGAGGAAGGCGATACACTTGAAGATGGCAGCGCGCGAGATGTCGGGGAAACATCCGGTATTCTGAATGCCGACTTGTTCATGACAGCGTCAATGCCTTACTACGGAATCGAACCTGGGTACTTGTGGTTAAACGGGATCAATATTACAGACACTCGTGGAACCAGCGGCGCCATCCCGGCTGGCGATTGCCGCAGCGAACGTGATGCATCACTGGCAATCAACAATGACGGTGATTACCTCCACGTTGCCTATCTTCTCGACCTCGATGCTGGCGACACTGACAATCAGACACCCGAAGGAACTGTTACCGATAATCCAATCGTGTATCAGCGTATCCCGAAACAGGTATTGATCGATAGCTTCTACACTGATCAGAATTTTATTTCCAATTATCCTCTCCATGATGACAGCACCGGGTTCTGGGAATGGACCTCAAGCAGCCCGGAACATGGCTCTGCCATACATCCCGATGAGTTCGAATTAACCGACATCTATCCCAATCCGTTTAACTCCACCGCCAGGATTAATTTCGAACTGGATGTACAGGGAACTGTATCTCTGTCGGTATTTGACATTTTGGGACGTGAAGTCGCCACACTGCTGAACCGTCAAATGCAACCCGGACATCATGAAGTATCCTTTGAAGCGTCCGATCTTGCCAGCGGTGTGTACTTTGTTGTCCTGCAGAGCGGTTCTGCCCAGCATATACAGAAAATGGCGTTGATCCGGTAACCCGCCTTTCTATAGATCTTTATGCAAAGGGCTGCTCCTCCGGAGTAGCCCTTTCTTTTTGAAATATTCTGGAAGAAAACCGGAAACATAACACATGTAACGAGAAGTATACCAAATGTTAAGGACCAAGGGGGAAATAATGAAAACCATGCACAAGCTGTCAGTTTTATTTCTTGTTTTATTTCTTGTTTTTTTACTCGTCACAGGTTGTGGATCACAATCCGGCAACCAATCTGTTTCAGAAGATCCTGGTATAGTGGAACACGACGGTGATACACCAGCACCACCTCCGGGTGTTTCACATGATGTTGTGGACAGCGACGAAGATCCTGACGGATCAATTGGAGAATACCTTGAAATCCACCCCATGATTTCGGAAGAGACGATCAAAGCGGATACAGATGATGAGTCCATGGGGCATGCCTCTGTACCCAGGGAAAGTGCATCCAGGCGCGAAGGAGAAATCGTTGATTACTTTTCCGTTGAAAGTAGCGGAAGAGGGTACTCCAGCCAGGCATCCAATGTAAAAGCGGCTTCCCATGATGATAATGAAGAATATTTCAGTTGGTTGAAATTCATGCAGGAGAGTGATGAAAATCTTCAGATGGTTCTCCCGCTTGACTATTCAGAAAGGTGCATCTTACGGGTACTGGACAGCTATGGCGCACCAGTAATGAATCAACAGGTATCATTGCAAAACAGTCAAGGAGAAACCATTTGGGAGGGAATCACCTATGCAAACGGTGAAACAGTGCTCTTTCCGAAAGCATTCTTCAACAATAATATGGAAAGATGCCACGTAGCCATCCCGGATTACCAGGTTGTTCAGCCGTTGATTCCGGATCTTGACGGGATCTGCACAATCACCCTCACCACCGAGCGCGAACCATTACAGCAGATCCCCGTTGACATCGCATTTGTGCTTGACGGCACCGGGAGTATGAGCGATGAGATCCAGCAATTAAAGGATGTGCTGTTCAGCATCCATGCTCGTCTTCAATCGGCGTCTCAGCAGGCGGATTTCCGTTTTGCCATTGTACTTTACAGGGACGTACACGACGACAAACCCCTCGAAATCATCCCATTTACGGGTGATGTGGACGAGTTTGAACATCAACTTGCCCAACTAAGTGCAGATGGCGGAGGTGACACACCGGAGGATCTGCAGCAGGGATTGTACAGCGCCCTTTATGAGCTCGAATGGCGAGATGGCGGTATCAGGGCTGCATTTGTGATTGCGGACGCCCCTCCGCACACCGATTACGAGCAGCAGTTCGATTACAACAGCCTGAGCGCAGAAGCGAACCGAAAGTCCATCCGGATCCACTGCATTGGCGCGAGTGGACTGGATGCATCCGGTGAATACATTTTCCGTCAAATTGCCGCAACATCCTACGGTCAGTTCATCTTCCTCACCTATGGCGAAACAGGCGAAAGCGACGGCCTTGCATCGGAAGAGGATCCCGGCCGGGTCAGTCATCATACAGGAGCCAACTATAACTCACGACGGCTTGACGATATCGTGGTCGACCTGATCCGCCGTGACCTTTCCTACCAGATCGATATTCCCCTGCTGACCAGCGATACACCTGATCCGGAATCGCAGAGTGACATGCTCAGTCTTCGCCTGGAGAACCTGTGGGAACAGATCACGCACCAGATTGAATTACGTTCGCCCGACTCGCTGGTTGTGGTGTTGCTGCCATTCGACAATCAACTCCAGGACTCCAGCCTGTCCATCTACCTGCACGATTTGTCCATTGAAACAATTGTGCAATGTGAACAGTTATCGCTTGTGGAACGGGAACGGTTGGCTGATATCCTGCAGGAGCATGGGCTTGTGCTCAGTGGCTTGATCGAACCGGAGAATGCCATGGAGCTGGGAAATCTGCTGAATTCGGACGTGATTTTCATGGGACGGATTTACAGGTTAGGGACAGACAGGATCGTCCATGTACGAGCTGTTGAAGCGGAAACAGCGCAGATTATCGCGGCGGCAAGAGTGCGTGTATAAGAAAAATCCTGAGCGGGACGTATCAACCGAATAACAGTAAAGCAAACCACGGAATACACTGAACACACGGAAGCAATTTGTGGTGTGTGGCATATGCCCTCGTCAGGTTCGTCAACAGGAAGCCTGTCCTCCATAGTCAGTTGTTTGGACGCAGGGGGATTCGTTGACGATCTAACGAGGATTTTACTCGATAGCGCCTTTGGCCCGAGTGCTTGCCACCCGGGTTTCTCTATTTCAAAAAATCGATAGCACTATACAGACCCTGGAACTGATCGGATACGTGACAGGGATACCCGAGTGGCAAGCACTCGGGCCAAAGGCGGAGTTTTTATCAAGACTGAAAAAATTAACCACAGAATACACGGAATACACAGAAAAGTAATCTGTCGATGAAAATGTACACAAACAGGTTGGCCAGGATAGCTTCGCTATTCGGGTGTCAGAAATATGAATATCTCCAAAAATAACAACGACTTGACACCCGACCTTGAACTGCAGGTTGGGCCACCCTCAAAAACTACTTAATCACCACCATTTTTACCAATGAGTGGAATTCACCGGGGACAACCATCTTCACAAAATACATCCCGGTTGCCAAACAATTAGTATTGATCGAGATCGAGTGTTCGCCGGAGGAATACGATCCATTACACGCAACGTCCACCTCCCGTCCAATCAGGTTGATCAGGGAGATTCTTACCCGATTCGGTTCAGGCAGCGTGAAACGGACCACCGCCTGCGCATTGCAGGGATTGGGATAGGGTGATGACAGCGAGTAGTGTTCGGGCAGAAGTGAACCGTCATCATCCACACCGGTAACAGTCCCTTCGCCAAGCACATGCACACGCACCATTGTATCCTGAGGACTGTTGCTGCGGATCTCGAGGAAGGATTCCATCAAGCCGGTTTCCGTGGGAGTGTAAACAACAGGAATGTACAGGTTCTCCCCGCTTCCGGCGGTGCTGTCGATGAATTCCGGGATGGCGATCTGTTCGTTCTCGCAACGGATGTCATGCAAAACAAGTTCTTCCGTCCCACCATTCCGCACCCACAGGTTCAGAATCGCAGGTTGCCCCACATCCACTATCCCGAAGTTGAGGTTTCGTTCTGGAAGGCGGATGTGCGGTGTACGGTATGATGTGAAGGGTTCCGCTGAAAACATCGGATAGTCCAATGAATTTCTAATAGTATCGCCAAACGCTTCCGGGTGTTCGGTTTCGTGGTAACACCCGGAAGGATCACCCCAATAATTCGCTTCAAACTCCAATAGCCCGCTGCTTGTCCCAACTGCATCCCCATCATTTCCAATAAAATCATTGTGAGCCAAGCGTACACCTGCACTTGCGGAAACACCAATGGCTTCTGGCATGCTTCCATATTCATCATAAAGAGGGCCGTTGTTGATAAAAGTATTATAAGTCATTGTAATCAGGTAATTTGGTGTGTTTGATGTGGGTGCACACAGGATCGGTGCTCCATTCGCGCGATTATTGATGAAAAGATTGTGGTGCACGAAGGTATCATATGTAATAAACAATGCCGCTCCAACTCTTTCAGAGATGTTTGAATCAAAAAGATTATCATGAACCTCTATAGCACTTGAAACTGCAGTAATGCTAAGTGCCCCGCTTGATCCGGAAAGTCCATTCCGCATAAATGAAAAATTACTGACAAAACGGTTACCTCTGATAATGCCTTCTATTTGATTATTTTCATCTGAATTGCCAATACTCAGTGCTCCTATATGATGAGACGAATTGCCTTTGAAAAGGTTGTTCTCAACAATCCAGTTTACGGTTTCGCCGGGACCAAGATCTGCGCCGCCACAATATTCATCCCCAAAATTATTTTGAATTGAACAGTTTGCCAGTGTACCAGTTATGGAACCATCAGTATAGAGACCACCACCCATATAACTGGCTGTATTTGCATAAAAATCACATCTGTTGATGATATAATCACCTGTATCTAAACATATTCCCCCTCCGATCCTCGCTGAGTTTTCCTGGAATCGGCAATCGAGAATGGTTCCTTCACATTCTGTCAATCTTACGCCACCACCATAGTCCGCATGATTATTGCTGAAATGACAAGCACGAAGGGTAATGGTCACCACTTCCGCTAACAGTCCGCCACCCATTTCTGCTGCATAATATCCATCTGCAAATGTCAATTCGACTACTTCCACTTCTTCCGCCTCCCAACTGACAGTCAATCCTCGACCTTCAGTATGACCAAGCCAAGTTCCTTTGATAACTGTTTGTTCTATACGCAATTCATCCTGCGTCAACAAAAAGGTACTTGCCAACACAAGCGCATGATCGTCAATCACTACGTTTTCAAAGTATTCACCGGGTGCAATTAGAACGGTATCATGTGGAGAGGAATTATCTATCGCTTCCTGGATTGAGTCGTATTGTTGAGGGACATGGCGGACATAAGCAAAGCACTCCTGCTGCTGCATGAATAGACATATCAGCAGGAACAGTGAAGGAATGATTCGATTAAACATCACACTTTTCATAGATTTACACGCAGTATATCATTGGAAATATACGAAAGCTGTACCTTTTATGATGCCATAAATTGAATATTTCCAGACAAATTCTTGTCCTCCACAGAAGGAACCAATAGAACTTCACGGGTACCTGACTTACTATTTCAAGAAATTCGCTTGATCATCCAGCGTTACAGAGTCGATAATTGATATGATCCATCACGCTATACATTGTATCACACCTCGAACCTTATTACCTTCTTGTGGATTTCATGCAATGGTTTGGCACAACGAGGAACATATGGCCCAGGGAAAAAAACGTAAGGCTGTGAAACCGGCAGCATCAGCAAAAACTCCCAATAACTCGATGAAGATTGCCCCGGCATTATGGGAGAAAAATCCTCTTCCTCTTAGATGGCAATGGCTTCTGGACAGCCGTTTCCTGGTACCGGTCGCGCTCTATATTGTAACCCTGATTGTCTGGCGCGATGTGATCTTTGCGCATGAAATCGGCCTGAACATTGGTCCTGACCGCATCGCGGGAATGAGCCTGCGCCGTATCGCCGCCTTCTGGATGGATCAAGGCATTTTTCCCTTCTGGAATCCATATTTTTACGGCGGCATGGCCATGTTCGAATCGTTCCAGTCGAGCTGGCTGCTGTATCCAGGGGTCTGGTTGTTTGAGGGACCATTTGCCGATCCTGTCAATCCCGGCTTTTTTAATGGCGGACTTGCATGGTTGCTGTTTTTCAACTCCCCCGCCGACTTCCTCCTGATCCATCACCTTATTGGGGCGATTGGAGCCGCTTATCTCATTCGTCATTTCGGTGGAAATGGCTGGGTGCAACTGGCCGGAGGGATAGCGTTCCTGTTGAGCCCGCAACTGGTTGTTCTTTCCGATGTCGGGCATGGATCGAAACTGTATGCCATGTGCTGGCTTCCATGGGTGTTGTATACTCTGGACCGCGCTTTGGAGAAACACAGCCTCGGACGACTGGCGGCTGTGGGTGCAGTATTTACCATGCTTATGGCTTCGCAACACATCCAGGTCGCCTATTACGGCTACATGCTGGCTGCGTTATGGTGGGCGGCGCGCCAGGTACGGAATTTCATGCAGAAGACAACGAAAGCGATCCTCCCGGAAGCGTTGGTCCTCATATTCGCATTTGCCATAGGTTTGACTACAACAGGACTGATCTACTTTAATACGCTGACCTATGCACAGGAGACAATTCGAGCAGAAGGCGTAACCTGGGAATATGCAACTGCATGGTCGTATCATCCCCTCGAATCAATCAGCATGTTTGTCCCGGATTTCTTCGGATTTGGAGGAGCCCATTACTGGGGCTACCTGCCGCACACAGATATGCCATTGTACTGGGGAATTCCAATAGTTGTATTGGCGATTGTTGCGTTGGTAACCGTCCGAAACTGGAAAGTATGGACATTGTTCGTAGCCGGTCTTCTCGCATGGATTACCAGTTTCGGAAGTTTCCTGCCAGTGTTGTATCGTCCGTTTTATGAATTCCTGCCGTACTTCAACAAGTTCCGTGTACCCATGACCATCCACATCCTCGTGGTTCTTGCTGCAATAGCGTTGGCGGGGATTGGATTGCAAAGGATCATCCAACTTGCCACGAGCAAAGATGATGAATTCAGGAGATTATGGAGAAAAAGATTTCTGATCGTTACCGCTGTTCTAGGTGTGCTGCTCGTGATCGCCCTGTTTGCTCATTCCGGGATTTCCAGCGGTGTAGGTGGCTGGGTAGACAGGATTGATCAAATCCGTGTGGAAGGTTCCCAGGTCACCATTGAACAATACCGCATGGCGCGCCAGCGTGGACAGATCGCATCGTACGAAGAACTTGGCGATGCAGCGGCGAACAGTATCCTGCGGTCTTTGTTGTTCGCATTTCTGACAACGGGAATCCTGTGGTTGACTTTCTATCGTGGCATTCCACCTTTCGCTCCCGGTTTGATTGTGCTGTTACTCCTGATCGATTTTATGCCTTTATCCGGAAGGTTGATGAATCCGAGACCGCTCGCGTATGCCCGGCAGGCGTTTGCCGAAGATTCTGTAGTCGAAGCGCTCCACAATCTTCCTGCATACACACGTGTACATATCATGACCCAATCCGATATCTACAGCACCATTATGAATGGAATTTCAAATGAAACAATGACCGTCGAACAAGGCAGATCGATATTCAGCCAGTATGAGCAGAATTCACGCAGACTGCGTCCGATCAATAACTGGGGTGCGGCCGCAGTAGCAACCACAAGTGGTTATACAGGCTCAAAACCGTCATGGTACGGTTATCTCCAATCAAGGGGTTTGCTGGGACATCCGAATATCCTGGCGACTCAAAGTGTACGGTTTCTCATCAGTCCCGTTGAACTGCCGGGTTACCAACGATTGGAGTATGATCCCAGCGGACGGGGCGGTTATCTGTATGTGAATCCAACCGACTGCCGACGTGTGATGCTGAGAACCCGGTACGAAGTGGAACCGGACCTGCAAACCACCCTCGACAGGGTTGTTTCGGACAGCTTTGATGTCAACTTTGAAATGTTCCTGGATCGAGCGCCAGCGAACCTTCCCTCTCAACCCGGGTGGGTGACGGGTATGGGTACGATTTCCCGATATACAGCAAACGAAGTGGAAATATCCGCGACCGCTGACCGCCGTTGTCTGCTCATTCTTGCCGACTCCTATACATCATCCGGTTGGTATGCGACAGTTAATGGCGAACCTGCCGAGATCTATCGTGTGAACGGTCTTGTTCGAGGTGTTGTAATCCCAAGTGGGGAATCTGAAGTCGTATTCCGTTACCATCCCGCTCACTGGACTGCATCCCTGATGCTGACAATCGCATCATGCCTGCTGCTCCTCGGATTGTTTGTGGGTAGTTTTTTTGTACGAGGGAAGAAAAAGGAAGTATAAGAACTATTGAATAGAAAACAGAATTTGATTTATAAGATGACCTTGCTTGCAAATCAGGCAAGGTTATTTTTTTCTCGCTTCGATCACACGGTCACGTTGATTCAAATCCTTGTGCAACAAAACCTTGAAACCATGTTGGTGATATAATTGGACCGCTGCTTCGCCCTGGGTTTCACCGATCTCGCCAAGAAAAACACCATCCGATTGAAGCCATTTGTCCAGTGACGATGCAATCGCCCGATGTGCAGAAAGACCATCCTCACCGGAAACAAGCGCCAACTCCGGCTCATGATTGCGAACATCCGATGGGAGTCCGTCAAATTCGGCTACAGCAACATAAGGTGGATTTGAGACAATACAATCGACAGGAAATACAGGCAGGGAAAAATCCTTCGAAAAAACATCCGCATTGACAATACTGAATAAAATTTTTTCCTTCGAAGGTGCTATGATATCAATACTTGTATCCGTTTTCTGAAAAAACAGCTCCTCAGTTTCGCGTACTGTTTCCCAGAGTTGAGTGGCTGTATTCGCTTCAATGTTATTCTGTCGGTTGCATGGTACCGTCTTCTCACTGTTCCCTGTTGTCGTTTTTGCTTCAAATTTCATTCTTTTGGAATACTTGTACTGTTTCATAAGAGTATTGGTAGCGTTCTTCGTGGTGCATCGCAATGCTTCCGGTGAAACATCAATCGCGTACACACTTTTCGAAATATTTTCTACAAGAAGTGATAGTGCAATTGCCCCTGATCCGCAACCAAGATCAATGGCCGTTTCAAATCCACCATCCGGCTGGTATTTCTTTGTAAGTTCAACGATGAGTTCTGTTTCCGGCCGTGGGATCAACACTCCCGGTAGAACCGACAGGGTTAATGAATAAAATCCGGTTTTCCCGGTAATGTACTGAAGCGGTTCATGATCGGCGCGTCGTCTCAGGAATTCTCTGAACCTGCTCATCTCATCTGCACTGATTGGACGGTCAAAGTTGAGGTACAACTCCATCCGGGTCAGATCGAGGATACTGCAGAGAAGCTGTTCCGCCTCCAGCCTCGAGGACTCAATCCCATTCTTATGGAGATAGTCCTCCCCAAGCCGGAGGAAATCCAGCAGTTTTTCAGGTAATGGGTGGTTTTCTCTTTGACTCATGAGAGTTGCATCTTGAGACGTTGTTCAGCATTTTCGAGACGCAACGCCTCGATAAACGCATCCAGATCACCTTGCAGTACAGCATCCAGATTATAGAGTGTAAGATTGATCCTGTGATCTGTCACCCTGCTCTGAGGGAAGTTGTAGGTACGGATTTTTGCGCTACGGTCCCCGGTACCGACATGCAACCTCCTGCTTTCGGCACGTTTCTCCTGCTCTTCGGCAAGAGCGCGTTCGTACAACCGTGAACGGAGAACCAGCAACGCTTTTGCTTTATTCTTATGCTGACTTTTTTCATCCTGGCATGTGACCACGGTATTGGTGGGCAAGTGAGTAACCCGAACCGCGGAATCTGTAGTGTTTACACTCTGTCCGCCGGGTCCGCTGGAACGGTATACATCAATGCGTAAATCCTTGGGATCAAGCTCAAAATCCACTTCCTCAGCTTCGGGGAGAACTGCAACAGATGCGGCGGAAGTATGAATACGACCTGAGGATTCGGTTTCCGGCACACGTTGCACACGATGTACACCGCCCTCGAATTTTAACTCACCATAGGTTCCGTCACCTCGTACAACAAAAGAGATCTCCTTAAAACCGCCCATTTCGCTTGGATGCTCCGAGAGTGATTCAACCTTCCACCCCCTTCGTTCCGCCAGACGTTGGTACATCCGATACAAATCTCCGGCGAACAATCCCGCTTCTTCACCACCTGTGCCGGCGCGCACTTCGATGATCGCATCCCGTTCATCTTCCGGATTGGCAGGCAACAATGCAAGACGCAGCTTCACTAATGCATCATCCACCTGGACTTCAAGAGATTCCACTTCCGATTGGGCCAATTCCGCCAGCTCTTCATCTTCTTCATTGAGTAATTCACGCGAGGATTCCAACTCCTGCTCCAACCTGAGAAGATTGTCAGATATTGATATAATGGATTTTAACCGACGGTGTTCACGACCCAATTCTTTCATCATGGAAGGGTCTGACACTATTTCCGGTTTCGAGAGTTTCTCTTCCACTTCCTTCAATCCGGATCGAGCTGCCTCGATTTGCCGATCTATCAGTTCTCTGTTCATAATTATGCTATACCATCCTGCTTGTTTCTGAACTTCTCTTCACGATCACAACAAGTATAGTATCATGTTTTATTTCTAACCACAATATACATAAGTGTCCAATAGAGACAGCCCGAAACCATGTTCTCTGGAGAAATCATTGATTCTAAATGAGTAATTCGGAATTTGACAACAGATGTCATCAGGAAGAAAATTACGAAAAACATGCGTATTTATTCATTTTGTATTGCGGTAAAAAATTTAAAAGTATACCTTAGCAGTAATAAACAATAAATACATCGAATCAGTAGCTTGAAGCAATAGTTGAAATCTCAACTAAGGAAAGCAAATATCGAAGGATTGCCAAGAAAACTGATAAAGATATTCGCTTTTGACCGTGTATTCGTAACAGGGAGAAGACAAGATGGATGCTGAACTCGTTCAAGTCACTGCATTAAAAAAAGATCTCACCAGTGAAGAGAGAATGCAGTTTGATGCACAGTATTCTACAATGCAGAAAAACCCGACCACTGCTTTGATTTTAAGCATTTTACTGGGATTCGCCGGTGTAGATCGTTTCTATGTCGGTGATACCGGTCTTGGAATTGGAAAAGTAGTTTTTTCGTTTGTTTGCTTCATCCTGTTGGGATGGCTGATTATTCCTTTGTTTTTCCCTGCAGTATGGATTATCATCGACTGGTTCCTGATCATGGGCGCTGCACGTAAAGCAACGCTTAAAAAAGCTCAGGATCTCCATGATTCCCTGGTTTCCATGCGTCCTGCAGATACCACTGCAAAAGCAGCAGAAGCCGCTGCTCCGGCAGAAGAAGCTGCTGAATAATTGTCCTGAATAGACTGATTAATCGAGTAGGGTGAGGCGAAACGATCAGTTTCGCCTCATCCCTCTCACAGAACCGTACGTACGGATCTCGTATACGGCTCCTGTTTCCTTTCCTTCATTCGACTGAAACAGAAATGATCTTCTGCGTTGTATCGGTTGAAATGTAAATACATAAACTGCGGGGCTTCGATCAGGGCCAAATGTCTTCTATTCCCATAAGCGGGACAATATGCATTGAACTACCTGACCTACTCCACTGGACAGCTTCTACCAACAGCGCCCCTGTCACAGTTTGCCGTCAGAAAAATGCCTCATTTCCTCTGAAATGACTCGTGTCCATTCATGTACTGACAAGACAGCGATAAAACCTTCAAGGAAACCTCATCCCTTCGCAACTGCGAACGCTTTTGGCATCTTCCGCAGCCCCTGCGAACAAATGTTGCGCCAACGATGGCAAGCCAAGACTATGGACAACAAGCCGCAGGTCGTTCCGGTTTTCTCCTCCACACGGTTACCCGCTTTCACAGGCCGGAACTTCAACACTACTATGGAATCATCTGACTCCCTGCAGTGCATCTGAAAGACTTGAGTCGCCTCTTGACCTTTCATATCCAGCAATACGGAACACTACAGGGGATCCCCAGGTAAGTGATATGTCCTGTGTATGACTACATCCTCAATCACTGGAAGGGTCTGAACTGGTATCGGGCTTCGCACTATTTAGCACACTCACCCACCCTTACAGCCGAATCAGGTTCACAAACGTTATGCACCATACACTGCCTATGGCTTCCTTCAGACATTACCGTTACCAACAACGCCCTTGCCAATCGGAGTTGCTTCCCCCAGAACGGGCGCATAAAAAAAGAGCATATCACATGCTGGGCACACTAAAAAAGGCGTCCTGCAAGGGGCGCCTTTTTATTACCTGTTTCTACGAGTTCGTTATGAAAATGCTTATGAAAGAGTAAAACTTCTTAATGTCACCTTATCTTTATTCGCATTCACATAGTCAGATAATTCCGATTCCACAGGAATTCCCTCTTTTGCACCAATCGACGAGTTGGCTATTTTCAACGCCCCGGCCGCACCTGCACGCAAGAGAATATCCTCGATACTCATTTCTTTTAACAAGCCTTCAATGAAAAAAGCAGCTACTGTATCTCCCGCACCGGTTGTATTGACAACCTCCGATGGCGCCAGGGGATACGCACTGACTGTATGCACCTGGTCACCGGCCAGATGCATGATTCCTTCTCCTCCACGGGTGATAAAAATGCTGGGAACACGCGTCTTTCTCAATTCACGAAGTGCATCCTCCAGACGATCCGTTTCAGTTAATGCCAGGGCTTCTGCATCATTCAAAGTCAGAACATCAACAAAACTCATGATCTTCATGACAATATCTGCAGCAGGACCGATCATTGATCCGGATGGCGCAAAAAACACCTTTGGATGTTCTGGCATGGCATTGATCTGCTTGAGAAAACTATGCAGCGCGTTGGCCGATTGAGGTTTCACACTCGTGATATCCAGCCATTTTGTATCAATGAGAAATCCCATAAAGTGCTTGAAATGCTCTTCATCCAGGTGCATCCCGGAACCATAATCGGTGAGAATAGCACGGTCACGATTACCGCCGATCGTCGAAACAATCATGCTGGTCCCCGGTTCAAAACCCGGAAGACGCAACACACGTGAAACATCCACCCCGCGTTCCATAAGATCCTTGGAAAGAAGATCGCTGTAGTGACCGGTTCCTAACAGACCGAAATACCCGGTACGCAAACCGAGTTTCGCCAGGGCTGCACAGGTATTCGCAGAACTTCCCCCGGTTCGGACCAGCATCTTCACCTGTGCTTTTGATCCTGTAGCCAATCCGATATAACTTCGCTTGAAATCCGGGTCCTGTAACGTAAAAGAGGCTGTATCCGCATCTATAACAAAAATATCCGTAACAGGAACACCTATTCCTATAACATCGTACATAGTCCTCTCCAGTTCTAAAAATCCATATATGCAGATTATATCACTTTCAGATCCAAATGTTCTCGTAAATATAACATGAATGTTGTGAACAAATTACATGTATGTCAGGATTTATTGACTAAATCAAACCGTTCCAGGAAGAGAGTTAACTATACATTTGTTCAGTTCTCCACTTGACATTCACTATTGAATTGACTACTGTACACATGTTCACTCATTCCTGCAAACGATTGGAGAAAAAATGCCTGTATCGATGGATTGGTTTGAGATCTGGAGCAATGATTCCAAATCCAGTGACTTTTACAAAGAACTGTTCGGTTTTACAATCCAACCGATGGAAGGTGTCGACAATTACAACCTTATTATGGTCGATGAAAAGGGAATCGGTGGCATAGGTTTGAATGAAGCTGCTTCAGGTCAACCGCCTCATATAACGCCATATTTCACGGTCTCGGATTTGAAAGAATACCTGGAAAAGGCAGTACAACTTGGCAGTGAAGTGATTGTCGATATCTCATCTATCCCCGGCGACGGCGAATTCGCCATATTCAAAGCGCCAGATGGAAACTATATCGGAATCTGCAAGATGTAAATAAAACCGACGGTTGCCTCGTGGCTGATAATTTTCCTGTGACAGTAAAGTGGATCAATCCACCAGCACTCACAACGCTACGAGGCAGCTCTATTTCATTAAAAGACTACACCTGTGCGGCTTCCCAGATCTTTTGTACTTCTTCGTCTACGGGTTCCAGGGAATGGCCTAATTCATCCAACCGTTCCTCAAGAGCATCCGATTCGGTCATGAAATAATACACAGGCAAAAACCGTTGGATCCCTTTGAAAAAGTCCTTCGCGGCATCCTGTTCAAACTCCGGGCGTGGTGCATCGACAATCCACAAGCTTTTTGACTGGACTACAGGCAATATATCTTCGGGGATGTTGTCATAAAGTGCTTTTTTATACGAATCACCGAAAAACAATTCAACCGTACTTCCGACACCCAGCGCCGTAGTCATTTTTCGCCATTGATCCGGATACCGGAGAAGGTTGTTCCGCCATGATTCCATATCCTGTTTTCTGCTGGAACTGATTCCCACTCCGGCCGCCCATCCTTCCTCGCCAACCGCAACGAAAATATCGGCCGGATCTGTGCCGAATGAGATCCACATATGCTTTTTGTACGGAGGTTTGTCCTTGTGGAAACGAAGATCATTATAGATGCGTGAAACCTTCGCTTTTCCCTTGTATTGCGGGAGCAGAAATGCTACCGGATCATTTAACAGAATCGCGAGATCCTTTATCGGTTGGAACAGTGTTTCCTGGTATCGTTCACGCTGTAATTCAAACCAGTCCCTATTGTTGTTCTTCTGCAATTCCGCCATAAAACGAAACGCTTCTGTAGTTAACTCAATCATTGTGTACTCCTTGATAGTGCTAGCTGACCGCGTGGAAAATTCCCAACCCACCAAGAGTGATAATCGTGACAATCACAGATGCTATACACACACCAATAAAGATAAAAATCAGTGCTTTCCAGAATGGGATATCCAGGAGATAGGCCGCCACGGAACCGGTCCATCCACCGGTTATCGGAAGTGGTATGCCAACAAAAAGAATCAGGGCAATCGCCCCATATTTTTCAATCAGTTTACTGCGTTTCCGTGTCCGTGCGAACAACCAGTCAAAAAATTTGCGAAAAAAACTCCAACGGCAGAGGAATTTTTCAGCCGGTCCAAGGAACAGAAGGATAAATGGGATAGGAATCATATTACCGATGATCGAAAGAGGAACTGCCTGGGTCCATTCCATTCCACCGCCCGGGGAAGGAGCCATCGCCCATGGTATCGCACCCCTGAGTTCCACAATCGGCAAAGTTGCAAGTAACACCGTAACCAGTTCAGTCGGTGAACTTTGAAAATGTGCCGCGATCCGTTCCGCCATCGACAATACAATTATAGTATGCATGCATCATCCTGTTTCTAAACAATCACTGGAAGTAAATGGCCCTTGATGCGACCATTACAGGTTTGGTTCTGTTCATACGTTGCTGCGTAACATAGGTTTCCACTATGCCCTTCTGCAAGAGTGATTTTTCTCGTTGAATACTGATGGAAGGATATTGTACTGGTGGGGAACATGGGAAATCGATTTGTATATTGTTGCTATTAGACAATTTATAGTGTCTCTCGAAAAGAATGTCTCAGGTTTGTCATTCCAGACTTGATCTGGAATCCAGAAAATAAGCGGTTAGGAATCATATAATCAGACGTTCTTTACAAAAGATTTTATATACCCATGTTTCAAAGATTTTTACAACAAAGCAATCTCATTTCGTTTGTGAGAAATTAGTTAAAAGACGGGTGGCCCTACCTGCAGTCCAAGGTAGGGTGTCACAACAGATATTGTCGAGGTGGCACTTTGTTGATTTGTCGCCGAATAACTGCGACTCCCTTTCGGCGAAAGGGAGCTCCTCCGAAAGTGAGCTACTGTTAAAGCTACTTTAAAAGCAATATGCCCTCGTTAGGTTGGTCCACAGAAGTGTCGTTTGCGAAGGTGGATGGACTAACGAGGAAGTTCAGTTTTTGTGGTTTGTCCAAATGGGTTTCCTCGTTAGATCGTCAACGAAAAACGTATTGACGAACCTAACGAGGGCATAGCACATCTTACTTCAGAAGTATCACCCGTCGTACCTGTTCCCACACCCCCGGTGATTCCACATGGAGGAAGTACATCCCGCTGGCGAGAGAGCTGCCGTTGATGTACAAAGTATGAACACCGGCTATATACTCTTCGTCGACTACTTCCAGTGCAACTCTACCCAACACATCATACAACCGGACCTGCAGACGGCACATTTCCGGGAGTTCAATATTCACCGAAAAGGACGGATTAAACGGATTCGGCCATGTGGATTCCATACGATATTCGGATGGCAGAGAACCGTGACTTGGCGCTACTGACACATCCACTCCCTCGCCTTCCAAAATCACTTCAATCTCGGGATTCAGGGTATCGTTGGTGGTCAGGGTGAGGACACCGGTATAAAATCCCTCAGCCACCGGATGAAAATGAACGGGTATATTGATTGTATCAAACACCGTCGCTTCCTGCGGGAGTTCAACATCGAGGATGAATCCGTCACCTTCAAGGGAAGCGTCCAGAAGCTCCAACAGTTCGAATCCACGATTGACAAGGACTACTTGTTTGGTAATCAGGGATTCAATGGGGACTTGGTTGTACTTGATAGTATCTTCAAGAAGATCAGCTATAGGGTTCAGAAGACTGCTGCAAGGTTCTGAAAACCAGGAAGTAATATCAACTTCAATGTCTACTGTATCGCCCGTTCCGCCGGGATTGGATTCTTCATGGTAAGGACCATCCGGCGATCCCCAATAATTCATCCGAGCATCGACAGTAAAGTCATCCCCTCCATGCACTGCAACCCTGCTGTTATTAATCAAGTCACAGTTACGCATAATCGTAATGCCTTGAGGTCCAGATGCTATAGCTCCCTGGTAATTCTCATTGTCGGGATCATATACGGTATTTTGAAAGAATAAGTTGTTATTAAAACACAATCGTACGACACCATAAACCCCCGTCTTGATTACTCCACTTAATACCCCTCTATTGTCAATAAAAATATTCCATCTCAAATCAATACTATTCCAAGTGAAAATTGCACCACCACCACAATCTGTCGAATAGTTATTCGAAAAGTAATTCTGTTCAATTGTAACTGAATCTAACGCAGGAGTAATAAATATGGCACCTCCAAGTCCACATTCCGGGGGATTTGTGCACCAGTTGTTTTCGAAAATATTACAGGAGATATTCAGAGTATCAAGATAACGACCAGTGTGTATTGAGCCTCCTATCGAACTTGAATTTCCGTAAAATCGGTTATGGATAATCTTTACGGTTTCAGGATCATAGGTAAATCTGTACATCCCAATAGCGCCACCAATTGCACCTGCAGAATTGTTTAAGAATTGGTTCCTTAAAAAAACGCCCTGACTCCTTCTAATGGCAACTCCCCCACCAACACCTGCTGAAAATCCAACATTATCGTGAAAAATTGAATTTTCTATTTGAAACATACCCCTATCAAAAAAGAGTCCACAACCAGCAATTGCTTCATTATCATATATTTGACAGTGATTCACTTGTACTTCACAATCAAGAAAATACCCGCCGCCGCCACCAGATCCGCAATTCGCACTTATCCAGTTTCCTTCAAGCAATAACTGAACATTTTTTGCGGCAATTCCAGCGCCAACATTTACAACCACTGATGGATCTGTATATCCATTTCTAATAGACAAACCAACAATTGATACTTGCTCATCAAATGTCGAGTCTTCCGGTTCAATGGTAATCACTCGCCATACAGTGTCCTGCGGCTCAGGCGCCTGCAGAATAGTATTTGCTGCATCTTCCGGATTTCTCGTGAACAGGTAGTTGCCTGCTATTGTAAGCCCATGTTCGGTAATGAAGATCCGCTCGGTGTATTCACCCTCCGATAGAAGTACCGTATCGCATGGCTGGCTGTTGTTAATCGCATCTTGAACCATGGGATAGTCCTGGGGAACATGAAGGATTGCAGCAAAAGATATAATCGGATATGCTACAAACAATACTGATACTGCAAGCAAAACATATTTTATCCGCTGGGAACGTGATCCGAGTTTCATAGCGCACCTCATCTGTAAAGAATGATTACAATGAACAATCAAAATTACAGTCCCCACACCTGCCAAAGTGTGGGGACTGGTAGCAGGTTTATTGAAGTACAATTTCGAAATCTATATATCCGCTGGCGTTTTGACCGTTTCTGATATAGCAGGTCCACCAGACACCATGACAGACATCGTTTTAAAGACTGGTGAAAATCGCATCGGAATAACCACCTGCTACACTAATGAAAACATATGTATCGCCGTTATAACTCACCCACGCCTCTCCCCAACAAAATGAAGCATTGGTAGCATCAACGGTATGGGTTACAGTATAGGTTGGCGGTGCGGTGGGTGTTTCCAACAAATTACATGATTCGCTACCATCGTCGGGTCTGAGCCTGTTGGTCCATGTCTGCGCATTCGCGCCAACACTCACAAACGCCACAACCAACAGTGCTGCGAAAAGAATCTTTACGGCTTTCATCTTTCTACTCCTTCTGTGTGATAAGAACCATCGAAATAGAGCAGAGCACCGGTGTTTGCTCATTGTAAGTATTAAAATAGTTCGCCCCCCCCATAAAAGTCAAACATTCACAACAATGTTTTATAATTTTCTCTTAGAGTTAATAATTGCATACTATCATAAATATTGACAATTCCTATAATCATACAATTTACTTGATATTGAATCATTCTTATAATCTGTGTATATACAATCTATTGAAGTATAATTGTTGCTATTATGTTAATATAAGGCAAACTTTTAAAGAATGATATATTGGAAATATTCCTTCGTTTATTCTGAACAATTATGAGACTGTTTAAAATGTTTCTTCTTTCATAGTACAGGTTTCTAATAATTGTATGGAATAACAATAAAAATCTATAGTGAAGAAAATATAAGTGAATCAGCGCTTCCATAATTCATGGATTCTTCAGGACTAAACTGATCTTTGCAGAACACGATTTCACTCCTTTGTCGTTCTAACACTTGTGAAAAGATTTCCTTTTCATAAAACAGTAATTACAAACAGTTCATTTTGTATTTTAGTGATACGAGCCGAAACAGGGGAAATGATCATGAACAGCCTGAAAAACACCATTGCAGCGACTATCCTTGTCATTTTATTTCCGTGTCTGCTCATGGCGGATACAGGTCATAGCGTGGATGAAACAAACGGATCACTTCGAATTCTCGGTCCGGACAACGAGGTGATTATTGACCGTATCACTCTCACAACCGCTCTATCCGAAACCGAAGTATTCGCGGTAGAGGATGCGTCCCTCACCTATGCCCCACACGATATTCCTGAACCTGATTATGGAGATACCGGCGTCACGTGGACAATGTCCTACATGGACAGCCTCGGCAATGTTCGTGGCGTCCGAGCGACCTATTCCCTGTACTGGATGGAAAATGAGGATTTTTTCCTTTTACAGGTAACGGCGCCGAATGCCGAAGGTGTTGAGATCTTCGCATACTTGAGCCTTGAAATCCGGCCATCCATCGAGGGCGAAGGACAATACGGCGGTGAAACGGTTTCTTTATATACCGACCAGTGGATTGGTGATTTTTCCGAAGATGATTCCGGGATTGACAAACACTTCGGGATCATCCCCCTGGACTATCCCTTCTATACGTTCTGTACTGCAGAGTATAACGATTTCGAAAATGCACCCGATCCCGACACATTTCGTTATGCATACCTTTCATCGTATGAGAACAGTGATTTCCCTCTCACCAGCGAAGATGGCTGCCTTGGATACTGGAATACCGGACCCCACAGCATCGGTGCGAGGGGCGTTGCGCAATTCTGGGTAGCGCTTGGATATGGCGAATCCGAAGCGGAACTGAGGGAAACCATGCAAGCGGCCTGTAATTATTTTCACGACGATGAATCTCCCGAATTCCATGTTCCGCCTCTCCCCTGTGAATTATCCCTTGGCTCCAACTATCCGAATCCGTTTAATCCATCGACATTTATTCCGGTTTTCCTCCCGGATAATGGTGAATTGAGGCTTGCCATTTTCGACCTTCTTGGCAGAGAGGTATCTGTGATTCATGATGGCTGGCTAACATCAGGACAGTATACGTTCCAATGGGATTCACGTTCTCAGGTATGCTCCAGCGGGATCTACATCCTTTCGCTATCCCTGAAATCCGGTACGACAAGGCAAAGCATATCACGACAAATACACCTGCTGAAATAGCGGTGATCCGGTTTTCCGGTTTGGACAGAAGCACTCAAGCCTCCCACGTGTATGCAACTTCCGGGAGGCATTGTTGTATATTGGTGGACGGAAAACCGGTGCGGCGAGGAGATTATGATAACGACATTCTTGAGCAAAAAATATTCAAGCATTCTTTCATTGCTTACCATACTTATTGCCTGTCTGGTTCTAATTGGTTGTACTCGCTTCCCGGCAAGCGATACACAATTCTTAATGGGAACATCAATTACTATTTCCATCTATGATACCGATGAACGTCTTCCCAGACGATTGGCGTATGCAGCTATAGATTCAGCGTTCGAAGAAGTCGAACGTATTGAAGAAATTGCGAAATGGACTGAGCTGAATCGTCTGAATGTTTTTGCAGGTATTGATTCCGTTCCGATCAGCCAGGAGCTGATTGATCTGATTGACCTGGGGTACGACCTCGCGGATCGAACCGAAAATGCATTTCGCCCGGATCTTGGAGGTCTGACAGAACTCTGGGGGATTAATACCGACTCGGTACGAATACCAGATCCATGGGAAATTGACAGTGTGCTGGCAACCATTGACGCAACTGAATTTATCGTCTATGACAGTTGTTTCGCCATGCTTCGGCCCCATTATGCCGTCATTGATCTTGGGGGACTTGCCAAAGGATATGCGGTAGACCGTACATGCCGCATCCTGCAAGACCTTGGAGTCAGCGCAGGAATCGTTGAAGCCGGTGGCGATCTGCGTTGTTTTGGAAGCAAACCGGACGGTACGCCATGGAACATTGCAGTGCGACATCCGAGGAACCTCTCACAGATTTACACAACTGTTTCCATAGACAGCGGCTCCATAGCAACCTCAGGCGATTATGAACGGTACGCGGTATTTAATGGTGTGAAATACCACCATATCTTCGATCCGGCGACAGGCTACCCGGGAAGACGAAGCGTTTCAACAACCGTAATCACAAATTCGTGCGCTCTCGCAGATGCATTTGCCACCGCGTTGTTTGTAATGGGGCCGGAAATCGGTGTTCTGTATGCTGATACAAACCATCTGGATGCACTTATTATCTACGAACACGACGGAGAAATCGTTGACCGCAGAACGAACAGTTTTCAGCAGAAAGTAGACGCTTACGTAACAACCTTTTAAAGTGATACGAAAACGTTACACACGTATCATATTTATTTATAATATCTTATAAAGAACACATTATATTTTGATACCTACTGGTACCTGATTTCAACCGACGTATACTAAATAGTTCCACATCTTCTTTAACTACACCCTTGATTTTGTGTATATTAGGGTAGATTGTAAGAAATGGCACAGTTCTTGAAGTCTATTGTTCGGCACCGGTGTGGCAGCGCCGGGGTCGGGTGATTGACAATGGAGACGTCATGGTAGACCGCATTACACAACTGTATGGTGTAAACAAAACTCCGATCGCGAAAAAACCGAATTCTGTGGAACGGTCCGAAAAACGCCGTGAATCATCTGTGGCGGCGAGGCTCTTACCGGATCTCGAGGATAAGGTGGAATTCAGCGAAGAAGGGTTGCGTGCCGCGCGGTCATTCACTTCTGAAGGGGAAATGTCTGTCCCCAGTGAAACCCGTCAAACAATCGAGAACAACTGGTACGCCGACGGAATCCGTATGGCGTACGAAAGTCTTGATTAAGGTACAGTCCCTGTTTTGTTTACAAGGATAACGATTCGTTATCTCCATCTCCTATTCATCTCTCTTCTCTGGCGCTGCGACCGTTTGCCAGGTATTGCGCAGAATACCTGACATCCTTAAACACCCGTGTCTTTGTACCAAGGGCTCTTTTCCGGACAATCCTTCCATGCAGGTGACTCCGGACGAAACATAACAGCATGAAAAAACCCCTCACGGTGGCAGCCGAAAGGGGGTAATTACTGGCTTGAAGCTCAATCGCAGTACACTTTTATGACGTTGGAGACGATTGAAAAGAGGCCTGAGAGGCTGATAGGGTCTGGCTTTCCTGTGGCAGCAGGAGGCTTTTTTCGCCGGGACAGACTCTACCACGCGATTGTCCTCATATCCATTATCGACAATTCGCGGCAAACCTTGAGGGCTCCGGGAGGAGTTTTTGAGCGCCACGGACACATTAGCGGCAAGTGAATGGGGATTACGGTTCCTGGGACGTCACCCATCATTATCCAGAAAGATCGGGAGTAGTGCAGACTACACACAATCCTATCTTGCTGCCGACGCGTTAGACCGTGATCAAGCCGACATAGGCAAGTTCCGAGGGATTTCCACATCCTTTCCTTTCAGCAGGAATTCTCTTGAAGATGCAAATCAAAGCCTGACACTGAACCCGGCATTTGCGAGGGGCTTGGAACTTCGAACGGAAGATGAAGCAGCCCGTGCTGTGGATGAAGTCAGTCGTCTTATCGCTGAAGACCAATGGTACATCCGTCCTGACGGTGAAGTTCGAGACCTTCTATCATCGGAAAAAGACCTTCAGCGAGCCTACACAAACGATTTTCAGGAAACAGGGTACAAACAGGAAGCGCAACTGGCGGAATTCGCCGGATTGGTAATCTCTGCAGCGACGGGTGATGCTGAATGGTTGCCCCAACCGGATGTTGCCCGTCTTGCTTTAGAAAATCGTGGTGGATTCGGTGACCTGCTCAAAGATGATGACACGCTGCAATCTTATCTCACCACACCTGCTGATGAAGTACTTCTTGATGAATCGCGTGAACGGGCAAAATCAGCAGTTCTTGAACTCCTGCCCAATTCAAGCGATATCCTCGATGAAGAATTTTTCGATGAGTTTCCGTTAACAGCGCTTCGGTTGCTGGAACGTCCAGATATCGTGGACTGGATTGAACGCGATACTGATAATGCAAAACAATTCAAGCAGGATGCCGGATTACTCACCGAGGAGATAAGGGGCCGTCTGAGTGAAGAAGCGGATAAGATTGTCGAAAACGATCCTTTTGATGAACGCTTTTTCGATGCAAACCTCAACCTTGCGGAAGTTGTCTGGGCTGACAATCTCACCGGCCATGAGAATGATTATGGTACGTTCCTTAACGGTGTGGAAGTCTTGCGCGAGGATGCTCAAGCTACCGATCTGGCTGCACAATACTGGACAAAGCAGGCTTCCAAGCAGGTTAACAACGATTCCTTCCCCAACCATTTATTCGAACAAAACAACTCACTGGCGATGATGGCGGCTCTGAACACCGATGTGTCATTCGCTCTGTCAGCAGAAGCTGAATCAATCCATATCTCTTACCCGAATAAATCTGGTCTGTCACAAGTAACACGTGCCTTTCGTGGATATGGCCTTGGTCTGGGTGACAGGCAGTATGGCGATTACCTGAGGGTGGCATGAGGAATAATGGCAAAATTCAACATCAGCATTTACAGAAACATACGGGCAGTATTGACATCGCCGTAAATCCGGTGATGAACATAGTGAGGAGTGATCAACAATGACCAATGGTGATCTATCAACATCCGTGGCGACTCCGATCCTCGGCTGGCCAGATCCATGGGATCCTCCTGTCTTCGATACGCGAAACGCAGCGGAAGTCAACCAGACAGATGACGTATTGCAGGCAATACAAAGTGAAACAAGCGCAAGAGTGATGATCCAGGGATTAAAAACATCACTGAAATCCTCGGGTGTCATCCAGAAACTGTTTAACGAAACCATGCAGATACAAAAAATCGACTACACCACAAACCTGAACGATTTAGGCAACCACATGGACATGTACCTGTAAGGAGATTTTGAAATGCCAGAAGAAGCAATTGCCGGAGGATCTTTTCCGATTCTTCCCTACTTCCAGTATCTCACACCGCCTCGCAGAGAGGTTGATGAGCAGATGAAGACGGAGACGGAATCTGAAATCCGTGAAAAAGAGCGGGCCAAGGAAACAAATACGCATCGCGAAAGGGATCGCGTCGAGCTTTCGCCTGAGCAACGAGAACGCCTTGAACAACGGAGATCAGAAGCGGTGGAACGTCATGATGAAGTTCATGAAATCACCGACGTGGAAAACCGCAAAAGTGAAGAATACAGTCGTTATCTGAACCACTATGTGTGAGCTGATGGTTTGAAAACGATTCTTCCAGGATCAAAACAAGGTTTGAAATATGAGTATAAGTACACAAAACTACTGGCAGATATCAAAGGAGCTCAGGATTCAATTCTCGAAATTTCGAGCGCTTCGAGGCTATCCTGTTGATAAGAGCCCTGCTGGTGATAAAGAACTCGTTAAGGACATCGCAAGCCGTCTAAAAGTTCTTAAATTGAGTAATTCAATTATAAAGATCAATGATTCGGTTGATGTCTACGTGTGAAACAGACTTTTTCCATTTACATTCATCTGCCCTTCTGCATAAGAAAGTGCAGATACTGCGCGTTCACTTCAGACGAAGGCTATTCTGAAGGAACCATCGAACAAGTTATCGACACGATTCTGCTCGAAGCGGAAATCCGCAATAAGTTTGAGCCATGGATTTCCGGCCAGACAACGAGTCTTTACCTTGGCGGTGGGACTCCGTCCATTTTATCGGGAGACCAGGTCATCCGCCTGGTTTCATCCCTGAGATCTATCCTGACCTTTGCCGATGATTGCGAATGCACCATTGAAGTAAATCCCGGAACAATCACCGACAGGAAGATCCACAGTTGGCATGATGCAGGAATAAACCGCATCAGTCTTGGCGTCCAGTCTTTCGATCCACCGACATTACAACGGCTGGGAAGAATTCACACCGCTACACAAGCCGAAGATGCTTTTATAAAACTTGCCGGTTCAGGTTTTGCCAACATAGGTGTTGACCTGATCTATGGTGTCTACCCGCTGGACAATCCATCTGATGAAGAAGTACAATCACGATGGCAGCATACACTGAAAAAAACAATCAACCTTGGTCCCACTCATGTAAGCGCTTATTCACTTACACTTGAACCGGGAACACCTCTATATCGTGATGCAGGCAACTGGATGAAAGTGAAAGTGGATGAAGATTCTGAGATTGAACAATATTACAATGCAATTGATACGTTAGCATCTGCTGGATACACACATTACGAAATATCAAACTGGGCCGGATCACAAGCATACAAGTGCCGTCATAACCTGGGATACTGGAATGGATCGCCTTACCTGGCCCTGGGACCGTCTGCGCATGGCTTCGATGGGGAAAATCGGCGGTACTGGAACCATTCCGATACAGAAACCTGGAAGAGGTCGATAGAAACGGCGATTTTTCATAAACCTGCCGTTGAAAAACATGACATATCTACTGCTGATAATAGAAATGATGCAGTTGCAGGGTCGGAGTCTTTAACGCCGGAGCAACGTTTCATGGAAGAATTGACGCTCGGTTTGCGTATGATCGAAGGCATCAACCTGGAGAAAATGCAGGAAAATGCTTTACAGCGACATGTCCATTGGCCGCCAGCGAAAATGGAAGAATTAATCCGGACGGGATATTTATCTCGGGATAACGGAATATTACGGTATACTCGAAAAGGATTTGTTTTAGCCGACGAAATTGAAGTACTCCTCTTCACTTGAGAAGAATCGAACACACAGGTAGTACATCTATACAATGAAATCAGCATTGTTCACATTTGAAGACATCCGGTATTCAAGCAGGCACTTATGAAAAATAATCCGAAAAACACCAGAACCAGCGATTGGCCGCCCTTGCTCACTTTTGTTTTTGCGGGAATTGTCATTGCTTTCACTTGTATTGCAATTCTAAGCACGTTCTTCCGAAGCGAGCTGGTTATGGACCGTTATTATTCGGAAGGCCTGAACTATGATACACGTCGCTCGCAGGTGCAGCACACGAGTGAAATTTCGGATGAACTGGAAGTGGTTTACAGCGCTCCGGCAGATTTACTCATGATTCAATTTCCTTTGTCCATGGACCCCGGTGCAATCCATGGCTTCATCCACCTCTACCGCCCGGCCGCGCAGGAAATGGATTCCACGATCCAGATCCAGCCGAATGTCGATCTGAACCAGGTAATTTCGACATCTGCGATGGATAATGGTCTGTGGCGGATAAAAATCGAATGGACGAATGCAGAGAGAGACTATTATTACGAACAACAGGTAACCATCGAATAAACCACCTATTCTTCCATCAGGTTAACAGTAATCCGTTGTGGCGGCATTCCTTCCCGAAGTTCCAGAATAATCGTCTTGGTTGGTAAAGAACTGTGGGTAAACATTATCTCATAGCTTCCTAACGGCAGGATTTGTGCGGTCGCAATTGGAGTCTGACCGAGGTACTGGTTATTGAGATACACAATCGCCCATGGATGTGCGTTGATCGATTCAATCACACCGATCTTGTCCATGAGGCTCACGCGTTCCCGTAAAGTATCTCCGTCAGGGATCGTAAAAACCTCCAGCACCGGGGGAAAGTCGGGATGTCTGAATTCGAGGGTTATCTCACCTGAAGGAAGACTGAATGGACGATCATAGGGCGTTTGTACAATCAGGCTGTCATCAAAATAAATATCAGCCCACGGATCCACGGCCATCATCATGTATCCGTATCCCAGCACGATAATCTCGTCTGGCGGCACAACAATACTGTCAATACTACCACTTGAATGAGTATCGTCTGCAATTATCTCATCATCCTCAGGGATCATGGATACAGAACGTTCATCCGGATTGAAATCCTCTCCTCTTTCTCCCCTAATTTCACGGCCCGGAACAGTAACTTCACCCTGATTCTCCTGTCATTCTCTCTTCATTGGATACACCGGATAATGTATCCATTGAAACAACCTGTTCGGCAGAGCTCTGTGAATGTGATACTGTATCCCCGGATACCTCCGTTTCATATGGTGTGATGGAGTCGTCAGGCGCAGGTCTTTGGAAAATGAAAACCAGCAGAACAATAGCACACATGACAGTCAATGCAAAATAGGGCGCCCATGCTGGCGGCTTCGCCGGTTGAACCGGACGAATGACCGATGATACTGTAGAACGCTGTTGCACATCCTTTATTGGTGCACCTTCAACCTTCTTCACACCTTTAAATCCGGAAAAACCATGTGATATCCCGAATTCAGCAGCTATCGGCAGTAATGCATCATAGGCTTGTTGTGCGGAAGCGTATCGTTTTTTCAGGGCGCTTTTCGAGGAGAATTGCAAGAAACCGGTTAAACTGTGAGCTGATACCCTCAAGAGCCGGAGGTTTCAGTGTTCCAATACGATTCAGTGTTTCTGAAACATTATCGGCGGCAAATGGATTCACCCCGGTCATCAATTCATAAATGGTCACGCCGACGCTGTACAGGTCACAACGTGCATCAATTTCACCACCGGAAAGGATCTCTGGCGCCATATAGGCAGGTGTGCCAACAATGGCGCCCTGCTGAGTGAGCGTGGGCGATCCTTCAAATTGGGCTAATCCGAAATCGGTGATTTTAATCCCGTACCGTTCGCTGACCAGCAGGTTACTGGGTTTGATATCGCGATGAATGATTCCCGCTTCATGAGCTGCTGCCAATCCGGATAGCACATCAAGCGCAACTCCTATCGCCTCTTTTTCGCAGAAGGGGCCATGCTCCGCTTTATAATCAACAAGCGATCCACTCTCGATCCACTCGGTGATCAGGTAGATCATTTCTTTGCTTGCATGATAGTCGTAGATGTGGATTACGTGTTCGTGACGGTTCGCAGCGAGTGCATGTGCTTCACGTTCAAAACGGGCGCGGATCTCCGTGTCCCCGGATAATTGGGGATGGAGACGTTTGATGAGTACTTTTCGTCGTAGTGAGGGTTGATACCCCTCGTAAACGGAAGCGATTGATGACCGTGAAAGCTCACGGACAATCTCAAATTCGCCTAACTTTCTTCTTTCTTCCACTCATTCAGCCGGTAATGTAACCACCTGAGGCTCACATCCAGCGCCTCAGCCGTTCGAGTTTTGTTCCCGCCCATTTCTTCAAGGGTTTTCAGGACGACGTCACGCTCGAACATTTTCAACGTTTTACGTCCACCTTCTTTGCCTTGAGGGATGATAAGATCCTCAGCTCGGATCACGGATTCTCCAAGGACAAAACTACTGCACGTTCGATAGCATTTTCAAGCTCCCGAACATTACCGGGCCAATCATATCCCTGGAGCGCTCGAATAGCATCTGCCGACAATTTTTTCTGCTTGGACTCATATTTTTTCGCTGCTCGCCCGAGGAAATAATCCGCAAGCAACTGGATATCACTTCGACGTTCACGCAGTGAAGGCATCCGGATGGTGATGACATTCAACCGGTAATAGAGATCTTCACGGAACCGTCCCTCTTCTACTTCTTTTTCAAGGCTTTTATTGGTTGCAGAAATAATACGGACATTCACTTTGTAGGAATCTGTACCACCAACACGGCGAATGACTCCATCCTGGAGAACACGCAGGAGGCGGGCCTGGATCGTAGGACTGATATCGGCAATTTCATCGAGGAAGAATGTTCCCTCGTTGGCTACCTCAAACAGACCTCGTTTGTCCCGGATAGCTCCTGTAAATGATCCTTTTTTATGACCGAAGAGTTCACTTTCCAGCAAATGCTCCGACAGATTCCCACAGAACTGTGCCACGAAGGGCCTGTTCCGACGGGGGCCATTGTAGTGCATTGCCCGTGCCACCAGCTCCTTCCCTGTTCCGGATTCACCCTCGATGTAAACCGTAATGTCCGAGTGCAGGATCTTCCTCATCAGTGCAAACACCTCCTGCATGAGAGGATGAACCCCGACAATCTCGGAGAAACCATACACCTTGGATACTTCCATCTGAAGTGCTGCTTTCTCTTCTTCGAGACGGTTAAACTTGGATGCATTCTGGTAGGAAAGCGCCGCCAAACCGGCAAATGCACGGAAAAAGGAAAGATTTCTCTTCGGTGAACTTTCTCCTGTCCTGCCTGCTGTCAACATACACAGCGCCCAACCATGGTGTCCTTCTGGATCAAAGGCACCACAATCGCTGAGGTAATCTGGTTCAGCATCAGGCTTTCCGATCCCTGGAACCGTGGATCGGTCTGAGCGTCATGTACAAGCAACGGCCTGCATTCGCTTATTGCCCTTTGCAGGATACTTCCGGATGGCCGAGCGAGTTCACCTGCCGCCTGCTCACTCAAATTGTGGCTTGCAGCAACATCAAAATCCTTGCCGTCTTCAATTAAAACAAGGAAACCTCGTTCCGCATTCACTGTCTCAACTGCTATCTCAAGGATTTTGCGCAAAAGAGCCGGACCTTCAAGGATGCTCCCCAGGATATGGCTGATGTTCAGCAATGCCTGCAGGCTTTCCTGGGTTATTCCCGATTCCGATGCCGGAAAAGATCCTTCGAGGGTCACTTTTCCGTCTGTTGCCTGATCTTGAATTTCGTCGCTCATGCCGTCCACGCTTTCCCGTTAGTCATCTTCCGATTCAAATCAATAGGAAGTCTCGTCGCTAAAACCAAAGTCCACATTTACTCCAACCCAACTCCCCGTTGGATGGTACATATACATCACCCATTCAAAAGTAGTTTCGGATGGTGTCCATTCCACATCCGCCACATGAACCGTTTCTCCCACCAGATGAACTGGCCCGTAAATAATTGTACCGTCATTCTGCTGGATGATAAAGTTATAATGGATTGGTGAAAAATCTACATCGGAAAGTTCCCACGTAAACTCCTTTTCTTTCCGATTAATCTCAATATCCTGTGCATCACCAAGGTCCAGGGCCAATTCAGGGTAATAGAAAAACTCATAATAGGTTCCATATGCCACTGCAGAATCACCATAATCGTCAAAAACTTTTACTTCAATAGTCTCACCTACACGTCTTCTCAAGCTGTCGGAAGCAGTGTACAACTGCCAATACAGTGAGTCCCGAAACTCTCGAGTTGTAATATTATGCAGATTCAATGTATCGATTCTACCGAAGGAATCTGTGTAACGAACCACATTAATATTGTTGATACCATCCGAATCATCCACATACGCTTTAATTGTATAGGAAAAATCCCTGGTATCCGTATCTATGTTGAACATGCCCGACGTAACCGAAACACTGTCGATTCTCGGCAAACCGTTCATCATGATCTCGATAAAATTTTCGCCGCCAATTTTCACTTCATAGCTGTCGATGACAGTACCAAATCCTTCACATTGAACATGGTAATGCAGCCATCCCACAGAAGCGTTTAAAGAAATAAGTCCATCTTCATCCGAAACCGCGTAAATATTGTCCGATTCCACAACAAATTCTGCGCCGGGAATGGCCTCTGATATGGGAGGGAAACGTTTTACTTCCACTTCAACCGGCAGTGTTGAACTCCAGTATCCTGACCCTGGATCGGATGGATTATCGCGGTCCGGATCCCAATTGCATGCGCTGAACAGGGAGATAATGATGACGAAAGGTAGAATGGTTCCAATGACTCTCATCCTCACTCCCATGATCCGACTCCGAGGTAAGTCATTCTCAACTCCACGCTAATGAGAGATTCACTGGATAGAATCACTAATGTCTTAAAGTACAACGCTCACTGTAGTGACGCAAATTATGCATATAAGATAACAGGAGTCATCTGGGGATAATAAACCTTGATCATATCATGGTATTCGAAGATACTATTTCATCACAAGAGTTCCATTTGCATATTTTCATTGTGCAGATTGTATCAGTCAACTTGTATTTTTTAAGGAATTAACATGAAGAAGCTGCTACTTTTCCTCGCCCAGGGTTTCGAAGAATTGGAAGCTGGCGTGTTCACTGATGTTTTCGGATGGAGCCGGGAAGTCGGGTATGAACCGGTCCAGGTAACCACCGTCGGATTGCGTGACTTGATCCAATGTACATGGAACTTCCAGGTAAAACCGCAATCCCTGCTTAACGATCTTGACATAGCTGAATTTGACGGTTTGGCAATACCCGGTGGATTCGAAGAACATGGATTCTATGAAGACGCTTATAATGAACGGTTCCTGCAACTGATCCGCGATTTTAATGCAGCCGGGAAACCCATCGCCGCAGTATGTGTCGGTGCATTGCCCATTGGAAAAAGTGGTGTGTTGAAAGGACGCAACGCCACCACTTATCATCTGAACAACGGTCACCGACGGAAACAGCTTGCAGAATTTGATGTAAATGTGCTCGATGAACGGATTGTTGTCGATCAAAATATCATCACATCCACCGGCCCCGCCACAGCCTTGGATGTTGCCTTCAACTTGTTAAAAATGATGACTTCCGGGGAGAATGTGAAGAAAGTTAAATATGAGATGGGGTTTGAGTAGGGTCTACTGAATAGGTCAATACGTAATCTGTTTTACCTTTATAAATCCTGTCCCATAGGGTAGGGCGGGCGTCGCCCGCCAATGGCGCGATAGCGACATTCAACCCGTTGTTATTAATCGCGTTTTCAACCCGATAGGCGGGCAGGGACGCCCGCCCTACCCTTGAAAGTTATCATAGAATGTTTGAAAACTCCCATCGGCGTTATGTTGTATTACCAGAAAGTGTTATCACTTCACCAAAACCGCCTGTCGTGTCTCCAGAACCTCCCCCGGAATCTCCAAACGAATGAAATACGTCCCGCTCGCCAGCGAGGCACCGTCAAACACAAACCTGTGAGTACCTGCTGCATATTTATCGTAGGCCATGACCTGTACTGTACGGCCAAGTGAATTGAAAGCTATCACCCGCAAATCCGTCAAAACAGGAAGGTCGATATCAATATTCATTCTTGCATTAAACGGATTCGGCCATACCGATGACACCATGAATTGCGAAGGAAGCGCATCGGATAAAATCTCATCAACGTCATCCACATCCGTACAGTCAAAAATCTCGAAATGGTATTGGTCGGCGACAAAAGCGATCATGCCGTCAGTAACCACGTTCACTGCATGCCCGGGAGTATCGTAGTACCCCACCAGCTCCACCGAATCCGGCGCTTCTATATTGTACACATGTAATCCACCTAAACGGTTGGCAAGAAACAGGAATTCCTGTTCCCGGGACAAATGCACCGCTCGTTCTTCCGTGTCGATTTCATCAACGATAAACGGTACCGCAGGATCGGACACATCGACTACCATCAGACCACGGTTTCCATTCGCTACATATGCGTAATTTCCAACGACCAGCACGTCATACGGTGTCCCTGAGGTTTCCAGCGTCGATGCGATGGTCGGTTGCGCCGGATCAAACAAATCGACAATCACAAGCCCGTCCGTGCTGGAAGCGATATAAGCATATATTCCCTGTACCCAGACACTTGATGCCGACATACCGGTATCAATGTCGCTGAGAATCTCAAGATTCGAGGGAACATCAACTGGAATGACGTAAAGATCACCGGAACTTTCCGTTATATAAAGAACATTGTCGAAAATCCTCATCTGCGTAATGGATGCAAACATGGTCAGTGTGCCAACCTGGAATGAATTTAACGGATCGGAGATATTCAGCACCCGTATGCCGGGAAAACTATTGATTAAGTACATATAGTCGCCGTTAATCACCTGCATGTTATATTCAGTTTCCGTCTCGATAAACCCGATCTCCTCCGGCATGGAGTAATCGGAACAATCCACGATCCTGATCCCTGAATCAAAAGAACTCAAGAATACCAGGTCTCCGTAAACATCACAATCCTGCAACCATCCAAGTGTATAGTAGTTTGCCATTTCAACCGGATCGGTCGGATCATTAATATTGATCGTACGCATTCCGAAATATTGATCCGTCGTAAATGCAGTTGTCCCGTCAACACATACACCGCTGAAATATGTATAACCGGCAGCGTACTCGCCGACCACTTCCGGATCTCCCGGATTTGTAATATCGACGACAAATAATCCTTCATATTGATTGGCGAGATAGGCATAATTGCCGGCTATCTCCACATCGAGGGTAGAATGCGGCAGGGCGAGATAACTGATCGTATGCAATGAGGTTGGATCTGAAACATCAACAAGGTACAAACCACCGTTGTTAATCGTCGCGAAGGCGATGTCATCCACCACCTGAATATTACAGACACCATCCCTGATCCATCCGGTAACATTGGATGGATCCGATGGATCGGAGACATCGATTACGCGGATTCCGCCATCATAATCAGCGACATAGGCATGATTATCCCAGATATCTACATTCACTGCCCGTTCCGGGGTGTTGATATCATCGAGATAAACAGGTGAGGTCGGATCGGAGATATCAGCAATGACAAGCCCTAGCGGCCCGGCCGCGAGATAGGCGTAATTCCCTTCGACTGCTATTCCTTCGGTTGAATGATCGACTTCCATTTCTCCAACAAGGACAGGATTCGCCGCATCAGATATGTCAACTATGCATAACCCGCTCGTACTGGCGATGTAGATCAGCTCATCCCTGACTTCCAGGTCCATTGCACTGGCGTTGTCAAGGTAGTAGTACCCGGTTTCAAAGGGATTGTAAGGATCAGAAATGTCCATGATTCGCAACCCGGCAGAAGTCGAAGCCACATACGCATACGAATTCTGGACGACAACATCAAGTGATCTGTCCCAGTTATGATATAACGATCCCAGCATGGTCACATTCAGACTGTCCTGCGCTCGCACCGACGAGAAGGTGACGGAACCTGCAAGCACTATCGCAAAAATCCAGATTCTATTCCGTTCCATGTTGTTTCTCCTGAGAATATTGTGATCTTCAATGTGCATCCGAATGTCACAGGTTACCTGATCAATGTTGTGTAAAGTACACGGTTTGAATACTTGTCTGATTCTATCTGTATGTAATACTGACCAGATGCAAAATAGGAACCAGACCATCTAAACTGAGGGAATTCAACCTTATTCATGGATAATGACATAGTCACTATTCGCTTAATAAGAATAGTTTTTTATCGTAATAGTCAGAGTCGCATGCAAGCTATCCTGAACAGATATATTTCTACTGAACAGTAACAGAAAGACTTGAATCAGGACAGGCACACACCTCATGGTATCATTTCCAGTTTCAAGGATCAGACTTAATGAAGGATTCATTCACACAATATCATATCGATGTAAGAGTATATAATTTATGCGCATTGCACACTGCAAACTTGATCAAAGTAACAAATATTCAAGATTTTTACGATAGTCCTCCCGGTATCACATGTTATACTTCTGTTGAGAAAAAGAATCCATATTTGGTTTTTACTCGCTCTATTCGATTGAATTATGTACCTTGCATGTAAGAATAGGCAAACTTGGCGTTTCGATCGGGTTTGCCGACTTTGTTCACAACCGTTTCACATCTACTGTGGAGGTATACCATGGCTGGCCAGAAAGGTGGTCTTGTCACGGGGGAAAAGGTTCAGGAAGTATTTGCCATCGCCAAGGAGCATGAGTTTGCTCTTCCCGCTGTCAATATCGTCAGCTCAAACACCCTCAACGCTGCGATGGAGACCGCCCGGGAAGTGAATTCGCCGATTATCATTCAGCAGTCCAGCAGCGGGGCGCAGTTCTATGCCGGAAAAACAATCCCGAACGATCAGATGCAGGCATCTGTATCCGGGTCAGTTGTCGCAGCCTATCATGTAAACCGCCTGGCGGAACAATATGGTGTATATGTGATCCTTCATACGGACCATTGCTCCAAGTCGAAACTGGCCTGGGTGGAAGGGCTCGTGAAAGAGAATGAGAAATACTATGCACAGTATGGAAATCCATTATACAGCTCGCACATGCTGGACTTCTCAGCCGAACCACTCGAGGATAACCTTGCGATGTCCACAAAAGTCTTCGAAAGAATGGCAAAAATGGGCATGACACTGGAGATCGAACTGGGAGTCACCGGCGGGGAAGAAGACGGCGTAGATAACACCGGAGTGGACAGTTCACGATTGTATACACAACCGGAAGATGTTGCTCTGGCATACGAAAAGATGAGTGCGATCAGTAACCGGTTCACCATCGCTGCAGCCTTCGGGAATGTTCACGGCGTTTATAAACCGGGCAATGTGAAACTGCAGCCGATTATCCTGAAAAACTGCCAGGATTACATCGTAAAGAAATTCGGTACCGGACCGAAACCGGCATCATTTGTGTTTCATGGCGGCTCAGGATCCTCCCGTGAAGAGATCCGTGAAGCGATTTCCTACGGTGTCATCAAGATGAATATCGACACTGACACGCAGTGGGCCTTCACCCAGGGAATGACTGCCTACTATAAGAAGTTCGAAGGGTATCTGCAGACTCAGATCGGCAACCCTGAAGGTGATGATTTACCCAATAAGAAGTACTATGATCCTCGTAAATGGCTGCGTAGCTGTGAGGAAGTATTTGTCAGCAGGCTGAAGGAAGCGTTCGAAGACCTGAACTGCATAGACCGTGCACCATTGCTTGATTAATCTATAAATTGAAAAGTTTACCTGAGAGCCATCCTGTTTATTCAGGATGGCTTATTTGTGATTTAAAATGTTATCGACGTGCTTGCATTTAATGGAACAGTCTCCCAAATTGATAGTGCCATTTATTAGAACAAAACTGATTTTTTATTCCTGATTAATGGAAACAACATTCATGTATATAATGCAAACCATAAAAGTTCAGTTCGCCATTAAAGAATTTTCACCTGCGAGTGTAAATCCCATGCTTTCATCATATCAGGACATCAGAATAACCAGAAATTGTTGAAAAACTGCTTACCACACGGAGGATAGTATTATGTCGTACAAAGTTTATGAAGAGCTGAAAGATCATATGAAGAAGGTAGCGTTGTATGATACGATTCTCTCTCTGCTCGATTGGGATGAGAAGGTAATGATGCCAGCGAAAGCGGCAGAATACAGGAGTGATCAACTTTCTCTGCTTGCAGGTTTGCAGCATGAACAATTGACTGATCCGAAAATTCCGGATCTGTTGGAAAAAGCGGAAGAGGAAACAAAATCACTCGATCCCGAAAGTCCTGAAAAGACCAATATCCGCGAATGGAAAAGGTTGTTCGATCGCGCGAGTAAACTTCCCACCAGTCTTGTCCAGGAAAAAAGCAAAATCCAGTCGGCAGCGCACCAGGCCTGGCTGCAGGCCCGCAAGGAAAACACTTTTACAACCCTGCAACCAAATCTGGAAAAGATGTTCGCCATCAGCAGGCAGATCGCAGATTGTTATGGGTATGAATCCAACCCTTATGACGCCCTGATTGAAGAATATGAACAGGGGATTACTTGTGCCGAAGTTCTGAGCATTTTCAGCGACTTTAAAGAAAAACTGGTTCCCCTCGTACAGCGGGTCGCTGATTCGAATAACAAACCCGATATTTCTTTCCTGCAGCGTAACTATCCGTTCGAGTTGCAGATACTGTTTGTAAAAGATGTCGTCAGCAGGTTCGGTTATGATTTTGAACGCGGACGGTTGGATGGCACTGAACATCCTTTCTGCACAACGTTAGGTCCAAACGATACTCGCATCACCACCCGCAGAAGTGCAGAAAACTTCGGTTCCAACTTTTACTCTGTACTCCATGAAGCCGGTCACGGGATGTACGAGCAGAACCTGGATACGGAACACTTCGGTACTCCGCGAGGTACGTATACTTCACTGGGAATCCATGAGTCTCAGTCCAGGATGTGGGAAAATCTTGTCGGCAGAAGCAGCACTTTCTGGGAATACTGGTATCCGAAAGCCAAACAGACATTTAATGCGCTGGAAGATGTCAACCAGGTTGATTTTTACCGTGCCGTGAATGCCTTCGCGCCTTCCCTGATCCGTACAGAAGCCGATGAGCTTACATACAACATCCACGTCTTCATTCGCACAGAGATTGAAATTGCGCTTCTGAATGACGATCTGAAAGTAAGCGACATCCCGGAGATATGGAACCAGAAATACAAGGAATACCTGGGTGTGGATGTTCCTGACGATCTGAATGGCTGCCTTCAGGATATCCACTGGAGTTATGGTCTGATCGGATATTTTCCGACCTATACTCTTGGAAATCTGTATGCAGCACAGCTCTTCGCCAAAGCAGAAAAAGACCTTGGCGGCAATCTGCTTTCACTGTTCAGCGAGGGAAAATTCACTCCCCTGCTGCACTGGTTACGTAAAAATGTTCACCTGCACGGTCAAACTTACCTTGCACGTGATTTGATTAAAAAAGCGACAGGTGAACCGTTGAATCCATCCTACCTGGTCAATTATTTGACTAAAAAAGTGGATACGATTTACGGATAGAGAATGTTTTAGAGTTTTTCGTAACGCGGAATCACTGGTTCCGCGTTTTTTACTCCAGAACATCGGCAAGAATCGTATTTCCTGTTTCCACTTTGGTTGCTGAACAATCTGATACGTAGTACATTGACAGGATTATCGGCATTGGATACAACCGCATCTTGGAGACCACTTCCAGCATGAAACATGAACAGGAAGAGACTGTCTCTTATTCCGTCAAATCAGAGACAGGGGAAAACAATGTTTTGCTGCTGTCTCTTGATGGAACCATCAATTTCAAAAATGTTTCACGGCTACAGCATACCCTCGAATCTCATCTGGATGATTCTTCATACACCTTGGTTAAAATCGATTTCGCCGAGTGCAAGGCAAAAGATTCTTCTCTATCCGGTCTTCTTCGAAGCCTGCAGCATACTGCCAAACGCAATAATATCAATCTTGAATTCAAATCTATAGACCTCACTACTCAAACCCTTCTTGATCTTTCTGGCCCTGAAAAACCGGAAGCGAGTACCTTGCTTGGACCAAAACTGGGGTTTGTAGAACGTATCGGCGACTATCTCCTTCATCATCATTTTGAAATGTCGGGAATGCTACAGTTCATTGGACGTGTCACCATATCCATGATCTGGAGCATGCGTCATCCTCAGAAAATCCGGTGGGGCGAAGTGATCACACTTGTGCAACGGACAGGTGCCGAGGCATTGCCGATTGTCGCCTTGATGAGCGCCCTTGTGGGGCTCGTGATCGCCTTTTCATCCGCTATCCAGTTACGACAATTCGGTGCTAATATCTTCATCGCCAACCTGATCGGGATAGGCGTTACCCGTGAACTTGGTCCATTGATCGCCGCCATCCTGCTCACCGGACGGTCCGGGTCCGCATTTGCCGCAGAAATCGGCACAATGAAGATTTCGGACGAGGTCGATGCGCTCACGGTCATGGGGGTAAAACCCCTGGATTACCTGGTAATGCCGAGAATCCTGGCCGTTATGCTCACACTACCTTTGCTGACCCTGTTCGCAGATGTGTTCGGGATCATCGGTGGTATTGTAATCGCCATTGCCAGCCTTGACCTCACCCCCATGGCGTTCCTGCAACAGTTGGGAAAAGCGATTGGTGTGTGGGATGTTTTCTCGGGTGTGATGAAATCTTTCTTTTTCGGTATCCTGATCGCCGGTGTCGGTTGTTACAGGGGCATGGCGACTCATGGCGGAGCGTTGGGCGTAGGGACAAGCACTACCGCATCCGTGGTCAGCGGTATTTTCCTGATTGTGGTCGCAGATTCGGTGTTTGTTGTTCTCTTCCATTACCTGGGAATAGGATAGTCAATGGAAAAAGAACCCGTTATCAAAGTACGGAATTTAACTGTCCAGTTCGGGGACAACCTCGTCCTGGACAATATCTCATTTGATGTGAACCGTAGTGAGATTTTTGTCATCCTTGGCGGCAGCGGTTGCGGGAAAACCACCCTGCTCAGGCACCTGCTCGGCCTGCGAAAACCTCAAGGCGGGCATATCTATTACAATGATGTTGATATTGTGGATGCTTCGGAAAAAGAGTTGGAAGATGTTCAACGGGGATTTGGTGTCCTGTTCCAATCCGGGGCGTTATTGAAATCAATGACACTTGGCGAAAATGTCGCTTTGCCCCTTAAAGAATCAACAAATCTTTCGGATGAACTGATAGATGAACTGGTAAAATTGAAATTGTCCATGGTCGCTCTTGGTGGAAAAGAAGACCTGATGCCCTCAGAGTTAAGCGGAGGTATGCAAAAGCGTGGCGGCCTGGCGCGCGCCATTGCCCTCGATCCGGAAATCCTGTTTTTCGATGAGCCGTCCGCCGGGCTCGATCCAATCACATCCGCTGAACTTGATAATTTGATTATAAAAATGAACGCGACTCTGAAAACAACAATGATTGTCGTCACCCATGAATTGCAGAGTATCTATGCTATCGCTCAACGCGCGATCATGCTGGACCGTGAGTCCCATTCGATCATCGCAGAGGGTAAACCAACGGAAATGAGGGACACGAGTGATCATCCGCTGGTAAAGGCGTTTTTCCTGCGGGAAGCGGTGCATACGTAATGTTGTAAAGGTATGGCAATCACGTCGTTGCGAACTATTTTGCGAATCCGTGTCATTTCAGCAAAATAGTGAAGCAATCTTCTATGGGCATGCAACAACTTTATTATCAAGATCTTAAACAGGAAGTAGATTGCTTCGTCGGCTGCAAAAAAATGACAACTGCATGCAGCCATCCACGCAAAGACGTATACGGGGTGGCCTGACCTGCTTTTCAAGGTCAGGTGTCAAATATAATACACTAGGTGGCTTAATTGCTTCGTACCGCAGGAACGGGCAATCGGGTTCAAAACAAATGAGAGCTATTCTAATAAAGATATAACACCCTGACTGTGGCTCCTTTACAGCAAATGGGAAAACATCTATATTCCGTTGATAGAGAACTAACCGGGTAAATAAATGGCGAAACGTACCAGGGCATTTTATGTAGGTGCATTTGTCCTTTTCGGAGTCTCCATTGCGATTGTGACACTGGTCTGGCTTGGCATCTATGACTGGTTCGCGGAAAAAAACACCTATGTCACCTATTTTGATGTCTCCGTGCAAGGGTTGAATGTCGATTCGGATGTCAAATTCCGTGGCGTATCGGTGGGAAAAGTCGCCAAAATTCAGGTGGCTCCGGATAACTATCTCATCGAAGTGACCATGCACCTCGATCCGGAGTTCGCCATCGGCGATTCCATGCGCACCAAGCTGGGTCTCACCGGAATCACAGGCTTGCGTTACATTGAGATGGACTACGTCGGCCAGGAACGCAGGGACCTGCACCCTGAGTATTCTTTTACTCCTCCACACCCCGTGATTCATAGCCAACCGGGTGGATTCGAAATGATCGAACAGGCCCTGAACGAAATCTATGATAAACTGGTTGCTGTTGATACTGAAGGGATTTCCTTCCGGCTGAACCGTTTCCTCGACACCAGCACTGAAACCATGGAAGCAACCTCGCAGTTTATGGCGCGTGCAGAAACCGCATTTATTTCCGCGGACAGTATTATCACATCCCCCGTCTTCACCGACTGGCTGGTAAACCTCGACAATACCATTGGGCATCTGGATAATATCATTGCGGACATTTCCTCCCTGGAAATTCAACGGCAGAATACCAAGATCGATTCAATTATTACCAATCTCCAGGAAGGTTCGGTTCACTTTTACAGCATCCTGGAGGAACTGGATTCCCAGGTGGAAGGAATTGCGCTGGACCAGCGCACGGACACACTGGCTACGAACATGGATGCACTTATGGAATCCAGCCAGCATTTCATCCAACGTTCACAATATGCCAGCTTGCAGACACTGAACAATTTGAATACGACCATCTATGAACTGAATTCAGCAATCGATCAACTGAATGCCCTGATTATATCAATGGAAAGTTATCCGTCCAATATTCTGTATTCGGCTCCTCCACCCCGGGAAAGGTAGGATTGATCATGCGAACCTGCGTGCGTGTACTAATGATTTGTGTTGTGAGTGCCATGCTCATGGGTTGTGTATCCATCCCTCGGGATGAATTGCAGGTGGTGCGGTATTCACTCGACGCCACCCCGGTCACATCCACAGCCGACACAACATTACCATTAACCTTGCAAATCATACCGTTCCAGGCGAATGCTCAACAACGCGGGGAACGGATCCTGTTCCGGGCCGGGCCGCAACGGATGGATTATTATTTCTATCATCGCTGGATTGTGTCACCGGAAAAAATGCTCAGCGATGCCCTTGCGGAAAACTTGCAGGAATGGAACCTCTTCGCAGGCGGAATCCTGCAGACCGAAACGGGTATCATCCCCACACACGAAGTGTATGGCCGTCTGAATAAACTCTATGCTGTCAATATCCGTAACCAGTACAAGGCGGTTTTAGAAATCACCCTTACCCTGATCCGCATCGAACCCGCCACCTACGAAAAGACCATCATCTACCAGTGGACCTACCCTATCGAAGTCGAACGTGACGACAACCGTGTCGATTCTTTTATCGAATCCGCCAATCTCGCCGTCGAAGAATGGTTGAGCCGTGTGCGTAGCGATGTCCGTCCGATCTTTGAATCGGAAGCGGCATTGTTCCGTCCTGACCTGCTGGAGCAGGCCGGTGACCAACGGTTGCATCAGGAAGCGCCGGACGAAGGTGAAGATGGCTCACGACGTCTACTCTTGCGTCGACTTCCCGCAATGCCCACGCATGACCGTCCCTACCGTCCCCAGGGAGTTGCCGCCCAACCGGCGTTCTCGCGACCCGTACGCACCTCCGAAGCAGCGGACTCAACCGCCACTGAGGCCGATTCCCTGGTAGAGGACCTCCCCCCTCTAGACTTCGATGAACTCCCGGAATTCGAAGAAGATGGGGTGGAAACGGATACAACGGAAGTGGATACATCACAAGTCGAATAAATGAGATGGTTCAATCTCTGCTCTTTCACGTGACAAGAAAATTGTATCGTAATGGAATGTCTGCCGAGTTGTTGCTGTTCCGCAGGACGACGCGGCAAACTTGTTATAGTTGCGTGACACTCTGTTTGAAGAGTATGTATCCCAGACGCAGAAAACCGGTCCGGGAATAATTTTGCGATTCGATGCTTCATATTATTGCTAACGTGGGAGCATAGATATACCCGGACCGGTTTTCTGCGTCCGGGATACATACTAAAGACAGTACGGATTTGGAAGAAGATTGCTTCGGTTTTCCGCCCAAAAAACAACTGCGTGCGGAAAACCTCGCAACGACACGTCTTCCCTCTCAACCTCCTGTTTTCGCAACATTTCCGGCATCCGATTTGCTACTGTTCTCAGAAATCCCAAATTGAGACATTCTTCCTCCAGGTACCGCCTCAAGAGTCTCGGGAAAAACCAGTGGAATACATGACAACATTTGAATTTTAGCTCCTGTCATTTTATACTCTGGCAGAAACCACATCATGTTGAGGGACACATTGAACCTTTTGTATATCAGTGATTTACACTTACCTGTTGGTCCGAAAGAAGCGTTACGCCCGGAAATGCGCCGGAGCCTTCGATGGTTGAACGGAATCGGCAACACCATGGTGGATCGTTTTGAAGAGCACCTCCGTTGTGAGGCGCATGTAGTCACGCAACGAGCTTATAACTGGCTGGACACATATGCGGATGATTTCTCTCTGTTAATAAACGGCGGGGATCTCGCCCTGCCGCTCAGTCGTCATGAAGACCGTCTCGAAGCAGCAGAAAAAATCTGGACTGACCAGTTGGCGACTTTCGGAGAATCGAAGTTGCTGACCGTCAATGGCAACCATGAACTGGGACATGGTTACAATCCACTTCCATCCAGCTATGCCGACCTGTTGGAGTTGCGTCACAAGCTGTTCGACCGTCCCATCAACCGCGAATCCTTCGGTTTTGAGCAATTTGAAGGGACAACCATCGTCGCCATCGATTCCGAACTTGCTTTTCTCGCCAAAGAGAACGGTAACGACAGCTTGATTGCCTCACAGAACAGGAAAATGCTGGATTCGGTTACAGAAGCATCAAAAATGCCGGGCAATATCCTCATCGTGACCCACAATACGGTACGTGCGATAGAATGGCTGATGGCGAATGATATCATGGGAAATGTGTGGGCAAGCGGACGGCAGGCGGTTATGCTCGGTGGACATTTCCACATCCCGCGCAGTACACATCAGGATGGTATCGAAATTCACTGGGCAGGAGGCGGAAGTTACCCCGAACCATTCTTGCGGTTGATCAAACGTATGCCCTTTACCGGGCTTCTTCGGACCGGACCTGGTGGTATGGAAGTCCAAATAGACGCAAAAAAAATGAAGGTGATCCACCGTCCTTTTTCCGAAATCCAAAATCGTTATGCACACGCCGCGTAAAAGCGGAGTTACGCAGTCATAAATAATCCGAAAATTCCGAAAAACCTATTGCGTTCTTCAAGAGAACATTATAGGTTTTCTTTTTTGAAGCGGGATTGGTAATCAGCAGGTATTTTTCCTGTTAAAATGTGGTCGTAGAAAGAAAAACAGAACCTGGCTGTGACAATAATTGTACCTTTTAATATTCCAGTTTACATTGCATTATGATCCAGAGGTTTACTAATGATCTACTCTGTCCATCAACCCCATTATCTTCCTTATCCGGGCTACCTCGCAAAAGTAGCTCTGTCAGATGCTTTTGTCTTTCTTGAAGATGTCCAGTACACCAAACGAGATTACCAGAATCGTAACAAGGTAAAAGGTCCCAACGGCGCGCAATGGCTTACCATTCCGGTGAAAGGCGAATACAAATCGAAAATCAGGGAAATGCGCATTGACTATTCCGCCGGGTGGCAAAAGAAACATATTGAAACAATACGCAGATTCTACTCCAAATCCGTCCACCAGGAATACCTTGATTCTTTCGCAGATATCATTGACGAAGAATTTGACTGTTTAAGTGATTTGACAATGCGTACAACGGAGTTTTTTGTAGAATCGTTCCATATATCGACTGATATACGAACACAAATGTCATTTCTATCCCTTCCCGAAGATCCGAATGAACGTATTATCGCCATTGGAAAACAACTGGGCGCGGATACGTACCTGGCGGGGAGCGGTGGAAAAAACTATATGAATCTGGCTCTCTTTGAAGCTGCTGACATCAAAGTTCTTTTCCAGGATGTGATCCCGGTCTCTTACCCGCAACTGCACGGTGAGTTTATTCCTCATATGGGATCTATTGATCTGTTATTAAACACCGGTCCGGACGGATACGATACATATGTAGCTCCTCACTTCAAACTGTATCAGTAGGAGAATATAGTGAACGATTTTTCAAATACAAAGGTACTCGCGTTGGGCGCACATCCCGATGATATTGAAATCGGATGTGGAGGTACACTTTTAAGCCTCTCGGACAAAGGCGCTGAAATATTTCTGTATATAGCGACCAAAGGTGATCGTGGGGGAAATACGGAAACCCGCGTACGGGAAGCGGAACGCGCTGCAGAAAGAATTGGAGTGAAAAAACTCTTCTGGGGAAATTTCATTGATTGTGAAATTCCTCATGGCATCGAACTGATCCAGAGTATTGAAGGCGCCCTGGCAATCTGCAAGCCTGATATTGTTTTTGCGCACTATTTTGATGACACACACCAGGACCATCGCGCCATCGCGGGCGGAGCACAGTCTGCGGCCCGACGTGTGCCCAATTTTCTGTTTTATGAAAGCCCGACCACTCAGCATTTTATGCCGAAGGTTTACAGTAATATTGAGCAGACTATTACCCGTAAAATAGAACTTCTTGAGATTCATTTTTCTCAGGTTGCCCGTACAAATATTGAAGGATTACCAATCACGGATATTGCGCGCGCTTCCGCCATCCGCCGAGGGATTGAAGTGTACAAACGATATGCGGAAGCTTTTATGCCAACACGTTATTTCCTGTCCATGTAACATTTCGCTGGGGACAATCATGGATGCATCACCCGGGCATTCGAATCTTGATGATGACAACCTGTCGTTGCCGGAAGCCAAACGTCTGGGGCCGCCGTTAGGCATGACCCGCAAACGCATGATCCTGCCGGCACTGACCCTGGTGGTGTTGATTGTACTCCCTTATTTCTGGGAGAGTGCAAAACATAGTTTCCTGTGGTTGTATGTACCGTTATTCGCCTGGGCGTTAGGTAGTTTCCTCACTCCTTTAGCTATCCGTGGCGCATTTCTTACGGGATGGCTCGATATACCGAAGGGCCGTAAAGCACATGCACATCCTACCCCCGTCACCGGTGGCGGTGCGATTATCGGAGCATTCGGTCTAACCCTTCTGTTCACTTACAGCTACTCCCTTGAAATGAAAGGTGTTGGCATTGCAGCACTGCTTATCTGGATTGTTGGCGCCCTTGATGATCGTTGGGAACTCCCGGCAAAGCTGAAACTACTCGTGCAGGTGATTGCAGTTGCGATCCTGATTATTTTCAAAGTCCATGTTACTTTTCTGCCGGACACCTGGTGGGGCATGGGCGGCGAGTGGATTATCACCGCCATGTGGGTGATTGGAATTACCAATGCGGTGAACTTTCTTGACGGGATGGATGGTCTCGCAGTCGGGATAAGCATGATCATCGCAGGATTGCTTGCAATCGTATCACTTCAGAATAACCAGATGTATTTCACCATTATCTCCCTGGCGCTTATGGGCGCCTGCATGGGGTTTCTGCCGTACAACTTCTCACGCAGGCGAAATGCCTTGATTTTCCTGGGCGACAATGGTGCAACCTTCCTTGGATTCACCCTCGCGGCAACCGCTCTGGTCGGTGATTGGGCGGAAGATAATGTGGCTGCTCTGGCAGTGCCAATCCTCCTGTTCGGTGTCCCCATTTTCGACATGACGCTTACTACTATCATCCGTTTTGGCACCGGTCAGGTGAAAACATTCGGCGAATGGCTCGCATTTGCAGGAAGAGATCACTTCCATCATCGGCTGGCAGCCCTGGGTATAGGACGGTATACTTCTGTCCTCGTGATCTGGGTGGTCACCCTCCAATTGGGGTTACCAGCTCTTGCATTAAAGCAGGCTCGTGGAATTGATGCATTTGTCCTTCTGTCACAGGCCGTTCTGTTCCTGCTGATACTCACCTTTTTCATGATTTATGTCCGCAACAACCAGATACGACTTTTCGTGGAAGAACAGAAACGTATCACTGAAAGCGGACGGCACGTACGTGCTGAAGAGCTGGAACAACTCCTGGTGACATCGGATAAGCCCGTGGAAGATTCAGATAACTGAACACTCAAATGTATTTGACGAAATAGTACCTTGTAAGACTTTATTGTTCTTTCCGAACTGCTATAAATGACATCCAGCACAGATGACCACTTACCGGAACTACTCTCATTAAAAATCGTTCAAAGTGGTTCAGCAGATTGTACAGATGATCCGAAAACAACTCATATCCTGTTTTTTGACTGCTAATCTCCGCAATAGCGTGAAGAAACGGGGTAAATATATGCCGTGAATACATAAACGATCTGTGATACTGTTTATGTAGATGCTGCAAATCATCATGTTTAAAATAGCAAACAGGTTGAAAAAATTGTTTGTACCCGTTCCCCGGAAGCGAGTACCACATTCGAATCAGCAATGCAACCGGATTATACTTCCGATTAACGAAAAAAATACCTGTCCCCTCTGCCTGCAGTAGATCCATCACCTTATTAAAAACCACGTGATAGTCCACATATTGCAAAACACTGCATCCGAACACAGAGTTAAAGGATGCGTTGGCGAATGGCAAATGGTTCATGTCTGCAACAATAAACAACCGGTTTGGAAATCTCTGTTTTGCAATTTTCAATGCTTCAATATCTATATCCATACCAACATACAGCACATCGGGATTACTGGCATAACGGTCCAATTTATTGCTGATCCCACACCCCAGGTCCAGGAGACGTAAGGAGTCTGGTTGTCTATTTAGAACTGAATAAGTACTCTTCAGGAACTCGCTAAGGATGGTTGCTGTTGACCGATTTGTATCTGGAATGTTTGAGTGTGATCTGCTGTTTATCATATCTTTTCACCAAAGTGAGAAATTATCGGAAAATGTGTATGACAACTTATATGGGTATTTGCGAAAGTACAAGTATACCTGGAGATTGTTCGATTATAGTGGTCTGTATTTTATTGTAAACCATAGCCAAATAGTAGTACTACTCCTTATATTCTTCCGGTATTTGAAAATCTGGGGGAGAACAATGGCTGTGAAATCATTAAAGCGGAATATTTTCCAACGCCTGTTCGGAGTATGCGCAACCAGACCGCCATTGGATGCATCGTGCTGGCATGTACAGGATGGACACCTGGTGATCAATCTCGAAAAAGCAGCAGAACTGAACGAAATGGGCGGTTCTATTCGTCTCAATGGTGAAACCCTGCGTGAGAAACTCCTTGTATTCAAAGGAGATGATGGAAAGTTTCATGCAGTAAAAAATCAATGTGGGCATGGCGGACGTCGTGTGGATTACGCACCCGGTGAAAATGTAATCAAATGCTGTAGTGTCGGTTGCTCTACCTATGACTATGAGGGAAAGGTTCTTTCCGGTCCCGCCACAAAAGGATTGACAATCTACCCTGTACAGGTTGAGGACACTGAAATCATCATAGATATTGCAGCAACATCACAAGCTCAAGAGTAACCGGATAAAAAGCGAACGCTCCGCCTCTCACCCCGTCTCGGGGTGAACTCCCTCAAAGGGGATCAAGGCAGAGCGCTCCAACCGTACTACCGGATTCCTGCGCCTTTGGAATACCGTCCGGTACGATATTACGCGAGGGAATAGAAGATTTCTCTCCTCTTCCTCTAGGTTTATCGGAAAATCTCAACCAACTCTTGAGCGATTGCTCACAGTTTGCCTCTCTTTTTTCACGCAAAACCTTCCCATTTACCGGAACTTTTCATTATTCCCATATTTTACAAATAATTAATATCTATACTACTGTTATTACTACAATTAGAAACACGCGTAAAAAGCGTATCATCAAGCAAGAATTCCCCTAACATTCATGCATTAACGCATAATTCCCATTGGATTTATTCAGGTGGAGAAAATAAGGTTCCACGCTGTTATAAGTGGGTAGAACAGAAGTAACATTGTTATCTGGTATATATGAATAGCAAGTAGCAACGTGCTTCAGAGGGTGTCTCAGAATAGTGAATACTTCAGGAAAATAAATAATCAGGGATTACCCACATAAAATAGTGAGGAACCGAAAATAAATACAGATAATCTTTACCGGAAGATATATCCGATCCCGGTAAATACTCCGATTGTTGCACCATTAATCCTGTCAAACTCTTTTCGAACAACATCGGGAGTATCATGATTAGAGTACCGATCAGGGCCAATCCTGCAGGATTCCATGTCGAAGGTTACATATTGATATTCAAAGGTGAGTTCAATGTAGACAGGGACTGATGGAAAATGCACTTCATATCCCAGGTTGAGATACAATCCGAAATTTGGTTGATACTCCAGTGATATGTTCTCCTGGTCCAGGATCGAGAATTCAAACTCCATCGCACCCGGAATGAAACAGGCTATCCCACCGCCCATACAGATTCTGATATAAGAGAGTAGTGGGATATTCAGCTCCCCCCCCAGCCGTCCATAATACTGGTTAAAACGACCTTCGCAGTACTTTGTATGCGGATGTGCTTCGATATGTGTAAAACCGGCAGACATTGAAAGATCGAATGAGGGGAGTACAGAGTAGAACCCATTGATGCGAAGACCTCCGCCACTACCCGGAGCGATAGTAATCATTTCTTCATCGAGGGTTTCCACTATATCATATCGAAAGAATTCAGATCCGCCACAGACACCCAACTCAAGTTTCCAGTTGTAGAAATTCCCGGTAGAATCCTGTTCGGAAACCTCTACCCCTGATCCACTCTGGACGGGTTCCGCAAGGCATTCAGAAAGTAGAAACAGGAACACCAGATAGCAGGATTTCCTGATCAAATAATCCATATCCAATCTCAATTCAACGTCTATAACTATTGCCACGGGTAGAACCAGGCCGCCAGTGGCGATTGAATCATTTACTTCTTTTCCATCGCTTCTTATTAATGTATCCAGCGGCAAAGAAAAAAGCCATACAAAACACCGATCTGGTGATTTGTATGGCTATCAGAATCTCAAACAGAGTTCGTCTATCTGAAATAATATCCCAGGCTCAGGTAAAAATCAAAGCCGCCACCATCCAGTTCGCCAACCTCATCCATAATATCACTGGACAAGTATTCGATGGGAATCTCAACACCGTCGCTCTCAACAGCATTGAGATCGTACGTAACGCTGCTGTAGATCACACCCAGACGCCAGAACATAGACGAAGATGGTCGATAGCTTTCGAAACCGAATGTGATGTGGAATCCCATTCCATCATCATAGGAATATACGTTGTGCGCACCTTCGTAAAGCTCGCTGAAATCAAGGTCCAGATCACCTGGGATATAATATCCGAACCCGGCTCCCAAATATACCCGGAAGATACTGGAAATAGGGACTTTGTATTCAATATCTGTTCGGAAGCAGGTACGTTCAAATTTCCCTTCAGCATTTTTTACTTCCGGGGTCAGCTCGCTTACCTGGTATCCAATTCCAACACCGATATCGATATAGTCCCCCAAAGGCATGCCTATCGCAAAGGTTCCACCGACACCGCCCCCGGCACTGATTTCAATATCCTCATCATCCTCAGTCACACCCAGTTTGTGATTGTCCAGACCGAACCCTGCCACTAAACCGAGTTCAATCCGCCACATATTCCTGTACTCAAAATCTCCGCCACCTTTTCCCTTCTTGCTCTGGGCTACTCCAGTGGATGTCATACAGATCATCAGGCCGAGGATAAGCATTGCTGTAACAAAAACTCGTTTACTGATCATTATACTTCCCCCACTTTTCTTTAGAGTTCTTTAATCTTCGTCCCGGTGTACGGTTTCCGGTGAGAATGCAGGCTGGCAGACGGCGATGTACTCTGCTCCACCCGGTGATGGTGTACTGTACTGAACCCACTGCCCGCCTTGTACTTCTATAGCTTGTCCCGCTTTAACAACAAAATTCTCAGTTTTTGTTTTTATATGCAATTCACCCTTTACCACAATCGTGTACTCGTCAAACTCTGGACTTTGTGCCGGTTCCACCCATCCCTCTGGACTCGTCATCCGTGCGACACTCACACGCTCATTTCCCGAGTTTACGCGCCCGATAAATTCCTCAATCGTTTTGGGCGGATTCCCGGCGGCAGGAACAACTGTCGGTTTTTCAATCAATTTAACCATACTTTTCCAATGGGATTAAGAATTGATACAACTACTTGTTACTAATACAATACTAATGTAATGCATATGGTAATGGAGATGCAGTAGAAAACACGAAAAAACAATAAATCGACGGGAATAGAGTAAAATCCTGTTTAACTGGATTCTCAGTTCAGAACTACTAATTCAGGGCGATGTAGAATAACAGACCGAAAAAATGCGATATACTTCCGCCGAGAACAAACAGGTGCCAGACCATGTGGTGAAACGGGAAAGTACGCCAGGCATAAAAAATCACACCTAATGTGTAGCATCCACCGCCAATGAACAGCCACATGATGAATCCCGGTGGGACAGCCGCAAGCATGGGTTTGAATGCGATGATGATCAGCCATCCCATGAGCAGGTAAATGAGTACTGAGACTACCTTAAAACGGCCAATGAACAGGACTTTAAATAACACACCAAGGATGGCCAGTCCCCAGATGATTCCGAACAAAGACCATCCCCATCCGCCACGCATGACAGTCAGCATGATTGGTGTATAGGTTCCCGCAATCAGCAAATAAATGGAGGCATGATCCATCAGCTTGAAAAATCGTTTGACTTTCTCACCACGGAAGGCATGGTACAACGTTGATGCTGTGTACAGAAGGATCAATGTTGATCCGAAAATACTGAAACTGACAACTCCCCACACATTACCGTTTTTTGCCGCGAAGACCACGAGGAGTACAAGCGCTGCGACACCGATCAGTGCGCCGATTCCGTGTGAAATACTGTTTGCGATCTCCTCGCCCGCGCTTTGTGTACGCCATTGAAGAGGAGGTTTCTCTTTATTTGCCAATGGTAACTCTTGCTATTTCTTTAAGGTAAAATGGATTTTCCGAATCGTAGCATCATGGATGCCGGAACAATGTACACGCCCGGATGATCGCTTCCAAGAAACATCCGAGAGTACACGAGAAAAAGTGGTTAGAACAGACTGGAAGGTTTAAGATCATTCAAAAATCATTCGAGGTTATTCAGATAGTGATTAGTTCATTATCCTTGATAAACGTTTCATTTCCTTGAAAGGATTAACAACATATGTATCTTGAGAATATGATTCTTAAGGTATCCAAACCATTCACTATTGGATTACCATTTTATACCGTTTCTTTTACACAAATTCAGGTGTTGGTTCATATTTCCCACTCTGTATCAAAATAAGGGCTTGTAATATCTCGCCCGCCAGCAACACTAATCCTCCAAGGGGCATTAAAACAATAGTCACCATCATCGAACAACCTGCAATCTGTATGTAAGCAAAGGGTTTCATGTAGCCGAACACTGGATCTTCCATCCGAAGCAGACGAACACCAAATACAATACCAATAATCGAAAGCGGTACAGCGATTGATACAAAAGCTATCAGCCCGGGAAGAAGGACCATTAGTGCTTCTGTATCGTGTAAATCCCTCTGGAAAATCGGTACAGTACTTACCCTGAAATAGACAGAGATAACAGCAAAAATAATTTGTCCCACGATCAGAGCTGTAATCAAACCGTTTACATCAGCAAAACCATACTTGTCATTCAAAAGCCTGCGAAACCAGATCATCGCATATACGGAAAATCCAGCCTGCAGAATTGTTGCTATGATTATAATCGGTAACACTAGCAAATATATATACCCGATCATTGATTGAAGCATGCCAAGGACTGTAGTGACTGCCATTAAAGTCACTGCAGCGACGGTTAACCATCCGGCAAGCTCATAACGGTTGCTCTCCATCTTCTGCTCCTGCATAAATACTCCCGGCGCCTGGTATTACACGGTTCATTGATATGCAATTCTGCACAATTCACGTTATCAGATATAATCGGGCACGTACTCAAGGATGTCTGCGGGTTGGCAATCCAACTCCTTGCAGATCGCTTCGAGTGTGCTGAACCGTATCCCTTTTACACGGCCAGTCTTCAACAAGGAAAGATTGGTTACCGATATCCCGATTTTTTCGGATAGATCGTTAAGTCTCATCTTCCTTTTTGCGAGCATCACATCAAGATTAATCACAATAGCCATGAAAGAGTATAGCAAAGAATTTTATGATTATCAAGTATTATTTTATGTTATACATAAATTTTTGTACTTAATAGATAAAGTGTCAATCAAAAAGGGATGTAAATTTCTCGACTGTAAGTAAGTAGGAAGGGTGGTACAAACCGGTCGGAGGATAAAACTCATCGTGTGTATAATCAAATCCCAGTTTTGTCAGTAAAACTCTGGAAGCAGCATTGGATGGGTTATGCCCGGCGAATAGTGCTGCAGCATCTTGAACATCGAATGCGTACTTGATCATACATTTCGCTGCTTCCAGGCCATACCCTTTCCTCCAATGTTCCGAGCAAATGTGGGCGCCAATTTCAAGTATTTTTTCGGCAGGTTTGTAAAGCCGAAGTCCGCAACACCCGACAAATTCTTCATCGACAAGTTGAAACATCGGCCAATATTGAACACTATGTTCAAGTTCTGTCTTTATTTCAAGATTCAATCGTTCTTCTACTTCTTCTCGCGTCAATTGAGGACGAGTGTCAATCAGTCTTGTAACCTTCGGATCCCCCCATAATCGTAAAGCAAGGTCAATATCATCAACAGTCCATTTGCGGAATTCCAATCGTTCTGATTGCAGGAAATACATTGGTTATCCTCTTCCCTATCCCAACGCCTTATGACCTCGTCCGAGCACTTCGCTGGATTGCAGGGCGATGATAAACGCTTCCGGATCAATTCCACGAATGCTCTGCTCGAGATGAAGCGCCTCACGCTGACTTAATGCTGACAGGATGATCTGACGTTCCGCTTCATTAAAGTAGAGACCACGTCCCTGGATATACGATCCCCCGCGATCCAGGTCATTCAGGATCACGTCACGGATATCTTCATGTTTTTCCGATACAATCAGGAGAACCCTGCGTGAATCGAGACCGTTCAGGATGACATCAATACTGCGGGAAATGGTAAAGATAGTGATGATTGCATAGGGCGCCAGGTTAATATCCCTGAATGCGATAATCCCCGCCAGAACAACAAACCCATCTACAACGAGAAGTAGTCTTCCCACAGAAATCCCGGTATACTTGGAAAGCACCTGCGCCATGATCGCAGTTCCGCCCGTAGTCGCATTGGCACGCAACACAATCGCCACCCCTACACCGATCAGGAATCCCCCAAAGATCGCAGAAATCAGGATATCCTCGGTAAACGCCTGCGAATGGGTCCAATGCAAAAAGAGATCAATGCTGACTGCCGTGAGAATAATGGAAAATATTGTACGAATGCCAAAATTGGAACCAAGAAGTTTCATCCCCAACAGAAGGAGTGGAATGTTCAAGAGGAGTCCACCGATACCGACCGGTATTCCGGTCAGTTGATGCAACACAATCGAGATGCCATACACGCCGCCGGGTACGATATCAAATGGCACGATGAAAACTGAATACCCGAATGCGAGAACCAGCGATCCTGCAATCACCAGTGCAGTATTCCACAACCAACGGCTGGTGAACGGTTTATCCAGGATCATTTCCTTTTTACGATATTTTCTCATTCTGTAACTCCTGGCATAATTTTCACCTCCTGAAACATGAACGTAATCCTTTGATGCATCAATTTGTCCAGTGGAAAAGTGGAATCAATAACTTTGAGTCCGCGATCAAGGATTCTGAATACTGGACGAGTTCAGTCATTCTTCTGACAACTGATTACAAACCTCACAACAACTCGTCAAGCAAATTTAAAGCAGCAGCCACGGTTGATCTGCATTTTCCATCTCAACAGTAAACTCATCCACTCGTTTTGCTCCCTTGCGCGCAGCTATCGTTTCCGCCAGGCTTTCCTCAACAAACCGAGCGCGAAGATGGAAAGGCGGTTGAGGCCGATGAGATTGTATTATGCCGATTTTGCTCATTGCACGGCTCGCAGTGGATCGGATAACATCCCGCGCTTTCTCCGGTGACAAGGATATGGCCGGCTGCACTTCCAGGCCCCCTGCCTCATCTGCCAATCCTTCTTTCACAATGGCGACTTCAATACCCGGTACGAGCGCTTGCGCCTCTTCAGTTGCTGCTTTGTCACCACTGAGAAATACAAGGGGTACATTTGACAGGCAGGCAGTGTACCAATTCATCCAGATCTCCCCGACTGGTGTACTGTTTACCCAGTACCCGACCAATCCGCCGTGAAAAGAATGCGCCAGTACAGCCTTCGGAGTACCGGCCATCGCATGAAGTCCAAGCATGAATAATCCTGCATAACTCTCATCCAGACCGAATGGACCTTCCTCACCCGCACCCATGACCATTTTACATTCAGGATGCAGCAACTCAATATCCAGACCACCCGGGAAATTACCATGACCATCCCATGCGACCACTTCCGTGGCACCCGCTTCCAGCACACCTTCCACCAAGGCATTGAGTTCAAGTGTCGCCAATCGCCGAGCATGATTGAGATAGGGCGAGTACCATCCGTTCACGGAATCCCATTGACACTGTTGTTTATGGTCAATCACGCCAGCCACACCTTCCAGATCACAAATAACATACACTTTCATGATCATCTCCAGTTCTGTCCAATGGAAATACATGATTTCAATGTTCGATTCGACTTCCCGCAAACATTTACAATACAGTTGCAGATAATTGTCAAACTACTATGACGTGCCTGTTTAAAGTGATTTGGTTTTTGTCACAGAAGAGACCAAAATAAAACGCGAGCCCTGATTGTCAACTCCGGGGCTCGCGTTTCTTTCCAACACTTCAACCTGTCATCTCATGTATTCATCAAACCAGGCATGATCCCATTTCATTTTGGCCAGCCGGTGACGGTACGATGTCGGCGAATGCCCTGCCCCCGGATACATGACCAGCTCGCAGGGAACATCGAGATAGCGGTACAACGCCCTGTGCAATGCGCGGCTGTGGGAAACAGGAACACGCGGATCGCCCATGCCAGCATGGATCAGAACAGCAGTCTCAATTCCATCATGGAGACCATATACAGGGGATGCTTCACGGTATTCATCTGGCCGTTCCCACGGCAGCCCTTCCATGTAATTGATCACATGGCCAGGCGTATCCTCTTCACCCCATTGTACAGTCATGTCAAATGTCCCTGCGCCGGTACTCGCCGCACGGAACCGGTTTGTCGAAATCAGGCAATTCGTAAGGAAACCGCCATTACTCCATCCCATCACCGCCATATTCTCAGGATCGGCAATTCCTTCTGCAATCAGGTAATCAACCCCGGTGAGAATATCTTCCACATCACGGTCATTTTCATGACCAATCAGGTCAGTCAGGAATTCATCGCCAAATCCCGTAGACCCGCGATAGTTCGGGCAAAGGACAGCATATCCCCTGGCGGCAAACGCTGTTCGTCCATAAATCCAGAACCAGAATGCATACAGTTCCGAAGCCGTCGGTCCTCCATGCAGGTTTACCATTAACGGAAGCGGACCTTCACCGTCATAATCCGGCGGTAACTCGAGAATCCCTTCAACCACATCGCCTTCAGCGCCAATCCATTCTACAATGCTGATCTGTGGAAGTTTCCAGGTATCGATCTGGGGATTTGTATTTGTGATTCGTTCCGGATCACGGTTACGTCTGTGATGGAAAATATCCCTGTGGTAAGTCAAACCGCTCTGCAGGGTGATCATGTCGTTACGGGAACCTGTGAAATTGTAACTGTGAATGACCACATCGCCCGGTGTGTAGGTACGAGATTCGTTGCTGCCGGGAGTAACCCCATACACCCGCAGGCGAGCATGATGCTCTCCCAGGAAGCAAAGGTTTCCGTCGCTCGGGTGCCAGGACAGTCCGCCAGTCACTGACACATCTTCCGGACGTCGCAGTTTCACTATGTTATCAACCGTCCCGTCCGAAGAAAATCCCGCGACAAATATTTCTGCAGGGTATCCGTCAAAATCTATGGAGAATGCGAGCTGATTGCCATCCGACGACCATGTCGGATTCCCCAGCCAGCCATAAGGAGATTGAGCCTGTTCACGCCATTGATCATTCTCCAGCATGGAAAGCTCGCCCGTCGCAGTATCATACACTTCTACCTCGGACCAGCCTTCATGAGTCATGGATACTTCGCTGGGATTGGTGATCATGGCAATCCGTTGTTCATCGCTGGTTACATCGAAACCAGTGATATACCGTTCATTGTCAACCAGCTTCTCGGTATGCCAGGTTTCCAGGTCCATTTTCCAGACTTCGGAGACTGTGTGGATACCATGGCCGTATTCCAGGTCGTTTCGGAATTCCATACGCAGATCGCGCCACTCATCTATGACATGCTCTCTGCCGATCACGTAATAGAGCGTAGCGCCATCGGCGGAGAGTGAAAAATCATCCACTCCACCGGGAATACTGGTTATTGCTTGAAGGTCTGATCCATCTTTGCGAATACGCCAAACCTGAGCACTGCCGTCCTGTGTCGGGTTTTCACTGCCAGCGACTGAAAAATGGCCGATAAAATAGATGCTCTCGCCATTCGGGCTCCATACTGGGTTAACCTCATTGGCCGGATCAAAGGTCAGTCTTCTCATAGCTTTGGTAGCGACGTTCACCACCCAGAGATCACGGTTCCGACGGTTGTTGGGAACATCCCAGCGCCATTCGATGTAGGCAACATTCTCACCATCCGGCGAGAGTGCCATGCTTTGTACAAATGACTGAGTAAAATAATCCATGTATGTAATGTCATGGTCGCGGACGGGGTCTTGCCCGAACGCCGTAAATGACAAAAGAACCAGTGCAATAACGATGAAATGTTTTATGTTCATTCTTTTCTCCGGAATGGTTGTATGCCGACTCACCTACCGAAATGTATGGACTCTTCAAACTGAATTTGATGATCAAACAATGTAGGATACAAGAACGCCAATTGCCAGTGAGGTGTAATGCCAAAGGATTATGTTATGGGGGCTCGCTGCTGCCATGCACCGATGACCGCACCGCAGATGATCAGTAGCACCGCAACAAATGTGAACATAGTCAATTCCCCGCCGCCGGTAAGACCGAGAAGCAATGTTGACAGGAGTGGAGTAAAATACGCCAGGGCGCCCATCACCCGTGGATCCCCTGCCTTCAATCCATAATTCCACAGGTAAAACGCCAACCCCATTGGGCCGATTCCCAGGTAGACAATCGAAATGATGTTTACTACCTGTGGAAGAACGGTCTCCTCGAATAGAAAATGGTACCCGAGGGAGAAAAGCCCGGAAACGAAGCAGGCGATGGTAATGTTTCCCGTTTCGAATGGCTGGAGACGTTTGGACAACAGTGTAAAAGTGGACCAGGCGACCGCCGATCCCATTGCGAAACCATATCCTTTGAGAAACGCCAGGTCGAATGCTACCGATCCGCCGCTGATGGCAATCACCGCACCTGCAAAACCTATCATTCCACCCGTAATATGAAGAATCCTGAGCCTGACACCTTTGAGAAACAGAGGCGCCAGCAGCACAATCATTAATGGCCACAAATAGCTGATCAGGTTTGCTTCCACCGGTGGTGATAACCGAAAGGCCGTGAAAATGCAGAAATGAAATCCGAGGATCCCATAAACCGCCAGAAGAACTTTACTGAAGGATACTTTATCCCATTTGCTCAGAAATAATCCAACTGTACCACCGCATAAAAACGCGATTCCGACAAGCAGAAAGGTAGGAATGTGCGTTAATCGCACTCCAATAGAAGCCAGTGTACCCCACAGGAAAATAGAACCGGAAGCTGCTATGTACGCACGAGGGATCTGCAATTGGTTCTTCCATGCAAAAGATCAGATTTGTGAATCGTCAGTGTGTTACGTTTCTATGAGTCATCAAGTATATAACATATAGGGTATGGAATACAACTTTGCAGCCATTTGCCGTATTTCGCCTGGAGTCATCGAGGATAGACTTGCAACGAACTTGCAGATTTTGTAGTATAATTGGTTGTCAGTGGTTCATATGTACTGTCGAGTTTGGGGACGAATGGATTCGACGGGACGTGGGAGGCAATACTGGCGCGTCGGGGAGGTCTGTAACCCCGTACCCTTACAGGCAAAATCTTAAATGCCGACGATTACGGCTACGCACTCGCAGCCTAACAATGGCTCGAGCGCTCACCATCAATTCTGCCTGTCCGGTTGATGATTGAGCGACGCTCAGGACAGACTGCTCGGTTGAACACGCCGGAGGTTCACCGCTAAGACATTTTCGGCTGGATGCTACTCGCCTGCTGGTTGGCAACCGGTAGCATCGAGATCTTAATAGACCAGATACACGCGTAGAGGGTATTGTTGCCTCGTAACCGGACCCGGGTTCGATTCCCGGCGTCTCCACTTAAACCGCCGGAAGGCGGTTTTTTTGGAGGCACTATGGTCATTGTATATGTAATTGAAAGTATTGAAAATGGCAAAAGGAATGTGGGCATTACCAACAATTTGGGACGAAGACTTCGTGAACATAGATCCAGACTGACCAAAGGTGGTTAAAAACTTGGAAAGTTTGTTCTTATTCATAAGGAAGAATTCGACAACTACATTGATGCAAGAATTAGAGAGAAATTCCTTAAATCGAGTGCAGAGAGAGCATATCTGGAGGACAATTATCCCCGTAACCGGTCCGCCGAAAGCGGATAAAACCCGGGCTTGTGCGCCTCTGGCCCATTCAATTCCCGGCGTCTCCACTTATAGGGTTTCTCGGAGCTAATGTCCGATGTTTTTCGTTTCTCTTCTCTTGTATTTCTCGTCTACATCTCCATGCGAGAAATCTCACCAAATCCCGACAATGGCAGTCTTGAGGAGCTTGAGATTGCCCACAAAAGCACAGCAGATCGTAAGATGATGCGACGCCTACTTGCGATCAAGATGCTTTTTCTTGGTGTGGCAGCACCGATTGTTGCCGCTACCTTCAGTGTGGATCATCGTACACTTCACCGTTGGATAGAACGTTGGAACACCTATGGTCTGGACGGTTTAGCGACTCAAGCCAAAGCGTCCCGTTCCCGTGCGCTGACTCCCGACCAGGAAGCTACGATCCTGGACCTTCTATCCCATCCGAAAAAGGGATCCGTCACCCATTGGACAGGACGCTCCCTGCATGGGTATCTCCAGGATCACCACATAGCCCAATTAGACTATTCCACACTGATTCGATTTGTCCATACCAACGGATTCAGTCTGCTGGTCCCACATCCCCAGCCCGTGAAGCAGGACATGGAAGAACGGCAATAGTATCGTGCGATTCTTTATCATCTGCAACAGCGCGGTTGTGAAATCTGGTTTGGCGATGAGAGTGGGTTTCTTGCCGATCCCCGTCCCCGTCAAGTCTGGGCTCCAAAGGGCAGTACACCGACGACCCCTGCCAACGGGCTGCATGTACGCCAAAGTGTTATCGGGGCAGTCAATCCGAAAAGTGGGGAATTGGCAGCGCTGGTTCTGAAACGGGTGAACAAACCTGTTTTTCAAGCATCTCTGGATCTTCTGTCCAAGCAGATTGAAAACCGTCCCATTTATTTAGTGCTTGATAATGCTACCTGGCATAAAAGTAAGGATTTAGGTTGGCACAATATCCACCCTATCTATCTGCCTGCGTATTCACCGGATCTGAATCCGATTGAACGCTTATGGCGTGTGGTCAAAGATCGATGGTTTACCCAATGGTATACTGATAAACACAAGGAGCTCGAAAACCGTATCTGCCAGGCATTACGGAACATAATGGACAAAGAACAAGAAATCACTACCATATGCCGTATCGGACAATAGAACTGGGAAACCCTAAAAAGGATTCTGATCCGGTGTGTACCCTGACAGTATTTTTTTCACAACGAGGTCGAAGGAAATCATTCCACTATCCATCGCCAGGCACTGTTCAGGACTCAACTTGTCGACAATCGCTATAGTTGTACGGGGATCAGTCACAGTGGAAATCCACCATCGGGTTGCTTTATATCCGGGACGGTATTCATTGCAGTTCTTGATCAACGGAGATTTCAGGTAATCCTCAGGATCTGCCACTTTCGCGATACGAGTAACGATCCCCGTTTTCTTCGGTAACAGAAGATCGGTGCAGATGTTGAAACCGGGCAGTCCGGGATCAGCGACGAAATTTTCCTGCCGGGAAGCATCTCCATGAAAAGCATAGACAATATTCCCGCCAAACATGAAACGTTTGGTAACCACGACGACGTAATACCATCCGCCTTCAAACTTAATTTCCAGCACATCGCCTGGACGTTGTTGCACCATCATTTCACCTTCAGGATTGTATTATCTATTCATTCGGATTTAATATGCCTGCCCGATACCAAACCAGATGCGAACAGGTTCATCCAGGTTGCGTGGTGTAACTGGTAATGCGAAATCAAGACGTGCCATCCCCACAGGCGTGTCTGCACGGATTCCCGCACCCGCCCCTGACAGGAGATCGCTCCAACGAGCATCCTGAATAGACTCTGTCACAAGCCCGGCATCAATAAATCCGGCAATTCCAAATATTCCGACCACATGCTGCCGCATCTCAAGAGGATTGCAGACCACACGAAAACGTCCACCCAGAGGATCATGACCATCATCCAACGGTCCAACCTGTTGATACCCATATGCACGAACGCTGGAAGGGCCACCGGCATAAAGACGTTCAGTCAGCGGAATAGCCTCTAATCCATGATGGGAGATGATACCACCGATCTCCAGTCCGCTGGCAATGGTTGTTCCTTCTATCGGAGTGAAAACACTTCGCAAGGTTACACCACTCTTGAAAAACGTCTCTGTACCGGACGGGAAACCACCCGCCCATTCATGTGAAACCTGCAGATAAACACCTTGCCTTGGATTGAAAAGATTGTCCCGCGTGTCGATGATGAAATCATGGGTGATGGCATTAATTTGCACCGAGGGATCATCTTCTACTTCTTCTACCTCAACGTTACATATGCTCGCGTTTTCCAACCGATAACCGAATTGGATTCTTACAGTTTCAGTCAGACTGTGCCCGACATTTACTTCTCCCATAACACGATAGACATCATAGCCGGGTTGATCCTGAAACTCCCAGGTAGCACGCAAATCGGTTGTCCAGGGTATCCCTAAAATCCAGGGATCCGAATACGAGAGTTCCATAGAACGTTGCAGAAAACTGGCGCTTCCCTCCAATCCGAGTTTTCTCGATGTACCAAGTAAACTGTTTTCGTGCCATTCAGCACTTGTACGTACGATATCAAGAGTTCCCATCCCGGCGGAAATCGCAAATTCCTGGCTCATCAACTCCGTAATTTGGATCAGGATGTCTTTTTTACCTAATGCACCCGAAATCGGCATGACAGGACGAACCGAAACCGTTTCAAATAATCCCGTTAAATAAAGAGTTCTCTGCAATTCGAGTAACCGGTAATATCGTATCGTATCACCGGGAACCAGGTCAACCTCCCGCCAGATCACTTCCGGTCGAGTGTCCGTGAGCCCTTCGATACGGATTTCGCTAATGGAATATTGACTGTTTTCCTGGATAAGAAAATCGACAATAGCTTCATTGGCATCATCATTCTCGCGTACTTCGGTCCGTACCATGGCATCCATATACCCTGAATCACCGTACTCGCGAAGTATCCGGCGAACAGATGCATCCTTTTTCACCCGGTTTAACGGTTCACCAACCTGCAATTCGATGAGCGACAATACGTGTTCATCGGAAAACACGGTGTTATTAAAAATGGTAATTGCGGAAATGAGAGTTGCATCGCCTTCAACAATCTGGATGGAAATTTCGCATGTATTCTTCGAAGAATCGATATCTACGGAATAGTTGGGTATTTCTGCATCAAGGAATCCCGAATTGCGATAGTAAAATCGTATCTGATCAAGATCATTCATCAATTGTGCATGATCCAATCTGCGTTTTGCAAAGAAATTTGACTGTTTTGTAATCATCATTCTGCACAGCATACGAGTGTTAATTTCGGAGTTACCGCTGAAATGGATCGCTGTGATAACAGGAGCAGGTATATCAGGCTCAACTGCAAATGCCCGGTTCAGCATTCCAGCAAGAAACAGCATGAGTATAAGTATTCGTACAAGTTTCATCGTCGCAATACCCGATATTTGATATCAAGCGTCGAATTGCCTCGTTGATCGGTCTGCCCTTCCAGTAACCATCTTGGTGTAAGGTGATACCCCAGGATCACTCCCTGGTCGTTAATTCTACCAATTCTTGTTGTATAAGTGACTTCTACGCGTTCGCCAAACCGTTTTCTCGCCAGAAGTTGAGGTCCCCAATTGGACGAAAAATCGAAAAGGTTGCCTTCGATGCTTGTCTGCTCAAGCCCGAGAGCAGTTCCGAAGCGCCTGGTGACATAACTTGAAACTTGACGGCTCGCAAGCTGCTCTGCACGTTCGGCGAGGGCGCTGGTCAACGACACACCTTCGCCTCCTTCTCCGCTTAATTGCCCTCGCGTAGTCCCCAGTGTCAACAACGACACAATATCTGGCTGATCAAGATAGGGACTCGAATACATGTCAATCCTGACAGCATTTGCAGGGCCGTGCAACTCCAGGGTGACACTGTACCTTCCCTCACTTTCACCTCCATATGGAATTACCTCGGTAACAGCAATGAGATCGACAATCGGATACGGATCGGTCAATGATAAGAAATCAAGGACACCTGTTCTCACATCAAAACGACGGTCCAAATAAAAAACATACCCCTCACTGACCGCGATTCGTCCTGTCGGCGTCGGCGATGCTGCTGTTCCCACCAGGTGCAGGTTAACCTGCATTTTCAGCCGGGCAAGGTTGTTGTCGATCCATACCGGTTGGGTGCTTTGCAGATCAAGTTGAATACGTGTTCTTTCAAGCACAGTAGGAACTTCACCGGGCTGCGGTCTGGGACGCTGTAAAGCACTCAGGAATTGCCCCAGGCGTATTGATTCCACATATCTTGTATCGCCAGTACGGATGGCGCCGGAGAGCAGAAAGCCGTCTCCTTCATCCTGCAATTGCAAATTCGCTTCATTAACTCTCGCCGAGAATTTCCCCTCCTGCCTGTATTCTAAATTCGAAGCGTATGCGGTGACGAAAAGGTCGGAAACAGACCTGTTTTGAAGAGTTATCGCCGCATTTACCCCCAGGTAACCAGTTTCGTTACACCTCACTGAAACTGTATCAAGCAGGATACGGTTATCCGCCATACGGACTGCGATTTCTCCACCGGAAAATCGCATCGGGAATTGTTCATGCTCGATAATCAGGTCCGAAACACCAAGATTGCCATTATAACTGGATCTGGTTTCATCTATTTCGAAACTGATCCGTCCCTGTAACGTACCATCCAGAAGTCGAATTTCGGGCAGGAACGGCTGCATCCAGGCAATATCCATTGAATCCGTACGAATACTTGCTGCCTGACGGCTCCCGCTCCAGAATCCTGAGACTGAGAGCGTGGGTATATTACTCACAGAAACCCTGCTGTCAAGCCAAAATTCATGCAAAGCGCTATATCGAACATCTCCGGTGAAATGCACCGATTGTCCAGCAGCGATAAAATTCAGTGAATCAATATGGACCAGAGTATCATCACAGGTTAATTCAAGTTCTATGTCATGAATAGTGTGCGGATTTCTATCCAGACGTACTTCACCACCATTGATCCTGGTGAAACCTGTCAGGTGAAATCGGTTATCTATACTGGAAAATCGCAAATTTGAAGTAATCCTGCCTCTCACAGTGCTTGAATCGGAAAAAAATGCCGTCAAATGCGATAAATCAAAATCTTCGAAAGACACATCAGCATAAAGAGATTCCGGCAAAGTGTTGACAAAACCGCCAGCGCCGTTTTCAGGGACTATGAATTGCGCATTCGCGGTAATGTTATTTTCAGCTAAAAACAGTAACGCTGTACTCCTGATGTGATTTGTACTATCAAACGAGAACGTTGTCCTGATTGAGTCTGCGGAAAACTCGCCATATCCCGGTCGGGTGATACAAATGTCACCGGTGGCTGAAAGCAATTCATGTCCAAGTATCACCTCCAGTTCCGCTTCCGCATTCCCGCAAATTTCTGTTGTCAGACCCAGGGTGGTGGAGATTTTGCCAATAGAGAAATCCTGGAGAGAACCATGCAGGGTGATCACATGATTGGAATCCCTCTCTGCATCCAAATGGATCGCACCGTAAGATTCTCGAACTTCATCATTGCCGATATCCCATGGTTCGATTGTGAATCCGTAATCCTGTGACGAACCTGCAGGATGGATCACTCTTCGAACAGTCTGCCTTGTTGCATTAGCAAGTACAGATGTGACAGGGTGCGCTTCCAACATTATTACCGCGTCTTCGGTTTCGAGATTCAATCCCCCCTCAATCTCAACATAAACAGTATCAAGATCGATCAGGCATTCTTCTATAATTACCTGATTACCATTTAAAGAGATGTCTGCAAAAGTGTTGTTAACTGTCCACTCTTGCCAAATCGCATCCTGAATACCGATCCGTGTGGTTCCATTGAGGTCGTTTTTCGTACCGCACAGATTGATTTCATACGCCAGCTCACCAGATGACAGATGGCTTTCTTCGTAAAAACTTGACAAAAGACTTATATCGTCGAGATATCCTGCTGCTTCAAGACTGGAAAGCTCAAACCATACACCATCAGTACTCAACTCAAGAGCTACCTGATCAACCGGAAATCCTTGAAAATGAATATCCCTGCCATTCAATTGTGCTTCAACTACAGGGCGATCCGGCACTCCTGAAAGTCTTCCGCTGGCATTGATTTCGCCATGCACATCCTGTTCTCCGATAATGTTTGCCAGTTCTTCAATATCTGGCGAATCGATCTCGAATGTTATATCAAGGGTGTCCGTACCTATAGGTCCAGCGGCAGAAAAGCGCGTCTGTCCGTGCTCAAACTGCAACCGTCCATGACCTGCTGCATAATGTCCAAGTATAGACAGTGAATCCAATGAGTGCTGCTGGTAACGCAATCCACCTAGTGCAAGCGAAAAATCCAGCTCGGAATTCATTGGATCGGAAAGCATTCCTTCTGATTCGATCATAGCGGTTATGCTTCCGGTCTCTATGAGTGCTTCAATTCCGAATTGTTCATACACTCTTGGCAGATCAATACCTGAAACCGATACAGATGCTTGATGTGTAAGTGATGAATCCAAACGTACAGAAGCATGGAGAGTCATGGTCCCGCCAAACACATCCAGGGCAGACCGCGAAAGCATGATTTGTTCCAAATCACCAGATACATTCAGATCGATATTTCGTAATGGAATCTCCTGGACAACAAATGCGGGCGAATGCAGATGGGTATTATAATTCAAACCATCAACTGCTCCATTGGCCTGTCCTGAGATTGTTAAATCGCCCGAAAATGGCGGATTGATATTCCAAACTTGGAAACATGGCAGTGTCAGTAGTGAATCACTGCATAACTCTACAGTATAGTAAATATCGAGAGATACAGGAGTGACGCCGGTGTTGATACTACCATTGCAGGTAAGGATTGCCCCGGGCATTTGCAGAATCAGCGTATCAACACTCACTTCGTCTAAAGCTGCCATCCCGCTACAATGAACAGCTTCCAATGGCCAATGAATATCATCGAATACAAGGTTGGCGGAATCCATGGTAACATCAAATGCATATTGCTCACCGTTTGATTGTTGTGCATTGATCTCAATACCGTAAACACTTCCGGAAACTGGAACGATCTCACCTTGGGAATGCACTTCTGCATGTGTAAGGATAATCGTATCCAGGTTTACTTGCCATGATGACTGTTCTTTCGCGGTTGTGCTTCCCAAATTCTCAAACAGTTGATACCCTGGCAACTCCTGCAAATCCGATTCTCCAAGATTGATTCGCAGGGAATCACATAGTATCGATTCAATATGAACCTCCCTGGACAAAAGAGAGGATGGCTGCCAATTGATATGAAGTGTGTTGAGACTTGCCCAGTTATGTCCAGTACCCTCTTGAACCTGATCTGTCCGCAATGAAATATCAGTAAACGTGAAGGCGTGAAACCAGTCTATATCCAAAGAACCAATCCGGACCGTGCAATCCAGAGTCTCAGACAGGTAGTGTTCCATACGCGACTTTATCCACTCTTTCCCTGCTCCACTCATGAGAAAGAGGCATGTACAGGAAAACACTATGAATAGCGCTATTCCTGTCCAACCGGCAATTCTTGCAGATCGTTTTATCCAGAGTATTACCATTGAAAATCCGAATTATTTGACTACAAAATGTAACATTAGTTGAACTGCAAAGGTAAAAAAAGGACAACAAAACCGTATTAACAAGGGTTTGTTGTCCGTCAGAATTTTTAATTACCAGCGGAGGTTGTTTTTTAATCGAACGAGATAATTCCTCCTTGATTGAAAATTACCTGATAATGTGAATACGCCTTGAAACAGTAGCCTGAGCATGGCTTTCTATCAGAACTATGTAAGTCCCACTCGGAACCGGTACACCACTTGCGGAAAGAGTGTTCCAATGCTGATGGAAACTGCCTGCTGCCTGGTAGCCACGATGAAGCAGTGCGATTTCACGTCCGAGGATATCGAACACACGCAAAGTCACTTCACCCGGTTGCGGCAATGAATATCGAATTGTTACTGAACCGTTCACAGGATTCGGCCAAGTTTCGAGGAGAGTATAGTCTATTTTTCGACTTCGATCCCCCCGTTCCGGGGCGCTGGTATTCTGCACGGGCACAAAATCGAGAGTATTACGGCTGTAATTGGGGACAACAATGCAGCTATTCCATGGATCGAAATAGATGTCCGCCGGATCTAAATGGCCTGATGAGAAACGGTACAGGTTGCCATCATACGGGTAGTCGAGACGGTAGATGTAATCGGGATCCCAGGAAGATACATACAGGTTGGAGTCGGCGTCAAAGACAATACCATCCATACCGGATAACCCTGTATAAAAGAAGTCATTTATCGTGTTCTCGGCAATATCGTACGCTCGAATGGGACGTCCCGCGCCGGTATTGGACACGAATAAAAGTCTGTGATTGGGTTCATCATAAATACACCCGTTCGGGTAATCCATCCCCGTATCTGTGACCATCGTGACCGTGGAATCGGTGACATCAATCGAGAACAAACGGCTTCCCCAGTAGTCGGTCACAAACAGCAATCCTGTGGAATCGAAGGCCAGGTCATTGAGCAGATCTGCCTCCGGAACTACCACATGGAACACCATCTCGCCGGTCGCAGGATCGAATCCGGCCACACCGGCCATGTCTCCTTCCCCTATCGCAACGTAGAGAACACCTTCGTGCATCCTCATCCCTATCCCCCAATGACCATCCAGGGTGTCGGAAAACAGGGTTTGCGAGCTGTCGACGGGATTGAAGGCGATGATGTGGCCGTCTCCCACATTGGATACGAGATACCGTTCCCGGTCCACATCGTAGACCACACTTTCAGGGTTGCTTAACAAAGTCTGACCAAACACAAGAAGGGGCGAAAGCATCAATAACAAGGCAAGCAGAACATTTCGCATGGATTCCTCCATGAAATCGTAAGGCGGCTCCGGGTATAAAATACATATCCATACCCGTCATCGCAACTAGTGAATCATTCGACCAGCTTTGAGTTGTAGTGCAGTATAGAAAAGATGTCATTCCTGCGAAGGCAGGAATCCAGTCAGTTGCTAACATAGACACTCTATCTCTATTTATATCATTAGCTTAAGCGCGACTTCGTCCCGCTATTTCTGGATTCCTGCCTTCGCAGGAATGACATCTTGCAGAATTTTAGTGAATTTCAAAGCTGGTCGAATGATCAATAGTAACATTAATTTCCACTTAAATTGAGCGCGATTATTGCAGTTTTACAACTTTTATCAGGAAAGAATTATTTGCACTTTGCAATCGTAGAAAATAGACCCCCGAACTCACTGGTGAGTACGTTTGATCCATCCCGTCCCATTGAACAGCATGTACCCCAGGCCCAATCCTGTCATCCAGCAACACACGGACAAGCTGGCCATGAATGTTATACACAGACAGATTCACGTGTGAATCGGATTCGAGTGTAAATGTGGTTGTCACGGATGGATTGAACGGATTCGGATAGGCGGTCAACTGGAAATCGGATGCCAGCAGGGACTCATCCGAAACCGTACTCTCCACTCCATCGTTACGCCACCATGTCACACGGTTGGAGCCGTCATAACTGCTCGCGGAAACGACATCCAGGTCGCCGTCATCATCAAAATCGGCAATATCCAGCGGCCATGGACGAACGAAATTGGTCGTAAGGTTTTCACGTCCCCATGTGATCGGCGATTGGCCATCATTTATGAACAGGGAAATGGTGTTGATTCCCTGCAGGGTTGCGACCACATCCAGGAGTGAATCGCCATTGAGATCGGCAACTTTCGCCTGGCAGGCATCACGTGCGCCGTACGCGATGATCTGCCGGGTCCACACGGGGGGATCATCGCCGCTGTTCCGCCACCATGCCACCTGGTTGTATATGTATGCCGCCCCAACAATGTCCATGTGTCCGTCCCGATCGAGATCTACCGGGTAGACATGATGCGCGCCTCCGAAATTCAGATCCACTTCGTAGGGTGTCCAGTTGATGGGATCACTACCGTCATTCCTGTACCAGTAAACATCATTGGATTCAATCGCAGCCGAGACAATGTCCATGAGTCCATCGCCGTCAATGTCCGCAGCGCTGACCGATTTCGCCATATCGCAACTGTCGTCAATGATCTGTTCGGTCCATTCAACAGGATCACCGCCCTCGTTATACCACAGGGTGATCCTGTCACGCCCGGAAGACGCTCCCATCACATCAAAATCGCCGTCATCATCAATATCTGCAGAATAAACCTCATGAGCCTGGCTGAATGAATTGGTGATCGTGAAACTGGTCCATTCGATTGGATCACCGCCGTCATTACGGAACCAGTAGATCGAACTTCCATAGGTTGTGCCGACAACATCGAGGTCGCCATCATTATCAAAGTCGTTCGCATGGACGGAATGCGCGCCGGTCATGTTTGCGGCTATGGTGAACCGTGTCCATTCTATGGGATCACCACCCTCATTACGGAACCAGCAGATAAAATTGCCTTCATTGGCTGCACACAAGACATCCATATCATCATCGTCATCCAGGTCACAGGCATACAATCCAGATGGACCGGCGGTGTTTGTGTGGATATCCAGCTCGGTGAAAAGCACTTGTGCGTAAACCTGAGATGTTGCACAGAGAGCAACCAGCGCGAATAGATAACCTCGGATAGTCATTTTTTCCCTTCCCGAATGAATACAATCCAGGGATAAAAATCCCTTTTCAATCTGTAATCTGTATTACCCGGGAAATATGGGAGAAGGCTGTTTCTCATTGAGCCGAGAGCGAAAAGCGGCAATCTCACACCAAACTTCCTTACCGGCTCAATGGTAAATACAGAAGGTAATAGAGTAGTGAATTCCCTTAGAGATAAAGTATTCTTCAATTCGACTAAAAACAAGCAAATGAAGAAGATTTCATCCTTCCGCCGCACGTAAAGGCTCGGTAATCCTATAACTGAATAATTACTGTCAAAACAGAAGTGATCTTGAGAGCCAGAGCCTTGTACTGGTATCAAGGATTTTCTTGTACTACTTTTCACTAATTGAAACTTTTGGAGGAACAATGCGGGTTTCGGTCGAAGCGGTCCAGGAAAAACTTCAAGAGCTGGGACTGGATGGTTGGTTGTTGTATGTCTTTCGGGATGTGAACCCGATTGCAATCAGCATGCTCGAGCTACCGTCGGAACAGGTACGGTCACGTCGAGCGTTTTACTTCATCCCCGCTGAGGGTGAACCTCTGAAGCTACAGCATTTTATTGAACCGAATACTCTTTCAAGTGTACCTGGTGAAATTAAAACATTTCTCAGCTACACGAGTCTTGCGGAAGCACTCAAAGAAATACTCGCCGGTAAAAAAACAATCGCAATGGAATACAGTCCGAAATGCATGATTCCGACCGTTTCCTGGGTAGATGGCGGAACCATTGAACTGGTCCGCGATTGCGGCGTTCAGATCGCCACAAGCGCAGAGCTGATCCAGAGCTTTGAAGCAACCCTTACGGATGACCAGATCGAGTCACATTTCCGTGCAGCCAAAGGGTGCCGTGATATCGCTCATCTCGCTTTTGAGGAGATCGGCAAACGGTTGCGTGACGGCGATTCTACGGGCGAAGCCGATATCCAGGCATTCATCATGTACAAGTTTGCGGAATACGGACTGATCACTGACCACCCACCTATTGTCGCCGCCAATGAACATGCAAGTGATCCTCATTATGAACCGACCGAGGAACGTCAAGCGCAAATCAAACCCGGCGATGTGGTCCTGATCGATCTGTGGGCGCGCGAAGATGCTGAAACCGCCATTTATGCCGATCAGACATGGATGGGATGGATCGGTTCTGATCCCATCCCCGAAGAAGCTCAAAAGGTGTGGGAGATCATCCGTGACGCCCGCCGTGCCGGATGGAAATTAGTGGAAGATCGTTTTAACGCAGGTGAACCGCTTCATGGATGGGAAGTTGACGATGCCGTCCGTAAACCCATCGAAGATGCCGGCTATGGCGACTACTTCATCCATCGTACCGGGCACAGCATGACCACTGTCGATCATGGTTCCGGTGCGAATATCGACAACCTCGAATCAAAAGAACTGCGTCGCCTGATCCCACGGACCTGCTTCTCCATTGAACCAGGTGTTTATCTACCCAAATATGGATTCCGTACCGAATTTAACGTGCTGATCGACAAGGATGGCAAAATACGTGTTGCAGAAGGGACCGATCAGGAAGAGATGATTGTGGTGAATGTGTAAAAAAACTTCTTGCTTGAAAATATTCGGGTCACTCACGAAAATGGGTGACCTTTTTACTTCTACTTCAGAAGTTCAAGTAGTTCCTCAACAGTCAGATCTGACTGTCGCAGGATTTCTTTGAGAAGACCTTTTCCTAAATCTTTTTTATGGCGTGGTACTGTTGTATGTCTTCCATCTGGATGCAATAAAAACATATGGCTCCCCCTTTGACGAATAATTTCAAATCCGTCTTTTCTCAAGGCCTTTAATAATTGTATTGAAGAAATAACAGGTGATTTTGGTGTCATGTCACACAGCTACAGCAATTTGATCAGTGTATGTTGCATTTTTAATAAACTTTTCAGTTGGTACTTCGAGACCACTTTTTTGTAAGCCTTCAATATGACATATAATTGCATCTTTTGCCATTTCTTTCGCTTCTTCCAGGGTTTCTCCATAGGTTACCAGCCCCGGTAATGAAGGAACCGTTACAACATACCCGCCTTCTTCGGCAGGCTTGAACTTCACGATGTATCGTCTTTCCAACATGTGAATCTCCTTCAGTAACTGCTTATCAGTATAATACAGCGAAATATACAAACCAGTCAAGGTAATCGTTTACGATTAAACCGGTTAAGATTTTATGTTCAGAACAGGGTACTATTTAAAACCCAAATCTCTGGGTAGCGATGAACCATAGTGAGAAGGGGATAAAAGCGGTTAGTACGGCAAGTGCTGTTTTCCACAAAGGCAGGGCGAGCAACCGTGATGTGTTGGTGATAAGGAAAAAAACACACCCGAATCGCATGATATAATCCAACGCAAGTACACTTCCAAGTCCAAGATCGAGATGCCAGGGAAAAAGCGCTCCGAAAGGATAACTGTTTACACGTAAATGATCCATTCCGAATCGCGCCATAGCGGCCCAGAACAGGAAAAAGTAGGTATACGGGGCAAAACTCCATGCAACAATGGAACGCGCCTCATGGAAGCTGATTTTCACGGAGATTGCTCGCAACGCCAACCGGTATAATATACTGCCGAACAGGAGGATCAGGGTGCCGATCGTACTTCCGTAAACAAAAACCGACACCATAGTCATCATCCATCCTGCCGACGGTCCTACTCCGATCTGGATAATATCGTCGAGAACCGGATGATAGCCTATCAGGTCGGGTAATGGATGAAGGCCGTGAATGGTACTCGTTCGCAGTGCTGTTGTCACTCCACCCAACACTCCAAGGATCATCACCCCTGTATTCGGATCAGTGGAAAGGATCCGGTTGATCGTACCGGTGGGATCACGGAGGATATTGAAGATCGGCGGAATTCCCGATCCACGCCCCGGTTCGCGTTGAGCGACAGAGATCACTTACACCATCCCAAGCGATTTTGGGACAGCTTCATGATAGGCTTTTACCATATCTTCATTCAACACGCGGAATGCCCACTTGAAACCAATTCCTATTCCGCCTGTTGTACCGATCCATTCACATGGCACCTGGTTCTGCTCGGCAAACTCTTCGAAATCATCGAGATCATCGATTCCAACGACGGCGATGCAACGACTCGGTCCTTCACCAAACAGCTTTAACGGTGTAATATCTTCCATTTCAAGGAGAGCACCACGCTGGTTATCCGGATCGGCGATCGCCATCTCGGCAAGGGCGACCATCAATCCGCCCTCTGCGAGATCATGTGCGGCACGGATCCATCCTTTTTCAATTCCGCTCACGAGCACGTTCTGCAACCGTTTTTCCATATCAAGGAAAAGCGATGGCAGAATACCGCGGGGTTCGCCATGCTGCATCACCTGCCATTCACTTCCCGCCCAGCTTGCTTCATTTGGACCAAGCAGGTACACAGCAAGTCCGTCTTCCGGGAAAGTCATCCCGACGGTTTTCGTGAGATCTTCTGCAACACCCACAGCACCTATTACAGGTGTCGGGTACACTGCGCCAGTTGGATTCTCGTTGTAGAATGACACATTGCCGCCGGTAACCGGAGTTTCAAGCACGCGGCACGCTTCGCCCATACCGGCAACAGCCTGTGAGAAATACCAGTACATTTCAGGTTTATAAGGATTTCCGAAATTCAGGCAATTGGTGATTCCTACCGCCCTTGCGCCTCCGCACGCAACATTACGTGTGGCTTCAGCAACAGCCATGGCGGCTCCAATTTTCGGATTCAGTTTGACATAGCGTGGATTACAATCCGTAGCAATTCCCAACGCACGGTTCGTCCCCCGTACACGAATCATCGCGGCGTCACCGACACCGGGCAGGACACGCGTTGCAGCCTGGACCATATGATCATATTGACGATACACCCACTTTTTCGACGCGATATTTGGACGGGCAAGTAATTGCAAAGTTGCTTCGGCATAATCTTCCGGTTCGACCAGTTCCGGCATCTGGTTCAATTCATCCAGGTTCGCCGGACGTTTGATTTCACGTGTGTACACCGGCGCTCCACTCCCCAATGCCAGCGTATTGACTGGAATATCTGTTACCAGGATACCATCCTGCTTTACTTTCATCCGCCCGTCATCGGTGACCACACCTACCTCAACCGCTTCGAGATCCCATTTCCGGAAGATTTCGTATACTTCTTCTTCTTTACCTCGTTCGGCGACAAGCAGCATCCGTTCCTGGGATTCGCTCAAAAGGATTTCATAGGGATTCATTCCTGTTTCACGAAGCGGAACCTTGTCCAGATCGAGAATGATCCCCACTTCACTTTTGGCTGCCATTTCGCTGGAAGAGCAGGTGAGTCCTGCTGCGCCCATGTCCTGGATACCGACCAGTGCTTCAGATTCGGAAAGCTCAAGCGTCGCTTCAAGGAGAAGTTTCTCTGCGAACGGATCCCCCACCTGGACATTGGATTTGCGGCTTTCCGATTCCTCACTTAATTCTACGGACGCAAAGGTTGCCCCATGGATGCCGTCGCGTCCTGTACACGCTCCGACATAGATCACCGGATTGCCAGTCCCCTCTGCTACAGCATGCATAACTTTATCATGTTCGACAATCCCGACAGCCATGGCGTTAACCAACGGGTTTCCACGATAGGATTCATCAAAGACCACTTCCCCGCCGACCGTCGGCACTCCAAAACAATTGCCGTAATCTCCAATTCCACGGACGACACCATCGACAAGATGGCGTACCCTTGCGTCTTCGGGCGGACCGAAATGCAGGCTGTTCATTGCAGCGACCGGTCGTGCACCCATTGTAAAAATATCACGCAGGATGCCGCCGATACCCGTAGCTGCCCCCTGGTATGGTTCCACGGCTGATGGATGATTGTGGCTTTCAATCTTGAAACAGACAGCCAGTCCGTCGCCAATGTCCACAAGGCCTGCGTTTTCTTCCCCTGCTCCTACCAGGAGATGCCCTCCACTACGGGGAAGAGTTTTCAGCAGTTCAATCGAGTTCTTGTAGCTGGCATGCTCCGACCACATCACGGAATACACTCCGAGCTCCGTATAAGTTGGAGTCCTGCCCAGGAGGCGTTTGATCTCCTCGTACTCCTCCTCGGTGAGTCCATGCGCTAACGCCAGGTCGAGTGTAATCTCCGGATCGCCGGGAAATGCCTGCGGAATATGAGTATCTTGCTTGGAGCTCATAACAGTACCCTTGTGGAAATGGACCGAAACAATGAAATCATCCATAATGATGCTGCGGTAAGATACAAAAAGAAATAGCGAGCTCGAAGCTCGCTGAAAAAATATACTCAACCTCCAGAAACAGAATTGCTTTCAGGAGTTGTTTTCAAATAATACGGTAATCCTTCATGTGTGTATACGAATCGACAACTATCACCTGGATAATTGCGTACACCGGAACTGCAACAAACATCCCCACCGGTCCACCCAGACGTCCTCCGATCAGGACTGCCAGCAATACAACCGCGGGATGTACAGAAACCGACCTTGAAATGAGTAATGGCTTCAAAAGAATATTATCGACCATCTGGACACCGACAAGAACCACAACCAACCATACCAGCATCATCGGCTCACCGGTCAGAAGAACGACCAGTCCAATCGGGAAATAGGCGATTAACGGTCCAAAGAAGGGAATCGCATTCAGCGCGCCATTGATGATTGCAAGCACAACGGCGAAAGGACAACCGATCAACATAAGACCGGGCAGTGTTAATGTGGCCACCACCGCCGATTCAATCAACACACTGATAATGTAGTTACCAAGTGAGCGATCCACTGCATGGGTCAGCGAAAGGATCATTTCAAAGTAACGGTTTGGTACTCTTGCGATGAGGGTTTTAATCGCTCCCTCGCCATCCTTGAGAAAAAAGAAAGTGAGGAACGGCACGACAATCGATAGGGAAAATGCATTAAAAGCACTGGCGATCACCCCGGTAGACTGACGCAGGAAATTCATGAAAAATCCGCGCATGCGTTCTGTAAAGATTTGCGCTCCCGCCTGCCCTTTCTCCAGGTTAAGCATTTCGAGAACGCCTGGCATTTTCTCATCCAGCCAGTCGGTCCCCTGTTCATACAGCCGTTCAATATTACCCGTGCCCAGGTTTGAACTGTTGGAGGATACAGATGAGCTTGCTGCAGCAGATCCACGTACCTTGGCCTGGGATGTCGTGGAAAAATCATCCATGAATGAGCTGACTTCATCCGCTATAATCGGTGAGATAATCAGCACCAAACCCACCAGTGCACCGCCGACAATTACCATAATCGCCACGATTGCACCCATTCGCGACATCCCCATCCGTTCCAGAATTTTTGTCAACGGTTTGAAAATGTAGGTGAGGACAACCGCAATGATGAGAACAACAACCAGGTCGCTGATCGCCTTAAAAACGAGCATAAATATGATTACACCCAGCAACAGGAGAGCTACCGGAATAATTCGCCGGGCAAATGGAATTACGGGACGCTCCAGTTTCATGATTCCTTCTCCAGGCGTGATAATTGTTCCTGGTACTTGGCAATCAGTTCGTTGGAAATTCTCAACCTGTCAGCAACCATCTTCGCCAACCGTTCCATAATTATGATTCCCAATTTGGGTCTGGCATGCAATAGCTGACGAAGTTGCGGACGGAACAAACCAACCAGCCGCGTTTCACCGGAGGCGATTCCTGTGGCGCTCCTTGGCAATTCATCGATCAAAGACATTTCACCGAAAAACGCTCCTGTACCAAGCGATGCCAATTCAATAATCTGGTTCTTTCGCTCTCCGTAAATCTTGACCGTGCCCTCCAGGATAACATAAGCGCCAAGTCCGGGTGTCCCATCCTCAAAAATAATTTCTTCATCCTGGTATTTTCGAACATGACACAAAGATATCAGCTCACGCCAGTCGCGATTATTCAGTCCTTCGAACAGCGGCGTTGCAGAGAGAATCCGTTTAATCTCCGATCCACGACCATACTTGGGATCAGTGATCTGAATCCACTCAACATCAATAATTTCAGGTTCAGTTGTTTTTTCGAGCTTCGTATCATCCATCGTATCCACAGCCTCTCCTTCCAAAGCTGACTGAACGCCTAATAAACTGTAAAATCACTACAATTTGGACACTATTCCCACTCAACCAATCCCATATTGAGTGGATTATTCAAATCCTCGTGGAATGGAAGAACTCGAACAGCATAGCCGTGATTCCCCGAGAAGTTACATTGAATTACTCCAGTATAGAGATAATCTCCTTCTTTGTCCAGCCCGTTGAACTCAAGTGGGAACCTTACCGGGTTCTGAAGATTCCGGTTTCCACCAAGCTGTCCGATTACCCCTTCCACACATACATCTTCGGGCTTCAAATCACCAAGATGTATCTTCGCATGCACTTCTACAGAGTCACCGGTATGAATCTCGAGAAAATCGCTCGTTATAACCTGGCCAACTTTCACCTCACTCCACGCGTTTCCTATCATATGCTGCCATTCAGTGACTTCTTTCGCCTTTTTCCAGCCATCTTCCCGCAGTCTTTGAAGTCGTTGATAACATGGTATATAGGCTTTGCGAGTGTAGTCTTCTACCATTCGAGTCGTGATATATACGGGACAGACATGTTCCAGGTTCCGTTTGATAATTTCAGTCCATTCCCAGGGGACTCGGTTTTTATCACGCTGGTAGAACAGTGGTACGATCTCTTTTTCCAGGATATCATACAATGCTTCCGATTCAATTTTATCCTGGTAATCTTCATCTTCGTACATCTCCCCGCTGCCAATCGCCCATCCGATTTCCGGGTTAAATGTATCCGCCCACCATCCATCAAGCGTACTGCAGTTCAATACACCGTTAACAGCAGCTTTCATTCCACTGGTACCGGATGCCTCATATGGTCTCCTCGGTGTATTCAACCAGATGTCGGACCCTTGTACCATGTGACGAGCAACGTTAATGTCATAATCTTCAAGAAATACTATACGGTTCCGTACCTCTTCATCCCTGGCAAAATGGACAATATCCCGGATGAGCTTTTTACCGCCGTCATCCCGTGGATGCGCCTTGCCGGCAAAAATGATTTGAACCGGGAATTCCGGATTGGTCAGCAGTCTCTTTAGCCTCTCAGGATCACGGAACAGCAGATTCGCACGTTTATAGGTGGCAAATCGTCGGGCAAAACCTATGGTAAGCGTTTCCATATCGAGAACATCGCGAGCACGTTCGATCATCGCTTTTGTTTCACCACGATTTCTCATCTGTGACCGCAAACGGTTCCGTGCAAAACTGACCAGACGAGCACGCTGACGTTCCATCACGCGCCATAATTCCTCTGCTGACACATCTCGAACACCTTTCCATAACTCTTTATCAGAGGGATTTTCCTGCCAGTTTGGTCCGAGGTAACGATTGTAGATAATTCCCATCTCTCCGGCAATCCAGCTTCGGGCATGGATACCGTTTTTCACAGAATCAATAGGAGTCTCATCTACAGGCAAATCAGGCCAGAGATCTTGCCACATTTCTTGAGAAACTTTTGCATGCAGATCGCTGACACCATTCATAAAGGCGGAAAGCCCGATGGCGAGAATGGCCATATTAAACGGATTTTCCGGCTCTTCAGGATCTGCACCACCCAGATTCATGAATTGTTCTTTATCAAGACCAATGGATGGCCAGAAATCCTGGAAATATTTGACCATCAGCTCCTGGCTGAACCTGTCAATACCTGCCGGAACCGGTGTATGGGTTGTGAACACATGAGATGCGCATGCAGCTTCTTTCGCTTCGGCAAAAAGCAGACCTTCGTTTGCCATCAATTGACGGATACGTTCAAGTGCGAGAAAAGCGCTATGTCCTTCATTCATATGGAATATGTTCGGTTCTATTCCAAGGGCATGCAGCGCATACATGCCACCGATTCCAAGAACAATTTCCTGGCGGATTCGCATCTCGGTGTCACCACCGTACAAAGTTTCAGTGATTCTTCGATCTTCGATGTTGTTGGCCAGGACATTGGTATCGAGAAGATAGAGGTTAATCCTTCCCACCCGGATTAGCCAGATATGTATCAGGACTTCACGCGGTCCGACGCGTACAGAAAACTCGATTGGTTTATTGCTACTGTCACGCACCAGTTCCATGGGGAGATGGAACGGATCAATTTCCGGATATCTTTCCTGTTGCCATCCATCCGCATTCAAATACTGACGAAAATATCCCTTCTGGTACATGAGACCGATGCCGGTGATGGGCAATCCCATATCGCTGGCTGCTTTCATATGATCACCGGCAAGAATGCCAAGACCACCGGAATACACCGGGAGGCATTCATGCAAACCGAATTCTGCAGAAAAATAAGCGACCTTCATCCCCTCCACATCACCAAAATGTGATTGGTACCAGGTCCGTTCTGAGCGATACACCTCAAAATCCAGCCATACTCGATCGAGATGGCTGAGAAATCCTCCATCATCAGCAGCCCAGTTCAGCTTTTCCTGCCCTGCTTCCGACAAAAGCCGAATGGGGTTCTGCCCGACTTTCCGCCAAAGGTTCTGATCCATGCGACGAAACAGGTCAATCGCATCATGATTCCACGTCCAATAAGTATCCATTGCGATTTCACGCAGTCTCTTCAGTTTCTCCGGCAATGCGGGAACAACATGAATGGTATGGACTCGGTTCATCGTTCTATCCTTTTCTCATTCAAACTTGTTATGGTCTATAAATCGAAGTAATCTAAATCTTTACTTTGCCTTACAGTGTTGACACAGATCAGATCCGTTCCAAATTGTAAGACATCGCAGGAAGGAATCCAATAATCTCTATCTTTAAAACTATGAATGTTTGTGAGTGAGAAAGTATGGTACTCCAAAAGAACGAAGCAAGAGAAAAAGCGCAATCTTGTATGATCGCGCTTTCGTGTTTCAACAATGTATTACAATAAAAATCGCCGTTTTTCTGATAGGCTGAACACCTATGCAGGTGGATCTGTCACAAGCACTTTTTTAATTCGCTCAAGAGCCCAGTCAATCTCTTCTTTCGAAATTACCAGGGGTGGCGCGAAACGGATAACACTTTCATGCGTTTCTTTCGCGAGGATTCCCTCTTCCATCAGTCTTTCGCAGAAGGGACGCGCGACTCCACTTTCCTTTTTGATCTCCACACCGATTAAAAGACCACGACCACGAATTTCAGCGACATGCGGACTGTTCAGGTCACGGAGACGGTCCATGAAATAGTTTCCAAGCTCTTCCGCTTTCTCTATGAGGTTCTCATCGATCAAAACCTCAAGCGCAGTTACAGCAACCGCTGCACCAAGCGGATTACCGCCATACGTACTCCCATGAGAACCGGGAGTAAATACATCCATGACATCATTGTTCGCAGTAACAACACTCACCGGCATGAAACCACCGCTGATCGCCTTTGCGAGCATGAACACATCCGGTTTGATGTCTTCATGGTCCACAGCAAACAGTTTTCCGGTACGGCCCAGACCGGTCTGGATCTCATCGGCCATAAAGAGAATATTCTTCTCTTTGCAGATGTCAACCATTTTCTGCAGATATCCCGCTGGCGGGATCAGGATTCCGCCTTCCGCCTGGATCGGCTCGATCAACACTGCACACGTGTTTTCATTCACCGCTGCTTCAAACTGCTCAATGTTACCGTATTCCACGGAAACAAATCCGGGTGTGAAAGGTCCAAACCCAACCTTATAATCTTCATCGGATGAAAAACCAACGATGGTTGTCGTACGACCGTGGAAATTCCCCTTGAAGGTGATGATCTCTGTTTTAGCGGCCGGGATACCTTTTTTCTGCTCACCCCAGCGACGCGCCATCTTCAGAGCGGTTTCCACCGCTTCTGCTCCGGTATTCATTGGCAATGCACGATCATGCCCTGTTAGTTCGCAGACCTTCTTCAGGAAATCACCAAGTCGGGTATTATAAAAAGCACGGCTGGTCAGTGTTACACCGGTTTTGATCTGTTCGATTGCCGCTTCCATGATCCGCGGATGATTGTATCCCTGGTTCAATGCACTGTAAGAGGCGAGGCAATCCATATATTTATTGCCTTCCGGATCCCACACCCATACACCTTCACCTTTTGCGATAACAATCGGCAGCGGGTGATAATTGTGCGCACCGTATTTTGCTTCCTTCTCCAGGCACTCTTTTGACGAGAATGTGGTCATTGTACATCCCTTCATGCTGCAACGAGAGGATGTCATTTACCCGGGACATCCCATACCGCGTCATTTCACCGTTTAAATCGCACCGGACCAGTGATCCAGAAAATCATTGGAAGAATCACATGCGATTCGAATGCCGTCCCAATGCCTATGGAACCGAAGAAAAGTAAATGCTTTGTATTTGCAAGACAAGATGAACAAAACGAATCATGGTCTCACAAGGAGACCTGTAGGCAGGCATGGAATGAGATGTAAACATTTTCGGGAAGAACTGCTGGCAAAAAGCCACCTGCTGAACAGGTGGCGTATGTTGCGGGGCAGACGAGACTCGAACTCGCGACCTCCGGCGTGACAGGCCGGCACTCTAACCAAACTGAGCTACTACCCCGTACTCAAACACTGTTATCAGTGCGGCAATAAAGATAAATGCATGGATGCTCCTGCGCAAGCAACGATAGCAGAAATGTCTCCTTTCTCCTGAAGACGTATACTGTGATAATGCTGAATGCTATGAATTAATAAATCTTCTTTCGTGGATTGTGATGTGTATTGAAGAAGGAGTAATCATCTGATAATAATTAAATAACACTTTTGAAAGGTTTTACGAAAACGTAAATTGTATTATTTTAATGCTATTCGAATCTATTATTGGAATAATCTGCTGTTCCTTCTCATCACATCGTCCGTCAAAGAGATCCATGATACGAGCACGTGGGGGTTTGTCATGAAGAGCCGACTGTTTTTAACATTCCTGATCCTTTTACTTGTCGCCAATCCATCGCTCTACGCCGTTCAAAACAGGGCAAATTATACTGATGGAATTGAAATGTGTACTGTAACCGATCAAGGGATTCATGTCATTCTCAGTTCCGAGACACCATCATTTATCCCAGTACAAGAAGATCACCCATACAGTCACGCATTCTTCGAAAATGGAGATCTCCAATTCATTGAAAATCAACCTGTCATGCCTGTATCAGGGCAGTTCTTCCGTATTCCGTCAAGAAGCGGAGTCCGTCTCGAGGTTCTTCATGCCGAATATGAGATTCACCAGGTCGAAAATTATGCCTGGTGCTTGTCCCTGGATGAAGAAGGCCAATTCGGGACTGCCGTTCATCCGGAAAACCGATGGTACCCATCCACCGAAGCGGACATCGGTGATCCTGCGATCTTCCATGATTTCCGTGTTTGCAATCTGACTACATATCCTGTGCAAATCAATCCGGTCACCAGTGAGGTCCGTGTCTGCCGTGAATTGGAACTCATGATCCACTTCGAAGGCACAGACAACCGAAATACTCTTCCCGAAGAACCAACCCGGATCAGTTCCAACTTCCTCCCGCACTACCGTCAATTCCTCGATTGGGACGACAGCGAACTCGACCGTTTTGAACTTTATCGAGGTTCCGTACAGGTGGTCATACCGAACCATAATGTACTCATTACCATAATGGAGCCCTGGTTCGAATGGAAGCGTCAGAAAGGATGGACTCTTGAACTGTTAACCGACGAAGATGTCGGTAGCTGGACCAACAATGCCATCCGCAACGAGTTGATGGAACGTTATGAAGAAGCGGAAACACCTTTTGACTATGTAGTGATCATCGGTGATGCAACAGGTTCTTTTGCTGTCCCTGCCGGTTCCGGCGACACATACAGCGGTGGGGACCAACCCTACTCTTACATCGCTGGTAATGATTTCATCACCGATGTCGGTGTGGGAAGAATTTCAATTGAGAACAATACTGAAGCGGTAACCGTTGTAAATAAAATGCTCTATTATGAGCGTGATATCTTTCAACCGGATACAACTGATTGGTTAGGTCGCGGACTGCTGCATATTTCCGATAGTTTCACAAATTGGCGAGAGAGATACTGGTATCTGCTTCAGACAAGGGACCAGATGCTGAATACCGGATACGTTGAAGTTGATACGCTCTTTTTCATGGGTGGAAATTATGTATCTCCCTATTTGATCGACGGAGTTGGTTTTTATGTCCAGATGGGATGGCTTGGCACTAATCTGATGCCGAACAATATTATGAGCCTGCAGAATGCCTTTTGCACTCCAGTTGTGTTTGATGTTGCGGAAGGCTCCGGTAACTGGTGTACAAACCTTGGGATTAACGAAGCCTGGTTCCGTGCTGGCACTCCAGGTGTTCCATATGGTGGTATTTGTGGTTTTGGTATGGCTACATCAAGTGTCCACATGGATATGGTCAGCATTGTCTGCCAGGGAGCAACTGAAGCGGCCTTTATTCATCATGTACCAGCATTGGGCGACCTGATGATCGCATCCAAGCTGAACATATACCGCCATTATTTTGATTACGATGAAGGCAGATTTAACAATACCTCCCAATGGTTCAACCTGATCGGCGATCCTACCCTCTGGTACTGGTGCGGTGAACCGCAGACCATGTTTGTCGACCTGGATACGACACTTTCCATCGCAACCAATACTTTCTCGGTCCAGGTGTCGGACATTGATGGTGGTTATGTCCGGGATGCCTGGGTTACCCTCTACAAGGTGGACGAGAACGAGGAAGTGATTGCAACGACGACGACAAATGATCTTGGGGTTGCTCAACTGCAGGTAGATGCGGCATATCCAGGTACAGCTATTCTTACGGTCACCGCGCAGAATTTCGCCGCTCGTCAGTTCGAAATCAACGTATTCGATCCGGAGCATGGCCTCGGATATACTTCATATGAAGTCATTGATGACAACTCGGGCGGAACGGAAGGAAATGGGAACGGTATCGCGGAGGCGGGCGAAACTGTCGGACTTCGATTCACATTGCACAATGACGGGATTTCACAGGAAAACTGGATTACAGTAACCGTTTCGGGACGAGATCCCCATATTCTTTCCACCGAAGGCGAAAATACACTGACTATCCTGAGCGCAGATCATACCAATGAATGCAATGGTATCATTCTAGTCGAGCTCGATGCCAACACACCTAACCGCTATCTTTCTCAATTCGATCTGCGGATCCAGTCCAATGAAGCAGTCTATCATGACCGTTTCGAGATGGAGATTAAAGCTCCGGTTATAGAGTTGCATCAACAAACAACAGATCTCGAATATGGTGAAAATGATTTCCTTATTGAGATTGAGAATACTGGAGAAAGCAGACTTTTTGAATCGGATTACACCTTGTATAGCCTTGATTCTTTTCTTGAGATAGCTGTCCATGCAGACAGTCACGCAGAAATAGACGCAGGACAAACAGGATTGCTTCAATTTGTCGTAGACATGCATCCGGGTTCAGCCCTGGGTAGAACCGCCATTATGAAAATGGAGATTTTCGCTGCGAATGGTTTGCGGGATACACTTGATTTCATTGTACAGGTTGGTTCTGCAACTCCGGAAGAGCCCTCCGGTCCGGATCGCTATGGGTACTTCGCATTTGACAACACAGACGAAGCCTACCCGGGGTACGCCCCGGCCTATGACTGGATTGAGATTTGCCCTTTCGCAGAAGATCCCGATTTTATTGGAACAGTCCTCGAACTGGAAGACCCTACCCTTGGCGTTGATGACGCGATCCTCATCGAACTTCCCTTCCCCGTTAACTATTACGGAAACGAGTTCAACAACGCCACAGTCTGCACCAACGGCTGGATTGCCCTGGGCGATGAATTGCAATATCCCTTCATGAAAAGCCGGGTGATCCCGGGCACCGTAGGACCATCCAACATGATCGCCCCTTACTGGAGCGACATGTTTACTGTTCCAGAATCCAACTCATCTGTAGTGACCTATTATGATGAGGAAGGCGGACGGTTCATTGTCGAATGGTACCGGATGATCAGCGGAAGCTATTGGACTCTCGATCATGAATTCACTTTCCAAGTGGTTTTTTATAATCAAACTTCACACCCTGCATCCGACGGATCGACAGTTTTCGACTTCCAGTATGGGCTTGTTGAACATACCTCCCAAATGGGGTATGAAAACTGGTATTGGACAACAGGGATCGAAAATGGGCGCCAGGATGACGGCTTGATGCTTGCCTACTTCAACACCTATGCTCCCGGAGCAGATTCCATCGCTGATGGTCGTGCAATCAGGTTCACAACAGACATTGCTGATATCACAGGAAATATAGAGGGAAGTTTAACCGATAACGCCACAGGATCTCCGCTCGAAGGCAGCATTATTCTCCCGGGGATTGGGGAAACACCTACAGATGAAGCCGGGTATTTCCTGATTACGGACATTCCGGCAATCACATACGATCTGATCGCAGTAGCTCCGTACTATAATCCCAGGTTCGTTGATCACGTTGTTATCCCGCAAAACAACACAGTCGAATACGACATCAGGTTGCTACATCCCGAGTTCCTGCTGGATCATACTTCTTTCTCCGATACACTTTCAGAAAACGAAGAGATGGATCATGTAATCATTGTCCAGAATGATGGCGATGGTATCCTCGACTTCGCTGTTTCCATCCGGCCTGTCGAACCTGGATTGGACACCAATCCTTCCGATGAGAATAGTGGCGATGTTCCGGTTGATGACTATGAACTCGAACCGGTGTTTACCATCACTGACCGTGAAACAAATCCACATGGTGTCGTCTATGACGGGCGTTTCTTCTGGATTACCGGATCAAACGGGGATGATGCCGTCGGTCCAAACAAGATTTATCAGTATGGTTCAAACGGGTATCTTGTAGCGACCTGTAATCAACCTGTTCCCGCCGAGTTGAGAACAGCGGAAGGATTCCATGAACTCGTATGGGATGGTGAATTCTTTTATGGTTGCGAAAACAATATTCTCTTCCGAATGAGATTCAGGGACCAACGTTTCGTGGTGGATTCGACGACTGAGCTGATCATTGATGACGTTCGTTATCTCACCTATGATCCAGCCCACCGTGTCCTCTGGCTTGGCAATTCCGAGGCAACTTTAATGACTCTTGATCATGAAGGGAATCAACAGCAGGTTACAAGTATCTCCGATTTCAGTTTGCAGGCGATGGGTTGGATGCCGGATGATCCGGATCATCACCCCCTGTACATGATCACCCAGGAACTGGAAGGAGGTCCAGCATACCTGCATAAAATGGAACCGGTGAATCATGATCTGGTGCTGGTCTCAGAATTGGACAACGCAGATGAAGAGCTGCTGCAAAGCGCCTCCATCACCTCTGCGGTTGACCGTCGTAACTGGATGCTGTTCACGGTTATACAATCACCAGCAGGAAATTGTCTTGAATACATTATACTACAGCCCAGGTCCGACTGGTTATTCATGGACATATCGCAAATCACTATCCCTGGAGGTTCGTCTACCACTGTTCCGTTTACGGTACGGAATCCCGGTCTTGAGGACGGTGTTTATGAACTGATGATCCATTTTGATCACAATGCCCGTCCGGATAATCCTGCGAATGTACATGTGCAAATAATCGCTGCAGCAAGCGATGCGCCGAATCCGGGTGAGAACGAACTTCCAATGGAGTGGAGCTTTGGCCCGGTGTATCCCAATCCCTTTAACCCGGTGACCAACATCCCTTATAGCCTCGTCCAGCAGACTGCAGTGAATGTAAAGGTGTATGACCTTATGGGGCGTGAAGTCGCTTCCCTCGTGAATGAGGAACAGGTAGCGGGTGATTATATGGTGCAGTGGAATGGCGAACATCTCGCGAGCGGAATGTATTTCATCAAAATCAACGCTGGACCGATGCAGGAGACAGTGAAGGTGTTGCTGATTAAATAGTCATGTTTTAATTGTTTAAACAGGAAATTTTTCTTCCCAATACAATAAACAAATTGTATATCAATTTAATTAATACTGAAAACAGTAATTGAAGGATAAATAATGAGCCTTACAATATTGGCTCATAGTGTTTTATCGTATACACTGAAAATGCAGGGGGGTAAACATGGATCGTTTTAAAGCATTAATTGTATTGTTCGTTGTATTCATTGCAGCGAGCTCATCTGCACAACCTCACGAGACCGGTGCACTATTCAGTATTGGTCCCACATTCGCGGGGGGGAGACGGGGCAGACAATTTAAGCGGTGTTTTGGCCGTGAATGGTGGCGGATTTGTTGGTTTTGATATTAATGAGACTATCCATATAACCATGAGCGTCACCTATACAGGAAGAATTTATTCCTACGACGATGATCCAATAAGCTATGAATACATTACAATTCCTGTGGATTTTGAATACAGATTTCCCGAAAGCCCTTTCTATGCTTTTTTAGGTCCTGAGTTAGGTTTTTTACTCAGCGCTGAATTGGATGGTGAAGATATTTCCAATTACACACCGGGTACTCAATTTGGATTCAACATTGGAGTTGGAGCCAAAATCCATAAAAGTATTGCTCTGGATGCAAGATATTACAAAGGTTTCAGTTCAGTAAACGATCACGTAGATATCTATCATTCCAGCTTACTTTTTGGGTTACGGTATTTTTATTAGGCAAATAGATCGTTGCTTGTAGTGGACCCCATTGTTTAGACAGTCATTATCGAACTGTAGGTGATGGATTCATTTCTTGTCATGCAGCTTTTACGTTCTTTTCAGCAAAATATTCAGCATCAGGAGTTTTTCCGTCCAGCGCCTGATGCGGTCGACGTTCGTTGTAAAAGGTAATGTATTTTCCGATTCCTTTCTCAGCTTCCTGCATCGTTTCGTAACAATTCAGGTAAACATCTTCGTATTTGAGAGACCGCCACAATCGTTCGATGAAACGGTTATCAATCCAACGTCCTTTGCCATCCATACTGATTTTGACACCTTGCTGTTTCAGGAGCCCAGTAAAGGCTTCACTGGTAAATTGCGCTCCCTGGTCAGTGTTGAAAATGTCCGGTTTGCCATACTTGCAGAAAGCTTCTTCCAACGCCTCCACACAGAACAGGTAATCCATAGTGTTCGAAAATCGCCAGGACAACACCTTACGACTGTGCCAGTCCATGATCGCCACCAGGTATCCGAATCCTTTCGCTAACGGGATATAGGTGATGTCTGCACACCATACCTGGTTCGGATGGTCAATCGTCAAGTTCTTCAGCAAGTACGGATACACCTTATGATCTTTCCCTGGCAGGGATGTCTTCCGTGCCTTCGGATACAAAGCCGAAAGGCCCATCACACGCATCAATCGTTGCACCTTCTTACGGTTGATACGCATTCCTTCCAGACGAAGCGTATCGCGCAACATCCGTGTTCCTGCGAAAGGATGTTCCAGGTGCAGTTCATCCAGACGACGCATGATCTTCAAATCCTTCGCCGATAGCGGTCTGGGTTTGTAGTAGAATGAAGAACGGCTGATCTGCACCAGTTGACATTGACGGGTAATGTCAAGTTCCGACTGGGAATGTATCATCGCTTTCCGCTCGGACCGCTGAAGGGACCGAGCGCCTGTGATAAAAAATCACGTTCCATGGTCAATTGACCAATCTTCGCATGAAGATCCTTCACTTCCGCTTCATGACGGTTGGAATCAACCTGATTCTCGCCACGGAACACACCGGAAGCGTTCTCAACAAGCTTCTTTTTCCACAGGGTGATCTGGTTCGGATGGACATCAAAATGACTGGCGAGTTCAGCGACTGTACGGTCACCTTTCAATGCAGCCATTGCAACTTTCGCCTTGAACTCAGGGGATAACTTGCGACGGGATCGAGACATGATCTGCTCCTTTCCGTTACCTGCAAGATAAGAGCTGATCCATCAACTAAGCCACTGTCCTAATTTTGGGGTCCGTTTCTGCTTACTGTCATCTGATATACTGGTTAGTGTTTTCTTTTTTGTGATCAGCTATCCAGTCTTATGCATGTCATACTTGTTTCGATTCAAGTTTTATTGTCGAAACGGTTATATCCCGGGAATCAGTAAAACATGGGAAGAGATATTCCATTAGAATGATTACACAAAATCTTTCTCACAACAACGAAGATAATCATTCATGGATGTTTAAGTAGAAAACAGTCAATAGAGATAGAAAAACAGTGCCGGTTTAAAAACGAACCGGCACTGTTATCTATGAAGTATTCTTCATATAAAGCTAGTTCAACTGGTCACTTGTCCATTCAAGAAGCAGCTTGAACCGTTCCCATATCTGGGTGCCATGATCGGCAGGTACATACGCGCCGCTGTTGAAGGTTACGCCGTTGTAATAGGTATCGTTGGACGGTGCAGCACCAAAGCCCATGGCGTATACACCTGCGAATACCTGGTGTGCGCCATACAGACCGAGGTCATCTTCGAGACCACAGTCGAGGAACAGTGGTGCGGTTGCCAATGAACCGACATTTCCGGCGAGCATACGTGAAAGCGGGTCTTTTTCCAACCAGCGATCCCATGTGTCTGCATCCATGGTACCATCCACACCAATCGGGATGTTTACACCATAATCGGCAATGACGGTATTGTTGTTGGTTCCGTCATACGGACTGAATGCCGCTGCCATGGCGAACATCATGGAGGTTACACGCCTGTCTGCGGACGGATACATCATATCCTGGTATTGCGCCGGATCGCCAGCGCCGCCGGTTTCAGCCAGCACGGTTGCATAACCCGTTTCCAGGAGAACAGCCGGAAGCAGTTCCTGGATTCCGAGGTAATCATCGGTCGGTGTCGGCAAACCGGGTGTCATGGTTCCGTAGAATGAAATCGGGCCGGAAAGAACACCAACTGCGCTGAACTCGCCCGGATGATTCATTGCGATACTGATCGCACCGAAACCACCCATGGAAAATCCAGCAATCGTACGAACACCGGAAGTGTTGAATTCAACATCGACTGCATCAAGAACATCAAAGATGTGGTCTTCCGCCATGCCAACAACAGGATGTCCACTGTTCGTGTAGAAACTACCACCAAAATCATTGTATCCTGATGGCATAACAATAATCATCGGCTCCGCTTCTCCCATAGCGATGAGATAGTCGGAAGCGTCCATGGCGCTGAACACATATGTCCACATGGTTTCACTACCGCCGAAACCGTTCAGGAGACACATAACAGGCAATGGCGTTCCTGTATCGCTATACTCTGCGGGTGTGTACACCGCATACCGCATACCGTCGGCAAAGGGATCGTCAAAGAAATCAACTTGTCCCGTAGCAACAGTTGGTGATGTCGGAATGCTCTCTTCGGATCCGCACCCGACCAGGAGCGCTACGGCAAAAAGCGCCGTCAGCAAAAACAATAGGTCTTTACGCATTTGTGCTTCCTCCGATTAGAATCTGTATCCGACAGTGATACCGAATGTGTCAACCTGCATTTTCCAGTTCGCGGCGAGGTTGTCCGTATCGCCATCGGAATCTGCATCCATGGCACGTGTTTCGCGTTCCGGGCTGAACAGGTGCTCCCAGTATCCCTGCAGCATGATGTTTTCTGTTACCATGTAACCGGCGCCGATGCTGACATTGTGCTTCAGCGCGACATCGGTGATGGACGGCCTCAGGCTGCGATCCGGAATTGCACAGGGATCGTAATAATACCCACAGTAAAGATCCAGGTTGTCCATCGGTTTGTAATTCATGCCCACATTCCAACGAATGGTGTCTTCGTACCGCAGGATCAGGGTAGCATCTTCTGCCGGTGCGCCGGTGGCATCATTGCCATCCATTTCAATGATAATATCATCAATGGCGCTCCAGTTGGTCCAGCTAATATCAAATGCCAATGTCAACTGATCGGAAATATCATAGGCAAACCCAATACCGAAGTCCATGGGAATGGTGAAATCCGCTTCGGCATCCGGTGATGCTGACAGCACATTGCCCAGGAACAACGCAGCCATGGGATCACCAGAAGCTGCCAGGCTGGCATAAATCCCGGGTGCATTCGGGGTATACAGTGTCTGATCAAGTGAACCGTCAATATGGAATGTCATCTCACCACGGTAGGACATGCCAACATGAAAGTTGTCTTCGAAATCGAGGAGTACGCCAAGGTTATAACCATATCCGAGACTCGAACCCGACATCTCACCAACACCGTAGATGTGTTCATAAGGCATCGGAGCGCCAGTCGGACTGACTATCGGACTGCGGAGTGTGATGTCAGCATAACCGAGGATCAATCCCCAACCGAGACGAACATTGTCATTCAAGCGATACCCGAATGAAGGATGAAGGTCGAATACCTTGAGGTCGCTTCCCCAGGCATCATCCGGATAGGCTTCATTGCTGGTGTAACCGTACGGAGGTCCTGTAAACAATCCCTCAAAATCCACACCGATCGCGGTGGGCGCATAGCCTGCGATGGCAAATACGAGGTCATCATTCATGGGATAAACAAACCCGATGCTTCCCGCTGGGAATTGGTGCGCACGCGTGGTCTGTTCAACATTGTTATAACCAGTGTATCCGTAAGGTTCCGAAACATCCGGAGTCACCCAGATCATCGGACAAATAAATTTACCTTCGACGGAGAGACATCTTTCCTGACCGGCAAGTCCGGCAGGATTCCAGAAAGCTGCTGTGTAGTCATCGGCAATGCCCCTGAATGAACCGGACATCGCAAGCGCTTTTGCACCGACACCGGCGAGGTTGTACCCTCCGGCATATACTACTGCACATGGTGCAAGCAGAAGCGCCAAAAGCGTGATGCCCCACACACCACGTTTCACGTGCTTCAAATTAACCTCCCTTGTCTTGTATGGAAATCTCCTGTTTCTTTTTAGTGGTCTATTGCACCAGCTATAAAATGTTCTGAGCTGGTATAATAGACCACTAGCTCCCGTTTCCTTTTTGCATCTATTACTCCCGAACGGAAACCTTCGTAGCCGTGTGCCGAAAATTTATGTCTCGTATGTGATGTACGCCACTCGAGAAAGATAATGTTTCTTTTTTATTTGGATTGTCGTCTCTGGTAAGAGTCAAAGAGATACTATCCGTTTTTTGGATATGGATTCCATATCCCGAAAATTATCTATTTATTGTATACTCATGATTATTACGACCTCCTGCAATGCGGGGATCTCTTTCACTGTAGGAATTTGGCGATTGAAAAAACAATGTGAATTAGATGAACCAGCATGATTACATTGGGATTAAACAAGTTATTCGTATGTAAAATATACCTTTACAAGCACCTTCACCCTTATGCGATTATTAGTTTTCCATTTGAAATATTACTTTGATTTTTTACAGGCGATAAGTGGAGGAATTGACCATGTCCAAATGTATCCTTGATCATATGCAATGGTATACTGATCCAGCCGCTAAAGAAAAGGATGAACCTGGACTGACCCACACCTATATGAGCAGCCTTGCCACAGTCCTCGCCGGTATCGACAGCGACATAGACCCGATCCGACTCATGGGGGCAGGCGGATTTGCTTTCCGAACTTTTATCAATGAGATTTTTTGTCCGAGCGCCTTCAGCATCTTCAAATTCACATCAATCCTCCCGGAAGTTGTTGAACAATCCGGGCACACCTGCAAGTATATCAGCCGACTCTGGGAACAGGACGCCATCGAAAAAGAGCGACGCAACGAAGCACACCAGGCCATTGTACAGTCGATTGATGGTGGTCGGGCAGCAATATCCTGGGATGTCTGGGATACGGAATGGGGCGTGATTATCGGCTACGACGATGATGACCGCCTGTTTCATACATTGACCTGGCAGGGGAACCGCTCCACCATGTTGTATGAAAGCCTGGGTCAGAATGGTGTCGACATTCTTTCCGTCGCCATCCCCGGGGATAAAAACCAGCGATCACAGAAAGAGATTATCCGCAAATCACTGGAAACCGCCGTCCGTCACTGGGATCAGAAAGAATGGACTGATCGTCCCGCTTACCAGAATGGTCATGAAGGAATGAGACTCTGGGGCACACTATTTGAACGCTGGAAACTGCTGACTGATGCTGGTAAAGCGGACAGGATCAACGATGCCCTCCCCCATCTCGCTTTTTATACAGCGAATGTGAACACGGCAGCTAAATGTTATGCCCGCGATTATTTAGCCGCCATTGCTGATGGCGATTCTCACTTGATGAATGCATCCACTTTGTATGGTGAAGCCGCCAAAAAACTCCTCCCAGTCTGGCATTTTTTCCGAGGAGGGAAACAACCCTCTTCGGATAACCTGAGTGAATTCATCGAACGGGTGCGAGCGGCAACCGAAGCGGAAGACAAGGCCATCAAGAAGATGAAAGAGTGGGTGGGGAACAATTCTATGAGATAAAAATTGCCTTCCCCAGATGGGTGGCCCGATCTGCTTTTCAAGATCGGGTGTCAATACTGGATGGGTGGCCCGATCTGCTTTTCAAGATCGGGTGTCAATACTGGATGGGTGGCCCGATCTGCTTTTCAAGATCGGGTGTCAATACTGGATGGGTGGCCCGATCTGCTTTTCAAGATCGGGTGTCAATACTGGATGGGTGGCCCGAGTGCTTGCACTCGGGTTTCACAGGGTCGTTGAACTACTCATTGAAAGTACGCTTGCGCTAAAATCATCCAACAATTAGAAATACTTGTGACACCTTATTGCCCGTTCCTTCATCTCTAAGCAATAAGGCCACCCGTATATTTTGAAGAATCACTCAGAACAAACCAAAATCGACCTGAAGTCCAACCATAAACACAAACTCGCTGAAATCGATAAACCGTTCGCCATTCACATCTTTTTGTGCGTATAAATACTTCCCCATGGCGCACAACCCCACTTTCCACACCACGCGATAACTCACACCCGCTTCCAGGTTCGCCATGAACGCTGTCTCATATTCCTCAAAATTCTCTTCGCTTTTCGGTACCCACACAATCCCACATCCACCGCCGCCAAACACGGTCACACGTTCCCAAGAAAAAGGATGGGTGACATACAACAGGTTCCACGCAATCAGGTCGGAAATTTCATAATTGTGGGTCGGTTCGGGGCTGTTGGTGTAATATTCGGTAAACCAGGACACTGCAAACGGCAGAAATCGGGGTTGGATGACAAGCGCCATCTGCCCACCACCTAACTGCCCGATGGGTGAACGGTCATCCGTGAATCCGCCCTGCGTTGTCCGAAGCGTAATATGGAACAGGTGCTCTTTCGTAGTATTCTCATCATCCGAATCATTGGTGTCGTACAAATTCATAGCTGACCGAGTGTAGCCCGGACTGCCCTCAGTCCGGGGAAAAGGGACACAATGCCTACATTCACCCATACTCTGTGAATGTGTCGGATGAAACAATCGATTCAACGCGTGGATTCTTCCCACATCAGTTCTTCCCGGACCGAGGGCGGTCCGGGCTACATTATTGGTTTCAGGGTCGTAGTTGTTGTGCAGATTCCCGGCAAATGCAGTGTATGTAACCGTAGAGATAAAAATGAAGATTACCGGGATGAATGCCTTTATTCTTCTTCTCATGGTTTTCCTCCTGCAAGTGAAGAATAGCACTAAATGTGTACTGTCATACTACTAATATCTTGCAGGAAACGTAAGCAGGCAAGTAATAATGAGTAAATGATTGTTTTTCAACTGCAACACACATTCGGCGAAGCTGTGCTACTCCTGTAGTAGCTCACTTTTGGTAGCTCACTTTCGCCGAAAGTGAGTCATAGTTTTTGGAAGGAATGGCACTGCTGGTTTGAACTTGTCGAAGTGCAGTTTCCGTCGGGTAGCCCTGCCAAAGAAAAAAAGCACGTCGTTGCGAGGGATTTTGCGGAGTAGTTGTCGTTACGCAAAATCTCGAAGCAATCTTCTTCCATTCTATCATATATCACCAGTCGGACTTCGAATTAATCACATCTTGCAGGGGATTGCTTCAGATTCTGTTGACACCCTATCCTCTGGCAAGCAGACAGATCTTGCTATACTACCTTTTTGAGACCCGACCTTGGACTACAGGTAAGGTCACTCGACTTCGGAACAAGATTGCCGCGTTGTCTGCCGGAAACTACAACAACCCGGCAGCCATCCTCGCAATGACGGTCTGGCATTCTGTCTGTTTTTTCCTGACACCCGATCATGATAAGCTAGTCGGGCCACTCCATACTCAAAAACCCGGCCCACAACGGTGAACCGGGTTAAAAAACCTTCAGATATAAATCAATTGTTAGCGATCAAGAACCGGTGGTGTTGCCGGAACCTGGGGAGCATTTTCCATCAACCTCGAGGTCTTCCACATCCGGGAATACCTGGTTGACCACCTCCACGGAACACGCGGTACACTGTTTCAACGTTTCCGTACTTCACAAAGTAGCGGTTATCCTGGTTTTCATCTTGGTAAAAACGGATAGTACGGCTATCGCCGCTGGCAAGTTCGACCGTCACTTCATTGTCAGGACGATCCCAGTTTACATCCTCATAATCCGCAGCTTCAGGGAAATCGGCGGTACGCAAGCGCGCCAATGCTCCGGTAACCCTGCGAACCGCTGTGTTATCGCCAGCGAAGCTTTCGCCGCGTGCCGGGGTGACCTGCCATTCCTCTTCACCCTGTTTCAGGATTTCGAAATCCTCGGTGACAATGCGCAGCACATCATCCTGCTCAAAGTCGGCAATGGCCTTGTCTCGCCAGTTGTCCGCTGTACGGTTCACTGCGCTTCCATAACTGCCCCGAATCAGGTAAACAGTATTTTCACCTTCGAGACGGGCATAGGACTGACGGTATCCTGTGGCGGTTTTCCCGATGATGAAATCATCACGCCGGTTGCCCTGGTGAACCGTTATGCGAGTACCCGAAGTATCGACTTCGAACTCCGCCCAACGGTCCGCATTGTGCGTCACTTCCGATTCGAGACGCATATCACCCAATTTCTGCAGGAGTGTAACGACAAAACCCAAATTCGCTCTGTATGTATAAGGATTGGTCACCATCCACTCACCTGCATCATTCTGCAGGGTCACAGTTGTACCATCATGGTAAATGGTAACCTCAGTCACTTCCGATGTATCAATATCCACAAGGTATTGCACCTGGGCGGTGGGAACGCTTGTCGTTTTGAGCAACAGGTAGATCAATAGTAGAACTACCACAGCACCGCCGAGATACAGGGTCTGTTTGTTCATCGTCATACCTCCCGGACTCGAGTATTACGGCGTACCTGCCAATACACCAGACCGAAGAAGATCAACAGGACAGGCGGCAGGAACCAGTTCACATATTTCCAGACTTCCTTGGCGGTCGAGCTGATATCCTTGAGTGGACGCATGACCACTTCGCGGTTACGAAGCTGGATCAATTCCGTATCGCCCACCAGCCAGTCAACAGCGTTGACCAGGAAGTAAATGTTCGGCAGGCTGTTCTGCGTATATTCGTCACGCACGAAGTCACCATTCGCGACAACGACCATGCGTGTGGAATCGGGTGACGCCATCCGGAGTGTGTCGGCATCCGCAACGATGTTCCCTTCTTCATCTTCGGGAATGTCACGGTCGCTGAAATAGCTCTGGAAAGTACCTTCTATTGCTGCGCCAAGAGGAATCATCGCACGGTTGAAGTCATTCCGGGTGTATTCACGCCACGGGTTGATGTTGAACGGTTGCGTTTCCAGCATGGATTGCGGACCGGAATACAGTAACGGGGTAACATCAACTCCGGCCGCCACACCTAAGGAAGTATCTATGGAAGATGGGAAGAACATGCTTACCGCTTCCATCTCCGAAGAAATGATATTGCTTTCGCTGAATTCACTGATGAGCGGCAGGAATGGATACTGTACAGGCACCGGAATTGTAAATGGCCCGCGGCGTTCCATGATCTGGATCATTCCGCTCTGCATGTCGGCGACGAGGTCATCATTGACACGGAAACCGTAATTTTCGGTCCAGGAATCGATCCGTAACGGCATCACATTCGCCTGGATGTTCTGGAGATCGGTATTCACCTTGCCGAAGAACCAGCCCACCGAACCGCCATTCATCACGAACTGGTCGATGATGAGCTTATGTTCATCCGGGATTTCCATGGTCGGACGAACAATCAACAGTGTGGAGATGTCATCCGGGATAGATGCTTCGGTTTCGAGGTCAACCGTAGTTACCTGGTAGTTGAACTCCAGCATGTTCATCGCCTGTTGCAGCTCGCTCATCGGCACAGGTTCTCCATGCCCCTGCAGGAAGGCGACTTTCCTCTCCTGTTGAGCGGTGATCCTGCGGATACGGGATGTAATGTCATATTCCAGCCCGGAAGTGCTCTGGATCGCAGAAATGGATTCCTGCTGATCACCATACAGGATCACCATGCCGAGGTATACCACTTTTACCTCGAGACGGTCGCTCTCCCATACTTCCTGACGGAATGGCTGAATACGGTAATTGGAGGCTTCCTGCTGAAGCTCTTCATCATCCACAGGGTCCATGACTTCGAAACGGAAGTTGCCGTGGCTGTAGGCACGGTAGTCGGACAGCATGTCGATGAGATAACGTTTTACATCGTTAAGAATCGGTGACATTTCATCACTGGCGAAAACTTTCACCGTCATCGGTTCTTCCAGGTTCCCTACCACGTTTTTCGAGGCACGTGAGAGGGTGAACATCTTGCTATCGGTAAGATCAATCCGCTGGAACCATGTATTTGCAATCATGTTGACCAGAACAATGATGACAAGGATCAGGCCCAGGGAGATCAGCGATTGTGTTCTTGAATTTTTCATTCTATCGCACCTCTCTTACAGGAATTTTCTCTGGGCGATGGCTCGCGACGCCAGCAACAGCGAGAAGAAAATCAGGCTGAGGTAGTAGATCACGTCACGACTGTCGATCACACCACGGGTGATGTTCTGGAAATGATAGGTGGTACTCAAGTACTGGATTATATCCGCAACTGCCGGAGGCATGATCATCGCGGAAAAGATCAGGATGGCGAAAATTCCTGAAATCAGGAAACTGAGAATGAACGCCACGATCTGGTTTTCCGTTAATGCGCTACCCAATACGCCGATTGCGAGATAAGCGCCACCACATAACAGGAGTCCCAGGTATCCGGTAAAGATGGGTCCGATTTCCGGTTTTCCAAGTACGATAATGGTCAACGCATAAATAAGCGTAAACGCCAATCCCACCGCAAACAGGACAAATGACGCCAGCCATTTGCCGAGTACAACTTCAAAGTCACGTACCGGCATGGTAACCAGCAATTCCATGGTCCCGCTCTTGCGTTCTTCCGCAATCAGCCGCATGGCAAGCGCAGGGGCATAGATCACCATAAGGAACGGCAGAATGTCGAAAATACTGCGCAGATGGGCCTGGTTTTCCTTGAACAGGTTCAACGTAAAGAACCAACCGGCAATCACGAGGAACACCGCGAGGGCGATGTACGCCATGGGGCTGCCGAAATAACTCTTGGTTTCTTTCCGGAAAATGGCTTGGACTACATTCCAGTTCATGCCGCGTCCTCCTCTTCCCCAGTAGCCTCAGCTTCTGCAGCAGCCTCTGTAGCTGCATCTACCTGTGTGAGTTGCTGGAAGATATTTTCCAGGCTCTGGATCTGCCGACTCAACCCCAGCAGGGTCCATCCCTTATCCACACTCAACTTGAAGAGTTCCGCCCTCGGGTCCGTATTCGGCTCCTGGACAATACGGACATGAACAACATTCGGCTCCGGATCGGGAAGCCGTTCCGCACTGATCACACCATGAACCTTGCGATAATTGTCCAAATCCTCCGTTCCGTCACCGTGAACTTCCAGATCAATCACCGGCTGCCCCTGGAATTGGTGCTGCAATTCATCCGGGGTACCGTCCGCTACCAGTTTCCCCTTATTGATGATCACAACACGGTCACAGGTAGCCTGCACTTCCGGCAGAATGTGAGTCGACAGGATCACTGTCTTTTCCCGTCCGATCTTCTTGATAAGGGATCGGATCTCGATGATCTGGTTCGGGTCGAGACCGATGGTCGGTTCGTCGAGAATCAGGATTGCCGGATCGTGCAACATGGCCTGCGCAAGACCAACACGCTGCTTATATCCCTTGGAAAGCTCGCCGATGGGTTGGCCGAGACGGTCTTTCAAACCGGTAATTTCGGTCATTTCCCTCACACGCGTATTCCGCATTTCCTTGGGAATCTTGCGTAACTCAGCAATGTAATACAGGTACTCGTAGACGGTCAGATCGAGATACAACGGATTCGATTCCGGAAGATATCCGATCAGTTGACGAGTTTGCAGGCTGTCGTCCACGACATCCAGCCCATTCACTTTCACGCTTCCCGCAGTTGGCGGGTAGTAGCCGGTGATCACCTTCATTGTTGTCGATTTCCCGGCGCCATTGGGGCCGAGGAAACCCAGGATCTCTCCCTTCGCGACACTGAACGTGATTCCATCTACCGCCGGGAATCGTCCATAGTGTTTCTTCAGTTGTTCAATTTCAATCATACCACGTTACCCTGCTGTGTTTCCTGCAATGAATCCTTACAGTACGATTAACGACTAATGGATACAACAGTTCCCACCCCCTCCGGGGAAACCGGAGGCAATCCAAAGATTACCCTGCAGGAGGTAAATATTTCTAAAGGTTGTTAACCAGATCGATGTTCAAATGTTTCGTGAAACATGATCAAATCTTTGAACAGAAATGATACCTGGCCGGTTCCCTGTACTACCTGTGGTTGACGCCGAATCTCCCACACACGTCCCTATTCACAACACTATACTTATCCATATTGATAATAGTTTCCAACAAGGAGTCATTATCCTCATTAGAGCATTCTATAAGGTTTGCTAATTTGAATGATTTCATTTTATATCGCAAGCAAATTCGCCCAAACGACTGTGAAAAAGAGACCTGCCGGAGGTATCATTGGTCCTTTTCATTCAACCGAACAGCTATCTCATGAATGTGATATTGATTGGTTCCGCAGCATCCTCCAATAATCCGGAGCGAATGTTTCCAGTGGACATGTACCATTTTTATCCCATAGTCAACAGGAATATCTCCCTTTAATTCCTCAGCGCTATCCAGCTCTTCCGGGCTCAAATCAGATGAATTCGCCTGTAACCCAATGATCCTGTCACGAATCCTGGCATCAGTCGGGAATCCATTTTCCATCGCTGCATCAAACACGGACGGATGGACACAATTAATCATATACGCTAACGGCCGTGGATCAATTTCCGTATCAACCTGCTGTATCGCATTTTGCAGGAGTGTGCCATCCAACAGGTGTCCACTTGGTCGTACCACAAAACTCAGGATATACGGGATTCCTGTCGATCCAAATGCTTTTCCGATTCCTTTTGCTTCGGATAACTCAGGAAGTGTGGATGCAAGGAGAAAATCCACTCCTTCATCTGCCAGTGCCATTGCCTGCGGACTGTGAAATTCAAATGCCGCTTCTGTCTCCATCGCTTCGGATGGATCATAGGCGTCGCCACGGCACCCGGTTAAACCTCCGAGGATGATCTGTTCAGCATAAGTGCCGCTTTTAGCACGAATCTCCTGCATGAATCGAACAGCATAACGGTTCACGGTATCCACATCCGGAAGAGAAGAGACCACGAGCCTTTCACTGTTCGCACGCCAGGTCGGGGTGAGCAGGATCATTGGAAGGTGTGAGTTTTTGCCGATCTGTACATATTCTTTGTACATCTTTGTGAGAATATTCCGGCCGCGTTCATTGTACAACATCTCCGCATTCAGTAGCTGTTCATCAAGAGGATACTCCGTTTCCCGTCGAACACGTTCGATTATCGATCCTTCGATGAGAATGTCGGTATTCCCCTGTAGGTAGCTTTCTATTCGATTCATTACGGCTAAACTCTGTTATGTGAGTACAGTATAACTGACGCCTTGAGTATAGATCGAAACTGATCTGTATGCAATAGCATAGAGATACTACTGATGCACCAAAAAGACCGCTATCCATACCGGATAACGGTCTCGCCAATACAATTCTATTTGATCCAGATCTACCTGTTCGTCCTGACCCGATAGCTGAGTGTCACCGTTTCTCCCGCCGGAACGGGTACAGTCCACTCATACGTGTACGCATCGATTCGTTGACCGGATTCCGACTGTTCGAGAATATCCCAATCACCGTAGAAATTTTCTGAAACCACTACCTCAACATCCTCATCCTTACGGTTTCTCAATTCAACTGCGTAGATCGCTTCATGGGTACGCGGGCCTATTGTCCGTTGTTCATCGATCCTGTCTTCCGCGACGATGTCGAATGCATTGCCGGTCGTCAGGCGTATGGTTTCATCTCGAGGTGTGTGATCAATGTAATCCTCGCCGATGAATTCCAGGGAACCGTCCGAACCTTCCTTGTACATGCGTACCCGCCCTTTCGGAAGGGGAATTCCGAGGTTGTGCTCTTCGCTGTTGTCGAACTGCATGGAGACTTCCACTTTGCCGTCACCGCGTCGTGGATAATAGGTGTAGATCTTCTCTGCAGGAGTGTGCGCACTTGGAAACAGGCTGATCTGCTTGGTTTGACGATCCTGTATTGTCACAAGGCGTGGTAATGTATAGAGGTGATATTCGAAAAATTCCTCTTCCTCGAAGCCCACATCATCCATTCCGGCCAGTAGATATGTTTCCGCTCTGCCACCCATTCGCATCATAGGCTGCTGCACAACCTGCACGTCGCCTGCCATCAGCTTGAGACGACAATTCTCATAGGTGGCGCCACTCTGGTTGTTGATCTGCACCCATCCGGCGAGGTCGATGGCACGGTCATCTTCCGCCAGCACAGCGACATAACTCGCTTCCCAACGGATCCCGCTGGTCAGGTAGGAGAGTTCCGCATCCTGTGTGCCCCGTTGCTCAGAATTCAGGATCCATCGCAGTGTCGGACGGATGATCAATCCATCGGGCAAACTGGGAAAACGAACGCTCACTACCTCATCGCGCTGGATCATCCGCACAGATCCATCATCTTCCTGTACGATGATCCCACCATCCGCGGAAAGCAGCGTACCACGAACCACTTCATCCGCCATTTGCACATCGACAATCTCACCCAAATATCGTTCGGTCAGGGCACTCACTCCCACCAGGTCGTATTCGAAGTTCTGTTCAAGAACCTGTACACCATCCGCATTAAAGTGTACGGATGTCGGGTCGATCCGGGCGGCTACACCGTCATAGGCATATTCCTGGACACCTCTGTCCAGATCAAGGGAACGTAATTCACGAACAAGTCCGAGGCTTTCATTGTATACCGTGATCGATATCGTCGGTTCATCCGCGAATACTGCTGATATAGCAACCAGTGACAGTAAAGCAATTGTAGCAACTCGAATGTTCTTCCTCATTTTCCAATCCTCCATGTATTCACGTCCTTATATAATCAATTCAAAATGTGTAGAAATAATACCACGTTCTATGAAAAACATCTTTTGCTTTCGTTATTTACTTCTATTTGCAATCCGTCAGGTAACAATTGTTTACACATATTGACTATTACTTCGCCATAGCCATATTGCAATTTTTATAACGTAAATGGCAACATCCATACCAGAAATGAAACTCAGGACTTCCATCTATTCCAGTATCCCTTGATCATTTGCATAAACCACTACTGCCTGAGAACCGGAATCATCCAGCTCTGCACGGTTCCCGACAAACACAAAACCATTCTCGAGAAGGACCATGTCATTGAAAGCCCCACGTCCCTCGAGCCGCATAGTTCGCAACCATGTCCTCTCCCCTTGAGCTGTCAGTTTCGCATTGAAGTATTCATGCCGGAAATGGTGCATATGTATGGAAGTCCCCGGAACCGGACGCGACCCCAAATAGTGTTGAATCGTACCCGCGAGATAAATATTGCCATTCATATCCTGCACCACACAGTGAACCGATTCGCTACCGTCTCCATGCACGGATCTCAACCATCGCTGGCGTCCTCGAATACCGAGATTCAAGAGACGGATCTCATCCTGCGCATTTCCTGTCACCAGAAGGCTGCCATCCCTGAGCAAAGTGATGGTAGCGGGATTGAAGGATTCGAGGTTCGTATCATGCAGGTTCATGATTCCTTCTGTCAAACCTGCCTGGATGATGGTTAATGTAAGGGGGTCACTACGGTTTTCGAGGTGTGTTTCGTGCAGGGTTTTTCCTGCCACCAGGCACCGGGAATTGCGTAAACCAAGAACGGATGCCCCTGAAAAGTCTTCGAATACTTCTGTATGTTGTACTTCGCCATCCGCTGAGAAATACCACAGTCTTGCTTCCGGAACTGTGGTGTATTGCCAACGGTTCTTAAAATAATGATCACGTGTGGAATCGGTTCTTACGTTCCTTGTCCCAAGCAGGTGTAATCCACCTTGAGGGTTCATGGCAATTGCATTCGGGAGATACCCTGTAATGTCGAAACTCCAGAGAGTATCTCCATTTTCAGTGACGTGGAGAAGATGGATAGATGGACCGAGGTCATACCACCACTCCTGCTCCAGCATTTCTTCACGGGATTCCGCGTTCAAGCGTTGCGCACGCTCAGTGTCCCTCAACTCCGTTCTCACCGAGTCCCGGGCATCCCATCCCTCTGCTGCGATCAGAAAACCATCCCCATAACGACAGACCTGGTTCCTGTTCCTCAGACGAACATCCGGGAAGGTCCGGGTATTTTGTGTCACTCCATCTTGGTCAAGAGTCACCATTCTCATTTGGGGAGAAAATTCATTCCAGTTTTCCGAGGTGGGATTTACTCGTGTTGAAGTAAAAACGAGGTAATTGGTATCGTCACAGGAAAAGACACGATACGCGGATTCTTCCCTGTCCGATTCCAGGGCAACCATTACAGCCTTATTTCCGGATGTACACCCCGACATCACAAAGATTCCACAAAATAGCAAAAGGAGAAAAATAGAGGAAACGTATCTTTGCCAAGCCATATAACAACGCCTTTTGTTGCGATTCTTTCAGTCTGCAAAGTAGCGGATGAAGTAACCATGGTGCAAACAGGGAAGGATTTTGCCGGAAGATCACTGAGCGAGTATACCTCTAAGGGTTCTTCTCTTAGTTTCAAAATAGAGGCGTTGTGCAAGTTCCTGGCGTTTGTCTCCCTCAGCACCAAGATTATCTTGAAAGGAAGCGAGAACTTGCACATCATCTTTGAACGGATTCAGCAGGATCTCGCGTCATTCAGAGGTGATAGACTGCAAAATTGTGTCTGACGCTAAGATCCTGCTGAACACCCCAGAGTGATTCATATACAGGAGGTTTTGCTGAGATGATTAGTTCTTCCGAACCGCCTCCGAGGGCTTTTTTGCAAAAATCGTTAAATAACAGTAGTGTATGTGGAACGATACACATATTTTAGAGTATAGATAATTGGAACTTTACTTCCCATCTTTTATCAAGTGAGGTGTTTCCTTCGAGTTGGTCCAAGTGTGATACTATAAACGTTTACCATTTCGACACTTGGGGGATACTATGAACCGCCGCTTGTCTTACCTTTTCCTGCTTCTTATCCCGTTCGTATTTGTCTGTTGCAGTGGAGATGATAACTCTTCACGCGGATTCGAGGATCTGTCCGTCGATGAAGCGCAATTGGTACAGGCGTCATCCGAATTCAGCCTGAACCTGTTTCGTACGGTAATCGCCGACGAATCGTCTGATAAAAATGTTTTCCTGTCACCGCTTTCCGTTTCCTATGCGCTTGGGATGACCTATAACGGCGCCAAGGCGGAAACCCGGGAAGCGATGGAGGAAGTCCTTGGGTTTGACGGCATGACCCGTGATGCGATCAACGAAAACTACCACAGCGTGATGGATCTGCTTGTGTCCCTGGATTCACGAGTGACCATGGAGATCGCCAACTCCATCTGGTATCGGAATGGATATACCGTTATCCCGGAATTTGTGGAACGGAACGAAACCTATTTCGACGCCGTTGTGCGTGCCATGGATTTCAGCAGGAGCGATGCATCGGATATCATCAATGATTGGATCAGCGACAAAACACACGGTCACATTGATGAAATGATTGATGATGACATCGACCCGATGACCCTCATGTTCCTGATCAACGCGATTTATTTCAAGGCCAATTGGCGCTACCAGTTTGATCCCGACTCCACGTTGGAACGAGATTTCCACTTGAGTGACGGTACCGATCTTACCTGCGACTTCATGCTGCAGTCCGGGGAATTCCAGGCCTATACGGATGATGTCTGCATGGCCGTATCACTCACCTACGGACGTCGCAGTTATTCCGCCATGCTGATCCGGCCGGACTATGGCTATGATGTGCAGGATGTGATCGACCGCCTGGATTCGGCGTACTGGGCACGTTTGCGTGAACATTCCGTTGAATCTGAGGCGATCATTAGTATACCGAAATTCAGGTTCTCCTATGGTTTGTCTCTGAAAGATGCACTGATGCAGATGGGAATGGGAGTCGCCTTCGGTGCTAACGCCAACTTCGAGGATATGTACAGCGACATCTCCGTTTTCATCAGCGATGTGAAACACAAAACCTTTGTGCAGGTGGATGAAGAAGGCACCAAAGCGGCGGGAGTGACTGTCGTGGAGATGGGATACGAATCCGCGCCGATGGAATACTGCTTTAACGATCCATTCCTGTTTGTGGTCTATGAAGAGATCTCCGGCGCGATCCTGTTCATGGGACGCATCTCCGAACCGGTGTGGGAAGAAGATTAATAGCGATATCCGATTATCCCGTCTGCTCAGCTACAGGATATCTAACACTATATGCAGGATATCTAACACTATATGCAGGATATCTAACACTATATGTTAGTTTAAAGGGTAGGGCGGGCGTCCCTGCCCGCCAATCGGGTCAAAAACCAGATTAACAACAGGTTGAATGTCGCTTACGCGCCATTGGCGGGCAGGGACGCCCGCCCTACCCATAAATGGGATTTCTTTCTATTTTTAGAATTTGTAAAACACAAACTGTTTTCCTCGGGGGAATCACAATGATCTGTTGATCCAAGTGTAACCAGATATAGTGGTTTCAAATTGAAGATTGGTAAATGTGCAAACACTTGGAGGGAGTCATGAAACGCCACGTATTAGTTCTAATCCTGTTATTCGTTCCATTTCTATTTATTCAATGCAGTGACGACAGTAGCAATTCCGGAGAACGTGGGTTCGAAGACCTGTCTGTCGATGAAGCTCAACTGGTGCAGGCGTCATCCGAATTCAGCCTGAACCTGTTCCGTACAGTCATCGCTGACGAATCGGCCGATGAAAACATTTTCCTCGCACCGCTTTCCGTTTCCTATGCGCTTGGGATGACCTATAACGGCGCCAAGGCGGAAACCCGGGAAGCGATGGAGGAAGTGCTGGGATTTGATGGCATGACACGTGAGGCGATCAACCAGACCTTCAGTAGCCTTATGGATATGCTCGTTTCCCTGGACCCGCAGGTAACCATGGAAATTGCCAACTCAATCTGGTACCGTGACGGTGTTGGTGTCTATCCGGAATTTGTAGAACGGAACGAGACGTATTTTGACGCAGTCGTACGTGCTATGGATTTCAGCCGAAACGATGCATCGGACCTCATTAACGGTTGGATCAGTGACAAAACCCATGGTCACATCAATGAAATGATCGACGATGACATCGACCCGATGACCCTCATGTTCCTGATCAACGCCGTCTATTTCAAAGCAGACTGGAGATATGAATTTGATCCTGAATTCACGAGTGAGCATAATTTTCACCTGAATGACGGCACCACGGTCTCCTGCGATTTCATGGAACAGTCCAACGATTTGCAAACCTATTCGGATGATTTCTGCAGGGCGGTTTCACTTCCTTATGGCCGTCGCAGCTATGCCGCCATGCTGATACGGCCACAATCGGGATATGACGTGCAAGATTGTGTGGACCGTCTGAACTCAACCTATTGGGCGCGGATTCGTGAGTTTTCGGAAGAAGTGGAAGCAAATGTGCGTGTTCCGAAATTCAGGTTCTCCTACGGTTTATCCCTGAAAGATGCCTTGGTACAGATGGGAATTGGGGTTGCTTTCGGCGGAGCCGCCAATTTCGAGGATATGTTCACCGAATTATCCGCGTATATCAGCGACGTCAAACATAAAACCTTTGTGCAGGTAGACGAAGTCGGTACCGAAGCGGCGGGTGTGACGGTTGTAGAAATGCGTGAATCCGTACCGTGCCAACCATGTTATACTTTCGATGAACCCTTCCTGTTTGTCGTCTACGAAGAGATTTCCGGTGCGATCCTGTTCATGGGACGCATCTCCGAACCGGTGTGGAATGAAGATTGAAATGCAAGTTTGATTCCCCGAATCCAACTGTTTTCGACGAATTACCGGGTGGCCCGACCTGCTGTCCAAGGTCGGGTTTCTCAATTAGTTGAATACCAGGACGGGTGACTCGGAAGCTCTACCCTCCGTAACTCTCGTTCCTCCGAAGCTTCAGCGAATGAGGATAGCAGGTCAGGACACCATTTTGCTCGATCATACACATGTCTATAACGTGTCATCGAGATCGCAAGCAAAGCATTCATAATAATATAACAATAAATATTCTTCGACCATATCGTTCTCTCGCAACAACACGATTGCGACCGCTTTTAATGCAATCACCATCCGAGTCTCCTTAATCATGGACTCGATGAGTCTGCACTGTACAAGTCTAATATTTGTGAATTCTGAAATTTATTTGATATTCACAACTGACAGGAACATATTGAAAGAACAAATCTTGTGAAAGAATAACCCCGGGGGAAATGATGAAGATTGTGAATCGAAACGAGTGGATTCTGGCGATCCTGTTTGTAATGTCACTGCCGTTTGTTTCAAACGCTCAGGATTGGGAGGAGCACCTGGTTGCTGGTGGTTTCGGTGGTTCAAGAAGTGTTTATGCGGCTGACATTGACAACGACGGTGATATGGATCTGATGGGCGCTGCATTTGCAGATAATGATATTACGTGGTGGGAAAATCTTGATGGAGAAGGATTATCCTGGGAAGAACATATAATAGAACCTGATTTTGGACGAGCCTACAGTGTTCACGCAGCGGATATTAATGGCGACAACAATATTGATGTGCTTGGTGCTTCCTATGGAGAACATAAAATCAACTGGTGGGACAATTCTGATGGACAAGGAACATTTGCAGTAAGTCATACGATTGATGGTGATTTCAGCGGCGCACTCGATGTGTACACGTGCGACATGGACAATGATGGAGATATTGATGTTGTTGGTGGTTCATATTCAGGTGATGAACGCTGGTGGGAAAACGAAGACGGCACAGGCTTGTCCTGGACCGCACATAGTATTGGTGGGGGAGATTCCGCCTATGGTATTTATCCAGCAGATATAGATGACGATGAAGATATTGATATACTTTGCGCTTACTATTATTCAATGGGTATTGGTTGGTGGGAAAACATTGACGGTTCAGGCACCTCTTGGAGCTTTAATGTAATTTGTGGGACCAATAATGCACTATCTGCTTATGCTATTGACTTGGATCAAGATGGAGACCTGGATGTTGTTGGAGCAACAGCGGATGGTGTATTATGGTGGGATAATACCGATGGAACGGGTAACAATTGGGAACAACATTATATAGACGAGTCCTTTGATGATGCCTATGAGGTCTATGCCGTTGATATTGATTTTGATGGAGACAATGATGTTTTAGGAGCATCACACGCTCTTAATAAAGTATCCTTGTGGATCAACACTTATGGTACAGCCGGTTCCTGGGAGACTTGCGTTATTAGTGATGACTTCTCTGGCGCCCAAAGTGTTTATGCGGTTGATGTAAACAACGATATGGCGATTGATATTATTGGCGCATCATACAATGCTGGTGAGATTGCATGGTGGGATAACCCGCTTGATCCACCTGAGATACAATTGATTTCACCAAACGGCGGTGAGAATTGGATAGTCGAATCAAACCAAATCATTAGTTGGCATTTATTTTATTCTAGTACAGTAGTTATAGAACTACTTAACAATGATGAACTTGTGTTAACAATTGATACCGAAGCACCCAGTAATGAGAATGAACAAACCGATTATGAGTTTGCTGTTCCAGTGCTTCCCGCTGGAGATCAATACAAAATTCGCGTTTCCACAACGTATGAGAGTTCAACTTTTACGGACGAATCAGATAATACCTTTTCAATCTCTGGGATACAATTGCTTTCACCCAATGGTGATGAAGAATGGCCGGTGGATTCAGAACAAACCATAAGCTGGTATTCCACAAGCTCAAACCCGGTTACAATAGAATTGTTGGATGTGAATACTGTCATCTTTACAATTAATTCCGAAGCTCCAAGCAACGAAAACGAACAAACTGACTATTCATTTACCGTTCCTGCAGTCCCAGTTAATGATCTGTACAAAATCAGAGTATCACAAGTTGTTGATGAAGAAACCTACCAGGATGAATCCAATCGTGGATTTGATATTACAAATCCAATTACTTTAATTTCACCAAATGGTCAGGAACAATGGCCGGTTAATTCGGAACAAACCATTAGCTGGCATTCCACAAGCTCAAATCCTGTTACTATAGAATTATTAGAACATGATGATTTTTTCATCACAATTGATTCTGAAGCGCCAAGCAACGAAGATGAACAAACAAATTATGTGTTCACTGTTCCTGCTGTTCCCGTTGCCGATTATTACAATATTCGTTTGACGATTGAAATTGATGAAATTACTTACGAGTGTGTATCACAATTTATGTTCAGCATAACAAATCCGATTGATCTATTAATGCCAAATGGAGGGGAACAGTATCTCTTTGGTGAGACAGTCAACATTACATGGACATCCCTGGTAGATTCCCCAATCCGGATTGATCTTTACCATGATGCTCAATTTGAGACCAGAATAACAAACAACACAGATAACGATGGTGTATACAACTGGAGTATTCCGCCACTTGAGGGAGGTAGTGGATACCGTATTCATATTTCAACTACCATCAACGAAGTGACATACTCCGATGTAAGTGACGGTACATTCAGCATAGAATTGCCCGGCATTGTCCTGGATGAAATTGTTTCCGATACTGTGCGTCCCTGCTTTGTTAATGTGATTTACCGTGCACGAACCCAGTCGGATGAAAGCATCACTTTTCTGGGTGACCTGGCGTTTTATGAAATCCTGGAAAACAATGACGAAATCTCCGAGACAGAATCCATTCCTACGATTGGGCAGGTGGAAACATTACCGTTTGAACAACGAACGGTGCTCATGCTGGATAACAGCTTCTCTATCGGACTGGACCTTCCACTAGTAAAAGAAGCAGCAAAAACAGCGGTACGTAACCAGTTCACCAACCAGCATTTTTCTGTCTGGACCTTTTCAGAAAACGTGACTGAAATCCAGCCATTTACTACGGACACTACCGCTTTAATCGCAGCGATTGACGGAATCACTCTTGGACCGGCATCAACAAACCTCTATGGCGCTGTAGTCACAGGTACCGAACAACTTGAAACCTATTTCAGCATGGAAGGGATTGTTCAGAGTTCGATGGTGTTACTTACCGATGGTGAAGACACACAAGGATCAACCAGCGAACAGTCCGCGATCAATGCTGTGCAGGGAGAACAGGTTTTCACCATTGGCGTTGGTGATGATGCCGATGCGGAGATTTTGCAACAATTAGGTACGGCAGGATATTCCGAGGGAAGCTACGAAGAATTAACGGATTTATTTACAGCGATTCAGCAGGAAATAGAAGACTATGCGAATAGTTTCTACTGGCTTGTCTACATAAGCCCTAACAGGAACAATTCGAATGTTCAATTGGATTTATCGCTTCCATCCAATCCGATCAACAGTACGATTACCGTCCATTTCAGCAGTGTCGGATTCTCGAGTGTAGATCCCGGTGTGTATGTGAATAGAGATTTTAACGAGTTGCTAGGTATTGAGGAATATAATTACGAGGGTAGTTTGTGGAGAAAAAACTTTAAAGCAGAAACACTATTCAATCTGTATGATCCGTATTATCAATGGTCAATAGAGAATGAAGAATATGCAAGAATTACATGGCAATGGGGTGATCAAAATGAACATGTTTATCTTACTGCCATGACTGATGAGCCATTTACTACATACCTGACCGTTGAAGATACAGAAAACAATTATTCCAAGACAATTGTAATCTCATCCAGTGGATTGGGAGTTGATGAATTAAATGACACTGGAATACCGGGTGAGTTCAATCTTGCCGCTGCATATCCGAATCCATTTAACCCTTCAACAACATTCAATATTACGTTACCAGTACCGTCAAACCTGTCCGTCCACGTGTTTAACATTCGTGGACAATTGGTAGAGACCATTCACGATGACTGGATAAGTCCCGGTACACACTCTTTCGACTTTAATGCTTCACAACTATCAAGTGGAATTTATTTTGTTCGAGCACAAGTACCGGGAACGTTTTGCCAGGCACGAAAAATTGTGCTGATCAAATAACTCAAGCAGGGTATTCGTCAAGCGGGGGTGGCCCGACCTGCTTTTCAAGGTCGGGTGTCAAAAAACAGATGTATCGCGTTGGAAACCAATCGAATTGTATAAATCATATTTGTAAAACCCGCCTTGAACTGCAGGCAAAGCCACCCAAAGAGCGTCGTTGCGAGGAAGACTGCCGGAGTTGTTGCAGTTACCGACAGCCGACAAAGCAATCTAATTCCGGATGTGGTACAATGTATATGAAATGCTGTCTGGAATGTGTGCGGAAGTGGAAGTGGATTGCTTCGGGATTTTGCGGGACAACAACTACTCCGCAAAATCCCTCGCAACGACGTGCTTCTTCTGACACCCGACCTTGGACAGCAGGTCGGGCCATTCATGATAAGTAATGTCAAGGGGGAAACGGAGATTCCCCATTCTTCCGGAGTCTTTCTCCGGAGGATATTCTCACTACCTCGTGGTGTCTCTTCCTTTAAGATCACGTAACGTTCGCTACGACTCATTTCTCATTTCGTCGTACGATCAGCCATTCATTTGCTGTCTCAGGGACATTGTCCCATCACAGAAGGGTAAGTTGTGATCCAAACCACCGACCCCAAACCACCACAACATGGCGTCTGAAAACGCAGGCCCGACCATGTGGGGCTCGATGGGAAAAATGTGAAGAAAGAGCTCTATCGTCTATGCAACAGCGACAGGTTCATGCACAACAAATGCCGTCCCCCGATTGTCCACCGCATACATGTAGGCTACCAGTTTCCGTGCAACAGCGATTGTCGCCTGGTTGTGATTGCCACGCAAGCATTCACGGTCATACACAACCGCAAGATCACTATTCCATTGTGGAGCAAGTTTGGCCGCTTCAATCAATTTTGTCTGGAGATATGCATTCCGCTTTTTCGATAACGGACCACGTTTCGATATGCCGCCCGATTCGTTCTGCGCACTGCACAACCCGCAGTAGCTGATCGCTTTGCGAATGCTCGAAAAACGGTCAATCTCTGCCATCTCCAACACCCAGGTCAGAGCGGTCACCTCACCAATCCCGGGAATCGTCATCAACAGCTCCACACGTTCACGGATCATACTGTTCGTACGAAGCGCTGTGATCAACTTGCGTTGAATGCGGGTGAACATGTCTATACCGTCACGGCTGATTTCCAGCATCTCAATCACAGAATCCGGAACATAGTCCAAACGGTCCAGAAGGTCATGGAAATACGCTTTGCCATGAAGACGCTTCTTGTCATATTCGGCGCCGACTTCCATCAGCATCCCAGATGTCCGGTTCTTCAGCTTCGTCGCTTCCCGTATAATAAGGTTCCGGAAACGTAACATCCGACGAAGCTCACGATAGTCCGGTGGAGCGATGTAACATTCAGGCAACAGATCGGTGCGAAGAAGATCGGCAAGCTTTTCAGCATCCGAACGATCATTTTTCTTCTTGGCGGCGGTGATTGCCTTTACCATCTCAGGATGAGCTACTGTCACTGTAAAAGAACGTTCGACCAAATGGTCATAGATCCAGCCGGTGAACATCGTTGCTTCCATCGTAAACTGGCTGGATTCTGTAACATCCCCCAACCACTCATCAAGCGATTTACGCGTGGATCGTATCTTCCCTTCGTTATGCTTGCGACCATCGACACGCTTGATACAAAATGAGATTGTCTTCTTGTGAATGTCCAATCCAACATAATACATTGTGTTCATGATGATCTCCTTGTGTGTACTCTGGATAACTTCCTAAAGTTAGTCCGGCATTGCTACCACAAGGAGATTTTTCCGCTCGACCCTACTTATACATTTAACCACCCCTCCCGATTAAGTCGGGCATGACATTCGAAAAACATGTACGCAAAAGAATATGCATTCGAACACTTTCATTTCTTCCCCTCCCCGACTCCCCTTTTCCCTATTCATTCCGTATCTTTTTTCGTTGGAGTCGGCCAATTATTACTGCGAGGTACAGCCCATGCATTTACCTACGTACCGCACCTCATATCCTGGAAAACCAGGTTTCGTTGTACTCGTGCCGGTTCTGCTGGCGCTCGTTGTTTGTATGATATTGCCATTAACGGCGCAAGCCCAGGAAGAACGCGCCACACGCGGTTTCTTGCGGTTCCCGGACATTTTCGAGAACACCCTCGTTTTCACCTCAGCGGGTGACCTGTGGACCGCCCCGGCCACCGGCGGCACTGCCATACGCCTGACCACCCACGAAGGCGAGGAACGCTTCGCGAAGTTCAGCGCGGACGGCCAATGGATCGCGTTCACCGGCGACTATTACGGCAATGAAGATGTGTTTATCATGCCTTCCACCGGGGGTGAACCTGTCCAGTTGACCTACGAAGGTTACGGCGAGCAGGTCGTCGGATGGGACAAGGACGGCTACATCGTCTACCGTCGCCGTTCCGGTCTGCCGAACCGTTCCTGGGAGCTGTACCGTGTCTCCCCGGAGGGCGGTTTCCCGGAAAAACTGCCATATGTCTATGCTTCCAATGTGACCTACGAACCGGATGGCCCCCGTACCGCGATTGTTGTGAATTTCATGGGCTTCCATCCATGGAAACGCTACCAGGGCGGCGAAGCGGAAAAAATCTGGGTGGGGAATCCGGACACACCGGAATTCGAGATGGTCTCCCACTGGCTGGGCAATGAAAGTTACCCCATGTGGGCGGACAATGACCGTATTTATCACCTCAGCGACAGCCTCGGGCGTGCGAACATCTGGTCCATGCGCCCCAATGGTAGTGAGCTGCAACGGGAAACGGAACTGGATGAGTTCGACATTCGCTGGCCAAGCCTGCGTGGCGAACAGATTGTCTTCCAGTATGGAGTAGACCTGAAGGTTTACAATATCCGTACCGGATCACTGGCCTCCCCGCAGATAACAGTTCCCACGGATCTGCACTCGACAAGGTTGCGTTTCATTGATCCGTCCGACTATGTCACCGACTGGTCTGTGAATGAGGACGGCAAACGTCTTGTAGTATCCGCTCGCGGGGAAATTTTCACACTCCCGGTCATGGCGGACGGTCTCATTCGTCAATGGACGTACACCAGCAGCAGTTGTGAAAAACTCGCTCAGTTCATGCCCGGCGGCGATGGGGCTATCCTGACCGTATCCGACCAGAGCGGTGAGGAAAGGATCATGACACTGGACCGTCCCGGCGGTGAGCTGGAAATGCTCGAATCCGAACCGGTGAATGGTTGGGAATGGCGGCTTCTCCCCAGCCCGGACGGCAACAGGATCGCCCACTCGGATCACACTCAAAATCTGTACATCCTTACGAAATCCGAAGATCGTCGCGGAAATATCACCTGGACAGAAACGGTAGTTGACAGCGGGGAGTTCGAGTACCGTGACTATGCATGGTCGCCAGACAGCCGTTACCTCGCCTATACCCGTACCGGGGAACCGTCCACGTACACGATTTACATTTACGACACACAATACGAGAGAAGTTTCCTCGCCAGCGATCCCCATTTTTCGACCTACAGCCCGGCTTGGGATCCGGATGGCAGATTCCTGTACTGCATCACCGACCGAAACTTTAACGGATACCAGGACTATGACCGTGGCCTGTTCATGTATGACAATGTGTCCACCCTCGCGCTAATCCGACTCCAGGATGATATTCCGAGCCCGTTTATTGCACGTGGCGATGCCCCCGAGGCCAGCGGAATTCCGGAAGCGACATGGCTCCCGTCGGAAGAATCCGGTGAAGGGGAAGAAGAATCGGAAGAGACACCACCCGTGGTGATCCATACAGAATCGCTTCTCGACCACATGGTGCCCATCCCGGAAGGGCCAGGGAATTACGGTTCGCTTACCGCGATCTCCAACAAGATTTATTATCTCGCGCGTGAATCCGGGGGAATCCTTAACGGTTCCGACCGTCCCGGTTATGAAGGCACGCGCCTGATGATGTACGACATCGCTGCACGTGAATCGCACACTGTCGCAACCGGCGTCGGCAGCTACAGGATCTCGGGTGACGGATCAGTGCTGGTCGTGTATTCCGGCGGTTCGTGGTATCACGGTGATGCAGGCGCGACCTCCCTGAGCATGAATGGCGACAACCGGGTCAATACCGGCGGTTGGGAAATGGAAGTCAGCCCGCGCGAAGAATGGCGTGAAATGCTCCGTTCTGCATGGCGTACGGAACGCGATTTCTTCTATGAAGAGGGAATGCACGGTGTGGACTGGGAAGCGATATGGAATAAATACGATCCACTGGTCGACCGTTTGGTGACACGCGACGACCTCCGTGACCTGATCCGGGAAGTCTTGAGCGAGCTTCATGCCGGGCACGCCTATGTGTGGGGTGGTGATATGCCCGATCCGGAATCGGCGCCCATTGGATATCTCGGCGTCGATATGGAGCCTGATCCCCGTTCCGGGTACTATATCATACGGCATATTCTCAACCCTGAACCAGGTACAGATGGCGGCTCGAGCCCGCTTGTGCTGTCCGACCCGTATTCCGGACCCGGTATGTACATTTTCGCTGTGGATGGACGACCGGTGCATGCAAATGAAAACATCCACCGCCTGTTCCAGAACAAAGCGGGTCAGGAGGTGGCGTTACTCCTGAATGACAGTCCCAACCCTGAAACAGCACGGGAAGTGATCGTACGAACTCTGCGGAGTGAAAGCCGTTTACGCTACCTGGACTATCTCGACCGGACGAGAAGGTATGTTCAGGAGCATTCCGATGGACAGATCGGGTATGTGTACCTGCCCGACATGAGTGGACCGGGACTCCGGGACTGGGGACGTGACTACTATCCGCAACGCAGGATGCCCGGCCTCATTATTGATGACCGTTGGAATGGCGGTGGCAACGTGAGTGAGTACTTCATCCAGATCCTCTCCTCCAGGATCTTCGCCATCCAGTCAAGTCGCAGAGGAGTCCGTGAAACCAAACCGCACGGCGCCCCGGTAGGACATATCGCCGTGCTCTGCAATGCAGGAACAGCCTCCGACGGAGAAACATTTGCCGAAGCAACAAAACGGGTTGGTTTTGGAACATTGATTGGAGAACGTACCTGGGGAGGCTGGGTCTGGATCTGGCCACGTTACCCATTGATGGACAACGGCGGAATCAGCGTACCGGAGTTCGGCGGCTGGGATCTCGATGGCGAATGGATGATCGAAGGTCCCGGCGTGTATCCCGAAGTCGAGGTGGTTAATGATCCCGCCAGCCTGATGCAAGGGATCGATCCTCAGCTCAATGCTGCGATGGAACACCTTCTCCAGCAAATTGAGGATGACCCAAGAGAACTGCCGGAACGTCCGGACGGTCCAGAAAAGCTATAAAGTGATACTTTCCGATATCGAATTACTTTAAAATGAATGGCGGGTTCTTCAAGTTCCCGCCATTTTTCTTGCTATCAGGAAAGGTATTCCGATACATTTGCATTGGGTCCTTGGTTTGCTTATCATGCATGATTATTAGCTATCCATTTTTTTTCACAATTACTTCAATGTATAGTACTACAGAACAGGGTTTTGCATGCGACTTGGCCGGTTACTTGTCATAAGTACTCGAGAAATCCCTGCCGACATCCTCCAGGAGCTGGATCGAAGCAAATGGGAATACTCACTCCATCAACTCAGCGATGATTACGATTGGTCAGGTGTAACCATCAGGACCTATGCCCGTTTTACCATCTGGATTTCCGATCAATTGGATGAATGGATAATGACTCACCTGGAAACCCTCCGTGAACATGATCCATCTATCAAGCCAATTATCATCGTACCGGATGTAGATCATATTACTGAGCTGGAAGCATATAAACGGGGATGCGAAACAGTTATTCATGATGATCAGATTGTCGATCTGTTACCCGGAACTCTCGAGACAATGCTGGTATTGGCAAATAAAATTCTGCAACGACGTTATACACTCGCGAAAAATGCGCTGCATGAAGGTATTGTAATCGGTACTGCACGTCTACTCCATGATATCAATTCGCCGTTAACACCTATCCACAGTTATCTCGATATTCTTGAGATCCACTCACAATTGCAGGGTCGAAAGATCGAGAAACCGGACACCATGCTCAGATCCAGCGTGGAAAAACTGCAATGGATCGCAAACCAGTGGCGTTCATTCCTGGTGGAAACTGAAATAGAATCGGACACTATTGATCTGCTGGATCCATTACGAACAGTAATAGGCGGCATTAAATCCGACTACCCTCAAATCTCTTTGAAAATGAAACCTGCAGCAATCCTGGCAGTAAATGGCGATTCCTGCGACAGTTGTATCGTTCGCGGGGCTGATCTGCATTTTGAGCAGATCTTTCATCATGTCATGCAGAATGCAGTCGAAGCAGTTTCCCAACGACCTGATCCGACTATACAGGTCAGCTTTACAATGGATACAGATTCTTGTTACATTATTGTTGATGACAATGGTCCGGGAGTTCCCGCTGATATCGAAGAGACATTCTGGAAAGATTTTGTAACGACAAAATCGACACCGGGAGCTGGACTTGGGCTTGGGATTGTCCGGTATTTATTGACAATATCGAGCGGTTCCATCCACCTGGAGAAAAGTCCGTTGGGCGGAGCGAGGTTCAGATTGCAGTTCCGTAAACGGAAAAACAACTCAAAAATGTAAGAAGAAAATCATGCATTCCCCTCTATTCTTAACCTACGACTCCCGATTTAGCAGTTTCATCTCCTGAGAAGAATCCCTATTTTCCATTCATCTCTTGGAAGTACCTTACGAATGATCATTTGGAGGATGATTATGCATACTCGTCAACTGGGAAATACAGACTTATATCTGACAGAAGTCGGTTTTGGCGCCTGGGCCATTGGCGGAGGCGACTGGGCCTATGGATGGGGCCCGCAGGATGACAGCGAATCCATCGCAGCTATCCGTCGCGGCCTTGAGTTGGGAATCAACTGGATAGATACTGCAGCGATTTACGGTCTCGGTCACAGTGAAGAAATGGTCGCAAAGGCCATTGAAGGGATCAGGGATGAAGTGATTGTGGCAACCAAATGCTCGCTGGTCTGGGATTCGAACAGGAACATCGGCAGCAGTTTGCGTGCGGACAGCGTACGTCGTGAATGCGAAGACAGTCTCCGGCGTCTGAAGACGGACAGGATCGACCTGTACCAGATCCACTGGCCGAATGATGACGAGCATATTGAAGAAGGATGGGAAGCAATCGGCCGTCTCAAGGAAGAAGGAAAAATCAGGTACGGTGGTGTTTCCAACTTCCTTGTCAGTCATATGCAACGCGCACATGCAATCCATCCCATCTCAAGTCTTCAACCGCCATACAGCATGCTGCGAAGGGATATTGAAGTTGAAGCCTTCGAATATTGTGCTCAAAACCGGATAGGAGTGATTGTCTACAGCCCGATGCAAGCGGGACTGTTGACAGGCAAGTTTAGCATAGAACGTGTAGCGGATAATGACTGGCGCAGAAATTCGGAAGAATTCAAAGAGCCGAACCTGTCCATTAACCTTGAATTTGTGCGTGTTTTGCGGCCTGTTGCTGAGAAATACGGAAAATCCGTCGCTCAGCTTGCTATCGCCTGGACACTCAGACGTCCGGAGGTTACAAGCGCGATTGTCGGGGCAAGGCGTCCCTCCCAAATCGAGGAAACCGTCGGCGGCGCCGGATGGAAAATCGAGGATGAAGACATTGCAGTAATTGAAGAGCTGCTGGAATCCAGGACTCAAAAACTGCATTGATGTATTCCATTGATTACTGGTGAAGAGAATAATAATGGTGATAGAGTATCACCCGTAAATAAGGTGAATCAGCCATGCACGAAAGTTTGGAAGAGCTGAAAAACTACCGGGAACAGTTTGATCATGATGCCGAAACAGTAGACAGTTCGGATACGCTGGAATCGCTCCGGATCAAATACCTCGGCAGGAAAGGTTTGATCGCTCAATCATTCAAAAAGATCGGCGGCCTCCCGCCGGATGTACGTGGTCAATTCGGCAAAGATCTGAACGCTTTCAAAGCGCATGCAAACGAGCGCTTTGATACCTTACAGAACACTGTAGCGCAAAAAAGCGATGAATCCTGGATAGATGTAACCATGCCATCAAGAAAACGGTTTACCGGTTCCATCCATCCCTTAACCCTCGTGGAACGTGAAGTTCGCAAGGTCTTTACGCGCATGGGTTTCACCGTAATGCGCGGACCGGAGATCGAAGATACCTGGCATAATTTCGATGCGTTGAATACTCCCGACTGGCATCCGTCACGTGATCCGTCAGATACACTCTATCTCGATAATGGACTCCTGTTGCGTACAGAAACAAGTCCGGTACAGATCCGGGTGATGGAAACCCAAAAGCCTCCGATCAGGATTATCGCACCGGGACGTGTATTCCGGAATGACAAACCGGACGCCACCCATTCGCCCATGTTCACACAGGTGGAAGGGTTGTATGTGGATGAGGGAGTCACCTTCTCGGATCTCAAGGGAACGGTGCTGGAATTTTACCGCCAGATGTTCGGGAAAAATGTCCGTACACGTTTCCGACCGCATTTTTTCCCGTTCACGGAACCATCTGCAGAAGTGGATGTTTCCTGTCCGTTCTGCGGAGGATCGGGTTGCCGAATCTGCAAGCAGTCCGGTTGGATTGAGATGGGTGGTTCGGGAATGGTAGATCCGAATGTTTTCAAATCAGTCGGTATCGACCCGGAAAAATATACAGGTTGGGCGTTTGGTTTGGGTATTGAACGACTGGCGATGCTGGTGTATGGTATAAATGACATCCGGCTTTTCTATGAGAATGACGGACGGTTCCTCGAGCAATTCGGAGGCAGACGATGAAAATCTCGTATAACTGGTTGAAACGACTCGTCGACTTTGACGCTACCCCGGAAAAATTAGCCGACATCCTCACATTCCAATGTGTTGAACTCGAAGACATGAAAGTGTTCAAACGCAATGTGGACGGTGTCATTGTTGGCAAAGTACTGGAGTCGAAAAAACATCCGGATGCCGATAAACTCTCTGTCACCAAAGTCGATACGGGCAGCGAAATTGTGCAAATCGTCTGCGGAGCTCCCAACTGCCGTGAAGGTTTAACCGTCGCCGTTGCGTTGCCCGGTGTAAAAATTGGCGATATCACGATCGGCAGCCGCAAACTCCGTGGAGTGGAATCCAACGGTATGATCCTGTCCGAAGCGGAAATGGGAATCTCCGACGATCATGGCGGCATTCTTGAACTCCCGGCAGATTTGACGCTTGGAACCAAACTGGATACTCTCGTAGAGCCTGAGGACACAATCCTCGATTTCGAGGTAACAGTCAACCGTCCGGACCTGCTCTCCCATATTGGAATTGCACGCGAGATCGCCGCCCATTTCCGTACTACGGTGAAGATGCCAGACTATGATTTTGATGAGGACAGCCGTCTTACATCCGAGCGTATACAAGTCGAGATCAAACACTGGAAAGAAGGTCCAAGGTATCATGCGCGTATGGTGGAAGGCTCCAGCGTTATCCCTTCCCCGTTGTGGATGAAAGCACGACTTCATTCTCTTGGCCAACGTCCGATCAATAACCTTGTCGATATTTCCAACTTTGTCATGTTTGAACTGGGGCAACCGCTTCACGCGTTCGATTATCATCTCGTGAAAGACGGAAAAGTGATTGTCCGGCTGGCAGAAGATGGTGAACATTTCATCACGCTGGACGGACAGGAGCGCATCCTGAAATCGACCGACCTGCTCATTACCGACCCGGAGAAAGGGATCGGTATTGCCGGAGTTATGGGTGGTGAGAACAGCGAAGTGAAGGATAACACCACAGATGTGTTGATCGAAGCGGCACATTTTAATCCGGTAAGCATTCGCCGAACATCAAAACATCTTGGTCTGTCCACGGAAGCTTCACGTCGATTTGAACGGGGCGCCGATCCATCCATGCCGCCCATTGCAGCAGCGAGATGCGCCTACCTGATCCAGAAACATGGTGGCGGACGAATCCTTGCGGGTGGTGTGGATACGTATCCCCATGCGATACGTCCGAAATATGTGGAAATGCGACCGTCAAGAGCTTCCCATCTGTTAGGGATTAATGTTTCCAGTGATACGGCAAAGGAAACCCTCGAAGCGCTTACCATGCGTGTCGAGGAGAAAAACGCAGACTTGTTAAAAGTCCAAGTCCCCATGTTCCGCCATTACGATATCGAACGTGAAGTGGACCTGATAGAAGAGGTCGCCCGGATCATCGGATACAACAAGGTTCCGGATGCTCAACGTTCCAATGTTGTCCTTGATTCACCAGGTATGCCGTTGGAAGACTTAACCGACGCAGCGGTAGATACAATGGTTTCTCTCGGCTTCCGTGAATCAGTTCATAGTGCCATGGTTTCGCGGGAAGATCAGGAAAAGTTTTCGGATACTCTCAAGGTTGAAGTCATTTCCCAGCCATTAAACCCTGAAATGAATGTATACCGGGCTTCACTGCTTCCGAACCTGTTGAACACATTGAGCAGAGAGTTGAACCGTGGAGCGGATTCTGTACGTCTCTTCGAGGTGGGGCAAGTCGGCGGTGTGGACTGGTTCGGGCAAAAAGCGGATCAACGAATCCACCTCGCATTCGCAGTCGCCGGAGCGTACTCCCCGACAGAATTCGACCGAAAGCCGGGACTGTATGATTTCTATGACATTAAAGGGGATGTGGAAGCATTGGCGGCTGGTCTGTCGCTTGACAAAGCTCCCACTTTTGAGTATGATGTAGTAGATAACCTTCAGCTATCGTTCGTATTTTCTACAAAGGAGCATGGCCGAACAGGTCAGGGTGGGATCCTTCGCCAGGACGTTGGCGCCAGGTATGGCATTGAACAACCAGTCTGCATTTTTGAGGTTGACCTCATTCGGTGGGCTGGCGACCAGATAGACGATGTAAAACGGCCCGGATCACCTCACGGTTACTCAACGTTCTCGCGGTTCCCATCCAACGAGCGTGATCTGGCATTCCTCGTTGAAGGCCAGATTTCAGCGCAATCAATCGAAGACATCATCCGGAAAGAGGGTGGAGAGCTACTCCGGGATGTAGAGTTGTTTGACCTGTTCCAGGGTAAGCCTCTCGCTAAGAATCAGCGTAGCCTGGCCTATCACCTTGTCTTTCGAGCGGATGACCGGACTTTGACAGATGAAGAAGTCACCCCATGCGTGAAAAAAATTATAGGCAGGGTGACAGGACTTGACGGGGTGCAGTTGAGAGGGTAATATTCTAGTGTGCCGGGGATCACTACGATTCAGGTATTGATCTCAATTTCTCTGAATCCAGCGAGGATAGAATGGACATTGCCAGTTTCGAAGCTTTGGAAGCGAAAATAGCGCGAGTTGTGGACCGTCTCGAAATACTGAAAACCGAGAACGAAGAACTGCGTGAACTCAATTCCAGACTCCAGGACGAAGTGGTCGAGAAATCCTCAGAGATCGAATCGTTACGACAGTCTGTAGCAGAAGCACAGGCCAATGCGCGCGATCTCGATAAAGAAGAGCAAATCCGAAGCAAAGTGTCAGAAATGCTCGATAAACTGGAAAGCCTTTAATCTGGTTCTATTCCCGATAGTTCGGGCTACAGGCTTGAGATGGATTATATATGAATAACAATGGGAAAATCGTGCGGGTCTCTATTCTTGGGAATGAATACCCGATACGAAGTACTGTTGAGGATGAAACCTATGTCCGGGCCATCGCAAGTTATGTTGACCAGAAAATGCGTGAAATTGAGAAGTCAATGCAGCCAACATCACCAGCGAGAGTGGCCATTTTGGCTGCGCTCAATATTGCTGATGAGCTGTTTGCCGAACGAAAAGACCGTCAACAAGTGACGGCTAAGTGCCAGCAGAAACTCCAGTTGTTTAACGAAACACTGGACCAGGAGCTGGACGAATAAACAATCAGGTGTGATCCCTGCATCGCTGACTGCGACATTGGAAAGAAGAACCAACACTTTGTACTAGGGAGTTTGACTCCGAATGTGACAGACAGGCCCCCTCGACCGGGGAAGTCTAACACTTTCGGGCGGACACCCACCGTAACATATTACGGTTCTCTTCTTTCAGGTTGCAGCACATGTGGGGATCATTTGTTTTTTGAACTACTGGGGGAGCGTAACGCTCATGTTAAATATACCAACACCATTGTTGCTGCTGATTGGGGTTGTCGTTGGCGTACTTATTGGCGCCGCCATAGCGCTGATCACAAAAATCATGCTTGACCGTGCAAATAAAAACGCCGCACAGAGTCAGGCTCAAAAAGTGATTGATGACGCTACCAAAGAAGCTGAAGCTTTAAAACGTGAGAAACTTCTTGAAGCCAAGGATGAACTCCTTGCACTGAAAAAACAACAGGATAAGGAATACAGCAAGAAATTTGATGAAGTCCGTCAACAGGAAAAACGGTTGAGGGATCGTGAAGTAAGCCTGGATAAACGCTACGAAAGAGTCCGTCAACAGGAACGTGAACAAAGAGATAAAGACAAAGAACTGCGTCGGATCCAGAAATCGATCGACGGAAAAGAAGAACAACTGGATTCGATGATTACTGAACAGCAGGAGTTGCTTGAAAAAACCGCCCAGATGACCTCACAGGAAGCCCAGGAAGTTCTGAAATCTCAACTCATCGACAAGGCTCGCGCGCAAACAGCCGAAATGGTAAAAGAGATGCGCGACAAAGCCAAACTGGAAGCGAATCGTGAAGCCAAAGAGCTGGTAGTCCAGGCAATCCAACGCAGCGCCGCCGACCATGCTGCAGAAAACACCGTCGCAGTCATCCAACTTCCCAATGATGATGTCAAGGGACGGATCATCGGTCGTGAAGGCCGGAATATCCGTGCACTCGAAACCGCCACCGGTGTCGATATTATCGTAGATGACACCCCGGAAGCGGTGATCCTCTCCAGCTTTGACCCATACCGCCGTGAAATCGCTCGTATCGCGCTTGAGAAATTAATCACGGATGGTCGCATCCACCCCGCTCGTATCGAGGAAGTAGTCGAAAAAGCGCAGAAAGAACTGGATGACCGTCTCGCTGAATTAGGCAAAAATGCCATCATGGAAGCCAATGTGCATGGGATCCATGCAGAGCTGGTTTCCTACCTGGGACGGCTTCATTACCGGACCAGTTACGGCCAGAATGTGCTGAAACATGCCATTGAGGTTTCCCATCTCGCCGGTCTAATGGCATCGGAACTTGGGTTTGACGCCAAGCTCGCCCGCCGCGCCGGCTTGATGCATGACATCGGTAAAGCGGTCGACCGGGAAACCGAAGGTACTCACGTTAAAATCGGTGTGGAACTGGCGCGACGCTTCAATGAACCGGAAGTCGTACTGAACGCTATTGCCTCTCATCACGAAGATGAAATGCCGACTCATCCGATCTCGATCCTGGTGCAGGCTGCCGATGCGATCAGCGGTTCACGACCCGGCGCACGCCGCGAAACCCTCGAGAACTATATTCAGCGGATGCATAACCTCGAAGAGCTGGCGAAAGACTTTGACGGTGTCAACCGTGTCTTTGCGATCCAGGCGGGACGTGAAGTACGTGTGATTGTGGAAAACGATAAAGTTTCCGATGCGTTGGCGGATGTGCTGTCGCATGACATCGCAGAAAAAATCGAGAACGAACTCGAATATCCCGGACAGATCAAGGTAACAGTAATCCGTGAATTCCGAGCGGTAAACTACGCAAAATAGTTGTTTTAGATATTCCCGAATTGTGTGGCCCGACCTGCTGTTCAAGGTCGGGTTTCACTTCTTGTGGGACGTAGAGTTCTGGAATATTGACGCTGATACATCAAATTACAGCGACACCTTTTCGGTGAAAAGGTGCTCCTTGTTGTCCACTCTGGATATGTCCAGTGCTTATGTCCGACTACAGACTGTCCACCGAAGCTGTCTCTAGCGATGGTAGATGCAACAGGACAGTTCTTCTACAGATCCGCGTTACCAACACTCGAGGATTTCTTGTGTTAGTGTCACCTCGACAACTATCTTATCCAATGTTCACCGGACAAGGGAGAGTAGCATGAAGTTACGATACTGTTTTGCCGCTGCATTGATACTGTTTGCTTTTGTCAGTTCCTCTTTTGCTACCGGTCTATATGCCGACTTGTCCGTGGAACAACCTGCCGATGGTTTTTATGAAGCCGGTGAGCAGTTTACCGTTACTCTTCTCCTTACCGACGATTCTGGCAACAACCTCCGTGTTGATCAATACGATCAGGACAATATTGTCAATGTCCAACTCTGGCTATCCGGCCCGAGGCAAGACTTCAACGCACTGGATCCCTATGCCCCATTGGTAATTGTCAGGTATTTCGGAGAATATGATCCCGAAGCAGGCTTTGATCCGGAAACAGGCCAAATCACAATGACACTTCCCGAAGAACTCCCCGGTTCGGGCTCGTATGCTGTCATGTTTAAGTGCCAACGCCGGATCGGAAATACATGGTGGACGGTATACCCCAAAGCCGACATTCCTGTCAACCAGGTCCGTCCCACGTTCACAACTGCTCTTCGTTACATGTCCTGTTATGACTGCCATGACGCGATCACCCATCATGGGACAAGTAATCTCGAAGATTGCCTGATCTGCCATGCGCATAACCAGGACGATGTCGCCCTCAGTTCGATCTATCACGAGCTGCACGATCAGCATAACGTAACCGAATGCAGCGACTGCCACCGTGCTTCCGCAGGCATAAACAATATGGGTGCAACCCCTTGCTATACATGCCATTCCATGCCGGGAAATCACAGCGGATTTCCGGATTCACAATGCTCCCACTGCCACTCAGCTTATAATATCCACGGTCAACCATCCCCTACTCTTCCGCTTGCGTTTAATCTGCTGGAACCTGAAGACAGCCTGATCACGGAAGATCCAATTACATTCATATGGGAAACGACTTCGGACAATGACGCCAACGATGAAATCCTGTATTACCTTGAAATCGCTACGGATGAAACCTTCCAGGATATACAGTTGTTTGAAACCGGTTCAGACACCCAGATCACTCTCGATGATGAAGATTTTATCTATGCTGAAGACTATTTCTGGCGAGTATGGGCTTCTGATTTGAACACACAGGGACGGTATTCTTCTCAGATCCGCACATTCAGAATCGACGAAAATGAGGTCAACGAACAATCACGAGTGCTTCCCGGCACATTCACTATCTACACTCCCTACCCGAATCCGTTTAACGCTACGACAAGGATTGCAGTCACTCTTCCGGAGACAAACCGTTTACATATCACCATCTTCTCTGTAAATGGTCGTGTTGTGGCAACCCTTACCGACTCTGAATTAATTGCTGGAACACATACCTTCTCTTTTAATGCAGACAGGCTGCCAAGTGGATTGTATTTCGCGAAAGCGGAATGTAATGGACAAATACAGACAGTTAAAATGATCTTATTGCGATAACTGCCGGTGAATACTGAAAAATATCCGATGGATCAGAGTTATAAATTCACAGAGCTCCAACTAAACAGAAAGAAACTGAAATACTGTGTTTGTACAATGCAATCTCCTGTTATTTCAAGTAAATTAATATCTACCATATCTGAATTTGACAGCTTCGAGGAGGTTCGCGATGAGAGTTCAGCAGATAGCCTTCCTTTGCGTGCTGGTTTGTTTCACTTCCGTATGCCATGCACAACCAGGTCTGAATATCGATTCCCTTTCCACCATTTACAATTCATGGCCGCATCCATTCGACATAGATATGGAAGGAGATTATGCATATATCTCTTCACGAAGTGCAGGGCTTAGAGTTATTGACATATCCGATCCGGCAAATCCATTCGAGGCGGGAATCTATTCTCATCCCTATAGCGATAGTATTTACACAAGTGGAGTCCGTGTTCAGGATTCTTACGCATATTTGTGCGCTAATTCCCATCAATTGAGGATTCTGGATGTTTCCGATCCGGACAATATCACTGAAGTCATTACATATCATTCAAATGCGATTTTTCACAGGCTGGATCTCCAGGATGATCTTCTTTGCCTGGCGGCTGGAGATGGCGGGCTCATCTGCATGAATGTCGCCAACCCCCATCAACCACAGGTAATGGGAATCTTTCAAACACAAGGTATCGTTATGGATGTCAGGATATCGGGATCATACGCCTATGTTGCAACCGATTCGATGCTTATTCTCGATACATCTAATCCATCACATCCTGTTCAAGTTGCTGCAGTTGAGTGCTTTGAATACGCAAGGCAGGTGGAGATTCTCGGGAATTATGCGTATATGGTCAGTTCCTGTCAATTGCACATCGTGGATATTACCGACCCGGTCAATCCAGTACTTGTCAGCACAACATTTATCGCTGACTATTCGGAAATCTCCGTTATAGAGAACTTTGTGTATGCCAGATGGGGTAGCCAGATATACGTGTATGACAGCTCTGATCCGACAAATCTCTCTATCGTTGAAAGTGTGTATGTTCCCAAGCCGGATTGTGCATCCTTAATGGGCACAACAATGGTAACTGCAGGTTCTCATGTTGGGATGCATGTATTGGACATTTCCACCCCTGACAATCCGATAATCCTTGGATCATTAAATACTGGAGCGATCTACAGTGTCGATGTCGAGGGTGATTATGCCTGTGTCGCCACATATAGCACAGGAATGTCGATAGTAGACATATCAGATCTTTCACATCCATTCGAAACCGGGAGATCCGAAGCACCCCAATTCTCATATGATATCCATGTGCATGAGAACAATGCGTTTGTCGTTTGCGCCAATGATATGATGTACATGATGGATGTAAGCGACCCGGAGGCGCCATCTGTACTCGGAACCTATGAATTCAGTACTATCGGCAACCAGTTCACGATTAACTATTTTGAACCATATGTCTACATGACTACAGAAAACAGCGGAATGTTCATCCTGGATGTTTCCAATCCGGAAGCTATTTTCGCTGTTGCCATCATCGAAACACCATTCCAGGCATCCGACGTTGCAGTTTCAGGTGACTATGTGTATATCACCGACAATGGATTGGGATTGTACGTGTATTCGATAGCAACACCCGATCATCCCTCATGGATTTCCGTTGTCTATATCCAGGGTCGGCATCTGGAACTGGCGGTGCAGGACGATTATGCGTACGTCACCTCTTCAAACGAAGTCCTTACCATTGTTGATATTTCCGACCCTCATACGCCGTATATAGTAAGCGAGACCGCAAATGCAGGGTACACTGGCAGTATCCTGGTTGATGGTGACTACGCGTTAATCGCGGGCGGACGAAAGATCCATGTAATTGATATACAGGATCCATTGTCACCTTGGGAAACCGGATGGTATTATACACCGGGATATGCAAGTGACCTTGATTTTTCGGACCATACCCTGGTCCTCGCAGACTACAATTGTCTAGGAATCTATGACTGGTCGGCATCCGCATTTGTCGGTAATGATCCCAATCTGATTTTACCATCCACATTTGAAATCCAGTCCATCTATCCAAATCCCTTTAATGCTTCCGCGACCATCACAGTCGGATTGCCATTTTCTGCGGATCTGAGGGTTTCCATCCATGACATTCTTGGTCGGGAGGTAGGAATTCTTTCCGACTCGTACCGGATGGCGGGAGTGCACCAGTTCCATTTCGACGGCGCTCAGCTATCCAGCGGTGCGTATTTCGTGAAGATGAATGTCCCAGGTGAAAGTGGACAAACCCGAAGGATGATATTGCTGAAATGATCACTTGTCCAGACGGGTGGCCCGGTGAATCAGTGCGAAGTGCAGTTCAACGAAGCCTGATTCCCGGGTTTCAAGAATGACAGATAGTCCTATTTGCTTCCCAAAATCGGGTGTCAAGTATATCGTTGCAAGGTTCACCAACCTCGGGCTGGATGTGTGAAAATACGTCAAAGCAGGCGTGTTGCCATTCAATTCTGGTGAAACCTGGGAATCGGTCACATTAATTCTGCGGATTGCTTCGTCGGCTGCACAAACAACAACAGCGTGCAGCCATCCTCGCAATGACGTCTACACCAGCACACTGCCCCCCAAAAACTCCCGTAAAATGCTGGTCGGTGGCAGGTGTTTATTGGATAACTCTTCCGGGATCGCTTCCACCGCCGCGAGGAACCGCAGCAACCGTTTCGCTTCGGGCAGGAGTTTTTTGTCAGATACTTCCGTCAACGCCCGCTTCGCTTTCGGTTTCAGGGCGTTGAGTTCATATGGCAACGCGGAGTTGAACATCACATCCGCATGCTCCTGGAACGGGAAAATGTGCTTCTGCTCCCCTTCACGGACGGTCGGCCAGCGGGAAAGCGTGTCTTCGGTCGGATACCCACGGAATTCTTTGTCGCGTACAATTCGTCGCAGTTGACGCAGGTCGGTGGTCGATACACGGTTGAGTTCATCGAAGTTCAAGTGGGTTAATGCGGACACGTAGATCTTGAACACGGACGGCGCCGTGAGATGGACTGTCAACCGTGGATTCAATCCGTGAATCCCTTCCACGATCAGGATGCCGTCATGGTTCAACGATACCGTTTTTCCCTTTTTTCGGGTATGGGTTTTGAATTCCAGCTCGGGCATTGCTACCTGTTCCCCGGCAATCAGGCGCAATAGGGTTTCATTAAAATAGGAAACATCCAGGGCATCAATGGTCTCATAATCGTATTCGCCGTCCGGTTTACGCGGGATCTTGCTTCGTGGATGGTAGAAGTTGTCCAATCCAAGTGTTAACGGCTCAAACCCAAGGAGCTGCAGTTCTATCCGGAGACGGTTGGAAAAACTGGTTTTCCCGGAAGAGGATGGTCCGCTGATCAGGATCACCCGTGGCTGCGGTTGCATGGACTTGATCTGGTCGGCGATATCCGCAATCTGGCGCGCCTGGAACGCTTCCGCCACCTGGATAAATTCCTTGATGCTGCCGTTTTTTACCCGCTCGTTTACTTCATGCACAAAAGAAGCCTTCTGCGCGGCGCCCCATCGAGTCGCGGAAAAGAAGGTTCGGAAGAGTTTCGGACGTTCCGTGTATTCCATCAGATCCTGCTTGTCATCGCGTGCGATCCGCAGCAGGAATCCCGGGGGATAAAAGATCAATTCCCATTTCGCCACATGGTCGGCATTGTCCAGCAACGGCCCCTTAAACGCCATGTATTCGCCATTCAGACGGTACAGGCACAATCCTCGCCCGGAATAATCGGAGATATAATTCTCCATATGCGGAAACGCCGGATGCAATCCCCTGGCAGAAACATCCTTTTTCGCAATTTGTTTCGATTTCAGCTCGACTCGATCCGCTACCATTTTCTGGACACGCTTCTGGATTGACTCAATATCGGCCGGGAGCAACGGTTCATCGCGCAACACACGGAAAAAATGAGCATTTCCGACAGCATACTCGAGAGTAAGCGGCACATTGCCATACTGTTCACGAACCGCAGCGCAGACGAGATAAGTTAACGTCCGTACATTTTCACGGATCTTTTCCTGTTGCGAAAATTCAAAGGGGGAGTCAATCATCGTGTATTCCTGCTATCAATAGCGACCATGTTAATAAAAACCGGAGAACAATGTACAAAAATCCCAAAGCCGTTCAAAACAAAAGAAAACCGCCGATACAAAACCGGCGGTTTATTTAAATTCTACGAACTGCAATCGGTTATCTTAGCAATACGACCTTCTGTGTCAGGGTTTGAGCGGGGGATGACAACCGGACATAATAAATTCCACTCGATACGCCGGTTGCATTCCATGTGACGGAATGGGTTCCTGCCTGGTACGAATGGTTCGCCAGTTCTGTCACTTTACGCCCCAACACATCAAAAACTGCGATCTGTACGATACCGTTTTCAGGAAGCGAATACGAAATCGTAAGATCCGGGTTAAACGGATTCGGGTAGGCAGTCATGGCAAACTCGGACGGCACCGCAGAGTCGGATGGATCGTTCTCTACATCATCCTCTCCGGCGAGCCAGCCAAGCAACATCTCCAGGACTTCGCCCGGTGTAGTCATTTCGTCGATGGTCGAGATCGATTCCAGCGGGAATCCAAGGTAGACAGCCCTGTAGGTTCCGGCATCGTAACCAACTCCGGAAAACTCCTCCGAATCACGGTAGGTGAACATGGGAACAGCGGATTCACCGGGGACAATACTGCTTGGTGATGTTGAGTTTCCGGCGCTACCCGGTCCTAAGAGCATGTACTCTGCTTCCGGGAAAGGACCGTCATCCACCCCCATACATCCGTATGAGGCCGGTGGCAGCACAGCATCTTCCCCGTGCGTTACACCAAACATATCCTGGAACCACTCTTCATACCCATACAGATCACCTGCATACTGGCTGGAGAAAAGAAGGTTTCCGCCATTGGCGACATAAGATTCCAGCGCAAATTGCTCTGCATCGCTGATGGTCTGGAAGATGTCATTGGATGACCCTGTCCCCCAGATGACATAGGTGTATTCCTGCAGTTCTTCGGGTAACGGCGTCGCTTGCTCCAGCACATCAATAACACGACCATAATCGGTGAACATTGTTTCCCAGAACTGCATCAGGTCGCCGCCGTCATCATAGTCGTTGACGAATAGCATATCCGGCACACCCATGAGAGCATCGAATTCAATGGTACGCGAATATCCCTCATCTGCAGTTATATCGAGGTAGAACGTGACATATGCCGGTTCATATCCTTCCGGAACCACGACCGAGAAAGGCGAATCGGCATTGGAACCGATTAACCCCGGGTTGAGATCCGGCCATGTTCCGACATTTTCCGAAATAGCGATCTGGTCGTCATTACAGGTTAATGTTCCCTGGATTCCCGTCGCAGGGAGGAATGACGGATCATTGATGATATTGATATAAAAATCGACTGTTTCGCCAGCATCGGGACGTTCGTTCGGACGCCAGGCTTCGCTGTCATCCACCACATAGCTGTCGAACAGCAACAGGGGTTCATCCGCCGGAACTTGTGCTGTGGCCGACTGGATCACCTCTTTCGAACTGGTGTGCTGCACAAAAACAAGAACAGTCAGGTTCGGCAGGGACCATTCGGTGTTATACGGGAATGTGATCTGGAGATTCTGGGTGACGCCGATTTCAGCGGTAAATGGCGTACCGTTGCCATCCGGGTCCATCCATACCATGGGATAATGGAACTCGGTCATCCCGTTCGGCATTGGATTTGTTTCTACGAATGTTTCCGCCAGGGCAGCCTGTAGCTTGTATCCTGTTTCAAAGTTCTCTTCTGAATCAATGGTCACGTTCGCAACAATATCTTCACCGTCGAATTCCGCGTCCACAGAAATCTGTAATGGTGAATCGAAATTTTGGCGTGTGAGGATTTCAGAAGTCATCACCCCGGAATTCCACGCATTGGAAGTTTCAGTTCCGTCGATGAATACCCGAGGGATTGAGTTGACGGAATAAAATGACCGCCGTTGGTTGTTGTGATCCTCATTGGCCAGGTACCAGGGATCATTTCCCGGGGACGGCCAGCTCATGTGATAAGCAAGAACAGATATCTCACCATCATCAAAATTATCAATAACCTCTCCCACCGCACCTGCGGCGCTTGCGCAGCCCGGTCACGTGCTGGAAGTGAACTGTTCCAACAGTACAGTGCGGGGATATGCCCACACCAGGGATGTATATGCCAATACACACAGAATTGCCAGGATTTTCACTTTTGTCACCTTCATATCCTCCTTCGTTGCGAGATCCTCTCTAATGTATGCGAAAAGCAAAAATCAGATTTCAATATAAGGCTAATTTCTCGAGAAAAATGGAGTCATTTTTAATGAGTTAGGAATACTTAACACACGATAGTTCCTAATTGATCTTCAACAAATAAGTGTAAACTCTATGCCCATGTAACGCAAATAATGCACGGAATCTTTCGTTTAACACTTAACCCGCAAGTATATATTTTCCATTTGTGTTTTGTCCCATTATTACAGGAAGATAATACGATGTGGAACCCAGTAAAATCCGGAATCTCATGGTTCTCCAATGGCAAAAATGTCGGTTGGCATCCAAGTTGCAAATAGAATCACGAAATACAGTAATAATTGCTCTTCACAATCCCTACTAGGAGGATGTATGCGAAACTGGACACCTTTGCTTCTTTGTCTTTTGCTTGCTTCGATTTCGGTTGCTTCCAGTTTTGAGGATCATTTGGAAAATGGAATTCAGGTTGACATCACCGCCCGGACCGAACGTGCGACACAAGTCGACTTCACCTTCAATTCACCTGAATTCCAGGTTGTAGATGATGCGTCCGGACTCATTGCTGTTCAGTTCCCCGGTGCTGCGATCGTGCAGATTCCGGGGACACCGGTAGTACCGGTGTATAGCCGTATGTTGCGTCTGCCGATAACTGGTAACGCAACGGTAGTAATCAGTAACGCCGAATATGACACCTATTCAGACATTGAATACGCTTCCCTGGTGGAATCGGAAACCGGCGATCTCTATACGACACTCGATCCTGCAATCGACGCCTGGTATCCCGAATCAATCGCCAGTCTAAGCGATCCGGCTATTCTTCGGGATTTCCGTGTGGCTTCGCTAAGTATCACACCTGTGCAAGTGAATCCCGCTCGTGGCGAAGTACGAGTGTATACATCCATTGAGACCAGCATTGAGTATGACAACTCATCGAGTATGAATGAACTGTCATCCTATCCAACGCAAATCAGCGAAGTATTCCTCCCCTTCTACCGTGAATTTCTCGATTGGGAAGATTCCGAGCTGGACCAGTTCACCCTCTACCGCGGACAAGTCCAGGTGCTTGTACAGAACAATCAGAATGTGCTCGCAGCTCTCGAACCGTGGATTGAGTGGAAAAAACAGAAAGGGTGGGATCTCGAACTGCTTACGAGCGATGATGTTAACTGGAACAGAGCCTCAATACAGGCAGAGCTTCAATCGAGGTACAATGAAGCGGAGACGCCATTCGAATATATAGTGATCATTGGGGATGCGCTGGGCGGCCTCACCACCCCTCCCGGTACACCAGATCCGGGGTATGGAGCAGGCGACCATCCCTATGGCTGTCTTGCAGGTGGTGATTACCTGCTGGATGTGGCTGTCGGACGAATCAGCGTATCGAACATCACCGAGCTGGTTACCTATGTAAACAAGGTGATCGGTTATGAACGTGATCCATATATGGACGAAACCGATTGGTACCTGGAAGGTAGCGCCTGCGCCGGCTCATCACTTTCGGGCATATCAACCGTCTATGTAATGGAATATGCCAAACACGTTATGCTCGCCTCAGGATATGATGAAGTTCATACAGCTTTTTACAATGATCAACAGGGTAATGTCAATCAACGAACGATCTCATTTCTGAATGAAGGTGTCAGCTTTCATTGTTACCGTGGATTCTTGAATTCCGGTCTTACGACACAGCAGATTTTGAACCTGGACAATACAAATTTACTCCCTGTAGTTATTGATATCACCTGCGGTCGAGGAAACTGGTCCCAGGATCTCAGTATCAATGAAGCTTATATGCGGGCTGGCACCCCAACTAGCCCTCGTGGTGGTATCGCTGCCATGAGCACTGCAACATCAGGTACCCATACCAGGTTTAACAATTCCATGGTCGGTGGTGGTGTGGAAGCGGCGTTTGTCCATCATGTACGCGCTATCGGCGATGTGTTTATGGGCGCCAAGCTGAACATGTGGAACAATCTTTACCCGTATGAAGCCAATATGGTGTATGATTTTAACGATTGGCTCAACCTCATGGGTGATCCGACGGTATGGTTCTGGACCGATATTCCGCGCCAGATCAATGTAAATGCCGAATCCACGGTCGAAGTCGGACAGAATGAATATGTTGTTGAAGTGCTGGACCAGGGTTCCGCGCTGCAAAATGCATGGGTGACCCTGTATAAATCGGATGAAAATGAAGAAGTGATCGCGCGAAGTGTTACCGGATCGGACGGTGTTGTACATCTTATAGCTCCGTTCCAGTTCGCCGGTGATGCGATCCTGACGGTTACTGCGCAGAATGCACAGCCAAACCGTCAGGACGTTTCTGTAACTATACCAGAAGAGCGTTTGGGATATACATCCATCGAGATCCTGGATGATGGTACACAGGGAACATCGGGGAATGGGAATGGAATCGCAGATTTTGGCGAGACAGTGGGATTGTTGCCAACCATCCACAATTTTGGTGGGTCGGCTCAATCAAATGTAGCTATTTCTGTAACAAGCACAGATGAGTGGGTTGAAAATGTATCAGGTACTATTTCTCTCGGTACAATCAATTCCGGCGCCGATGCGACGGCTACTTCACCGATTCTGATAGAGATCTCCCCTGATTGTCCTAACGACTGGATGCTTGAGCTTGACTTGAGTATCACAGGAAGTAGTGGAACCTATACAGACGGATATTTGATTCAGGTTCTCAGCCCCAACCTGCTTTTTGTCCAGGCGGATCAACCTTCGGATCTGGAACCGGGTTCCAGCGCCGATGTCAGTTTTGAACTTGCAAACATCGGACTGTCCGGCTCATCTGAAGCGACTTTATCCCTGACTTCCGAGCACGAATGGTTGACCATTGAAACGGGAACAGGAACCTTGCCAGCCATTGCTCCCGGTCAAAGTGGAACCTCCAGCGCTTTTGTTGTACACGCCGCAGAGAATTCTTTTGAAGGTTTTTATTCTGACGCTTCCCTGGAAATCGCTCTTTCTGACGGGAGAACAGAAACAATAGCTGTGCAAATCCTCATCGGTGACATCAACGAAACCAATCCAAGCGGGCCGGATGCGCATGGGTACTTTGCATACGAAAATTCAGATACCCCGTATATTCTTCATCCCGTGTATAACTGGGTCGAAATCAACCCGAATCAACCTGGACATGATTTCGCAGGGACTCACCTGAATCTCCCCGATCGTACAGATGATGGCGACTGTGCTGTGGTTGTCGATCTCCCATTTGATTTTACGTACTACGGTGAAACATTTACCGAGATAACCGTTTGCAGCAATGGCTGGCTCGCTATGGGTGATCAGCATGAAATTGCACTTGGACGTAACTGGCGTATTCCATCACCGTTAGGTCCTGATGGTATGATTGCACCTTATTGGGATGATCGGACCATACCGCAATCCCCTGGTAATGGAGGAGTATTTGCCTATACAAATGCTGAAAACGGGCAGTGCATCATTGAATGGGACCGTGTAAATGATGCCATGGGATCGAACCCTTGTACATTCCAGGTGATCTTGTATGAGGCTTCCGAAACAAATCCGACACCAACTGGAGATAATGAATTCCTGTTCCAATACAAGACACTAAATCATAGTACAGGTAGTTGGGCTGATGTGATGTACTGGACGACGGGAATCGAAAATCTTGATCAGACGGATGGTCTTCAGTTGCATTATTTCAATGTGGAAGCGCCTTCTGCACATGAATTGACGGATGAGACCGTCATCTTCTTTACATCGCGGACCAGTATGATCACAGGTACTGTCTATGGTCAAGTGACACACCTTGAGGATAACACTCCGGTACCAAATGTACTGGTGACATCAAGCTCACACGCAACCGCTGATTATACGGACGAAAATGGCAATTACCAGATCATCTGCGGAGTTGGCGAACAGACCATTATCTTCAGCAAGCAAGGGTATGAGACGGTTGCGGTTGAAGATGTGACTGTAACGGAGAATGGCTCCCAGGAAATAAATGTCCAGATGGCGCGACCAGCATTCACCATCAATCCCGATTATCTCGAGGTGACGATGGGAGATGATGAGCAGCATATTGAAACCATCCAAATCGGAAACAGCGGTGATGCTGATCTCGCCTACAACCTGTCCATGAATGTCTACAATCCCGATGTTGGCGGCGGTCTCGGCGATTTACAGGACGAATTTGTTCTGGATTCACTTCTCCAGGCAGATATGGTTTCCGATGGAACCTACCTGTGGGTACTCGCCAGGTATTTCGATTCGAATTACTACATGTTCCAGTGCACAATGGACCATGAACCACTCGAATCATATATCATTGGTAATTATAATTTTGTAAACATTCAATATGTGGATGGTTCCTTCATGATGTTCAGCATGGACAGGGTGTACACCTACACGTTTAACGGTTCACAGTTTACTCAGGTATCAAACGACCAACTACCCGACTGGGCTACGATGTCTGCAGTGTATGATCCCCAGGAACAACGTATGTATATCCTGGATGAAAACTGGTTGCGGGTTTTTGATTCCAATGATCAGCTTATTGTCGAACATACTCTCGCTGAATATTGGTATACAGACATAGAATGGGTGGCCGATGACCCTGATGGTTATTACATCCATATCAGCGCAGTTTCTTTCGAGGGTCCGGCTCCACAAATAAAAATATCACGGGTTGATCCTGAGACAGCGATGATCGATGACCTGTTTACTACTTCCAACGGAATCGAGGGTGAAGGAGTGAAGATCCACATATTCTCTTATCCTAACAGCCTTGCAAAATCGATTTCACTGGTGAGTATGTGGCCAAGCGTAGTGTATCTGTTCAATTATACAGCACAAACAGACTGGTACACATTGTCACCAGAAAGTGGAACTGTGCCGTCCGGTTCGCAAGCCGACATATCGATCACTTTTGACGGTCCTTCTCTGCCGGTAGGTGACTTTACCGTCTGGTTGAGTGTTACACATTCTGCACCCGGTAGTCCGTTTGTCTTGCCCATCGACCTGACCGTAACATCATCGCCAGTACAGCCCACGCCGGATATACCCCGATGCCTGGGAACTGGCGGCGGTCTACCCGAATCCATTCAATCCGACAGCGACTGTTGAATTCTCACTGCACTCTTCAAGTCATGTTCATGCCCGCCTGTACAACATGCTGGGACAGGAAGTCATGGAGTTGATTGATTCACCGATGAACGCCGGTATTCATACAGTGACATTTGACGGTTCTCATCTATCCAGCGGTGTCTATTTCATCCGCATGGATGCAGGACCAATGCATGAAGTACGGAAGCTTGTGTTATTGAGATAGATTCGCAAATGCAGGAAAAGTAGAAATCAGTTGCAGCAGGCTCCTGCGGTCAGAAAATCTGACCGCAGGAGTGTTTTATATATGGAAAACGGTGAAATTAACAATATTTTACAGTACGTGAACAGAATTGCTTCTCATGACAATGGAGGCATCTTATGCGGACCCCGATTCTCTGCGTGCTACTTGCTGCTTCTTTCACCCTGTCCAGCTTCGCAATCAATTACAATGCCAATGTCCAGTGTGATGTTACAGCACATGATGAAAGCACAACTTCCCTTTCCTTTCAATTCTTTGATCTTCCTGAATGGTCCGGTGTTCTATCTGAGTCATTCCCGGACACTCAGAGTTCTTTATCAAATCTTATAACCTCTGCGAACGGTTTTCCCAGCCATTCAGGACTGATCCGTTTACCTTTTTCAGGTGGCGCCTCAATTCAGACCTCCGATACAGCTTTTGAAATTCGCTCTGATGTGTCGATTGCTGCATTTATCGAAGAATTTGATTATCCGGACTCCCTCGTCCTCATCCCGGAGGTCGACGCCTGGTTTCCCGAATCGATTGTCACTTTATCTGAGCCGAAGATATTCCGTGATTTCCGTGTTGCTTCTGTATCAGTAACACCGTTCCAGTATAATCCGGCAAGAGAAGAATTAAGGATTTACTCCAATGTTCAAACCACAGTCACTTACAACAATGAATCCTCTATAAATGAATTACCTGGCAGACCCGTCAGGATAAGTGAAACCTTCTTACCATTTTACCAGATGTTTCTCGACTGGGATGATTGCAGCCTGGATGAATTCACCTTGTACCGAGGAGGTATACAGGTTGTTGTACAGAATAATGAGACCATTTTAAACGCCCTTGAACCCTGGATCGAATGGAAACGTCAAAAGGGCTGGAAGATAGAACTTCTCACCGATTCCGATATCATGTGGACCAGGGCAGATATCCAGGCAGGACTCATGGACTTGTATGAATCTGCTGAAATTCCATTCGACTATGTCGTTATTATTGGTGACGCTGACGGAGGCATTGTGACTCCTCCCGGTACACCCAATCCTACGGTTGGCGGAGGTGATCATCCATACAGTTGCCTGGCAGGTGACGATTACCTTATGGATGTTTGCCTGGGACGTATCAGCGTGGAAAACATCACACAGCTGAACACCTACGTTCAGAAGGTACTGTCCTACGAACGTGATCCATACATGGATGAAACCGACTGGTACCTTGAAGCCAGTGGATGCGCTGGATCTGTGCTATCCGGAATATCCACTGTATATGTTATAGAGTATGCAAAGCGGACAATCCTGAACCATGGATATAATACTGTTCACACTGCCTACTATAATGATAACCAGGGGAATGTGAATGAAAGAACTATCGGATTTTTGAACGATGGAGTAAGTTTTCATATTTACCGGGGATATCTTGGCACCGGTCTCTCTCCCGACCAGGTTCTCAACCTGAACAATACGAACAGGCTTCCGGTTGTCATTGATATTACCTGTGGTCGCGGAAACTGGGCGACAGGAATCAGTGTGAATGAAGCGTTCATGCGTGCAGGAACCCCCACGAATCCGTGCGGTGGAATTGGCGCCATGAGTACAGCAACCATCTCAACCCGTACTAAATACAATAATGCCATGGTTGGTGGCGGCGTGGAAGCTGCATTTGTCCAGGATGTACAAACTCTTGGACAGGTCTATTTCAGTGCAAAATTGAATATGTGGTACAACCTGTATGACTTTTTGCCGGATGATGTTGAAAACTTTTGCGACTGGTTGAACCTGATGGGTGATCCCACGGTCTGGATATGGACCAATATACCAAGGGAGATTGAAGTTGAAGCGGAAGATTCATTTGAGATCGGAATGAATTCATTTGAAGTGTCAGTGTCAGATAATGGTATGCCATTAAGTAACGCATGGGTAACATTGTACCGTTCTGATGAACTCGAAGAAATGATAGTCAGGGGAATCACAGATGAAAACGGTAGCGTAATATTAAATGCCCCATTCCATTCTGCCGGTGAAGCAGTCCTCACGGTTACCGCTCAAAATGCACAACCTGTACAACAGACAATCACCATCGAATCTCCCGCCGAACGACTCGGCTATACAGAAATAACAATCATTGATGACGGCTCCCAGGGAACATCGGGGAACGGAAATGAAATCGCAGATTTCGGTGAAACGGTCGGTTTAATCTGCATTGTCAGGAATTTCGGTGGATCTGCCCAGACAGGGATTACCATCACAGCATCCAGTGAGGATCCCTGGATTGAATCTGTCAGCGGTTCTTCCGAATTCAATGACATTGCACCGGATGATGAAATTACAGCCGATTCACCACTTCTCATTTCGATCAATCCGGATTGTCCGAATGACTGGAATGCCACTGTCAATATTGCTTTAAGCGGAAGTGAAGGTGAGTACAACGACCTGTTTTCCCTTCCTGTTGTAAGCCCGGAATTGATACATACTCAGACTATCTACTCTTCTCCCCTGGTGCCAGGAGCGAATGCAGACATTTCATTCGAGTTGGATAACATTGGAATGTCAGGCTCAACGTATGCATCGTTGACGCTGATTTCAAATGACGACTGGTTGACCATCGACGCCCCCGAAGGTGAGCTGGGAGAGCTGGATCCTGGAGAATCAGGAACGACAAGATGTTTTGGAATCAGCGCATCCCAATATGCATTCGAAGGGTACATTGCGGATGCATCCTTGATTGCGGATTTTAATGATGGACGTCATGAAACACTTCCGCTGCAAATTCTTATTGGTTTGATTGATGAATCCAATCCAACAGGGCCGGATGCGGCTGGATATATTGTGTATGAAAGCACAGATATCGACTATAACCTGCACCCGCAGTATAACTGGATTGAAATAAATCCGCAGTTGCCGACCTGTGTGCTTCAAGGTTCATATCTCGATCTTCCGGATTATAATGAGAATGAAGATTGTGCAGTAGCCTTGGACCTTCCCTTCGATTTTACCTACTACGGTGAATCATATTCGCAGATAACTGTCTGCAGTAATGGTTGGCTTGCCGTGGGCGATCAACACACCGATGCTTTGCAGCGTAACTGGCAGATTCCTTCCCCGTTGGGACCGGATGGAATGATAGCTCCTTTCTGGGATGATAGAACTATCCCCGTTAGCCCAAGCATGGGCGGTGTGTTTGCTTATATCGATGAGGTTGCGGGATTCTGCATCATAGAATGGGACCGGGTAAGAGATGGTCTTGGGCAGGCAGAATGTTCTTTCCAGGCGATTTTATTTGAAACTACCGATGTTTACCCCACTCCAACGGGTAACGACGAGTTTTTGTTCCAGTACAAAAGAATCAATCCCAGTGAAGGCCATTATTCGGACGTGGATTACTGGACCACAGGCATTGAAAATAGTGAGCAGACAGATGGAATCCAGCTCCACTTCTACAACCATCCGTCAGAATCTGTTGCGCCACTATCCGATGAAAGTGCATACCTGTTCACATCACGCACTTCGTACATCACAGGAACTGCCTACGGGACTGTTACTGACTTTGAAACCGAAGAACCCCTGGCAAATGTTCTTGTCACCTCCAACTCACATGTTGAGACAGCAATAACCAATGAAGAAGGGCATTATGAACTCCCGTGCGGAGTGGGTGAGCATACGATTTCCTTCAGCAAAATCGGGTATGGAACAACCGGAGTCATTCGAATTTGCATGGAAGAAAACACAAACATCGAGGTAAATGCCGCCCTGCAAAGACCCGTGATGGCTATAACTCCCGATTCGCTTGCAGTGGTAATCCGGAATGACGAACAAACATCTGAGACAATCTTACTTGAGAACACTGGCGGTGCACCTCTTTCATTTGAGATCGACTTGAATGTGTACAGTTCCAGTGAAGGCGGAACAATTGGTGATATTCAATGTGAGATTCCATTGGATGAACTGATTGAGGGAGACATCGTTAGTGACGGTGAATGGATCTGGTTATTAGCGAGAGCATCGGATAACAACATGTACATGCACCAGTATTCCCATGATTTCGAGCTTCTGGATACCTACCTGATTGGCGACTATGATTTCGTAAATATGCAATTTGTGGATAATTTTTACATGCTGTATACAACGGAAGATGTATATCGTTACACTTTCACCGGCGACCAGTTCGAACTGGATTATTCGGGCGGTTTGCCGCGAAGGAATGTGACAGCGACATTGTATAATCCTGTGGATGAACTCTGGTATTCGTTAAGCCTGAATGGAATCACCATCTGTGATGTGAACCATGCGGTGATTGAAACTATCTATCTGACTCCATGCTGGTACTGGGATTTCGAATGGGTCCCCGATGATCCCGACGGTTACACAATTCATATGGTTACGACAGACTATAGTGAAGATCCGAATTCATTTGTCGTCCGTACGAACCTGGAAACGGAGCTTTCCGAAACCTTGTTCGGCATTCCAGCAACAATCAATGTGGAAAATCCATCCATCGGTATCTATACGCCACCAAACAGTCTTTCGAAAACGGTGGCGCTTGTCACCGAAACGCCCTCTACACTTACTCTGCTCAATTATACGGCGGATATGGACTGGTTCGTTTTAAATCCAACCAGTGGAGTTGTTGATCCCGGCGAACAGCAGGATGTCATCCTTGACATTGACGGTTCCCTGCTACCGGTCGGTGTGTTTACAACGTGGCTCCAGATTCTACATACAGCAGAAGGAAGTCCGTCGATACTGCCGCTTTCCCTGACTGTCACCGCTACTGCTTCCGATGAGACACCCACACTGCCGAAAGACTGGACCCTATCCGCCGTTTACCCGAACCCGTTTAACCCGGTGACCACCGTAGGATTGGAGCTGCCGTCAACGTCTGAGGTCCATGCCCGCTTGTACAATACCCTCGGGCAGGAAGTCATGGAAGTGATGAATACGGTCATGGATGCCGGATACCATACCGTACAAATCAACGGTTCCGAATTATCCAGCGGGATCTACTTCCTGCGTATGGATGCTGGACCATTACACGAAGTACGGAAATTGGTATTGTTGAAATAACTACGTCGTTGCGAAACCTTTTGCACGGTAGTTGGTGTTTATGCAAAAGGTCGAAGCAATCCACTTCCACTACAACACACAATCCCGGACTGTGCTTCTACAAACCTTTCCACACCCGTAATGAGATTGCCACGTCGTTTGCCGGAAACAAAAACAACTCCGGCAAACATCCTCGCAAAGACGCTCTCTGTCGTTGCGAGACCTTTTGCACTGTAGTTTATGTTTGTGTAAAAGGTCAAAGCAATCCACTTCCACTACAACACACAATCCCGGACTGTGCTTCTACAAACCTTTCCACACCCGTAATGAGATTGCCACGTCGTTTGCCGGAAACAAAAACAACTCCGGCAAACATCCTCGCAAAGACGCTCTCTGTCGTTGCGAGACCTTTTGCACGGTAGTTGGTGTTTGTGTAAAAGGTCAAAGCAATCTTCTTCTATTCTATCGCACATTTCCAAATACCGGCAAATAGTAGATGTGTTGTGCAGTCGGATACAGTCGGGTGTCAGGGCTCAAACAGAGTGGCGTTGAACAAAATACGTAGCACCGTCCTTCAGGGCGGTGATGTAAGATATTGTATTTTTTTTCTTTATCTAACAGGCAGGAGTGCGCTTCAGCGTACTTTTCCTGCCTGTCACCATACAATTCCTGCAATTGGTAAACCTTCTGCAAGCACGCTGAAGCGCGCTCCGGATAATTATTAGCACTTTCTCCACCGCGCTAAAGCACTGTGCTACGTGTACCATTCTTCGCTATACTAATTCTTCGAACTACCAGGATCGTACTTCGACACCAACTCATTCAAAATAAACAGCTTTAATAAAGTCGGCAATGGTATCGGGGTTGGCCCCTACTGCTGTCTCTCCACCGAAACTGCTGTTTAGCGAAGGTGGATACAGCAGGGTTTCATAATCGGTGGAATGTAGGATTCAGAGAACCCAATAACTACTATAACTTGGTCATTCTTACAGTTTCTTCAAAACGATTCGCTTCCATCATGATAAAGTATATCCCACTATCCAAGCCGTTGCCATCAATCTGATATTGATATACACCCGGTTGATGAATGCTATCTTTGATTGTTGAGATTAATCTACCTCGCGTATCATAGATTTTAATGACAACCCTGGCGGTTTCCGGTACATGATAGACGATGGAACAACTGTCATGAAACGGATCTGGATCTGGTGAGAATAATGCGAAATTTTCTGGAATTATTCCATCATCAACAGGAGATTCACTTTCTTCCATTTCTTGATCAGGCTGACTAACACTTGTTTCATCATGATTTGATGAAGTTAATAGTGATACAACTTCCGTCATTCTGGTCAGGATGATATCCTCAATCGAACACTGGCAGCGCACACTTTCCATACCCACAATTTCACCGCTTTCCACATCGATCAACCGAATGGCAATCGCATGAATTTCCCCGATGGCGCTGACCGATCCGGCGACCATCTGCTCTACACCGAGCATTTGTCCCACTTCCACTGCACATTCATTGGAGACACAACCGGACAGTTGAAATCCCTGTTCGGTCAGGATCTCTTCCATGGCGTTCCGTTCAATCACCCGGAATTGGCCGGTATGAAACAACTCCTCGCGTAGCATATCGGTAAGCGCACCCTGGTACGATGATGGCACCCCCGCTTGCATTTCGAGATCAAGGACTGCAATGGTGGTTTGTGCCATTGCTGATGGAATCGTCAGGATAATAAGTAGTAACGCAAGGAAAAGATGTTTCATCGATCAGCTCCGTTATTCGATTTGGGATAATATAAAAAGTGATCCCTGCAGGTTCTACTCATTCGGGATCACTTCATAAAATTCATCTGTCAATCGAAGATGTGTAGAACTGTAGCCCGGACCGCCCCCGGTCCGGGAAGTATCTTCGTAGTACTTGTGCCCCGGACCGCCCCCGGTCCGGGAAGTATGTACATTCTACATTCTTAGTGTGCAGATCGAGGTACCCATCCAATTATTCCCGGGGGATGGCACCCCCGGGCTACAATTTATTCACACCTCAATGATTCCACCGGATTTTTTACTGCCGCGCGCAGGACAAAATACCCCACGGCAATAACGGCAACACAAATAGTAATCCCTCCCGCCAGCAGGTACGCCCACCATGTGGTCGGGATACGATACGCGAAGGTCTCCAGCCATCGTGATGTGAGCAGAAGTGCGATGGGAGTCGCCACAACAACCGCAGCGGCTATCAGGAGGACAATTTCACGCAGGAAAAGCGAGAGAATGGAAACGAGATCCCCACCCAACACTTTCCGTATTCCGATCTCTTTGGTCCGCTGGTTCACATCGATCAATGCCAGCCCGATCAGTCCCGTAATCGCAATAATCATCGCCAGCATGGATGCATAAGAGATGATCCGGTTCCAGCGTCTGTCGGTTTCGTATTGAGCGGCGACCCTGTCATCAAGGAAATTAAAGTCGAACGACCATGACGGCGCCACCTCCGGCCATAACCGTTCAACCTTTTGCAGGACGGAATGAGTTGCGCCCGGTGCGATTTCCACCAAAACATACTGGATATCGGAACCGAACGGAATATTGCAACTCGTAGGTCCGCAAAAGACCACATCACGATGCAGGGTGAACAATGCCGGACCGATGTTCTCATGCAACGATTCAAAGTGAAAATCACGGACCACGCCCACAATTACCGCATCACGTTCCGCCCAGAACTGCTGACCGATCGGATTCTCAATACCAAACTCTTCCAGGTATGCTTCGTTTACAATCACTGCGTTCATCAAGTCCGATTCGATATTACGGTCGAAAAAGCGTCCTTCCACGAGTTCAATGCCCAGTATGTCGAAATAATCGTAATCCACATTGTTCAGGGCGGTGTGCATGGACTCACCTTCCTCGTCCCACCAGATGTCAATCCATGGATCGCCGAACATGCAGGAAGCGCCTGCGATTGCGGTTACCTGTGGATCGGAAGCAAGCTCCTGCTGCAAACGTTCCATCACCTGCCGCCCAAGCCGTTGTTCACGGGAGATAACAGGGAACGACACCACCTGGGCGCTATCAAACCCCAGCGATGCGGTCAGTAGATGCTGGATCTGGCCCTTCATAATGAAGGTTGAGGACAACAAGCCGATGGTCAACACAAACTGAACAAATACGAGCACACGACGCAGCCGTCCTTTTCCTCCCACACGGATCGCCCCGCGGAATGCCGCCTGGACCGAGAAGGATGCCATCACCAACGCCGGGTACAATCCGGAAGCAACTGTCAGAACAAACCAGATCGCAGTGAGAACCGATACGGTGAATAGATCGAAATGCAGCACACTGTCAATCCCGGAAAGCTCCTGGAACACCGGTACAAGCAACTTTGCTGCCAACACCCCGATTCCTGTCGACAATGCCACAATCACCGCCGTTTCAAACCAGAATTGTAAGGTCAGTTGAGTTCGTAATGCCCCCATCACCTTCCGTACGCCCACCTCTTTACTGCGAGTGGTGGAATTTCCTATGGATAGTGTGGTCACATTGATACAGGCGATCAACAGGATGGCGAAACCGATGCCCAGAAGGACATACGTTGCGGAAATGGATGTTTCTGTCTCAAAATTGTGCGGATTTGGCGTAAAAGGTGGCCAGACATGAATCCGGGTTAATGGCTGCAGGTAGAAATAGGTATTAAAATGGGCATCTGCAAATGCGAGATATTGATTGGTAACGCCGAGATCATCCATGAGCGCACGCAAGCGTACCTCGAACTCCATCGCATCCAGCCCGTCCTCGAGAAGAAGTATCGTCGGATTGACTTGCATTCCCCAATGCGGATCATACTGCGAAAACGCCCGTGAATAGACCTGCTCGTACGAAACAAACGCTGACCCTTCAAAAATGGTGTTGGACGGCAAATCCTCAACCACACCAGCGACCATAAGGGTGACATAATCATCCAGGACTTTTACATCCAGCATTTGCCCGACAGGATTGGTATCGGGAAAATGACGAGCGGCGAAACTTTCAGTGATCACCATGGAATTCAGGTCGTCCAGTGCGTTCATGCAGTCGCCATGCATGGGTTGAACGCTGATCACATCAAAAAACTCGGGATCGGCAAAGCAGATGGTCTCATCGAATAGCTGGCCCTCGCGCCGGATATTGGACGGCAACGGAGCAAAACGCGCTACCGCCTCCAGGCCGGGCACCTGCCCCTTGATAGTTTCATATAACAACGGGCTGGTGTTCGCACCCATACCCGTGTACGATTCAGATTCGATCACAGTGTTGGCGATATAGATCCGGTCCGCCTTGTCATGAAATCGGTCCCACGACCATTCGTACTGCAGAAACATCATCACGAACAGGCAGCACAACACCGCACAGGACAGTCCGAGGATGTGAATGGCAGAGGTCAGCGGACGTTTCCGGATGGAACGCAACGCGGTCAACAGGAAGTTTTTCAGCATGATTATCTCGAGGACAGAGTTTCGGCTCTCACCTCAGTAGACAGTTGAAGTGGGGGAATGGTTACAGGTGGCGAGAGGCGCATGACAACATAAAAACACGTCGTTGCGAGGTTGTACGCACGGCAGTTTCTTTTGTTCGTACAACCGAAGCAATCCCCTTCCACTCCCGCACACATTCCCACGCAGAGCCAGGAGCACACTTTTTCACACCTGGGATGAGATTGCTTTGTCGGCTGCACAAACAACAACTGCGTGCAGCCATCCGCGCAACGACAAAGTAGCAGGAGATTGATTCGCCTGCAAACACAAACAACAACTACTGTGTTTGCAGGCTCGCAACGACGTGATTGAGCGTAGCCCGGACCGATTTTCTGCGTCCGGGCTACGTCTTCCTCCCGAACAGAGCCAATCATCTCTTCTTTTCTATCCTGTTCGAATGTTGTACCTTAGATTCTCCGAGTGGAACGACTTTCAGAATTCGATCCACTTCAGTCGAACGTGTGTAAGGAACTGAGTACCATGGATATTCCCAAGAGATACGAACCGAAGAACGTTGAAACGCAATGGTCGGAATGGTGGCTGAAAAATGACATCTTCAAAACCACGCCGAATGAAGAGATCCAGCCGTATGTGATCATGATGCCCCCGCCGAATGTGACCGGTGTGCTGCATATGGGCCATGCCCTGCAGGATACCGTCCAGGACAGCCTGATCCGCTACTACCGCATGAAAGGCTACGAAGCCCACTGGCAGGCGGGAAAAGACCATGCCGGGATCGCCACCCAGTCCGTCGTGGAAAAAGAACTGGCAAAAAACCGTATGCCTACCCGTGCGGAGCTGGGACGGGAAAAGTTCCTTGAAGAAGTATGGAAAGTTGTCAAGCGCAATGACGGCGTCATCACAAAACAGAAACGCGCATTGGGCGATTCCGCAGACTGGTCGCGGGAACGGTTCACTCTCGATGACGGCCTGAGCAAAGCCGTGCGCGAAGTGTTTGTCAAGCTGTACGAGGATGGCCTCATTTATCGCGGTCCATACATCGTCAACTGGAGCCCGAAACTGCAGTCGGCGATCAGTGACGAAGAGGTCGACCACAAGGAAGAAGAAGGCAAACTCTGGCATATCCGTTATCCCGGCACAGACGGCAGCCCGGGAGTGGTGGTCGCAACCACACGTCCGGAAACCATGTTGGGCGATACCGCTGTCATGGTCCACCCGGAGGATGACCGTTACAAAAACATGATCGGCAAAGAGGTACAACTGCCGCTGACAGACCGTACGATCCCGGTTATCGCCGATGATGCCGTGGACCGTGATTTTGGAACCGGAGCGGTAAAGGTCACCCCTGCACACGACCCCAACGACTTCGAGGTCGGCAAACGTCACAACCTGCCCATGCCAATCATCCTTGATACATCGGCCAAGATGTGCCATCCGGCGCCAGTGCGCTATATCGGCATGGACCGTTTTAAAGCACGTGAAGCGGTGTTGGAAGACTTGCAGGAAGAGGGATTGCTGATCCGCGAAGAAAAGCACACCCATGCAGTCGGTTATTGCCACCGTACCCATGTGCCGATTGAACCGTACCTCTCGACCCAATGGTTCATGAAGATGAAGCCGCTCGCCGGTCCGGCACTGGACAAGGTGCGCGAGGGCGAGATCAAGTTTGTACCGAGACGGTGGGAAAAGGTTTATTACCAGTGGCTGGAAAATATCCGTGACTGGTGCATCAGCCGTCAGCTCTGGTGGGGACACCGTATCCCGGCATGGTACTGCGCGGATTGTGATCATGTCATGGTGAAACGTGATGATCCAACCGTGTGCGAAAAATGCGGCGGCACTCACCTGCGGCAGGATGAGGATGTACTCGACACATGGTTCTCGAGCTGGTTGTGGCCGTTCTCTACCCTCGGATGGCCGGACCAAACCCCGGAACTGAAATACTACCATCCGACCGATGTGCTGGTCAGCGGATATGACATCATCTTCTTCTGGATCGCACGGATGATCATGGCCGACCTGTATTTCACCGGGCAGATCCCGTTTAAAACCGTGTACATCACCGGAATGATCAAGGACAAGTTGGGCCGATGGATGTCGAAGTCGCTCGGCAACGGCATCGATCCGCTGGAAATGATCGACCAGTATGGCGCCGATGCGGTCCGTTACTGCCTGATCGTGCTGAACACTCCGGGGCAGGACATTCGACTGGATCCATCACGGTTTGAGATGGGCCGCAACTTCGCAAACAAACTCTGGAATGCCTTCCGGTTTGTCGCCAGCCCGGCATCGGCGATCCTCACCGATCAGTTGGATCGTGCAGAGGAAATCCTTGATGAGCTGGGCGCCAGCCCGAACCAGGTGTTGTCCATGCTCGACTTCCAGGGATTTGCACGCCCGGAGATCAACGGAAAAATTTATGATCTCATCCGGGAAACCGGGGTGGATCATTTGGAAGACCGTTGGATTCTTGGCCGACTGATCGAAACCATCGAAGAAGTAGACAACCGTATGGAGCAGTATCGCCTGGATGATGCCCTCATGGCGATCTACCGATTCACCTGGAATGACTTCTGCGACTGGTACATCGAAACTATCAAACCGCGCCTGGGCGATGACGCTTCGATCCAGGAAGCCGGGACAACCACACGGTTCGCGTTGAACATGATGGAAGCGATTGTTCGTTTGCTGCATCCATTCATGCCGTTCATCACAGAAGAGATTTACCAGCATCTTGGCAATATTGAAGGCCGCGTGCTGCAGGAAGACCGTGCACAAAGCATTGCGCTGGCGGAATTCCCATCCACTGAAGGCATGAAACCGGACAAGGATGCGGTGGCTGATTTTAATTACATCCAGGCACTGGTGAGCGCCATCCGGAATGTCCGCGGCGAACTTCTCATCCCGCCGGGAAAAGAGGCGAAACTGGCGATCCTCGAACGTGATCCTCATGTGGAGCTCGTACAGCGGGAATGGACCACGGTGAAACGTCTCGCACGCCTTGAAGGCGATGCTCCCGATATCGTAACGGAAAAACCGGAGAAAAGTGCGACTACGGTTGTGGATGGCGCTGAAGTGTACATTCCGCTGGCCGGGCTGATCGACTTTGATGCAGAACGCGCCCGTGTAACCAAAGAGATCAACAAACTCGAGGGTATGCTGCTCGGAATCGATAAAAAGCTGGTGAACGAAAAATTCGTAAACAACGCCCCGGACGACGTAGTGAAAAATGAGCGGGAAAAACAGGCGGATTTCCGTGCCAAGCTGGAGATGCTCAAAGCGCACCAGGAACAACTTGGATAGATACAGCAAATCCATGGATATGGGATTTTAAAGCCCCTGTTGGCTAGACCAGCAGGGGTTTTCTTATGTGAATATTCAAGTTGAAGGGTGGCCCGACCTGCAGTTCAAGGTCGGGTTTCAAAACTGGTATGACCTACCGAACCAACACCATCCTTTGTTGATACACATTTTTCCCCGTCTCCAATTGGTATACATACACACCCGACGCCAATCCAGCCCCATTAAACACCACTGCATGCATCCCCTCAGGTATAACTCCCATCTGAAGAACAGCAACTTCCCGTCCAAGCAGATCAAAAACGGACAAGCGTATCCGATTTTGTTCAGGAAGATTGTAACGGATGGCTGTGGAAGAGTTAAAAGGGTTGGGCGCATTCTGGTACAAGGTGATTTGTGATGGCAAAGTGGATGGTCTATCCTCCGGGACATTCACAATCGCATTGCCAACAAGCTGGATGGGATAAGGGATCGCCAAAGTGCTGTCATTGTGGTAAACGGACAACCCGGATTCGAAAACACCGACAGTATCGGGGAACCACCAGAATTCAATCGACAGCGAGGAATCGGGATACAACCAGTATGGAAGTTCCGCTTGCAGGTCCATCCGCAAGTTTTCACCTGGGAACAATTCAAGGCTGTCGATACCCCCAAACCCTTCCCCCGTATTCGCAATGGTCAACTGAACAGATGCGGAATCACCGACAAATACTTCGCCAAACTCGAGCAGGGAGTCGGAAAACACCAGTGCGCACGGTTGCCATTGGTATGGAAAGGTTCCAATATCGGTAATGCTGCCATCCGGATCGGTACCTGAATCGGGATTGCCTGCATCAATGCAGACCGAATAGGGCAGCAGATGAAAGTCCAGAGCTTCGTCGTTTACAAATCCGGGATCGAGGAACAGGTTCGAATACACATCACAGGAGTCCCCGTTCACATTCACTTCTGTGATTTCTCCAAATCCTCCCGGCGTATTCCCGCTAATCGTATAGTTCTCATTTCCGTAAAAATCGGTGTAAGTCAATTCCGGAGTAAACTCGCTGTTGCTGTAGATTCCGCCGTTTTCGTGATCCGCTACAATGGAGTTCACCAATTCGAAACTGGTATCCAAACCGAGATACACTCCCGCGCCCTCCTCAACCGCTTCATTCCGGTTGAACACCGTATGATCAATCTGCACATCCACATGACGGCAATGCAGACCTCCGCCCTGACGATCCGTATAGTTGTCCGCCACCACGCACCGTGTGATTTCCACATCCGAGGAATAGAGATAAATCCCACCGCCGTAATAATGCGAAATGTTCCCCGTGATCACACAATCCCGGATCACTGCATCGGGACAACCGTTCACATAGATCCCACCACCGAATTGTGTTTCATTGTTGGTGATGGTACAATTGAGGATGGTAGCATTACATTCGTTCATCAACCCGATCCCGCCACCGTCCAATTCGCCAAAATTATTGCTGATAACGCAGTTTTCAATGTGAGGGGATGCGCCGATATAGCAGAAAATTCCACCGCCACGATGGTTGACATTGATGTTATTACTTAGGGTACAATATTCGATAAGCGGGCTTGTTCCTTCGCAATACACTCCGCTGGACTGACTTTGGGTGATCAGGCAATAGGACAATCGTGATAGACGGGAATCCGAATAACGAAAGTCAATCCCGTGCCATGAGTTGTCTGGAGATGCGGCACGGAATACAATGCTGTCCTGTTCGGTTCCATCGGCAACCAGTTGACCATACACTGCGAACACATAGTCACCCTGGAACAGGAACACCGATCCTGCATGGATGAGCAGCTCCCCGCCCTCCGGGACAAACAATGAATCCATAACGAGGTACGTATCCGCCCGGAGTTCACCGGTTACCGGTCCCGCCAGTTCGACCTGGGCATGGAGATATGCAGGCGCGAGCAACACCAGCAGCACGATTACGCTGTTTCGATGCAGAATAGATATTTTCAGATTCATAGGCATACTTTAAAGTAACGATGGTGTTTCATCAAATGATAGCTGAAAAGTCTTTTAAGATGTCATTCCCGACTTGATCGGGAATCCAGTTGTTTTTGTATTTAGTGTGCGGAAATTCTTTTATCCTCACTCTACCAATTTGAAATACTAAATCAAACTGGCTGAATTGGTATTATCGTTTGAATTTCTTTTTGTTGGATGCAGGAACACCTTTGTTGGTTGGATTGTTTTTTATTTAATGACGGATTCTGCCGATAAAGGTAGGACGGATGTCTCTGCCCTTCATCCGAGTGCGGCCCGAGTTCTGGTCACTCGGATTTCACAAGGTGAGGTCCTTTTTACCTGCAAAGGTATAATAGGTGTTTCCAATCGAAAAATTCGGAAATTCTGTCGCTATTCACACCTGGACGAGAGGATAGTGAGGACAGTGAGAACACGGCGGATTCCATTCTTGACTTTCCAGTCGTTTTCACCTATTTTTGACGCTGTACCAAAAAGCGCCGACTTAGCTCAGTTGGTAGAGCAACGGACTGAAAATCCGTGTGTCCCCTGTTCAAATCAGGGAGTCGGCACATTTGTGGATAGGGTTCAGGATTTATTCCTGCGCCCTTTTTTTTGTTGTTTTTTTTATAACGAATATTACATTGCGAAAAAGTTATATCTGGCTTATATTTGCATAATATTTTTTTGATACTAATATTCTTTATTCATTTCACTATTTTTGAAAATATTTTACCGAGGGTTGAAGCTATGATCCAGAGAATTGGATTGACAAACTTTAAAGCATTTCAAAACGCAGAATTAGCATTAAAACCTATTACAATTCTTCTGGGACCAAATAACTCAGGAAAATCATCTGTATTAGCAGCTTTGAAAATTCTATCACAGACATTTGAAAGTAACGATATGGATATTCCTATTCTACTAAATGGAATAATGGGTGATTTTGGTACTTATAAAGATTTAGTTCATCAGAATATATTAAAGGACAATATTACATTATTCTTTAAAATACTTAAGACAAAACGTCAAAGTTTTAGGAACTACAATTTATCGGATAAAAACTACATATCTATTAGTATTACTTTAAGCTATAGACCAAAAATCAAGGAAATAATAATAAAACACTTTACTGTTTGGGATGGTGATAAACATGTATTTACAACAGATTTTCAATTTCACAATGAAAGTTATAAATTTACTAAACTATTTGAAGTACAGGTCCCACCCAATGTTAGATTGAAATATAAAAGATTCAAGATGAATTATTTACCCTATTTTTTCTTAGATACTTTTAATCAGACGAATAATTCTATTAACTTTTTAAAGGAAAACAATATTTTTGAGCACGTTAAACATTTAGATTTCCTTTCTTATCCCGATGACATTCGATCTACTTTCAGTTCAGTCGATCATATTGGTGCTATGCGTGTTCCACCAGCAAGATCATATCTATTCACCGGAGAAAAAAGGTCTAGAATTGGATCGAGTGGTCAGCATGCGTTGAGCCTTTTAGCCCTTGATGCCTTAAGAAGTGCATCAAAAACAAAAAATATTCGAGAAAAAGTGGTAAAATGGTTAAAAAAGGCACAAATGGCTTCAGACATTAAAGTTATCACTTCACAATCTGGTAGACACTTTGAATTGTATATAGAGAATTTCTTCTCGAAAGAAATAGAGAATTATGCAGATGTTGGATATGGGCAGTCACAAGTAATTCCTGTGCTAATTGGAGGATATAATCTTAAACCTAATAGTACATATATTGTTGAAGAACCAGAGATTCATCTTCATCCAAGAGCCCAATCGGAATTGGGTGATTTTTTCGTTGAATTATACAATAATGGGATTCATTCAATACTTGAAACGCATTCTGAACACCTAATAATTCGATTACAACAACACATTGCATGTGGTCACTTAACAAATGAAGATATTATCTTTTACTACATAAGATCAACTGATGAAGGTAAAGTAATAGATCAAATCAATTTTGATGAAACTGGCCTATTTACAACTGAATGGCCCGAAGGTTTCTTCCCGGAACGTCTAAAAGAAGCGAAAAAACTAGCTAGTATTAGATATAATATTGAGGTTAAATAATGTCTTATGTTATAGATGCTAATGTTGCTTCTTCTTATTGTAATGAGATTATTCACAATAAAATTGAATACACTGATAGCGCTAAACCACTTTTTGAAAGTCTATCAAGAAATAGTCAAGTTATATTTGATAAAAATGGACATATTGAGCATGAATGGAAAAATCAGATAAAAGATGAATTCTGGAAAGTAATCATTGAAGATATGATTTATTATGGAATTATAAAATACATTGATATTGATGTTAAATTATGTAGAGATTTAATAAAAGCTTTAAACATCCTTGGATTTTGTAAATCAAGAGACATATGGTATATTCGAGCAGCATATAATGAATCTCTAACTTGTGAATACTGTCACTTAATAACTGAAGATGTTGATTTTTATGAGCCAAAGGAGAAAGAGGCAAATAACTCAAGAAAGAATAAGATTAAGAAAGGTAGAAAAGGATGCGTAATAAAATATTTAAACAATAATACTAGTATTATTGTACATTGTTTATATACAATTAATCAAGAAATCACATAATAGCTTTTGAGTATATCACCAAAAGCATCATATCCAATACTCTATTCATCATTCCTCAACCGCAGTACGAACCAACCGAAAGCCGGTATCGGGATAGTGCGAATCGGGCGACCCCATGTCACGGTAGCAGGACTGGCAATAGGCGCTGTGTGAGTTGTACGCCCCACCCCGTCTCACGCGCGCCCGTCCGGGTGGATCGAGCCACGCGCTGCCATCGGATGGCGCACCTTCGTAGCTATCGTGATACCAGTCCTCGCACCACTCAAACACATTGCCGTGCATGTCATAAATACCCCAGTAATTCGGGCGTTTTTGAGCCACGGGATGACTGGTTCCCTGCCCATTGCGTTCGTACCACATGTAGTCGTCCAGGCTCCCCTCGTATTCGTTACAGTGCGGCGATGTTGTAAAGGCACGGCAGGCATATTCCCATTCCGCTTCCGTAGGAAGACGGTAGTGATACAGCGGATCTATCCGGTTCAGATGCTCGATGAACACCTGTACTTCATCCCACGACACAAAATCCACCGGGTGCAGATCCGAATGGTTGTGAATCGAAGGGTTTGAATCCAACACCGCTGTCCACATTCCCTGGGTCACTTCAGTGGTCATGATATCAAAGGAGTGCATGTCGATAAAACGACGGGGGAACTGGTCGTCTTCAAAATACCGATAGGATTCCGAGGCACCCACATCACCCACTGCTGCCGGGACAGCCACGAAAATCATCCCTCCCAGGGGACCGTCAATCGGATCGAGCGGAGATGGTTGAGCGAAGGAAAGAATTGGGATTAGTAAGTGAAGAAATACACTGTGAAAAAGGATCCTGGTTGTCATTGTTCCATCCGTTGTTTAAACAATGTAATGGAAGAGAGAAAACAATTTCATGGTTCAACGAATAACAACTATTGTGATAAATCCTTACGATAAGAATAGCATCAAAATAGTGGATAAGTTTTAATGGAGCTTGTGAGTAATTACCATTTTTTCAACAGGATGAGACCGTTAACCTATTGTAATCGAAGAGGGAACGGAAAACAAGATTGTTCACCTGTTTACTACACTTTTTTCCCTTGTTCTTCATACAGTATCAGGAATTGTAGTTTCCGTGTACCTTCAGGATGAGTGAATACGTAATGAGTGATTGTAAACCGTCTATTACGTATTACTAACCTTTTTATTTGAATCACAAAAATTACCAAAAATATATACTCAGAAATACTGTAACTACGTTGATATTATGATATTGCTTTCGATATACTGTGTGATTCACTTTTAATAGCCTTTCGCTATATATTAATTTGATATATTGTAATATTGGAAATACTCACCGGAATATCTTAAGATTCATTCACTTAATACAGTATCGTTGATAGTGTTCGATCATTCAGAATCAAACCTGGAAAAAGGATGACAAACAAAGCGACCAGACCGAGTTATGAAGAACTTGAAAAACGTTGCGAGGTAGCAGAATCGAAGCTTCAGCAAATGGAGAAACGTCAAGCTGGCAGCAGCATTGTTTCCCTGACTCAGTATGCGGATAAAAATGTTCTTGATGCTGTTTTGCGAATAACTCCAGACGGATACTGTTTGCTGAATGATGAGGGATATATTGTTGAGGTGAATCAATCTTATTGTGATCTCCTCGGATACACAAAAGATGAATTGCTGAAGATGCATATATCCCAGATTGATCCGATTGAATCGCATTCGGATGCTCAAGATCATGTACAACTGGTTATTAAGAACGAATCAGATACATTCCTCACCCGACATGAGAAAAAGAATGGTGAACTGATAGATATTCAAGTTTCTGCATCGGCAATCATGATTAAAGGTAAATATCATATAATTGCACTGTATCGTGATATTTCAAAACGAAAAAAACTGGAAAAAAATCTTGCAGAAACCGAAGAAAAGTTTTTCCAAATCTTCCAGAATGCACCAATGGCAATGACTATCAGTGAATTGAGAAATGGAAGATATTTATACGTAAACAAAGCCTTCGAAGAATTCTCAGGATTCAAACGAGAAGAGATCATCGGGAAAACCCCGGTTGAAATCGGTTTTATTTCTCAGGCTGAGAGCAACATGATTACCTCCATGCTGGCCTCAAAACATGAGATTGATAACACCGAGATCACTCTGATCAATAGAAAAGGTGAAAAATTTGTAATAGAGCTTTCTGGAGTGATCGCATCCATCGATGGTGAACCAAGGCTAATTGCGACAGGAAGGGATATTACTGAACGGAAAAGAGCGGAAGAAGTCATTCGCGAGCGAGAAGAACGACTGGTTGAATCACAGGCTGTCGCAAAATTAGGGCATTACAACTTTGATATTCGCAGTGGAACATGGACAAATTCTGCCGAACTGGACATGATATTCGGGATTGAAACAGATTATGCCAGAACTGTCGAAGGATGGCTGAAGATAATTCACCCAGATTTTATCGAGATGATGCAGGGCCATCTCTTCGATCATGTCCTTAAACAACATAATCTATTTAATAAAGAGTATAAAATAATCAATCAAAGCACTGGTAAAGAGAAATGGGTTCATGGCAAGGGACGATTGAAGTTTGATGAGAATAATAATCCTGTTGAGATGTTCGGAACCATTCAGGATATCACTGCAAAAAAACATTTTGAGGAGGAATTGAGGGATAGCGAGGAACGTTTTAAGGCGTTGCACAATGCTTCGTTTGGCGGTATTGGAATCCATGATCAGGGCTTAATACTGGATTGTAATAAAGGTTTGTCTGAAATCACCGGGTATCCTTATGAAGAACTGGTTGGAATGGATGGATTAAAATTGATCGCAGAAGAATCTCAGAACCAAGTAAAACGCAGAATCATAACCGGATCTGAAAAACCTTATGAGATCTATGGAAAACGGAAGGATGGGAGCAAGTATCCAGTACGTATCGAGGCTAAAAACATTCCTTATAAAGGCAGAACTGTTCGCGTTGTCGAATTCAGAGATATCACCGAACAAAAAGAAGCAGAAATTGCACTGCAGGAAAGCGAAAACAGGTTTCGCTCTATCACCGAGCAGTCCACATATGTTATTTCTCTTACCGACGAGAACGGTTTCCTTCAATATATATCTCCTGCATGCAGGAAAATCTTCCTCGCCGAACCAGAAGAGATGATCGGCCATCATTTTACAGAATATCTTGATGAATCCGCGCATCAGTTTGCAGCTAATCTTTTCAACAAAATCATGTTACACGCTGAAAGAGCTGAATCAGTCGAATTTTTGATGAAAAAAAACGATGGATCAAGGTTTTATGGTGAAGTAAGCGGTTCTGAATTCAAGTCTGCGTCCGCTAGTGGTGTCCTGGTAGTAATCAATGATATCTCAGACAGAAAAAAAGCGGAAGACGCATTGCGGGAGAGCGAAAGCAAATTCAGGAGTGTTATTGAACAGTCCAATGATGCGCTTATTATCATTTTCGATGGCAGAATTGACCTCGCTAATCCACGTTTTTCCACCTTGACCGGATATTCAATTGATGAGATTATGTCGGATGACTTTGATCTCATCCAATTATTGCCCCCCGAGGATGCTGCTTCAAAAGAAGAATTGCAAAGAATTTTCCAACATAATACGTCATTTCCATGTGACATAGAGTTTTCTCTTGTTGAGAAAAACAGTATTTCTCATGTTGTCCAGGCATCCATCTCCGAGATTAACTATGGTGACAATAAAGCTGTCCTGGGGTTATTCAGAGATGTCACAGAGCAGAAGATGCTCGAAATACAACTGCGTCAGGCTCAAAAAATTGAATCCATCGGTCATCTTGCCGGTGGTATCGCACATGATTTCAACAATCTGCTGACTCCTATTCTCGGTACGACTGAATTAGCCCTGATGAACATGGAGCCATCGAATCCAATATTCCAGGATCTTCAGCAAATCGCAGAAACTGCCGACCGTGCAAAAGACCTGACCCGCCAGTTGCTTGCGTTCAGCCGTAAACAGGTATTGGACGTTAAAACAAGTGATCTGAATGAATTGATCACAAATTTTCAACGAATACTGAGAAGAACAATCAGGGAAGACATACGAATTATCCTCGACTGCTGCAGCACCTCACTTCCTGTACGCGTGGATATTTCGCAGATAGAGCAGATCCTGATGAATCTCTCAGTAAATGCACAGGATGCAATGCCGGACGGTGGAACTATTACGATAAAGACGGACAAGGTTACATTAGATAAAGCTTATTCGAAAAAACATCCGGATATAAAGCCGGGCGAATATGTAAAACTCGAATTGAGCGATACAGGGACAGGCATGGACGAAGCAACCAGATCAAAAGCCTTCGATCCATTTTTTACCACCAAAGAAGTAGGCAAAGGCACAGGACTGGGATTATCTACCGTTTATGGTATTGTAAAACAGCATGATGGGAATCTCCAACTGGAAAGTGAAGTCGGTTCAGGAACTACATTTACACTGTATTTTCCATCAATGTCAGGAAAGAAAATTGGCCATTCTGAACGGGAAATGGAAGAAACTGCCCTGCGTGGAAATGAGACGATTCTACTGGTGGAAGATGACCAATCGGTGCGTAAAATCGCCAAACGGTTCCTGACAAACTACGGTTACAATGTGCTTACAGCCGAGGACGGTAAAGCTGCTTTAAAACTGGTGAAAACGGATAAACCAAAGCTGGATCTTCTTGTTACGGATGTCATCATGCCAAACTTGAATGGCAGACAAGTACACAGCTTGCTGAATGTACACTACCCCAACATACCCGCATTGTATATGTCCGGCTATACACAGGATATTATTTCTCATCACGGCGTACTCGAAGAAGGAATCGACTTCATTCAGAAACCGCTTGGTATCAAAAAATTTATTGCAAAGGTACGGGAAATACTGGATCGTTAAAAGAAGTATCAATAGACGCAGAAATCCTCAAAAACCACTACACTCTTCGTTTGATGCACTTCCGTAATGGATTCAGAGAGGCGAAGATCATAGTAGTTGAATGAGAAATCTCTTTACTCACAGCACCATCTGCTATTTATCCGGATCTATTCCTTTATCAAGCCAATCAACAGCCGTCTGCTTCCATTTCGAATCTTTGGAAGCGTCAATGTACCGTTCCCAGTTATAAATTCCGCTTTCTTTCGCTAGACGTTTGAATTGCATAATTACGACGGCATTATCAAGAATTACCGCAGATCTTTTCATCCCTTTCTGTTTGTATATCGCCTGTCCGTCCGTCATGACCTTCTGTGCATCTGGCGGTAATGGCTTCAATGATCTCATATCGATCAGCACTCCAAAACTGCCGAGCATCTTACGCAGGAAAACCTCAGATTCCGCTTTCCACTTCTCCACTTCGGCTTTGTCCATATTGCCGCCGAAAGTAAGAGTGACACCATGCGGCGCCTTTTCAATTTTGTACATAACAACCTCCCGGGTCAGTTAAACGTGAATGACTACTCATACTAATTTTTCTGAAAACCGTTTAACCAATCAAATGCAAGCAGGAAGCAGTCTAAGGTCTCCCCTGGATAAACTGGGCATGTAACAAGGCGGGATATATAGCTTGTCTTATTAAATATATTGTTTACGACTCTTTATTTCAAAGAATCTTGAATATATTATATAATTTATCACTGATGTACGTTTAAATTTTTCTTGTAATCACTGTTAGGAAATCACGCTGTAAATCCACTGCAGATGTGGTTCAATACCGAGAATAAACTGCTCTATCAAAAATTACAAAATAACCTGCAATATCTGAAACCATAGAAAAATATTAGCAAATACCCTTGAATGAAAACATTTTTTATTTTAATTTAGAAGCGCTGATAGTATGCACCATATATAGGATTTGTCATACAAATAATATACTTGCAAAAGGAGATGTTATGCGACCCCTTTCTTATACAATAGTAATATTATTCATGTTGAGTATTATTTCCGGATGCACTGATGATGATAAGAGTGTTGAAACAATAATATTATCCCAAGATAATATTATATTGCACGAAGACTACTATTATCTATCTGATAAGTTTATGATTAATGATCCGTTCCAATTCTTAATAACAATTAAAGCACATGAATGGCCTCAAGATTATAAGATTGAAGTTATAGTTTTAAAAGATGATGAATACGATGATTTTATAGCTGGAAGGTCAGTACAAATACTTTGGTACGAGGATTTTCTAACAGAAGGCCCACACGAATGGGAAACTGAAGAATTCGATGGAAATGATGGTTATTACGTAATTGTTGACAACTCGGATTCTTGGGTCGAAGATACCGATTGGGACGGTAATGACGATATACTTATATTTGACATTGAAATAGTATTAAAAAGTAATTGACGTAGTATAGAATATGAAGCACTCAACTGAAATAGGACTTGGGCAAGCAATCCTGAGGATGCCTGTAACTATATTGTCGAATATTTGTCCTGTTAATAGACCCTGGTTATATTGTTGCAGTATTCATTGAAAATCTGCACCCCTGTCAACAATAATTCATGAGCCGGAATGACTTGTTGTATTCAGGGAGGAATCATGTTTCTCCAAATGTTCCGAGCCTCATTGCGTTCACTACGGCAGCATAGACTCCATACCGGCATTCATCTTTTTGGACTTTCCATTGGCATCGCCTGTTGTATTCTGCTCGGCCACTATTTGTATTATGAATGGACTCATGACAGCTCGTATCCCCATGCGGACCGTATCTACCGTGTGATCTATGAGACCCAACGTGAGGGACAGGACCCGCGGTATGGCTTGCAATGTACCGCACTTTTTGCCCCTACCGTCGAAAATCAGGTGCCTGGAATAGACCTTATCGCACGTTCGGACCGTTCCTCGAGACGCATCCGTGTGCATGGCGTGGAATTTGAAGACAGGGTGTCAGGTCTGGATGCTTCCGGTGTTGAAATGTTTGGCATCGAACCAAGGCTGGGCAATGCATCCACTCTTGAGTCCATGGAAAGTGTCCTGCTCAGTCCGAAGATGGCATCCAAGTATTTCGGAACCACCAATCCTGTCGGTCAGACATTGGATATTTATATAAACGAGAGTTTCAAACCGTTTGTCGTAAGTGCAGTTGTCAATCCGTTACCTGAAAACAGCTTCGAAAAATTCGATCTGATCATAAACTTCGAGCACTTCCGTGAAGAGATCATGCAGGTGTATACGGAAGGCTGGGGAATGACATGGTCGAGTACATATCTGCAACTGGAGGAGAATGCATCCCCGGAAACTGTTGAACAATCAATCAATGATCTCATGGGTTCCATCGGGGTGCAACGTTACCGGGAAACCATTCTCCGCTACTTCCGTCTGCAACCGATTCAGCAATCCTACATGTCGTTCCACAATCCCAAGGGGTATCCGACAATCACCACTCCCACGGCATCATTGGTGTTGCTCGCCATTGGAATCAGCCTGTTGATTGTGTCCGGAGTGAATTATACGACTATATCCCTGAGCCGTTCACTGGAACGGACTCGTGAAATCGGAGTACGGAAAGTCCTGGGCGCTGGAAGACACTCCCTGATCCTGCAATCCCTGAGTGAAACCACGGTGCTGACACTGATCGCTCTCAGCATCGGTTTGCTGATCGCTGGGATGACTATGCCTATTTTCAACAGCCTGGCAAAAACCGATCTTGTCCTTCAACCGGGTGGAATCACCTTGCCACTTATCGTGTTGATGGGAATTCTCGTCATCATTGGCGCTGGAAGCTACCCGGCGTTGGTGGCGTCAAAATTCAGCCCGGTGGAAGCATTCAAAGGTTCAGTGACTGTCGGCGGGAAAAGCAGGATACAAAAAGGTTTGCTGATCCTTCAGCTTTCGGTATCCATTTGCCTGCTCACCTCCACCTACCTGATCGCCACCCAGTTACGTCATATTCTCACACGCGATCTCGGATATAACACGGAACAGGTGATTGAGATACCATTCCCGCATATGGATGAGAGCGGTGAAAACCGTGTCGCGTTGTTACGTTCGCAAATGCAATCGAATCCGGGGATCATAGGCGTATCCGGCGCAACATGCGAATTGGGTGGGTACTGGCTGAGCGCACGAGCGGACTTGAATGGTCAACAGATTTCCAGGGTGTATGCGAACCTCGTCGACCCGGATTATATTCCACTACTGGACATCGAACTCGTTGAGGGACGGAACTTCGACTGGGGGCGTCCTGAGGACAGGGAAACGTCAATCATAGTAAATGAGAAGTTCATGGATGTGTTTGTCCGTGGCGACAATGGCGATATTTCTGCCACGATTTTTCCCGGTTCACGGATTATCGGGGTGGCAAGAGATTTCCATTATTCCAACCTGCATGAAGAGATCGATCCCATGATCCTTGCTATCAATTCGGACATCTGGATCCCCTCCGATTGCCGCAGTATCAACTATGCTGAGAATCCCTATGTGCAACGAGTGCTGGTGCGTTTATCCTCGGAAAACCTGCAGGAAACACTGCGTTCTATCCAGACTGTATGGACCGAGCTCGCCCCGGACCAGCCCTGTGATTACCGTTTCCTTGACGAAGCGATGGACCAGTGGTACCGGGGAAGATCGTCGATGGTTGAGTATTGTAAGCATCGCGGGATTCATCACCCTGTTAGTGTCCGCGTTGGGATTGGCCGGAGTGACAATGATGGATGTGGCACGACGGACAAAAGAGATCGGGATCCGTAAGGTCCTGGGTGTGCAAGTGCGGGCAATTGGTTTTCCTTTTCAGCCGTTCCATGCTGTTTCTCGTACTCATTAGTTCTGCAGTGGGAATTCCGGTGGCATGGTTCCTCGTGCGAAAATGGACCACCAATTTCGCTGAGGTGGCGCCTTTCGGAGTGCAACATGCCACAACACCGGTTGTCTGTGTGCTACTTGTAACAGTAAGCGTGATCGGTGTGCTGGTCTACCGGGCGTCGCAAGCCAAATCCAGTAGATTCCATCCGGCAGGAATGATTATGAATAATCGGCGAAGGCAATGATCCCAACTTTTTCAAACATCCGTATCAAAGGATAAGCGATGTCGAATTCGTCTGCCTTGCGTGCCAGGTTCGGATTACCGGGACTGTTATGATGGTTGTTCTGGTACAGTTCCCCCAAGGTGAGAAAGTCCACTGTTAGAGCGTTAGTGGACTGATCGTCATTATCATAGTTTCTGTACCCATATTTATGACCGCACCAGTTGACAATTGCACCGTGGACAGGCCCCATAACCACCGTAACGGGAAATAATAGCCAGTGCCACAATCGGGTTGCCAATTTCAGGTAGATGATGAGATAAACAAGCACAAAACCGAGTGGAATCCAACGGTTTTTTGCTACAAAACGGTCAAAAGGTTCCCATTCGGGTACATTTTGGTCAAATTCACTTCCTGTATCATTTTTACGATACAGAATATCCGAATAAACTTTGTAGGTGTGCAGCATCATGCTGAAAACATTTTTTGAAAACGCCGGGCTGTGCGGATCCTGTTCGGTGTCAGTATACGCGTGGTGCATACGATGCAGGACTGCATATGCCCTCGGATTGAGATAACTGGCGCCCTGGGTGATAAAGGTGAACAGATAAAAAAAACGTTCCCATCTTTTGCGCATGGTGAACATGCGATGGGAACCATACCTGTGCAGAAAAAAGGTCTGTGCAAACCCGGACAACATCCAGTGTGATATGAAAAATAGTAGCAGCTTCACCGTGGTATCTCCTTTGCGCGAAAAAATACAACTTGTGGATTGATTTACATGGATCGAGTTGTACTTCAGGCGTTGTGCAGGTTCCTGGCGGATATACAGTTAAGTAGGTAAGTAATTGTACAAAAGGAAGCGAGAACCTGCACTTTACTTCCAAGTGATTCTGCAGGATCTCACGCCAAGTAGACTTGATATTATACAAATGATTCTTGGCGATAGGATCCTGCAGAACACTATCCATCAATCCATTTGAGTCAGTCTATTATCAATAGTTTATTTCTCTGCACCGTCGAATGCAAGTAATACACCTGTTGAATTCCTGCAACTCACCAATCGAGAGCATATCGCAGCAATCGACTATAGCCGCTTTCGCGAATCGATAATGTGACACGAACCATTCTTTACCGCCACGGAACCGGAACAATTCTTCACACGCCATAAAGAACAGACGCCACCGATGGAACCACAAGTTTGCATGTTCCTTACCATAGGTGCGCTCGAGGATATTCATGATCGAATCCCGTTTTTCATCCATCCGGTCCAACCATGCCTTGCTTGTTTTCGCATAATGAAGGCCATTTACTTTCCAACTTCCTTCATGTTCGAGTCCACCACGGAATTCGGGCAACAGATCATGTGACGGCATCTGCCCGCCGGTAAAGAAATAGCGTGCCATCCAGTCATCGGGACCGTTGTCCACATAGGGATAGGCATACTTCTCATGGGTAAAGATATGGACGAAGAGCTTGCCGCCGGGTTTCAACCATCCATGGATCCGTTTCATCAATTCCTTGTAATTGCGCATATGCTCGAACATTTCCACGGATACGATACGATCATAATTCTCTTCCGTGGAGAATTCGTTCATATCGGCTGTTTGTACGGTAACATTCCTCAAATCTCTTTCTGCTGCGCGGGTACGGATAAACTCCGCCTGGTCTTTGGAATTGGAGACGGCATGGAATTGTTACTGTTCGGATAGTGTTCCGCCATCCACAGGGTTAATGAGCCCCATCCGCAACCGAGCTCGAGGATATCCTGACCATCCTGCAGATCGGCACGTTCGCAGGTCAACCGTAACATCTTGGCTTCTGCTTCATCCATGGTTTCCCTACCTTCAGGCCAGTACCCGCTACTGTATTTTTAAATGGCTTCCAAGGACTTCCGTAAAAAACTGCGGAGGAAGTTCGTAATGTTGTTCGTTGGCTTTTTCCGGCACCAGGGCGATGGGGCTGCGATTGAGTTCTTCAATCCACTTCTGCCGTTTGAATTTCTCATCGCTCTCGGTTATGCCCATTACATTCGCCAGCGTTTTCCTCAAACGCCATTGAATTCCAATCCGTACCAGCCAGTCCGGCAATTTCCCCTTTTCCGCTAGTTGAATAGCAGTCATTTTTTTTCTCCTTTATTGTTTTGATTGTCATAATCGACAATTGTAATCACTCTCTATCTTACTTTTTCGTACACAAGCTGAGCAGTTCCGATGTGTTTTTCCTCAAAACCGGCTTCGCAATAGGTGAGGTAATAACGCCACATCCGTACAAACCGTTCGGAAAACCCCATTTCCTTCACATCTTCCACCACATTTTCAAAACGTTCTCGCCAGCGGCGTAACGTTTCCGCGTAATGGAGTCCGATTTCTTCCATGTGAACCGGACGCATTCCGCTGACATCTTTCACCAGGTTGTTGAGGTAATTCAAACGACACGAGGTTCCCACCGGGAAAGATGTATTTTTTAATGAAGTCCACCGAAGAGCGGTAACTATTATAAATGCGTTCGTCGATGGTGATCGCCCTGTAGTGCGGGCTTTACCGCCCGGCTTGAGTACCTGGTCGATCTTCTCCACATAGTTTTGCATGAACTCATGACCAACCGCTTCGATCATTTCGATGGATACCACTTTGTCGTACTGTCCATCCAGTAGACGATAATCCCGGTTCAGCACAGTGATTTTATCTTCCAGACCTGCCTCAGCAACCCTCTCTTTGGCAAGCCGGTATTGTTCATCGGACGATAGTCGTAGTGGTTACACGGCAGCCATAATGTTTTGCCGCATGTATGGAAAAACTCCCCCATCCGTTCCCGATTTCCAGCACGTGATCATTGGATGTGAGTTCCAGGTTCCGGCAAATCCGATCCAACTTTTCCACTGAGGCTTCTTCCATGGACGACGATTCCGATGGGAAAATTCCGGAAGAATAGGTCATTGTGGGATCGAGCCAGAGCTGGTAGAACTCATTACTCAGGTCATAATGGGCTACGATGTTACGTTTGCTGCCTTCCATGGAATTTCTTGAACGAAGGGCGAACAGCTTGTTCTTCCAATGGTTCAGCCAACTGAACGATTTTTCAATCCCGGTCAATTCCTCTTTGTTCTGCAAAAAGATCCGGAACATGGTAGTCAAATCATCACAGTCCCAGAGTCCAAGGATATAGGCTTCTGCCACCCCAAGACTGCCTCCAGTGAGTAACGCTTTGTAGAATTTTTCATCATGTACGGTGAGTGTTGCCTGTAATGGATGATCCTTATCGCCGAAAAATGACATCCGAGAATTTTCGATAACAGTCAGGCCACCCTTCTGAATCTTTGCAAGACGTTGGAACAACTGATTTCGTGCGATTCCTGAAAGCGCACTGGTAGTTTCTTTTTTCTTCTTTTGCTCGATATCTATTGCAATGGAATGTTGCATTTTCATGGTATACCTCCAGCTTTCCTGCTTGTTCGTCATTTGGATGACGATATTTTTTATCCGGTTGATGTCACCTGATTTAAGCCAACTGAATCATTTTCAAAATTTTGTCCAGCCTTCGAATGAGGATTGGGATAGTACGTTGCGCCTTTCAACTTCAATTTCAACGCCTGCCAGTAGATCGCCCAGAACACCTTGAATGTCATGAATGGAAACATTACCAGGTTTTTTGCCAGGTTTTTCGCCGTGTAATCTTGCGGCGCCATGTTCAGGGTTGCGATAAAATGACGATCGTCATCCCGTTTGTTCTCGATCTGCACGAAGAGATTGTCTCCCGGTTCACTGAACTGCATGTCATATGCAAAATCCAGGTCAAAAAAGGGTGACACATGAAAATCTTTGTCGAACCTGTAGTGGTATTTTCCAGCTTCCTTTGACAGGTTCATAGACGGTGTGAGGATATACGCTCTTCGCTGTTTCCAGGGTGTATTGGTGATTTCAGCAACAATCGTTTCCACTTTCCGGTCTTCCTTGTCGAAGCAGTAATAGAATGTGACCGGGTTGAAGACATAACCGAATGTCCGTAAATGGGTCAACATGCGAACAGGGCCGTCAGGACGTTTTCCTGTTTCATTTTCTACCCGATCACGTACCGCATCTGTCAACGGGATCCCGGGATCGCCCAGGTAATCACTACGTTTGAATTGCACCAACGCTGCACGTTTCCTGCTGAACAATGGTGATTCCCTGAGAAGACTGTCCAGTTCATCCAGATCGATGTATGTCATGAAGATTTTATAACGGAACTTGTGTGCGAACGGCTTCAACCGTGCATGTGCAACCAGTCCCGTATAAAGCTTGCTTTGGATTACGCCGCCCATTGCAACCTCTCTTTGGTCAGACCCTGTACGACATCCAGTGCGCTTACTACTCCATCCTCATGGAAACCATTACGCCAGTACGCGCCGCAGAACCATGTGTTGTTGACACCGCTGATCTCATGCTTACGTTCTTGAGCGGCGATTCCATTGAGGGTAAACAATGGATGATGATAGGTAATCACTCGAATCACCTTATCGGGATCAATCACTTCTTCACGGTTCAGGGTGACATTAAATGTGTATTTCGACTGCAACCGTTGCAGGATATTCATGTTATAAGTCAATGCAACCCGGCTGTTCAGGCTGTCATAGATATGATAGTTCCAGCTCGCCCATGCCAACTTGCGTTTCGGTAAAACCGATTCATCGGTATGCAGAACGGCGACGTTTTCCTGGTAAGGGATGGCGCCGAGGATCTCGCGTTCCTTGTCCGTGGCATCGGCCAGCATCGCCAATGCCTGGTCGCTGTGCGTGGCAAGAATGACTTCGTCGAAGCTATGGAATCCGTCCGGTGTTTTCAGCTTCACGCCACCATTATCAAACCGCCAGATGGCTTCCACCGGAGTGTTGAGAAGGATACGATCCTCAAACGGTGCGATCATTTTCCGCACATATTCACGGGAACCACCTACAATTGTTCGCCATTGCGGACGTTCTTTCAAATCAAGTAATCCGTGATTGGCGAAAAATCGTATAAAAAACTTCGCCGGGAATTTCAACATGTCGGATGGAACCGTGGACCAGATCGCGGCGCCCATGGGGATGATGTACTGATCACGGAACGATGTTGAATAACCGCCCGCATTCAGAAAGTCACCGAGGGTAATTTCGCTGTTTTCAGTGGCTAAAAGCTCACGCGCCTCCTTGTTGAATCGGAGGATGTCACCGATCATACGATGAAAACCCGGACGAAACAGGTTCCGCCGTTGAGCGAACATCTTGTTCAATGAACCGCCGTTGTATTCCAGGCGATTGATCTCATCCTTGACACTGAAGCTCATCTCCGTATCCTGCACGGGAACATCCAGGATTTTTAGGAGCTTGATGAAATTGGGGTACGTCCTCTCATTGTGGACAATAAATCCTGTATCGACCGCGTGCTGTTCATCGCCCATGTCCACGTCGATTGTATTGGTATGGCCGCCAACATAACTTCCCGCTTCGAAGACGGTGATATCATGATCCTTGTGCAGCAACCATGCAGCGGTTAAACCGCTGATACCAGTCCCTACTATTGCAATATTTTTACGCATCATCTTTCTCTCCGCTTTGTTGTACTTTTTACAGTTATACAATGGTTTTACCATTCCTGCTGAACTGTTTGTATTTGTTCGATTTCATATCCCTGGCCTTCCAGGCGTTGAAGGATGTTCATATACACCTGCTGATCGATTTGAGGCTCTCGCGCCATGATCCACACATATTTTCTGCTCGGCAATCCCACAACCGTGTAGCTGTATTCTTCATCCAGTTCGATGACATGAAACGGAAACCGTATCGGCCAGAAGAACTGCACTTTCCATTCCGCGTTATTTGTATTCTCCTGAATAAAACCGCGAGCATTGTATTCCTTCCGCTCTCCATCCGGCGAATCCTTGAAGAATGTGTACGTGATGTCCACATCGCCATCTTCGCGCAGTACATAGTTCTCAATGGCATTGGTCGCCCGTTTTTCGATAAATGCAGGAATAAACGCTATCACATACCAATCGCCCATATACCGTTCCAGATCCACCTCGGGAACTGTTTCCAACGGTGGCAGATTTGTTGCGCACCCGGTGGTAAGAACTACTAGCAAACCCGCGAGGAGTATCATTCGAATGATGAAATTGGTTCCCATTGACATCAGGCAGTCCTCTTGCGCAAAGGAATAAACGCCGATGTCGTACGCATGTAGTCTTCATAGCCAGGTTTGGTCGCTTTCATCAGCCTGTCAAGCATGGATACACCGGAGACTCGCAGGAGAAGAATCGTCATCAGAAGCGGGCTCAGAAGCACCCACCATGCACCCGTGGAAAACGCGATGAATCCGAATCCCCACCACAGTACGGCTTCACCGAAATAATTCGGGTGACGGCTTAATCCCCACAGACCGCCTGTGTACAGTTTTCCCTTGTTTTCCGGACGGAGTTTGAACTGCTGCAGTTGCCAGTCAGCGACGGTTTCATAAATGAATCCGAAGGTGAACAGTCCTACACCGATCCAGTCAAACAGTTGGGGTGATCGTGGTGATATGGAATGATGTACCGCCAAAAACGGCAGTGTGAGCACCCACATTACTACACCTTGCAGGAGAAACACTTTGAAAAAACTCTTCCACCACCATGCTTTGCCGTTTTGCTCACGCCAGGCAAGGTACCGGGCATCTTCCGGTCTGCCATGGTTCCGTATGCCGATGTGCAGCGCCAGCCGTGTTCCCCACAAGAGTACAATGGACAACATGAGCAGTTTTCTTGGATCGTACCCTTCACCGAGGAAGAAGTACAAAGTCGAGACAATGATGAATCCGATTCCCCAGAAAACATCCATAATTCCCGCATCTTTTATTCGTAAACTGAGCAACCAGACAAGTGTGACATACACAAGTATGCTCAGTCCCGCGTAACCGAATAATTCTCCCATCCTTCTATCTCCATAGCTTCTGTTCTACGTTGCGCTTCAATAAGTACATCTTCAAAAAGAGTTGTGATTCCGTGTTGTGATGCACGGTTGACAAGAAAACCGGGAATCCATCCGCCGGGATTCATGTAGAGACGATAGGCAACGTTCCACATACCGTCATCCTGCTGCTCAAACAGCCACGTTCCCGCTCCCGCCGGAATCAAAACCGGATCTTCATTTCCATGCCACTCCTCTAAGATTTCCCGGTATGGTTCCGGATCACTGAGAAGCGTCCATGTGTGCCGGATCCTGCCCAGGCTGTCCGTATATGCCGGATGCATTTCGAATACGATATACCGGTTTTTCATCAATGGCATCCGGTAATACTGGTATCCTGCGATCCCCTCATCGTGCCTTTCAATCAAACGGCATTCGATGGTGCCGTCATAAGTGAGGATTTCATTGTATTGTTCAATATCCTCGAGGATATTGATAATCAGTTCAGGCGAGTACGAAACCGTTTTCGAGACTTCTACCGCGAAAAGATCCAACTCTTCCAGTTCTTTACGCCACAATTCACGGCCGTCCTCGTACCTTTCCCTGAACTCCCAACCGGCATCGTCTTCGAGCATATGCAGGATGTCTATGCTGGTGGACTGGGCGTAGGCTATCGATCCTGTAATTAGGATCAACATGTTAAGAAGTAGATTTCGCATAAACCCTCTCCACATTCATACGTTGGGACAACCAGACCATGGCGGGAATGCTCAATCCCCAAACCATTGACAGGATGGCGATCATTGTTGGTGACGCCAGATGAAACTCCAGAACATCGAATTTGACACCTGTGAAATAGGCGGGCGGTCCGAAAATGGCGCCTAACAGGAAAGCCAGTATGTAACGACCTTTCAACCATTTCAGCGAATGGTTGATCAATGCCGCAAAGCCTGCCCACATGGCTATGATCCAGGCAGGAGCAAGCCAGTTCACGATTGGCCAACGGCCTTCATAGTGGATTACGCCAGTGGTGGCGAGCACACTGTCAACTACTGTTCCCGCTGCGCCGATAACCATGATAAACAGCATCTCGCGCTTACCAAGTCCAAGAATGCGTAAATGAATTAGCAGATAAATCGCCATCATCACAGCACCCAACCATGGTAATGACCATTTCACACCTAACACGCAGGTCCACCATGCCAGGTTAAATCCGACGGCATTTATGATGGTATAGATTTTCTTTTTCGTAAAACGCATGGTATTTTCCATTGTTACAGAATTTGGATCACTTAACAATTAGCAAAGCATATACCAGTTTTTCTAAATGGTTAGATATGTAATAAGCATCTTCTAATTACTTGTTTTCTCAATATTTTATAAAATCCATATTGTAATATTCATATACATCTATTGGAATATATACTGTAATATTACTCATCCCTAACTGTAATATATCTTACAGTGCTTCTAATTTTACAGGTTGGTTTTACAGTGTTGGCTTTCTGCTTCGGAAAGTATCCTATCCTCTGTAACTGCTTAGTCACGAAGGAAGGGTGACTCGACGGAGAGCCCAAATAGTTAAGTGGCAAAGGAATGATTTTTTCGGGTATCATATAGGCGCCTGGCTAAACCCGTCGTTGCGAAGATTCTGTGTGGCCTGACTGCGTCGTGTGCAGTCGTGGTGTCAACAGAATCTGAAGCAATCTTCTTCCACTCTCGCATACATTCCTGTCAACAAAATCCGGGCAATCTCTTTCCGATAGATCAACCCCTTTCATCATTTTCTAACCTTCAAACCTTGACCTCCATTCCCCAAAACCGGATATTATTTCGTCGGAATGGTAGCCCGGGGGTTCCATCCCACGGGAAAAGCGACCATGAACAAATCATTCCTACGTGAGAACCATAGCCCGTGGGTGTATCCGCCTTTGGTGGATTCAACGCCCTGTGAAAAAGGTCAAAGAATACTTCATTTCCTCGTGAGATCAACATGTCCTTCCCGTGCCCGTACTGCGAAAAAGAAATCCCAAGAGCCGGATTAAAAGCCTGTCCAAAATGCTATCAACCGGTTAAACAATGCGCTAATCTTGAGTGTGGTCAGTATTCCAAGAAGGAAGCGCCGCTTTGCGTGTACTGTGGAACTGTTTTCAACGATAATATTTCCGAGAGTACAACCCAACCGACATCCTCATCTTATCATGCACAGAGCGCTTCCGATCCCTTCGGCGTAACCTCAACAGAAATGCCACTTGTACCGGGAATGGAGATTGGCGCAGATCTTACGGACAAAGAAGGGAAACGGTACCTGGTTGGTGAATACATCAACAAGGGTGCCTGGGGTGCGATCTATCGTGGAGAAGATCGCAAATTCAAGCGTCCGGTGGCCATCAAGGCCATATTCACTACTGCAACAGCCGATAAAGTTGCATTAAAACGTCTCGAACGGGAAGCACGCCTTGGTGCTGTACTCACTCACCCAAATGTAGTGCATATCTACGATTTTGATGTGTACATGGGTGTGTATTTCCTGGTGATGGAATTAGTTGACGGCGGCGATCTGAATTCCCTGCGTGCAGAAAGAACGAATGAGCGATTTGGGTTGGATGATGCATTACCGTTACTTCACGATATTGCGAATGGTTTAGACTATTTGCATTTGAAAGGGATTATCCACCGTGACTTGAAGCCATCCAACCTGCTCTGGCACCCGAAAGAGAAATGTCTGAAGATCACTGATTTTGGATTATCAAATACGGCACGGGAGTCAATTCTTCTATCCGGTGTAAAATCTCAATCGATATCAGGAACGGATCCATACATGGCACCGGAGATATGGGATGCTGCTGATCCATCCAAAGCAGGCGATCTGTATGCACTTGGTGTCATCGCTTATGAGATGCTCAAGGGAAACCTTCCGTTCCGTGGTCCCAATTTCGCCGAACAACATCGTAATGCCACTGTTCACGCCATTCAAGGATTGCCAACAACAGTAAATAATGCGCTGAAGATGATTCTCTCGAAAGACCCCTCAACTCGCTACTCCTTCGCAAAGGAGTTCATCACTTCCCTCGAAAAACCACCCTATCCTGTTTGCCCAGTGTGCGGCAAAGTGGAAGATGTGGAACGTTTCACATGCCCTGACTGCGGAAGAGAAAATGTATGTATTAATCACCAGGGTGATTTAGGAGTGTGTGGCGAATGTGAAGAAAAACGTTATCAACAAGCGTCAAAAGCGGCAGAAGAAGAGAGAATTGCTGAAGAGCTACGAAAAGAAGATGAAGAACAGAAGAAGGCAGAGCAAGCTCGAATCGCTGCTGAGAATAAGCGCAAAGAAGAAGAGGAAGAGCGGAAGCGGCGCACAACGCCGGGTTACCTGACACACGGTCCCATTCCCGACATGAAATTCGCCTACATCCCTGCAGGTTCATTCATGATGGGTTCGCCGTATTCAGATGAAAGTGCATGGGATAGTGAAAAACCTCAACATAAAGTGGTTTTAGATGCATTCAGGATGATGACTACCCCTGTTACCCAGGCGATGTGGGAAAAGGTGATGGGTGAGAATCCGTCGGACTTTAAAGGAGATTCTACTCGTCCTGTGGAAAATGTTTCCTGGGATGATATACAGGAATTTCTCAAGAAGCTGAATGCGATGGATCGCGGGAAAGACTACCGTTTACCAACCGAAGCGGAATGGGAATATGCCTGCCGTGCCGGAACAACCACCAAATATTGGAGTGGAAACAATAAATCAGATCTTGATAGAGTAGGTTGGTACAATGAAAACAACAATTTAGAAACACATCCAGTAGGTAGAAAACCTGCAAATCCTTGGGGACTCTATGATATGCATGGCAATGCTTGGGAGTGGTGTGAGGACTGGTTTGTAGAGGACTTTTACTTCGGCAGCCCGGATAAGAACCCACGTGGACCGTATTTTGGTGAAAATCGTGTGTTGAGGGGCGGCCCCGGCTACTATTTCCTCTGCCGTTCTGCTTATCGCTATTGGAGTCCACCTAGCGGTCGGTTCCATTTTTTCAGTTTTCGTATTGTTTGTTCTGCTGAATAGTATTTCAGGACGTTCTTTCTCAGGGATTCAAGGGGGTAAAGCCCCTTCGTCGAGTATGTCCCGACTGCGTGCAGTCGTGCCAAGCCGATAGTGGAATGGTTTGTACGAAGTACTGTTTAGGAATGTGTGAAGATTCGGAAGGCGATTGCTTTCAGCTTTTGCACAAAACAACAACAACCGTATAAAAGTCTCGCAACGATAGAGAGCATCATTGCGAGGATGTTTGCCGTAGTTTTTTTCGTTCCCGGCAAACGACGCGGCAATCTCATCCCGGATGTGGAACAGTATATACGAAGTGCTGCCTGGAATTGTGTGTGAGAGTGGAAGAAGATTGCTTTGGGATTTTGCGTAAAGACAACTACTCCGCAAAAATCCCTCGCAACGACGTGTTACATCGCTTCCGGAAGAATAATCGTAAACTTTGTCCCGCGTCCCTCTTCGCTTTTGACAGATAACGTTCCCCCATGACGCTGGATAATACTTTTGCTGACGGCTAATCCGAGGCCGGTGCCTTTGCCTAATGGCTGGGTGGTATAGAAGGGATCAAAGATGCGGGAGAGATGTTCCTTGGGAATACCGATACCATCATCCTCGATTTCGATGGCAACCTGCGCGGGCGGTATCTGTACCACACGGATCGCGATTTTGCCACCACCATGCTCGAGCGCCTGGATGGCGTTGAGGATAATGTTCAGCAGCACCTGCCGTACCTGGTCCGCATCCGCATTGATGAAATACCGGGCGGTCTCATATTCCTTTTCAATCGTGATATTTCCCTTCCGTACCGGGTATTCGACAAGGTGCAGCGTCTCATTGATCAGGTCGGCGGGGTTGGTTCTGCCGGGACTGAACGGCGCCTGCCGTGCAAAAGACACTAGACCGTCTACGGTTTTTTCGATACGTTTCAATCCCTTCTCGATCACATCCACGTATTCCATTTGTTTGTCCGGGTCTACCCGGTAGCGTTTCATATTTTCCACGAGATTCAGGATCCCCGCAAGCGGATTACGGACTTCATGCGCAATCCCGGCAGCCAGTTTGCCTATTGTCGCAATTTTCTCTGTCTGATGGAATTTTTCCTGTGTATCACGTTCCAGCTCACGCCCCTGTTCAATCTGGTCGAGCATGGTATTGAAGGTCTGCGCCAACTCCCCGATTTCATCGTTCCGTCGTACCGGGGCACGTTGCCATGTTTCCTCCCCCACCTTGATCACAAAATCACGCAATTCGCCCAGGGGTTGCATGGCATGGTTCACGTAATAGGCGATGATAATGGAACCAACGGCAATAAAAACAATGGACAGGATTGCATGGTAATACCGGATGCGCTTGATTTGCGCTTGCAATGGTTGCAGCGAATACCCCACCCGGATATGTCCCCAACTCCTTGTGGCGATGTTTAACGGTGTGGCAACATCGAGGATCGGTTCGTCATCCTCGCTGCGAACACGATGGATGATTGTACTTGTAGAAGCTATGACCAGTCGTGATAGTGAATCCGCCGGTATTACTCCATATTCCCGGAAACGACTGGAGGCAATGACACGGCCTTCCCGATTGGTGACCTGGATATAACGGATCGGCAGATCTTCCATTCCGATCCATTCTTCGATATAATTCTCGATCAATCCACCTTCTTCGATCAATCCCAATTCTTCATACAGCAATGCATTTGTGATGGATACGGCGAAGGTTTCTGTTAAACGACTGCGACTGATCTCTGTTTGCTGGATGATCAGCGATTGTTCATTACGAAGTTGAAGGAGGGTGCTGACCACAAATGCGGTTGTAATGAGGCCAACGGTCAGGAGGGAAATACGTGCCTGGAGAGAATTCATTTTCAATGGAACAGCCCTCCCGATGTTCTCGCCGGGAGTGTTGCACCCGGGGCGAGAAGATTTCCATCGAACGCCTCATCCCCAAAGATCTCCAGCATCATCTCTTCCACAGCATCGTAGTCACTCACATCCACTGGGGCAAAACCGTCACGCAGTTCCAGGTCCCATTGAGCCATATCGAGGCTATCCGCAGGCGAACCGGGATCGAGCGCGAGGAGTGTGGATCTCAAGATGTCGATCAATGAATCAGGCAAACCTGGTGAAACTACTAATGGGAAATTCGGGATGGGATCACTCACCGCAATAACACGTAATCCACGCGCCGCGAACCGTTCTGCAGTAACATCACGGATCCCGCAGGCATCCGCCTGGCCGGTCAACACTGCCCTCGCTGCACTGTCATGATGACGGTAATAGGTGTATGATCCAAGATCTTCCAGTTCGATTCCCACGCTGGCTAACATCAGGCGCGGGTACAGATGACTCGATGTAGATAGCGGCGCCCCAAATGCGAAATCTTTCCCTCGCAAACTTTCCAGATCGAGGATACCGGAATCATCGCGCACAGCGATCATGGAATGATACTCTGCGCTTCCGCCAGTGTTCAAACGAACCAGCGGGATCGCACCAAAGCGGTGTTTCGCACGAATGAAAGTTACCGGGCCAAGATATGCGAGGTAGATCTCCCCCTCTTCCAACCGTTCCACCGTCTGCTCATACGACTGGGCGAGAACCAGTTCGAACTTGTAGGGAGTTCTTTGCGAAAGCGCATCCATAAACGGTTGATACCTCAACACCATTACACGCGGGTTGTAAAATGTAACAATTCCAAAACGAATGGACTGTTCCATTACGAGAGTGGAATCAGCCTGAACTTCAGATCCGTCATCGCCAAAAGCGAAGGCTCCCCACAACATGAGCGTAACAGTAAGCGCTAAAATGAAATGACGCACAATTGTGCGTATCCTGTACCCCAAACTTGATCTATTCATCATGAAATGCTACTCAACGTCTTTTGGTCATCATTTCTGATAAAAACCATCCTTGTCCTTCCTCGGCGTCCACCCGGGAAGGGAAACCAGTTCATCCAACAGTTCCCGGGCGCGAACACTCACTTTTGTCGGGAAGTGATAGGCGATTTTCACATGAAGATCGCCATAGGTTCCGTCAGCTCGTTTCATCCCTTTGCCCGGGATTTTCAGGATTTTTCCCGGCGGTATCCCGGGAGTAAGTTGCAGCTTTACCTTGTCGTTACGTGTTGGGATCTCGATCTCTCCGCCAATGGTCCACTCGAGAATATTGAGTGGATACTCGTACACCAGGTTATCGCCTTTCGTCGAGAAATAGGGATTCTCTTTAACCTTTACCGTAACAATGAGATCGCCGTTCGGGGCGCCGCCAAGACCGACATTCCCCTGTCCTCGGATGGTAAAACTTGAATCGGGTGCTATTCCCTTTGGAATATCAATGGTGATTTTGGATTTGCCTTTGGCAATCCCTTTACCACCACAGTTCAGACACCGTTCACGGATAATCGATCCTTTTCCCTGGCAGTTCGTACAGGTAGTAAAAACCGTTTTCCCCGTCGCGTGAAGTCGGAACTTCACCGATCCCGAGACAGATCGGGCATTGCACAGGTTTATGACCGGGCCGGATCCCGCGTCCACCGCACACTTCGCACATCTGCTCTTTTTTTACCTGTACAGTTTTCTGCGCTCCATTCGCCAAATCCACTGAATCCACGTCGAGGGTTATACCGATTGATTTCCCCGGACGAGGTTCTGATTCGCTGCGTTTATCCGAAAAATCGCCGAAACCGCGCTTGATAAAATCGGAAAAGATATCCGCAAATCCCTTGGTGCTTTTCCCTTTGGATGCTGCCCGGGCACGTTGCCGAATGCTTTCCTGCTGCTGGTAACTGCTTCGTTGCGCGGGATCGGAAAGCACACGGTAGGCTTCGCTGATTCTCTTGAACTTCTCTTCCGCCTTGGGATCGCCACGGTTGGTGTCAGGATGGTACTTCTTTGCAAGAGTACGGTAGGCTTTCCGGATCTCTTCCGGAGTTGCGTTGGGTTGCACCCCCAATTCTTCGTAGTGCGATTTCTTCCGGACAGGCACGGCAGGATTCCCTGTTCTACTATCGTTACAGGAAAATACAATAAAAGTGAATGCAAAATGCTACTTCATCGAAATTTGATAAAAGATCAGGAGTTCTTCCTGTTGAATCTTCGCGTCATAGCAGATTTTTCATCCGGTAATATTACGTAATTCCACCATAATACAGGTAATGCCATCACCAGGAAGGTACGGAACAACGGCAACGCCCAGTTACTTTCACCTACAGCATCGCCCAACACATACGACACTCCCCAGAAAGCAGCCGTCGTCAAACCGATACGTACAATCCGATCCCATTCATAGGGAACATGATATTTGGGAGCGATATAAAAGTACATAAGGATACACATCAGCGAATAGCTGACAACAGTCAACCATGCTGCCGCCATGTAACCGAATCCCATTACTCCGATGAGGATTCCATTTCCAGCGATATTCACAACCGCCGCCGCCCCAATGACAAATGGGATGGCTTTCGTCTTCTTCTCGAGGTACACTCCCACCATCAGGTTTGCGTAGATACCGTTGAAGATATGGGCGAGCATAACCACCGGGAATACACTGAACCCGGCCCAGAATGCAGGATGAATGAGATGACCGATGTAAGGAAGGGGCATTTTCAGGAAATAGCCCAACAGCAGTGTAGAACCAAGCCAGATCCAGCAGGCAATAGCGATGTAGTACGTCATCACCCGTGCAAAGGTTTCCCTGGCATCCTCATCCTTGGCGGTTTGCAGGAAGAAAGGTTGCCATGCGTACCGGAAGGCTTGTGCAACCATGTTCATCAGCATTCCAATACGATACCCGGCGGAGTAGATCCCGGCATCCTCTATGGTCATAAAAGCTTCGATCCATTTCCGGTCGCTGAATTCTATTGCCACCATAAAAAACATGGCGGGAAGATTGGGCAATCCGAATACCAGCCATGTTTTCACCTCGCTCCATTTCCAGGACAGCCTGATCTCTTTGCCAACAATGATAAGGAGTGCAAGCAAGGTTACTGCAGATGTATAAAAAAATGCGAGGAAAGCGCCCTTGGCGCCAAGACCAAGAGAACCAACAAAATAGATATTCAGCCCAATACTTATTATCACATTAGACAGCTTAATAAGTGAGAAAAGCAGTGGTTTCCTAATAATGCGCAGATACGTAAAGATGTGATTCGCAAGAGCGTCCAGCAGAATAAAACCGGCAGCAATCTTTGCAATTGTGTACTCGTTTGACGTGGCTGTACGTATCACAACCTGCGATAATCCCGGCGCGAGCATTACAATTGCCAGACTAAGCGTGCCACCTACAAGAAAACTTTGAATTAGCGCTGTTCCAAGAGCTTTTCTTCTCTCTTCCTGTCCGACGTCAGCGGCAAACCGGAGAAATGCGATGTCTATCCCATGAACATACAATGGCTGCAGTACTGTAACCATCACCATAAACAGGCTGTAAACGCCGAACTCGGTAGTACTCATCAGGTGGGAATGGTATGGCAACAAGAGAAAAGCAACCGCACGGGTCACAATTGTTCCAAGACCATATACCGCGGACTGCTTGGCCAGGCTGCGTATTTTTCCGAGCATCAGACGAGTCCCCATGCAAGAAATGGGATAACAAGAAGAATAGCGACTACCCATCCGGCAATTTTTTGTTTTCTTTCGCCCCAACTCCATAAGGGGTGCCCCAAGAATACGACCAGGAACGGAGAAGCCGGAAGCAACAACCTCATATCAAACTGATGGAACCGTACAGCATAGTACAACCATGCGGGAATAACACAAATTGCCCCAAGAAGCCATAATAACAGGATTCTCCTGTCTTGCAGCGAAATAGCATCAGTACTCCTTTTCCATTTGAGAAGAAATACTGCTCCAGAAACGGCAAGGAAAAGGAAAAACAATAATGCCGGCAACTTGACAAACCAGGAGGGGAAAAACTCCATCCAGGGGCAAACGGTCGTATACATCAAAGAAATGACAGCGTCTTTTGCCTGGAACTGCACACCCGATGCGGCTTCCGATACGGATAATGGATGGCCGTAAATTATTGCCCTTGTGATCCACAGGGGCAATGATCCAATCACCACAATACCAAGAGACACCAGGGAATAGATATATCGTTTCGTTCTGCGACTTGTAACCACAGTAGCAATAATCATCGGAAACAACGCAAGTGCAGAAAGTTTTGTCCAAAGGGTAAGTGTAAACACGAGTGAAAATACAATTACCTGGCGAAGGTTCATTTCCTTGAGTGTTGATTTCGCTGTAAGGGCATAAACAATCGCGATGAAAAGTGCAAACAGGGCGTCATTATTGATAGTAGTTGATGGTATAAACCCTGCGCCGAGGATTCCTCCTGCAAGCAGAATTGTATTCTTCCACTTTTGATTCGGCAATGACCGCACAAGGTACCAAAGGGCAAAAGCCCACAGGATCAATGACAGGAAACGTATCAACATAATTTCGAATGCAGTACCTCGGATCAGGTTTACAACTCCACTGACCACGAGATAATACAGGGGCGGTTGAGAGTACTCTACTTCACCACGAGTGAGCGCCTGCTCCTCCCCGACCCCCATTCTCTGTTCCGGCGTATTGCCAAGGGTATGCAGGAAGAGGATGTGATTATAATGGGAGATCTCATCATTAAACGCCGGATATCCTTCACCGAGGTCATGGACAGGCGCAGCAATGATGATAAACAACCGGAGTGCAAACCCTGCCAACAGCGCGAACCAGGCGTAATACGCAATCCTGGACGCGCCTCCGTGTCTGCTGTCTCCCTGGGGTTTTAATTCAACCATCTGTAAAAATCGATTCTTATAGTGATGCCATCTGTTTTACCGGACATCCATTCTCACCGGTGATGGCGGCATGAATGTTTCTGACGGTTCCCATGTCTGCACCGTATCAAGAATGTAGGTGTTTCTGAAAAATCCCTGGCTGTCGAAGTTTTCCTTAAAACCGGCAAGTCCCCATGTCACCTTGTTCCCCGGCTCGGTGCTGATTCCGAAGTCCAGCCAAATGAAACCACGACGTTTGGAACGAACAATCGTATCATGCACCAGTAACGGTGACGGACGGTATTGCTGATCTTCATGGTTGTGCGCAATATAAAACTCGAGCATCACTTTTTCATTGCAGATAAAGTTCAGGATTCCGGCAATTGGTTTATCGTCGATGTACGCCATCGCCAGGTCGAGGTAGTTGGGAACGAGTTCCGCCAGTTTGGCAAGTTCCTCTTTTGTATGCGTAGGAGTCACCCCCAACCGTGCACGATTCCTCACAAGGATATCGTAAAACTGGTCCAACGGTTCACCGTTCAAGGGAAGATCATGCTTGACAACAACTCCCATCTTCCGGGCTTTCCGTACCGCAGTACGGGTTTTGTTGTCATATTTCGCCAGTATTTCCGAATCTTCAATGGGAATGTCACGCAGATCCACGGCCTGGGTATAATCCTGTTTCAAGTAGCCGAAACCTGCCCGCAGCATGGTGAATTCCACAACATCCGTAAGCCGGCGGTGATAAATAAAAGGCGGAGGAGTAAACCGCAGCCGTTCAATTCCTTCGCTCTGCGCAACCCGGATCAACCGTTCCACTATCCGATGTACCGTCGCAATCCCAAGATCGGGACGGATGATCAAACCGCCATAACTTGCCCCGGGATGACTGGTCCATGCTTTAAGACCATCCTCATCCCGATATGCCCCCGGCCAGACAGCAATGATGTGCCCTTTGTGCCGAAAGATCAGATGACGCATCTGGAAACGGTCTTCGGGATGGTAATCGAAAAACCGCTGAAAATGAAAAATATTCCCCTGGGCGCTGTTCCGGATGAACCGTTCCCACTCCGCTCTGTATGAATCGTTATAGAATTCTGTCTCGAATTGCATTAGTCCGCCACAATCACGTTATCTAACTTCAATTATCTGTATAATGCATCAAATTGCAAGCTATCGCTTTCCATCGCAGGAAACAAGAACGCGGATTGTTTCTGCATGCAGAATGTACTCCTTCAAAAGCTACAAGTCACGGGAAATCTGCGCCGAAATAATGACACATGTGAGACGTAAAATCGGAAGAATTTGTTTCAGGACAACTCTCAATAATCATACCAAAATGCCCTCTTCAAGGGAAAACGGACGAGTTGATTTTATCGATTTGGAGTAGTATACTTATAAATATTTACCAATCTTTCTAAACTACTGTAAGAATTCTTTTTGTACATTATTACTTCGAACTCAACCACCGCATGAGGTTGCAGAAAGTCCATACATTTATTTATGGTAAAGTTCAAAACAGGAGAAGTTATGTTACGTCGATCTTTAGTTTTGTTGCTGGTAGTTTTCCTGGCGGCAATGTTCATCATGGGTTGTGAAGAAACGGATGACGAAGAGAGCAAAGCCATTCCGGGTTATGCGGCTGGTACAACAGCATCCGATGGCAGCTTGATCTTGACTACCGATTTTGTGAAAGTAACAACCGCTGTGAAAGATGGCAACGGCACTCCCCTCGAAGGTGCATCTGTAAGCGTTTTCCAAGGCGAGGAAGTTGTTCTGATTTATGCGGAAAAAGCTGGTTATTACCCCTGGTACAGTATTCAGCCATTCACTGAAAGCGCATTGCTTGGCTTCGAAGACGAAAATGCAATCCGTTACGATCCGGAATTGAATGTAGCAGCTTTGACTGTAAACCTCGTTCTTCCCACCGCTGGCAGCTATGTCTACAACTACTCATCCGACATGGTGTACATCCAGCAGTTCTACGAAGATGAAGGTTTCCAGAAGGTCTGTGCAGATGGCAATCTTGAAGCAATTTTCACCAAGATCTCTGACAACAGCGATATTGGTAGCGCCATGCGTGTGTATGGTTCTGCAGCCAGCATCAGCGGCGCCAGTTCCATCAATCTCAGCCTCATCAGCTCGGGCATTAACCAGGTCATTTTCGATCAGATGATGTTCTCCTTCACCAGCCTGTATGATGATGATGTTCTGGGATATTGCTTCTATACAGTAAAAATGAATGGTTCTACCTACGCCATGCCGATCATTCATATTGGTGAGCTCGTTTCTGAAGGTTCCGCTTCTGATTTCAAGATTGTCCTTGAATGGGGCGAAAATCCTCGCGATCTCGATCTTCATGTCTGGACCCCGCCGATCAATGATGTGGTCCATGAAATCTATTATGGCAACCGTGGCGACGCAGATAATTTCCCTTACATCTGGCTGGATACCGATGACGTAAGCAGCTATGGTCCGGAAGTTGTAACCATTGTACAAGCCTATGACGGCAACTATACAATCGCAATTCGTGACTATCCCGGTGGTACGGGAACCCTCGCCACCTCCGGCGCAAAGATCAAGATCTTCCAGAACCGTCAACTGCTTCACGCGATCAATGTTCCGACCACTCAATATGCGGAAGATGGCTGGTGGTGGTATGTCGGAAAGATTGATCCGACCAATACGGAAGCGCCGTTCTACCTTGTCAACCAGATCCAGGAATACTCTCCGGATGAGGTACCGCCGTCCATCATGCTCGACAAGAATGAACTGTACGGTGAAGACTACGACAATCAATAGATGATACAGACTTACTGATTGTTAATACTATTTCATAGTGTTTCAAGCCGCCCTCTTTTTGAGGGCGGCTTTTTTTGGCCAACTGATTAAGTTTCTTTACTGCGACATATTTTCGGAGAATACGCCAGAGGCGCATAAAAGTGTGCTCCTCAGGCATTCCTTTTCGATGAAAACGAGTCAATGTGCAGCAGATATGCCCCTGCTGGCTTGAATACACTGAGATGTTGTTTACGAAGGTGTATGTCCAACAGGATTGTATTGTAAGGATCACCTGAAAAGTCAAACGGTAGTTGTTTTCCTACGAGAACTGGATGGCAAACGTTGTCACGCCTTTGCTGCTGGTAAGTGAATACAGGAAATTATGGCGGGTGAGGATTTCACTGACAAGCGTAAGACCGATCCCCTGGCCATGCGGTTTTGTGCTGAAAAACGGGGTAAACAGGTCCGCCTGCACTTCCGGTGCAAGACCACTCCCTGTATCAATGATCTCGAGAAATAACTCACTGTCATGGCGAGTGAAACGGATTGTGATTTCACCATCCCTGTCAATCGCTTCCATGGCATTTTTCAGAATATTAACAATCGCCTGCTCCATTTGGGCAATATCCATTTCTATCAAATCACGGACAATACTGTAATCACGCTGTATCCTGATATTTCTCTTTGCGCATTCCGTTGATAGCAGGTGAACAAGACGGTCCAACAATTCTTTCAGATCCACCGGAGTTTTGATCGGATCGGGAAGACGGACCACATCCGCATATCCCTTCATAAACGTATTCAAACGATCAGTACGGTCAATCGCCACATTCAATGCGGATTCGAAATCTTCCCTGTCGTCTTCTGAAACCTGTGTTGAGTAGACGAGGCAGGAACGCAGGATCGAGTTTGCGGCGCCTACAGTGTTATTCACTTCGTGCGACAGGGTTCGTATCAGTTTTTCATAGGCCTGCTTCTCTGACTTGCGCAGTTCCTCGGTCAGTTCGATCAGCAGGTAAAAACTGCGGACAAATCCCCTGTCAAAATAATGGTCATGGATACATTTCAGTTTTCGGCGACCCTCAAACAACAGAACTGAAGAATCACCCGATTCAATGGTCTCCAGTTCTTTCGCAAGTTCCGATTCGAGATCACCCAATGGTTGACCGAGTACTTTCTCACTTGTGTCAGACAGGTAAGAAAGCGCGGTTTTATTGATAATGTCTATTCTACCTTCAAGATCGAGGGTGATTACTCCTGCGGGTGATGCTTCGAGCATCTTTTTCAGAAAAGCCTGTTGTTCCTGGGAGTGTATCCGCTCTTCACGGAGCCGTTTAATCATTTCGTTGTACAACTTGATAAGGCGGTTCAGATCTTTGGAGGAGACCTCACTGAATGTATGAGCAAAGTCCTTTTCGCGGATCAGGTCAGCGCCAGTCACCATCAATTCGGACGGCAGTTTGAATCTGGAAGCAAGTCGCAATCCGATGTAGAGCGACAGGAGAAGAAGGATTTCAAGCGCGATGATCCACGGACGGTTTTCTTCCCAGAGTAGAACTGCACCGATGGCAGCAATGACAAGGTGAGTGATGCTGAGATAAACGATGATCCAGGCGCGGATGGTCACAATGAGATACCGTGTTTCTCCATTTTCCTGTAAAGCGCTGAACGGCTAATCCCCAATGCCTCAGCAGCATTGGTAATATGCCCAGAAAAACGTTCCAATGCATCCAAAACCATCTTGCGCTCCATTTCCATGAGAGTAACTGTCCCCGGTTCCGGAAACGAACGTCTTGATTTATCTTCCAGTTGCATTTCCACTGCCTGTTCAAGGTCATGCCTGGAGATCGCAGCATTTGTTGACAGGAGCACTGTACGTTCGATGGTCTGCCGCATCTGGCGGATATTTCCCGGCCAGGGATGTCGTTTCAGCCATGCAACTGCATCGGAATCCATCGAAAGACTTTCATGGCCGTACCGTTCGCTGATACTGTCAAGGAAATATTGTGCAAGCAGTGGGATATCGCTACGACGTTCACGCAGGGGCGGAAGCTGGATCGTAATCAGGTTCAAGCGATAGAACAGATCTTCCCGAAACTGGTTTTCATCAATTAATGCGGGCAGGTTGCGGTTTGTGGCGGAAATGATGCGAACATTCACTGTCCTGGGTTTGCTTGAACCCACTTTTTCAAATGTCCTGTCCTGTAGCACACGCAACAGCTTCACCTGGCTGCTGAGTTCAAGATCGCCAATTTCATCGAGGAACAGGGTTCCCTTGTCAGCCGCTTCGAAGCGCCCAATCCGTTCCTGTTTTGCATCGGTGAAAGCGCCGCGAACATGGCCGAACATTTCGCTTTCAAATAATTGGGAGGGTATCCCGCCAAGGTTCACTTTCACGAAAGGCTGGTTTTTACGTTCGCTGTTCTTGCAGATTGCCTCTGCGATCAGTTCTTTACCTGTTCCGCTTTCACCCGTAATCAGGACTGGCGCTTCCGTAGCGCTGACACGTCCAACAATATCCAGCACCTTGACAAAATCCGGATGTTCTCCGATCAAACCGGAAAAATCGTATTCCTTTTCGAGATCAAGACGTTTTGCGAGAGTCGCGGGTGTACTGCTTTTTACCCTGGCGATTTCTAGAGAGTTTTTTACTGCATGAAGGATTTGCTCATGTGTCCATGGTTTTGTAATGAAATCCGCTGCACCTGCCCGGATACCTTTCACCGCCAATGGGACAGAACCCCAGGCAGTAATCAGGATCACCGGCAGAAATGGATGGATTTCCTTTATTTTTTTCAGCAGGTTCAGCCCTTCTTCGCCGGTGGTACCTCGGCTGAAGTTCATATCCTGCAGGACAAGGTCGATTTTCTCTGCTTCAAGTGTTTGTACTGCGATTTCAGGAGATTCGGCGGAACGGGTGTTGTATCCACTCTGTTTCAGTAACAAAGCGAGTGAGGTTGTCACACCGGGATCATCATCGACTATCAGGACTGTTGGATTCATGATTGTTGCAACTCTTTTGACTCGTAACCAAATAAATATACTATTCTCACCGGTTTATTCATAGTGCAAGGCAACTGCGGGCTGAACACGGGATGCCATCCATGCCGGATAGAGTCCACTGAAGATACTCAGCAAATACACTGTTGTTGCGGAAAGAAGTATAGCAATAACAACTGTGTTGAATGGTATATCACCGAATACTCCAAAAAACGGTAATTGGATCAACACGACGCTACCGACGATGACCGCCAGGCTTGTCAACAGTGCTATTTCGACAATCAGTTGAAAATAGATCCTTCTCCTGCTTCCACCCAGCGCACGACGTAATCCGATTTCTTCTGTTCGCCTCGTGATGGTCTGCCAGAATATCCCGATCATCCCAAGAATCACGATAAAAATCATGGAAACAACAAGCAGGATTGACACTATCAACGGTTGGATCGCCTCTTTCATTCCTTGAACACGTGATTCTGAAAGCAGCTCTATGGAAATCGGATAGGGTACAAGTTCCTCGAGTCGATCCGCCATCTCTTCCTCAAAGGAAAAGGAGATATCGTCTTCAATACGCACAAGAAAACTGGAAATAGGGGTATCGGAGAAATTCTCCAGGCTTTGCCGAAGCAGTACAAATGGTTGCAGACGTCCCAGGGGACCATCTTTCCGGAAATCTTCGATCAGACCGACAACCCTGTATTCAACATCGTCATCCATGATTATTTTTCCGACCGGATCTTCCTGGCCGAACATTTCTTCGGCAAACCGCTGAGTAACAACCAACGGTTCGAATTCGAGTGCGTCATCTTCCGAGGAGAACCATCGTCCATCGAGCATCTCTATTTTGAATACGTCAATTGCATCATCAGATGAATACATCAACTGAGACGCTACTTGTGTTCCTTCATACTCAAATACAGTTATATAGGCAGATCCACCGTAAGGGATGGGAACAAATGTGGCGATTGCTTCTATCTCAGGTTCCAGGTTGAATTCACGTAAGGCATTGACGATATGGTTGTACATGGTTTCATCCCATGACCGAATAAATACCATATAATCAACATTCAGCGTGATAGAATACACATTTTCATGGTCGAAACCGTCAGGTGCGAGATACCGGTTGAGATAGACGATGGATGAGAGAATCACCGCAAACAGGACAACGAACGAAGCAAGGATTTCAACGAGGAGTAAAGTATTCAACCGTTTCCTGTTCCATACCAGCTTCAGCAGATGCTGTATCATACTACACCTCCCCTCAGCGCTTCCACCGGATGCAGCTTGGACATCCGCCAGGCTGGATATACACCGGAAACAAGACCGAATACAAAAGACGCAAGCAAAGCATAGAAAAAGACACGCCAATTCAGGTGGAATTCAGCATAGGGAATGATATCGCTGCTTTGCAGTAACAGAAGTGACAGGTAGGAGATAATCAGCGACAGTAGACCTCCCGCGAATGTAAAAACGATGTTTTCAGTGATAAACTGTCCCACCAGGGTGGTTGACGGCGCACCGAACGCTTTCCGGATCCCGATCTCATCGCAACGTTCGTAAATCCTGCTGATGTTCAGATTTACAAGATTAATCGCTGGCAGGAGCATAAACAGAAGACCGATACCAAAAATCATCAACCACAAGAGCAGTGAATAGTCACCTTCTTCGTAATTGTTACCGAAGGTTTCACGTGCCATGTACTGGAACCTGGTTTCCGGGAAACATGTTATATTCACATCCCTGCCGTTCCTCGGTTCTTCAAACCGTGGAATTCTCGCTACGAATTCCTCCCGGATCAAAGGAAAAGACGACCGGTTCTCGGCAAGTATCAATCCTTTGTAGTTTCCCGTTATTTCATCCGGACGGTCAAAATTAACCTGCGAGGTGATTGGCGCCCATACTTCGGAATAAGCGATATTTCGAAGGGAAGACACATTTTCAATAACACCGACAACTCGATACGATACACCATCCATCTCAACATCCCGGTTCAGACCAGGTTCATCCCCGAAAAGTCGTTCCCGCAGGTCCCTGTTGATGACCACAACACTTGCACCCGATTCGTATTCGTCCGCTGTAAACGCACGTCCTTCGAGAAAAGTGAAATTGAAGAATGACCAGAATTCGGTATCGGTAAACTTCACGTCGTATTTCACTCTTTGCCCATTTATATACGTTTGGTACGAACCGGTGTTTTTCACTATCGTCGCCATTTCAGCGCCGGGAAGATCTTCAAACAGTTCCGACAGAAAATGAAAACTACCGGAACTGCTGATTGTCGTACGCGCTTCACCATCACTGTTAAGTTCCTGGTATGACACCCTGAAAATCCCAAGTGTACGCTCATGGTATTGTTCGGGAGGAACTTCACCGACAGTATGGTCAAGTATCGTAGAGGCAATCAGAAGAACAGTTATGGTAAACACTATTCCCAGCAGACTCACAATGGTATAGAACTTTCTCCTCAGGAGAACAGCGAAAGTGATTTTCAGATAGTTTTTCAGCATTCCCACCTCCGGTTAAGAGGTAATCGAACATAACCTTTTTATTCGTAATGAAGAGCCTCTGCCGGTTGAATCCGAGTCGCAAGCCAGACAGGATACATACCACTCATGAAGGATAACAGGTAGATCAGGACGAATGAGAATCCCAGGGCGACAAACATGGTTTTCCAGCTAAGGAAACTCAATACTCCTATAACCGGAAGTTGCACCAGGATAATGGCAGCCAACGCCGATCCAAGGTTGACAATCAGGAAGATTTCCATCAATAGATTCTGGTACAGGGTCTTTTTTGTACTTCCAAGAGCGCGCCTCAGACCGATTTCCTCACGCCGACGAGTAATCGACTGCCAGAATACTCCGATCATGCCAAGTGCGACCATGATCATCAGGAAAGCAGCAATGACAATGGTAATGGTTAATGGCACAAGCGCAAATTGACGGTTTCTCGCCTTCAGCTTTTCGAGGGGATCGATGTTAATCGCCATGTCAGGCATTACCGTATGAACGATATCCATCACATTCTCCTGAAAATCCTCCGGCGGATTCGGATGGGTCCTGATGACGAGATTATAAATAGCGTACGATGAATAGTGTGTTGTACTCTGCCGGAGTAAGTAAAAGCGTTTTATCTGACCATATTCTCCGCTGCTTCGGAAGTCTTCTATTACACCCACAACACGCATACTGCCATCTTCCAGTACAGGTTTTCCTATAGGATCTTCATCACCGAACAACTCTTCTGCAAGCATCCGGTTAATCACAATTGGTGTCCAGTCAAGTGCATCATGCTCTTCAGAGAACCACTCACCCTGGATCATTTCAATTCCGAATACTTCCCTTGCATCATCGGAAAACCTTGAATACTGCGAGCTGACAGAGTTGTCGTTATAGGTAAGATTCCTGGAAGAAACAGCCATACCAAAAGTGACCGGACAGTTGATGGCTACGGCTTCAACAGAACTTAACCGTTCAATTTCATCGAAGATCTCCATGATCTGGTTATACTTGGTTTCATTCCATTCGCTTTCCAGATCACGAAAATCAAAACCGAGTGTATAGACATTGTCGTAGTGAATTCCGAGCGGCTTTTTCACTCGTGTGACAAAAATTTCCGCAAGAACTCCGACAGAGAAAAGCACGATAAAACTTACGAATATCTCCAGCATCAGCAGGAAATTGAACCGTTTCCGGTTCCAAACCAGGCGTAACAGGTGACGGATCATGCTGCACCTCCCCGAAGAGCATCCACAGGATTCATCCGCGACATACGCCACGCAGGATAAACACCGGAAAATGTTCCAAATACAAATGCGATTCCCACAGCAGTGAGGAAAATCCTGATATTCAGCGTAAACTGCGCGTAGGGAATCACCCCGGTTGATGAAATAACTGCCAGAACGACATACGCGATCAGCAATGCCAGTAATCCGCCTGCAGAAGTAAGAACAATGTTTTCCACGAGAAACTGGCCAACCAGTGTTGCAGAGGGGGCGCCAAAAGCTTTACGTACACCTATTTCCGAAGAACGTTCCATGATCCTGCTCATGTTCAGGTTCACCATGTTCAACGTTGGCAGAACCATGAAGAGGATCATTAGAATGAACGCTGCGATATACAATTGTTTGGTGAAATTTCCTGTCGATAATCCGAATGAGAAGATGAGCCTCGCAATATTATCCAGGAATGTTTCCGGTACAGATATGATCTTGTTGTTCGGGTGGTATGCACTGATATCCAGGTTGTTAACCCGCGAAATGAATTCCTCTTTGATCATCGGAAACGCATCCCTGCTTTCCGCCAGCATGAGACCGATATACAGACCGACGAGCTCATTGTTCTGATTGTATCCGGGATCGGTCGTATGCGGCACCCAGATATCAGCAAATGGCGTAAACCGCAGGATTGGTACATTTTCCACCACACCTACCACACGATAACTTTTTCCATTCGCTTCAAAACTGTTTCCCACACATTCCGTGTTTCCGAAAAACTTGTCACGGGTTGCTTCGTTGATCACGGCGACATTAGCCCCGTTATCATATTCATCATGGGTAAAGGGACGACCTTCAATAAACTCAAACTGCATAATCTCCCAGAAATTTGCATCCACATTACGCAGGTACGAGGTCACTTTCCTGTTGTCGATGAAGGAAAGTACCTGCCAGAACATGCCGATAATGGATGTATTTTCAACCCCGGGAAGGTCTTCCATGCATTGTTCGAGCATATAAGCGCTCGCCATGGCGCTTATACCCATATCTCTTCCTTCTTCCGAATCTTCACACATGGAAACCCTGTAAATCCCCAGGGTTCTCCGCTGGTTGACTTCGGGAGGTGTTCCCCCGAAAATGTGATCAAGCATGGCTGATGCAATCATCAGGATCGCCAGGGTAAAGGTGATCCCGAACAGGTTGACGAAAGTGAAGAACTTTCGCCGCATGAACACAACCCATGCTGTTTTCAGGTAATTCTTCAGCATCGGTCGCTCCTAGTTAATCCTTCTACCGTCAAACAGACGGATCACACGTTCGGTATCATCCGCGAGACGCTGGTCATGAGTCACCATGACAATCGTAGTGTTCGCATTTTTGTTGAGACCGTTGAGAATATCCATGATCTCAAATCCCATCTGGCTGTCCAGGTTACCCGTAGGTTCGTCCGCCAACAACAGCCGTGGTTCACCAACAATCGCACGTGCAATCGCCACACGTTGCTGCTGACCGCCGGAGAGTTGGCTGGGACGATGATGCATACGAGAAAGCAGATCGACCTTCTCCAGGGCTTCCTTGCAACGGTTCCGCCGTTCCTTGCCGGACATTTTCCGGTAGAGTAGCGGTATTTCCACGTTGTCGATCACAGACAGATCATTCACAAGATGGAACGACTGGAAAATGAAGCCAATGTTCTCATTGCGAAGTTTCGCCATTTTCCTGTCACTGTTTCCGTTGATATCCCTGTCCATCATGCGAACGGCGCCTTTGCTCGGTTTGTCAAGCAATCCGACAAGGTTTAAAAGTGTGCTTTTCCCACACCCGGACGGTCCCATCACCGCTACAAACTCACCCTCTTCCACTGTAAGATTCACATTTGAAAGTGCAAGGGTTTCGATTTTATCGGTTCGGTATACCTTGTCCACATTTTCCAGTGTAATCATGTTCACTTGTCTACTCTCCTATCTTCGATTCCCGCTTTTTTTATCGTATCCTTAGCGATGGCAAATGCACGTAATCATTCATATTTGAAATGATGACCGTTTCCCCTTCTTCGATACCTTCCTCGATTTCGAAGTAATCCACCCCGGCGATTCCCAGCACGGCACGAACCTTTTCCGCACGATTCCCACGTACGACAAAAACGTCCTGCCGCCCGGGTCCATTGGCAAAGGGGCCCTTTGCAATCCTCAACACATTGTCTTTCTGTTCTGTTATAACGAATACATCCACACGAAGGTTGGAACGGAGTTGAGGGTGAGATGATGAATCAAGGGAAACCACAAGGGTCATTACGCCCTGGTCAATATTGGGGGGAATACTTGCAACTGCTCCACTCAACCGCTCATTATTTACTTCAACTGTCACAGGCAATCCAACAGAAAGACGGCTTGCATGCAGGTCCGACACCGTTGCTTCCACACGGAACCTCGTGAGATCTGCAACACGCGCCAACACTTCACCTTCACGGATTGCAGCTCCTTCTTCCGATACCACCCAGGTGAGGACACCATTAACGGCTGTCCGCACAGTCGCCTTTTCGAGTTTCTCATTGGCAAGGTTGAGCTGCTGCTGGAGAAGGCGTATTTCGATGTCCAGCCCTTCCATTTCGTTTTCGACGGAGATGTGGGTGTTCTCGATCTGCTCTTCCAGTTGCCGAAGTTCAATACGCGAGATATTCTCATTCAGCTCAGCTTGTCGTACATCCCAGGGTGTGGAAGCACTGATGGAGTTCAATTGACGTTGCTGCTCGGTTTTGGCAGCCAGATACTCGATCCTCAGCTCGAGGATTTCCATTTGCCCACTTAAATCTTCAAGCTGCTGGGCAAGATCAATCTCAAGCTGCTGCCGTTGATTGCGAAGCAGGGAAATTTCATCGTTGTATTGAGCGATTTCCGCACGAACATCACGGTC
>CAXXQY010000035.1:0-15796 GCA_963674515.2 bacterium
ATGGTTTCGAAAAGATTTACAAACTGGCAAGCAATGAAAATCCATTGGGCGCTTCGCCACGTGCGCTGGAACGGATTCGTGATGTCACATCCGGGCTGGCAACCTATCCAAATGCCGGACTGACCTTACGGAAAGAACTCGCCAAACGGTTACATGTGAAGCTGGAAAATGTCGTTGCAGGCTCCGGCAGTGAAAGTATCATGCTGAACGCGATGCGTGGGTACCTCTTGCCTGGCGACGAGGTGATTACTGCGGAAGGAACCTTCATCGGATATTACGTGATCGCCAATGCCATGAACCTGGATATGAAACTGATTCCGTTGAAGAATTATACCTTCGACCTCGATGCCATTGCGGATGCGATTACTCCCCGTACAAAAATGATCTACCTGCCCAATCCGAACAATCCGACCGGTACAGCCTTCACCCGTGATGAATACCTGCGATTCCTGGACCGTCTCCCGGAAGGGCCCATGGTGGTCATGGATGAAGCATATTTCGAGTTTGCAATGGGATACGATGAATATCCCGACAGCTTGAAATACCCGCACGACCAGGTGCTTACGTTACGCACCTTTTCCAAGGCGTATGGCCTCGCGGGCGCACGCATCGGATATGGAGTCGGGCCTGCGGATATCATCGGAACAATTCTCAAGGTTAAACTCCCCTTCGAACCGACCAGCATGGCCCAGGCGGCAGGGCTCGGGGCATTGGAAGACGATGAATTCCTGCAAAAAACCGTGCAGAACAATGCGGATGGCATGAAACGGATTACTGCCGCCATGGATGATCTCGGACTTGAATATACCAACAGCCTGGCGAATTTTGTCCTCGTCATCCTTGACTCCCCGGAACGCGCAGTCTGGATGTCCGATCAACTCCTGCAGAATGGGATCATCGCCCGCCCGATGACTCCCTTTTTGGTACCACACGCCGTACGGATCACTATCGGAAATGAAGAAGAAACAACCGAGTTGATTCAAACATTGAGAAAAATCTTCGGTTAATTGTTTGATTTCACAGCACAAACAATATATGTCCCGGAAAAATTCGGGACTTTTTTTATTCGTAAGGTCCACCGAATAAGCCTATTCTAATCAGAAGTACTCCGGTGAATTCCACACCCATGGTGAGGGCGGGCGGCCCTTTGAGACATGCACAAGTTGAATCGAGATTTAATATGGATTACTTGATTAAAAAGCCTTGCTTATCAAAGAATACCGAGAGCCACATTTATAACTCTCAATAAGAAAGTTTTTTTCCGAACAGATCGTCCAAACCTCCTGATTCTTCAAGCATTCGCACAGATCTCGCACAAAGTTGAACTCTTCTTATTCAAAAAGAGAGCAATTCCGGAAGCATTAGTCTCAAAAAAGCTCAAGTAATCGGTGAGAGTGTCGATAATAGAAATGTGAGGTGTGAGTATCAAACCTGCCAAACCCCAAACCATGGGAGGCTTTCTGACCGTATAACATCCCAACATTTCCTTGCTAACGGCTAAGGAAGACCCTTGCAAAAAGATGTAAGCGTCCAGTTCCCCTTCAAACTGGACGCTCGTTTTTTTATCAAAAGTTGAAGCTACCTGACAACTTCAGATTTTTCGGATTTTGGTTTAGGTTTGGACAATAACTCCACGCTTATCGATACAGGTCGTGTACATTGGTATCCACTTCCATGAAAAATCGGAAACGATCCGTATGAGGAGTATCATTCCATCTGCTGAACCGTTGATCACGGGTCAGGTACATCATTCCAACATTTTCCCCAATCAGATTCGCGTTGCTGGGTTCACCAATGTTCCAGCGTGAAAACGTCCACGGTTCACCGGTTACCCATCGCCATACTCCTTCCGAATCCATGTCGGTCATTCCAAAAAACACGTAGCTCGGATTCTGGATCTGCGGATCGGGTGTCACCTGGGAAGCCGCATTGGCGATGAAGTCATTTTCCTCCATGGATGTAATTGTCGCCAGGTAACCACCTCGCAACGAACAGGCCGTATTCGCTTCCATCCATGGTAACGGTTGGTTGCTGATATAATAGGTATGGCCATTAAAGAAGCCGAGTTCAGTGAATCCCGGAACCGGGGAGCTATCATCCGATTCCGCTTCTATTTCCAGTACAAACCGTCCCGTAACTGTAGGCAGGCAGTCATTCCACTTTCCAAACCGTTCGTCGGTATACAAAAACATCATTGCGCAGTCTTCATCGCCCAGGTTATTGGGCTCATTCGGGCTCCAGTTCGTGTAGAACATGGGTTCACCATTCATCCACCGCCATGTTCCCTCCTGGTCTGCATCGGACATTCCAATGAACACATGGAATGGATAATTAATTGCAGCCAAATCACTAACCTGCCGGATTTCATTGGCGATATAATCATTTTCCTCCTGTGAAGAGATTGTCACCAGATGACCATTATTCTGTTCGCAGGCAGCTACGGCTTCAGACCATGTCACATCATAGGTACTTATATAATACGTATTTCCATTAAATGTTCCGATCAAATGAAACTGCTCTGATTCCGGAAATTCAGGTTTGGGTGGGTCTTTTGCCATGGCGTATGAAATCACAGTAAGCAGGAGAAGAAGGCAACAGGTAAAGTGTTTCATCTTGATCTCCAGGTTGGGGTATTTCAATGGTATTCAACACTTCTGATCAGAACTTGATATAAATGGTACACGTTTCAGGATGGATTATCAAGTTATCCCGGTGTGTGATATGCTTTTTGTATATGATACACGGATTGTTATATACTTCACCGTGTCCTTTCGCCATATATTGTTGATCGCTGTGGAATGTTGTTATCGCAAAACAGTTATACACGGATATCCATTCATGACCAAACGAGAATTTCTTCAACGGATGTTTTTGGCCGGTATTGGCGGAGCATTGTACACCATGGCCCCACCGATCTGCCATCTGGGCGCTCGCGGCTTTGCCCAGGACACCGAAATCTATAACGAAGATTTTGAGCTCATCATCCCTACGTTTTTAGGCAATGACCGTCGCGCATGGTATGGCCAGGGCGAACCTCAGGGATTGAATGTCATCCGTCGCTTCTGGCTGGGTATCGGCGAGACCTCCGTCGGTGGCGAGTTCCGGGAATGGAAAGGCGCCGGATGGACCGGGCAACCAACCCTTGTAAGGGATCGTGGACGTGTATACCTGGTACAGGGGGCCTTCGATCATGGCCTCCACAGGATCGATCTGGAGAGTTTCTCGGAAACCTGGCGGTATGGTTTCGACGATGTCATCAAGGGCACAGCGACTATTTATATCGACCATTATGCACCCGCCCACAACCGGATTGTCATCCTCCAGGGCAGCCGCCGTGGGCTTCACAATACCATCAACACCCCCGGACCGGTCCCCAGCTTCCGCGCCATCTCCTTCCGTACCGGGCAGGAACTGTGGCGTATGGACATCCCCCTGACCGACAGCTACAGCCGGGACAATGACGCCAGCCCGATCCTGCTCGATGACGGTGTGCTGTTCAATCCCGGCGAGAATGGCATCGGGTATTTTTTGAATGCCGCCGTGGAAGCGGCATCGGTTCGTGACGGTATCCTGCAGCCGGAAATACTAGACCAGGTGTACTTGTATGTGCCGTCCGATATGGAAACCCACCGTCGCAACCTCGTTTCGGAAGCATCCCCCGCCCGACTCGGGAACCGGATCTACCTCGCATGCGGAAGTGGGCACATTTTCGGAATCGACATCGCCACACGCCAGATCGCGTGGGATTTTTACACCGGTTCGGACATGGACGGCAGCACTGTCATCAACTACGAGAACAAGATCTTCGCGTCCATTGAAAAACAGTATATCCCCGGCAAGGGCGGTATCATAAAACTGAACCCGGCCTTACCTCCAGAACAGAGCGTGGAATGGTTCTTCCCGGTGGAAAACCGTGATTTTGTTTCCTGGCAGGGAGGAGTGATCGGGTCAGTCGCGGTCAATGACGCCTACATCGAGGATGATGCGCCCCCATTGTTCGCCACGGGCACCATTGAAGGATCATTTTATATCGGATCACAGCTCAAAACCACCGGCGAGCAGGTGGATGGTTTCCTGCTGGACCGTAGTTACCCCACCCCGAAGATTGTGTTCCAGGCGGATGTCGGACCGACCATCTCCACCCCGATCTTCACCGAGGGCAACAAGGTGATCTGGGCGGGCTATTACGGCATGCGGATGTACCAGCTCCATTTTGAGTCGTGCGACGAATCCGATCCGGATGCGGTGCCCACCCGTGCAGGTGGATGGGTACGAGTTCGTGTGGAAGAGATCGCCCATCACGATCCCGAGGATGCCGGCTTCGAAGCCACGCCCATCGCCTGGCAGAACCGTCTCTATGTCGCCGCGAAGGATGGATATTTGTATGAGTTTGGGTGAAAGGATAGTGACTCGTTCTCTGTTCGCAACAGTTGCATTTTGGTAAAAAATTTTCGGGTGATAATTGCATTAGTTTTTAGTGATTTTGATATCCCATTTATTAGTATTACATTAATACAGTTCATTATAGCATTGAGCGTTTGACCTTACATTTAGCAGTTTATTGTTACTTTAAAGCGAAAAACTTATAAAACTGTGGAGAGTCTGATGGAAGAGAACGCAATCAAGCTTCGATTAGTTGAACATGGTACTATACTATTAAACTCGAAAGCTGTACAAAAAATTGAATTCACTAAGGATATAAACGCAAACTCCTTTCTAAGTAATAGATTAGAGTATCCTCACGCATTTGTACTTGGTTGTATTCTTGATCGACAAATGCGAGCTGAACGTGCTTGGATTATACCATATAAAATGAAACAAGCGTTAGGAGATTTTTCGATTAGTACATTATTAAAACTTGACCTAAATGACATAAAAAGAATCATGTTAGAACCACATGCTCTTCATCGTTTCACTGACCTTATGTCAGAGTTCATTTATAAAGCATTAGCCAAAATTAGAGATGAATACGATTGCGATGCCTCAAACATATGGAACGACAAACCTTCAAGTGCTACAGTAGTTTATCGATTCTTATGTTTTGATGGAATTGGACCCAAAATTGCCAATATGGCTGTTAATATACTTGCGCGTGATTTTAAGGAAGAGTTTTCTGACTATTATTCTATTGACATATCTGCAGATGTACACGTAAAACGAGTTTTTAAAAGATTGGGATTGGTTCCTGAAAACGCCACAATAGAACAAATTATTTATAGAGCTCGAGCCTTGAATCCTGAATTTCCGGGATTAATGGATTTTCCCACATGGGAAATTGGTAGAAAATGGTGTCATTCCAAAAGAACAGAATGTGTTGAATGTTACATGAAAGATTTATGCCCATCATGCAGTTTATAAGTGATTTTCTTCATATAGGGACTGCATGGCCCAAGTGCTTGAACGCGGGTGTACAAAATTCATATCACGTCCCGAAATAGATGATAGATTAATCCGCTGCAATAGCAACAATTAACCTTAGAAATCCATGTACGAGACCGCAGTAACACCACCTCCCATCGGCAATATGTTCTCTCCGGTATGAACCAGATAGCCACCTTTGACAATACCTGGCAGATCATTCAGTAGCGTGTTGATAGCGCCAACATGCTTCTTCCGTGGTGTTTTTGTCTTTTTGATTTCGAGTGCAATCTTTTGTGTTCCTGACTGGATCAGCAGATCCACTTCCGTACCGGCTTTGGTTCGCCAGAAATGGATTGCATTGCGTTTGCCATCATGCGCGATACGTTTATGGATTTCATTCACAACGGCTGTTTCCAAAACTGCTCCAGCATACTGACTCTGTTTTAATTCTTCCGCCGTTTCAATTCCAAGCAGAGCACACATCAGCCCCGTATCGGTCATATATAACTTCGGGGTTTTTATGAGCTCTTTGCTGATATTGGTATGCCACGGATGGAGGATCAACACTTGAAATGATGCTTCCAGGATACTGATCCACGAACGGATGGTATTTGCAGCCAATCCCATTTCTTTTGCGATCTCGGAGTAGTTCAGCAGGTTCGCACTTCGTGCGGCAATGATCCTGAGAAAATCTTCGAACCTCGCAAGATCGCCAATCTTCGACAGCGAACGTACATCCCTTTCCAGGTATGTACGGATGTAGCTGTCCAACCAAAGATGATGCTCGATGCCTGAACGAAGCGAGGGCTCAGGATAGTAGCCTTCCACCAACCTTGTCCATATGTCCCTATCCGATGGGTCATTGATGAGTTTTTCACGGTCCCATGGAAGTTTACGGTCCGGTTGACCATCCAGTTCGCTTTGAGTCAGGGGAAACAAATTGAGGATCGCCGCTCGTCCTGCCAGGCTTTCCGTAATCTTCTCGAGCAACTGAAAGTTCTGTGAACCGGTAATGATGTACTGCCCGGTTTCATCACGATGTTGATCAATCCTTTCACGCAGATAGGGAAAAAGATCGGGAACCGACTGTGCCTCATCGAAAATCACCGGTGGCGCAAATGTTTCAAGAAATTCCCTCGGATCATCCTCCGCCGCTTCACGAATATCTGCAAGGTCCAGAGACACATATTTGTACTCACCTTCGAACAGATGACGGAGCATGGTCGTTTTTCCCGATTGGCGAGGTCCGGTCATCACAATCGCAGCAAAGGAATCGACCGCTTGTTGTACCACCGGTTCGATGGATCGTTGTAGATAGAGCATATGTTATCCTTTTATTTTCCAATACAAGTTACATTCAAAAATCATAGACTGCAAGATTTCGACCATATACACTGCATAATTTCGACTTGATGCACTGCAAATTATCGACCATGTTCACTGCAAGATTACGACCTGTCATATTGATAAAAGAGGTGGGATAAGAGAGAGTAGCCGATATACAGAAAAATCCCGTCGGGCATCAGGATGAGCAAATTACGCTTCGCCTGCTTCAAGCCGACGGGGGAGTACCTTAGCAATCAATCTCCCAGAGGATGGAACCCCGAGCTATTATTTTCCCGGGGGATGGAACCCCCGGGCTACAAATCTTTCGCGTATTCAGCGACTTTCGCGGTTGAATAATTTCGTTTCAGGTGATGACCCACCAGACAAGAAAACCCCGTCGGGCATCAGGCTGCGCAAATTACGCTTCGCATGCTTCAAGCCGACGGGGGCATACCATTGTAAACAATCTCCCAGAGGATGGAACCCCGAGCTATTATTTTCCCGGGGGATGGAACCCCCGGGCTACAAATTCTAGTGGCAGATATTTGTCTCATTCCCGTAAAAAAAGGCCGCCTCATATTCAGACGAAGCGGCCTTGGTATCAATCTATTCTGGTAAGATTATTTCCTATCAGGATATATATCCTTATTTCACGAGCATGATCTTCTGCACTTCGTGCATTTCGCCAGGAACCGTCGCCCGGACAAAGTACAGCCCGCTGGCCAGACCGGAAGCATCAAACCGGAACGCATGGAAACCTTCCTGGTAGCGACCATTGGCGAGGGTAGTAACTTCACGTCCCATGACATTGTACACCTTCACCTCGAGTTCCGCCGCGGCGGGCAACCCGACCGCGATCACCGTGGACGGATTAAACGGATTCGGGTAGGCGGAATGCAGCACATACTCACTGGGAGTCGGCGCCTGAACATATTCCGTAGCTCCAGTATACTGGTCCATGATGCACTGGGCATACACATTGGAAACCGTTTCCCATTCACGACCATTCCAGGAACGGTCATCGGTCCAGACAGCGATAAAACCGGCGTACTCACCGTTAAAGTAGGGTTCCATGTGCATGTCACCCGCATAATGGAGAGAATCGGCGAGGAGCAGGCTGTCCGAATGGGTATAGGTTTCAAACGGATCGCCATAAGCGTCGATATGGATGTATTTCCGTTCATTCAACGGATAATACCCCTCTTCCCAGGAGATGAAGGCGTCGCTCTCACGTCCGGATGTAATGACAGGCTTCGAGATATATTCACCATCATCCGGTTCATACACCAGCACACCATTTTCTTCATCAAGTTGGGCTTCACCGTCGGAGTTGAATCGTTGAGCCAACAGTTGATTGTCGTACACCCAGGTGAGCCAGAATTCATCCGCATTTTCTTCATAGCAGGATGCATCAAACAATTCACCACCGCTATTTACAGATGCGAACCACAATCCATTTTCATCTTCCCAGAGTCGCTGACCATCCTCGCTGAGAAGCTGTCCGCGAATATCATAAGCTGAATTGAAGTATTCCTTCCAGACAACCAGCATACCATCATTCAAACGCATTGATACAAAATGCTCCGGAAAAGCATTTTCCTGGTTCAAGTTAACTGGTTGGTCCGCCAACTGCTCGCCATCGCTGTCGAAGAACAGTGAAACAAGACGAGAATTGTTCGGCTCGAAAAGTACCATGTAATTGGTAGCGTTAACCCTGGTGAGGTCGCGTACGTAGTTATTTGCACCATTGGCAAGAAGGATCCGGTATGGAAAACTGCCATCGGAAAGAAGCATCTCACCGTTCGCGTTCATATGCTGGAGGGCAATCCTGTACGTATTGTCAAAATTCACCCCGTTGAAAGCGACAAAAGCGCCGCCATTTCCATCCGCCGCCATGTGAGCATTCCGGTGATTGTGTTCCGGCATACCTTCGGCTATGCAAACGGGGGAACCTTCGTCATTCCACAGGGTAACGCCGTCGGAATTAACACGTTGCGCGTAGATGACATCCATGTGACGCGTTTCACCGTTGATATAACGTGTCCATGACGCGATTACACCTCCCATTTCATCCGCGATAAAATTAAGGTCGGATACATTGGCATATACGGTATCTTCATCTGTCACTATTGGATAAGCAGGCATCAATGAGATACCGTTGTCTTCAAAACGAGCTTCTCCAGTGTGAATGTTCAGTTGCTGGAGATAAGGTGTATAGTAATATCGATCTCTGCCTCGCTGATCCAACCATGCGATATACACATTGTAATCATTGACCAGCACTTGCATGTCTTGCGCAGAATAGCAGACACCGGAAACCAATGATGTTCCACCATCAGGAAAAACCATTTCACCGGTTGAAGTGATGTTTTGCAGGAGAAGTTCTTCATCATTTATATCCAGGTCAAAACGAATGACTGAAGCTCCTGACTGCCTGGCAAATATATTATGATTGTTGTACCAACTAGTACTTCCCCAGTAGTATTGACGACGGGTTCGGCCTGTACTGATTCCGTACGCTTCGCCACATTCCCATTGCGGTTCCCCGGAGGCATTGAAGTGTTGCGCCAGTAACGGACTGTGGATGGAGTATTCAATTTCGAATTCAGTCCAACAGGCGATAAAGCCACCGTTATTATCCGTTACCAGCTCGATCTGATCCTGGCTCAGATTGCCACTGCAAAGCATTTCGCCATCGGTCATGGCATCCAACTCACCCCAGTGAAGCTCCATTTCTCCGTCTGATACGGTAAATTTTTGCATGTAAATATCATAGTCGCTGGAAGGATTCCTTTCATCACTCCATACGACAATGCCACCGCTCTCCGAAGGTATTACACTTAAATAATCCTTCCATGAATCAAAATCGCATATCACAGCATGGTTTTCTCCCCACAGGAAATTGGAAGATGCATCCACATGCTGCGCCATGATGTCTGTACCGTATTCTTCAAAACGTTGTTTGTTCCAGATGACAAACCCGCCATTATTGCCATCAGCAATTAATTGGGGATTACTATAGGAACTGGCGACCGTTATCGTTTTCCCTTCCGGCGAAGGATCTTCATCACCGTCCGCCCAAAGGAGGTTTCCTTCCGAACTTACTTTCTGCATCTGCAGATAGTTTACGCTTTCACGCCTCTTTACCCAGGATAGAAGGAATCCGCCGTCCGCAGCCTGGCAGACACTATACCCTCGCCTGGTGTTCAGGTATGTTGCCTCTGCACATAATACGCCCTCATTACCCCATTGCAGCTCACCGGTAAGAGAAAGCCTCTGTGCATAGATATCCCTTTCGCTTGATAACCAGGAGATAAGAATTCCGTCCAGGGTCCCATCATTTAATGATGGCAGAATTTCAACAGCATTGGTAGCCTGGCTTGGACCATTTACCAGTACTCCCCCATCCTGCCACATGCTTTCGCCGGATGCGTCAATTCGCTGGACATAGAGGTTGCCAAATTCGGAGTCTGCATATTGGCGGCATTCGAGGCTCAGCGCGATCCAGCTTCCATCCTCAAGACTGATGAGGTGATGGTAAAAATCGAATCCTGTACCGATTGATACCGGGATTCCATTTTCGCCCCATTGTGCTTCACCATTCTCGTTGAATACCTGCGCAAAAAGACCGCGTGTGCCATTCCGGGCATCCGACCAGAGAACACAAATGTTGCCGTTGTTATCTTGTGCGGCTGCGCCATAATAACTGATATGCGCACCCTGGCGTACAGCTATGTCGGTACCATCGCCCCACATTGAGTATTGTGCAAACGCACCCTGCTGCAACATGAGCAGAAATACCGCCATCAGTAAAAAACGAGCAAATCGAGAAAGCATGATACCTCCTGTGTGAACCGTCAAGAAAACATCGTCAAGTAAGCAATATCGTTTTAACAATTTTCAACTCTTTGGAAATTTAAAAATACGACATTACAACTTATTTATAGATTACTCTTTACTAAATTCAACAATATTTCATTGTCAAAGGTTATGTTTATACAAAAGTATTGTTTCTAATCCTCGTCATCTCTTCCAACGTATGATTGCACATTGTGATTATTATTGATGTTTTCAACAGTTCCATCGTGTAAGCATTGACTCTATAACGTTCTACTCCATCAACAAAAAAATGACTCATCATTGCTTCAATTTCTATCAAGAACCATACCTGTTAGTGAAAGATATGCATTACTACGTTTAATGCTGCATACCGGTTCATTCTGTTTCGTCTGAAACCATCAATTCCATACTACAATGAAATAATTCGGATTCTTTGTTTTTTCATACATTAAGACAAATGAGATGTTCATTCCGAAGATGAAACATCTTCAGTACTGTTACCAGATTGCAAATCATTTGCCAGTCTCTCTGATCAAGATAAACTTTCCTGCGAATGGTCCCACCTGGAGACAGAAAGTTCAATACAAACTGCCATGGAATTGAAATACTTGAAAACACAAAAGGACAGGTTTGAAAAAATCGCCGAACAGAAAATTTCTAAGAATGCCAACCGATTCAGTTATTTTAACAAAATGATTTTACTCACTTGTTGCCCCTGTCCCGGAATGGTGGCATTGATGAAATAGGTTCCACTTGGCAGATTCGAAGCGTCAAACCTGTAGTCGTACATTCCCGGTGAATGAACCGCATCCGCCAGCAGACAAATCCTTCTTCCTATCGTATTATAAACCGTCATACGCAAATGCGCCTGAGTCGCCAATGTGACAGTTACCGTCGTTGCCGGATTGAACGGATTCGGGTAGATGGATTGAATGGTAAATGATGCAGGGATCAATTCTGCGTGTTCACTGCGGACTCCCGATGCCGGTGACCAGTCATAGATGGTGAAATTATTCCAATCGGCGACATACAGGTAACGGTCATCCACCGCAATTCCCTGTGTCCATGCAAGAGTATAATACCATGCGATTTCCTGTGGTGAATATGGATCGAGACAATTAAACACATGTACTTTCTGCGAACTCGAGAGAAAAACATAATCACCGAAAATCTCAACGTCCTCCGCAATTCCATAGGTATCAAAGTTTCCGGTCACCCACGGTGTGGCGGGAGTCGATACATCCACCACATACAAACCTCGATCACTGGCGGCGATATAGGCATACTCCCCGGAAACAACGATCTCATTATGGGATCCACCAATTTCCACATGCCCGACTTGCACCGGATTCTCGATATCTGCCAAAGAAAAAACATACAGGCCGTTCACCGGATCGGTTACAAATGCGTATTCGCCGGATACAGCAACAGCCGTCGCAGAGTACGGTGTCTCCAGTACAGAAATCTCTTCGGCCGCCGACGGATTCGAAACATCAATGACAGCAACACCATAATAATCACAGGCTATACAGACAATATCGCCATCCAACACAATCCTGTCAGCGTAAGCAAAACCGTCAAGAGGACAATAATCGAGAACCTCCGGATAAACAGGATCGCCAATGTCAACTGTATAAAAACCATTGAAGTGGTTTGCCACATAGGCAATGTCATTTTCAACAACAAGATCGACGGCCATGTCGGGTGTTTCACAAGCACCAATCTCCACCGGATTTGACGGATCGGAGATGTCCACAATCCTCACCCCAGCATCGTGCATGGCAATGTAGGCGTAATCACCCACTGTCACTACTTCGTAGACCGTACCTGGATTTAATTCTCCGGTTTCCACAGGGTAGTCTGGATTGGATACATCCACGATATGCAAGCCATTTACACTGCACATGATATAAAGCAATGATCCGGAAATAGTGGCAGTATTAAAATCCGGCAGCGCCATTGCGCCCATTTCCACTGGATCGGATGGATCGCTGACATCGATTACCTGCACATGATCATAATTCATCTTGTATATATAATCACCTGAAGCACAAATCGATCCACCTTCAGCAAAACATTCACCAACCATAACTGGATTAGAAGGATCGGAAATATCCAGGATCCTGAGAACAATACTATTACTCAAGTATGCATAGTTTCCGACCACTTCCACTTCACTGAAATTACGGCCCCCTCCACCGTGGGTCGAAAGTAAACTCGGGGATGCAGGATTGGAAATATCAAGGATCTTCAGAGGGCCATCAACGACGAAGGCAAGGTTTCCACCAATCTCAACATCCTGTATAAAATTATCCAGTGCATAGCCACCGATATACTCCGGGCTCATTGGATCGGAAATGTCCAGGATCACGAGGGAATCGTTAAACGTCGATAGATAAGCACAATCCCCATTGATCTCAATCCAGAGAAATCGATTGTCATAATCATAATATCCCAGCTCTTGCGGAGATTCAGGATCGGAAATATCAAGCACCTGGAACCGTCGATCATTCCTGTTCACATACGCGTATGAGCCTTCCACACGGACATTGTAAATGTAGCAGTACTCCCATTGAGGATAGTAGTATTTTCCCACCTCAACCGGATTCTCACTGTCCGAAATGTCTATTATCCGCAGGCCGTCATCAAACGTCGCCAGGTATGCATAGTCTCCTGCTACATCGATGTCCATCGCCGACGTCCAGGTATCGTACATGGTCGTAACCGAATCGATATTAGAACTGTGCTGCGCAAAACAGGCAAGCGGCAGCCACAAACACAAGAAAACCTGAATAATCCATTTTCCTGCAGTCATTTTCGCACCCTGGTGATCGTTGGCATTTTCTTAACAGTTACAAAATAACAAAACCGTACTCCGAAGTCATGCAACGGAGTATGGTCTGCTTCATATTTTGCTTATGCTGGAGGCGTGGAATCCAACTGTTGCCTGTGAAAGTTGGCGGGAGGGTTGAATACTATCCATGCCACCATATGGTAAAGGAGGATTTTGTGTGCCCCGATCCGCTGGCCAGCGGATCGGGGTGTCAACAGAAACCAGGGCGACCTGTTACTCGTAGTAGCGAAATCTTTTGTATGTTGTTATCGTTCATGCAAAAGATCGAAGCAATCTCCTTCCAAATCTTATTCACCAATCCCTGTTGGACACCGTGCTTGGCAAACTGCGCTACGCTCGGTTCAAGCCAATAGGGGCATGTCTTATATGTCATTGATGAGATGTCTGCCGGAGTTGTTTCTGTTCCCGACAGACGACGCATATAAAAGAATAACCGCGAAATACACGAAAAACGCGAAAGAATGACCGGGCATTGATGCCCCCAACTTACTTTCGGCGACTTTGGCCCGTGTGCTTGCCACTCGGGTGTCTCCATGTATCCATACTGGCAGGGGATGACAAGGGATTGGGCGTTTACGGAATTTCCAGAAGAAGAGAGAAACCCGACTTTGGCCCGTGTGCTTGCCACTCGGGTGTCTCCATGTATCCATACTGGCAGGGGATGACAATGGATTGGGCGTTTACGGAATTTCCAGAAGAAGAGAGAAACCCGACTTTGGCCCGTGTGCTTGCCACTCGGGTGTCTCCATGTATCCGTACTGGCAGAGGATGACAAGGGATTGGGCGTTTACGGAATTTCCAGAAGAAGAGAGAAACCCGACTTTGGCCCGTGTGCTTGCCACTCGGGTGTCTCCATGTATCCGTACTGGCAGGGGATGACAAGGGATTGGGCGTTTACGGAATTTCCAGAAGAAGAGAGAAACCCGACTTTGGCCCGTGTGTTTGCCACTCGGGTGTCTCCATGTATCCGTACTGGCAGAGGATGACAATGGATTGGGCGTTTACGGAATTTCCAGAAGAAGAGAGACACCCGAGTGGCAAGCACTCGGGCCAAAGTCTTGTAGTATTCATTGATGCAAAATACTGAATACAATCCTTTTTCATCGTACATTGAAGCAGTTGTATGGTACAGCGATGAGATTCCAATGAGACCCTGTCACAAACATCCAATGATAAAACGGATAACCTTCCTTGCCGCCTTCTTATTGTACGTCATGATCCCCTCACACCTCCACGCCCAATGGATCCCTGATGGTTTGATCGCCAACCCCGGTGAATTGGTGAGTGACTGGGCGTTGGTCGCCGACGAAATGGGCGGAGCGTGGATTCTCTATACCTATGATTACAACTGCAAGGTGCAGCATATCGACGCTGATGGCTACTTGCTTTTCGGCGATAATGGGTTGAATGTTCTTGAAGGATTGGAGCATTCCGGACGGTGTAACGGTGGAATAGCAGGAGAAATGGGTTGTTTGCTGGTGGTTGTACAGAATGATGAAATCTCTGGCAACGGTCAGTTTTACACGCAGAAGTTATTCGCCAATGGTGAACGTTTATGGGGTCCACAAGGTGTTCCTGTTTCAGTTCCAACAGAGGTTTACCAAACAACTATCGATCTTGTACCTCGTTATGTCTATCCCGATGGAGCTGGAGGATTATTCTCCTTGTTTGAATTGGGAACAAACGATTTGAACCTGTGCGGTGTGAATGCGGATGGCAGTATGAAGTTCCCCGATGAGAACATTTACATCGGAACAACCTTTATGGGTGATCCACCTGGGGTATTGGCAGATGGTGAAGGGGGCGTGTACGTCATCTGGAAAGAACGTTATGATCCTACAGGTGGTAGAATGGCAGGGCAACATGTATTGGTAGACGGCACAAGAGTATTTCCTGACAATACCATTGTTATGGACGGTTCCATAGAAACAGGATATGGGAATCCTCAAATACTTTTGCACGATCAAACTGGAAATCTTTATACTCAGGCAGGTTTTGTTGTACAACGGTTGGATGAGGATATGAATCCATTTTGGCATCCTGGTGGTGTTAGTTTTCGTGGGAATTCATACCTTGGTTCTCCTTCCCCGCTGGTTGTATTGGAAGATAACAGCGCAGCGATGATTACGTTCGGTCTGACAGGCGAAATTGACCATAAACTTGTACTGGCACGTTATGACAGCAGCGGAACCAATGTGTTTGAGAATGATTATGTGCTTTTTGGCAATTCAACCAACCGTTTTTCAACAACCCAGTTGGCATTTTCGCTCGATCAGAATACCATTTATACTGTGAACTTTGCATTTAATGATCAACATTCAGGATATAGGAATTATGAAGTGGAACATTGCGGTTCGGGCGGAACAGATCTCTGGCCGGACAGGGTTGTCTATTTGCATTCGGACTTCATCTATG